>CAZORQ010000039.1:0-20679 GCA_964582285.1 uncultured Thermotogae bacterium
GCTTCTCTCGAGACAACACCAGCGGCTGTGAAGCCGGCCTCGATCTCTTGCGGGCCTCGCCTTTCGAGTACTACGGGGTGACGCGCGACGACTCACACGGGCTACTTGGCGGACAGGTTCCAGAAGGAACGGCTCCGGTCAGAGGAAAGCGACATGCCCGATCCGAACTGACTACGGCATGAGGGGCACTGCGCGTCCCTCGCGAACGGAGTACCGATCACCGGGTTGGCTCACAGCCACAACTGAGATATCTCGATGGGTCGACTCGATCCGTCGCTTCTCCTCACGGTAGAAGTGCCCTGTCCATCCGACGTGCATCGGAGCCACAACGCGCGGCGAAAGGCAATTCAGCGTTAGATCGTTCCCGGCGCGAAGCGACACGATGTTCGGAAGCCCGCAACCGAACACGGGAAGGAAAGCGAGGTCGATCGGTGCGAAGCGATCTCCAAGCTGCCTCACTCCCTCGGCGAAAGCGGCCTCCGGTGGGATCTGTGTTGCCGCGTGGTCTCCGGCGTGATAAATGCGAAGGCCATCGACCTCGATGAGGAAGGCGACGCCGGAATCGGTGGACGGGACGGCTGTGATCCCGAGGCCATCAAGAGACAGATCCCCGGCGCCGGTGAACCGATGGCCGGGCGCATCGACCTCCGCATGCCAGCCGAAGACGTATCGGACGTTGTGATCGATTTGCCACTCGAGAACCCGAGGCGAGAAGTGGTCTGCATGGTGATGGGTGACGAGGACCGTGATCGGGAGATTAGGCAGCTCTGCCGTGACGATCCGGCCGTTGAGCAGGCTGCCCTCGTCGCCGTCGGGACCGTCCGGCGCGTAGTCGATGACCAGAAAGTGGTTCGCCGTTCGGATCGCCCATCCGCTGTGCCCGAGGTACCAGACGGCCGCTTCGCCTTGGCTCGGCAAGTGGCCGATCAGCTTGCGAACGGCTGCGGGTTCGATGCTACCGGTGCCGCCAAGGTCGGATAACACCTGATAGGCTCCGGGACGCCCGTAGGTTGCCGCGAGGTCACACGGTGTGTTTCGCGTGCGATCCTCAACGTCGACTGTCGCACCTTCTCGCGCCAACGTCCCGAGCATCTCAGATCGTCCCTCGGCAGCTGCGACGTGAAGCGGCGTGCGCCCGAGCGCGTCGGACGCATCCGGCTTCGCTCCGCGAGAGAGCAGGAGATCGAGCGCTTCGGTTGCGCCTCGACGTGCAGCCGCATGCAACGGCGTTGCCTGCTCGGCATTCGATGTATCGACATCGACGGATTGATCAATGAGCCAGCGCACCGCATCGGTTCGAGCCATGCCGGCCGCTGCATGCAGCGGCGTGTCTCCCAGCAGGTCGACCACGGTCAGCGATGCGCCGAAGTCGACCAGTTGATCGAGAACCTCGACAGCGCCTCCGATGGCGGCCTTGTGGACTGCAACCATCGCGTATCGGTCGACCGCATCGACTGATGCTCCTTGACCGACCAACGCTCGAACGACGTCGAGTCGATTGCCCTGCGCTGCACGGTGAAGCGGTGTTTCGCCGTAGAGGTTCGGCGTGTCGGGGGCGAAGCCTAATTGGAGCAGCTCCTTGACGAGATCTACGATGCCACCCGCGGCGGCCATGTGCAGCACCGACGTGTGCGAATCATTGGTGGCGTGAAGATCTGCGCCGGCATAGATCAGGCGGTGCACGACATCGACGGCACCGCCGGCTGCGGCGTAGTGAAGCGGCGTGTAGCCTGTGCGATCACCCGCATGGATCTCTGCGTCTCGATCCAGCAAGTCGTTGACGATCTGGAGTCGGCCGGCAAATGCCGCAAGATGAAGCGGCCTGCAGCCGTCTTCTGCTCGCGAGTGATTCACGAGCTCGGGGTGCAGGGTGAGTAGCCGACGGACATCCTCGATCGTTCCGGTGTGGCAAGCGTCGTGGAGCGTGGCCTTCGGTGTTTGCATGCCGTGCCTCGTTTCCTCGGGATACACGCCGATTATCCGATGACCTGGCAAATCAAGCAACGCGCGGCTATTCCGGCTCGACGAGGATCGGAGTGATGCTCAAAGGCCCTGCGGGCGACGGGACGACTTCGATGGGCGCAACGATCCTACGGCTCACTGCCCTCATGTTCATCGGCAAGTTCTCTGCGGAGTCGAGCGGGGAGGCCGTCGACCACCAGCTGATACGACTCGTCGATCCATGTGAACAGCTCGTCTTCTGGAATGCTCCCGTCGAGGAAGACGGTGTTCCAGTGATCCTTGCTCATGTGGTAGCCGGGAAGCACGGCGTCGTATGCGTCACGGAGGAGCTGCCCGTGAAGCGGGTCCAGCTTGATTGTTAAGCGAGGCGGCGATTCATCCGGAGACACGTAGGCGAACATTTTGCCCTTCACTTTGTAGACGGGTATCTCCGGCGTGAATGGGCGCTCCTCGACAGCGCCGGGGAAGGAGAGAAGGTACGAACAGAGTCGGTTGATGTCCATCGCACGCACTACTTAGCCAGCGCCTCAGGGTCCGCCGCTGATTACTCCAAGGAACGGCGGTCCTACTGGAGCGTCTCAAGAAGTTGCCTTTTCACCTTCCTCATCCGATAGCCTCCGCTGATGCGAGTAACGGAAGAATAGGTGATGTTCGGAGGTAGGACAAGGTGAGCCTATTGGGTCCCGGCAGCCGACGCTTGTGGCTACCGTGGGTTCCACGTCAGGTTCGGCGAACGGCGGGGCAGGCTCCGGCGGAACGTGTGTCGTGTGTACCCAAGGGCGACAGCGACCTGTGCGGCTCGTCCGCCGGGCAGGGTGATCTTTCGCCGGAACCGAGCACTCTTCTCCAAGGCGATCTGGAATAGGCCGATCTGACATGTGCCAAGCCCTAGCTGTTCTGCGGCTAGCATCATGTTGTAGGCCGCGTAGATGGCATCGTCTCGACCGAAGCTGTTGCTGGCGGGGCTGTGACCAAGGAGCACAACCGGAGCATGATGGAAGATTGGATCCTCGCCGAGCTGAAGCCGGTCCACCATGCGGTCGATTGATGCTCTCGAAGCACGTAGCAGCCGACTTGCCTCCCGTCCGATGACCCATGGGAGGAGCGGCCGAAGGAGCGGATGATTGGCCAGCTGTGAGAAACGACGGAACTCGGATACGACGGCACGGCTCATCTCGGCGATTCGCTCGCGATCGTCATAAGCGATCCAATCGAGCGATTGGTTATTGCTTGCGGTGGGAGCCCAACGACCGAGTGACACGAGATCGCGCACCACTTCGCGGGGGACCGGCTTGTCCTGAAATGTTCGGCAGGAGCGCCGGGCGCGGAAGGCGATCGTGAGAGTGTCCAGAGAGGGCAGATCGTCGGCGCTGATCATCGGACACTGTTCGAGAGGGAACCCATCGTGATCGATTGCATCGGTCGGACAGGCCGAAATGCATTGCCCGCAATGCCAGCAATCATCCGCACGGACTGCGGAGGAGCTTGTGTCTGTAAGCTCGAAGACCTTGGCGCTCGAGCACACCTCAACGCATGCCCCACACCGAATGCAGGCCTTCTGGTCTACACGAATAGTTGCCATTTCTCAAGATCCTGCCTGATCTTCCGGGCATGCGCTGTGCAACCGGTACGCTGCTGTGGGGACATTCCGCCCATTCCAAGCGGACTCTCGGCAAGAACAGATGGGTCGGATTCGCACGCCGTGGGAGGGGGTTGCATGATTGGCCCAGAGATCCGCGGGCGTCGTGAAGATGGGCGAGGTCGCTTGGCCTGGATAGTCATGCAGGATATTGTGTGGACATGCCGGTCTGGATGAAGCTTGGGACTGTTGGCATCGGACTGCTCATCCTTGTGAGCGTTTCAGTGGGCGCAGCCGGCGAAGCACCGCCTGGATACGCTGCTGGAACAGAGTACATTTGCTTGTACGGATATGTCTTGCGAGTGAGCGGGGTGAGATGTGCAGTGCCATTCCGAGGAACACCATACGGGAACATGACCTGGATGGTGTACGATTGCCCTGGAACAGAAGAGGTGATGGCTCCCTGGTCGCGGGATGTTTGCCTTCCGGATGAACTGGTGGGCTCCTATACCAGGCTTCATGTTCTCCAGCAGCTTGGACATGCCCTCGATGCCCCTCAGGGACTCTTGGCAGGGCATGTCTACGTGCAGTACTCCGACGGGAGTGAGACAACGTATGATCTCATTGTCGGAGTGAACACGGCTGAATGGGCCTACGAGCGGCCCGATTGGGCGGATTGTCTTCTCCACCGACAGGTTTCGCCTGCGAGTTCGTGGACCGCTCTCGACTCGGAAGGGTGTGCCTTTTTCGGTCACGATTTCTATGTCGCCTTTGATCTGGAGCCGGAGAAGGCAGTTGTGCGGATTGGTTTCAGGCTCAGTGAGAACGCGTGTTCTCCTCGACCCCGCTGTGGATGTGGAGATGGTGATATGCACACGTGGTTCAGAGTGCGCATCAATGGTCTCGCGCTCCAATTGCCTGCGGAGGAGTAGTGTGCTCGACGCGTCGAATGTAATGTGCGTAACGTCCATCACGCAGGGGTCGTCTGTCCGGTAGACCGACAGTGCGGTGCGATAGCCTCAATCCATGGAGCCAAACGAGTTTGTCGAGAAGCTTCTTGCGGAGTCGTCGCTGGACGAAATCGAGTTTGCTAGCGATGTCGAGCGGATTCTGGCTGAGCAGGTTGTCTACCTTCGCGAACACATCCATGCCCTTCAGCAAGGATCGGTCCTGGGTACGCACGACCTCGTCTGCGAGTTGTACAGCCGTTTGGAGGACAAGGACGCGCAGATCGTAACGCTTCGCGAGGAGATTGACTTCCTACGCCAGCAGGTCACCGCTGCTCTTGGTTGAAACGGGCGGGGCGTTTCCGTACGTTTAGATCGTCATGTCTCCCCTTTCCATTCACGACAAGATCAATGAGGCGCGTGGCGAGCGCACCGAGCTCGAGCAGCGTCTGGCGGATCCGGCGGTGATCGCCGGGCCGACCTATCGTGAGCTGACGCAGCGGTATGCGCAGCTTCGCGACTTGATTGAGTTGGGTGAGAAATGGGAGGGGCTCCTCGAGTCGATTGCCGAAGAAGAAGAGATGCTGGAAACGGAAGACGACCTCCGCGAGGAATTGGAAACGGCAATTGCCGAGGACCGTGAACGTGCAGCCGCGGTAGAAGCGAAGATCCGAAGGATGCTCGTACCCATCGATCCGAACGATCGGAAGACGGCAATCGTCGAGATTCGCGCGGGGACCGGCGGCGACGAATCGGCCCTATTCGCGGCCGATCTGTTTCGAATGTACGCTCGCTTCGCTGAGCAGCACGGGATGAAACCGATTCTGATGGATACACATCCAACGCCGCTCGGCGGATTCAGGCAACTGACATTCGCCGTAGAAGGCGACGGTGCCTACGGGCTTCTTCGATACGAATCGGGAGTGCACCGTGTACAGCGTGTCCCGGAAACCGAGTCACAGGGCCGTGTGCACACCTCGACGGCGAGCGTCGTCGTGCTTCCCGAGGCGGAAGATGTGGAGATCGAGATCGACCCGAACGATCTACGGATCGATGTGTTCCGATCCTCTGGACCTGGAGGGCAGAGCGTCAACACAACCGATTCGGCCGTTCGTATCACGCATACTCCCTCGGGGATCGTCGTGACGTGTCAGGATGAGAAGTCGCAGTTGAAGAATAAGGCCTCTGCGCTTCGCGTGTTGCGAGCGAGATTGCAGGATCAGCATGAACGAGAGAAGCAGGCCGAGCTGTCGGCCAAGCGCAAGAGTCACATTGGGTCAGGCGACCGAAGCGAGAAGATTCGGACGTACAACTACGCGCAGAACCGAGTGACCGATCATCGGATCGGATTCAGCCTCTACAACCTGGGCGGAGTCCTGGAGGGGAATCTTGATCCGGTTCTCGATGCATTGGGTTCCGCTGCGGCAGAGCTGGCTGAGGACGGGTAAAGCTGTGTTCACGTCGGTGTTTTCGCCGCATAGGCTGCTTGACAGCTCTCCCGCGTGAAGCTACCATTGCCGAAATCCTGGGTCTGTAGCTCAGTTGGTTAGAGCGCTCGCCTGATAAGCGGGAGGTCCCTGGTTCGAATCCAGGCAGGCCCACAGATTTGCTTATCGCACGTATTCTGTTGCTCCGGTAAGGGGCTTCCTGTAGACAGGGACTACGTGTTCTCGAGTGACCTCAAGGTTTGAAGTCACCTGCTGAGCAGCGCTGGGTCAGTTTGGCCTGCTAGTCATTGAGGCTGCCATGTTCCGACCACCACGCTTCGCAAAGATTCAGAGCACCTTCAGGTTCCTCGTATATGATGTGGGTATAGACCTGACTTTGTGCCGCGTCGTCTTCCCAAACGACTGTCAAACCGTCACTCGATGGTGATCTTGACTACAATGGGGAGATGGTCAGATAGTGTGTACAGATCATCCCTTTCGACGCCAACGTCAACCTCTGCCGTCTGCGGTAGCAAGGACGGGTTGACCCAGATCTGCTCGAGCCCCCCGAGCCAGTCTTCATACGCTACCAGAGTCCAGTTGTTCTCTTGCAGGAGTTCTCCTGGTTTCATTCTCATAGCGGGGCCACCGCAAGCGGCAGGATGCTCCGTGCATCGTAGGAGCTGCGATGCGGGAAAGTTGAGATCACCAATCAGGATACACGGCTGATCGAAATAGGGGGTCATTTCAGCAATGAGATGTTTTGCCTCTTGTAGCCTTACCCACTCACTGTTGACGCCATCCAAGTTGCCTGTTAGGTGTGCGTTGAATACCTGGAGGACGCTGCCAGACGGCAAGCGAATAGCCGTGCGCAGTGAGGGGTGTACGTAGTCATCCAACCATCCTTCGTACTCGATGATCTCGTGTTTCGTGAACACTACTATGCATAGTCTTTGCGGCTCGCTTTCTTCTGAGTGGCTAGGGGTGATAACGTAGTTCATTCCCAGTTCGTCAGCGATCGCAGAAACCGCTGGATAGTCATCTGTGTTCCAGCTCCATGCCTCCTGGATTCCCAGTATGTCTGGATCGACCGCACGGATAACATCAAGCAACTCCGGAATGCGATCTCTTCTGTAGATCTCGAAAAGAAAGTCAAGAGGTTGGCCGCCAAACAAGATGTTGTAGGTCATGATGGTAAGCTCTTCGGCTGCGACCCAAACGCTTGGCAGGCATAGAAAGGCAATTCCCAGAAGGATCTGAAGCCATGCATGCTTCTTATTTGGCAAATAGGATCACTTGCGGGAGTATACGATTGCTCTTGCTCAGTGTGCAAATGCGTCCGCTTTTACCTCTTCAGTGCGGCGTGATGAGCAGCGGAAGGATCCCAGAGTGCCCTCAAGCTCTTCGTTTACGATGCGAGTGTAGATCCGCGTGATTGCTAGAGTTGCGTAACCCGGAACCTTCTGGTTGAGGCGGGTGCTACTTGTCTTTCGGTAGAGGTTGGCTAGAGACGGGTGGCGCACCGTGTGCCGCGTGATGACGTTCTTGGTCCGCACCTTGGCCGCGCAGCGATTCACCATCCGCAGGATGTCCCCCGGATCCGGTTGTCGCCCTCCTTTCTTGGTCGTGAAGAGGTGCTGTGGGCTTTCAGCGCACTCCGCGGTCTGTCGGCTGCCCTTCATGACGAATGCGGGCGGAGTTCCAATTGGCGCCTGCGATAGCGTGAGCCACGCCACTCGGAGAGGCACGGCTGGAGGCGCCTATGGGTAAGCTGGCTGTCGCTGCCGTGTTGCGGGATCAATCTGTTTGCCTCAAGCTTCTGGGGGATCGCGAGCTGTGTCTTGCGTGATAGTAGCTCGTAAGATAGGATAGGAGAACGATCAGAAGCACGGCCTGGAACAGACAGGCATGAAGGAGGCACGATGGCCGATCAAATTCAAGACGGGGATGAAGTCCTGGTTCGCTCAATCGACAAGGGGCTTGGCAATCGGATTCACGTCCGACTATCGCGGTTCAAGGAGCGGGACTATCTCGATATCCGCAATTTCTACGAGACAGAGGACGGCGAGTGGAAGCCAACGCGCAAGGGCATTGCCGTTCCCGTAGAGCTGTATGACGAGCTGATTGGGGCGATCCAAGCGGCAAAGGACGAGATCGCCAAGCGGAAGGCTGCAGCTCCGGCGGCTGCTCCGGATGGCGAAGCGGCTTGATGGATGTGGGTCGTTAAGAGATAATCCATGCGAGTTCCGGTCCCATCGTCTAGTGGCCTAGGATAGCGGGCTCTCATCCCGTCGACGGGGGTTCAAATCCCCCTGGGACCACCAGGAAGGCACGGCGTCGTTCGGCGCGGTGCCTCCTTCTCTTTTGGCTCGCGGTGTGTGTCGGTCCGAGCGCTGCGCTATGCTCTGTGCATCACATCTTGGAGGTCTGATCCGCGTGTCCAACGCAGCGATCCGCGTGAACCAGGCGACGAAAGCGTTCGGAGACGGACGGGAAAGGATCCCTGTTCTCGATTCGATCACATTTGAGGTCGAATGGGGCACATGGACGACCATTCTCGGCCCTTCGGGATGTGGGAAGACGACATTGCTGCGGATCGTGGCCGGGCTTCTCGAGCTTGATGGGGGCGATGTGTCGATCGGTGCTACGGCGGGGATTCCGAGTCAGGCCGCCTACCTCCCGCAGCGTGACACATTGCTGCCTTGGCGGACGGCGCTGGACAATGCGATCCTGGCATCGGAAATCGAACGGCGCTCTCGTTCGGACGCGAGAGAGGAGGCACTGGATCTGTTTGCACGTTTCGGTCTTTCGGGATTCGAGGACCTGTACCCATCGCAGCTGTCCGGCGGGATGCGGCAGCGTCTCGCACTGATCCGGACGTTTCTCTCGCATCGGGATGTCCTGCTTCTTGACGAACCGCTCGGTGCACTGGACTTGCTGACACGGGCCACACTTCAGGATTGGTTGTTCTCGGTCTGGAGCGAGCTGCGCAAGACGATTCTGCTTGTGACCCATGATGTGGAAGAAGCGCTGCTTCTCTCTGATAAGGTTCTCGTCCTGACCGAGAGGCCGGCGCATGTCGATCGGGAGCTTCGCGTGGAGATCCCCCGACCGCGCGACCGCTCGTCGTTCGAGCTGGCGAAGACCAAGGGACAGCTTCTTCGTCTCCTACTGGAGGAGCGATGAAACGCGTGACGGGAATCATCGCGCCGATGGTCTTGCTGCTGGTTCTCCTGTGTGTATGGGAGGGGGCGGTACGGATGTTCGACACACCGCACTACATCCTGCCGGCGCCCAGCCGAATCGCAGCCTCGTTCGTGTCTCACTTCCCAAGCCTCCTCCATCACGCAACAGCGACCTTCGCTGAGATCGTCCTCGGTCTGCTGATCGGCGGATTCGGAGGTTTCAGCCTGGCGATTGCGGTCTACTATTCGCCGATTCTCGAACGGGCGGTCTATCCGTTGATCATCGCGTCGCAGATGATCCCGGTGTTTGCGGTTGCGCCGCTTCTGATCGTCTGGATGGGGTATGGCCTGTGGCCGAAGGCGGTGGTCGCGGCGCTGATTGGGTTTTTCCCGGTTGTCGTCAATGCATCGGATGGCTTGCGAACGCCGAACGAGGAAACGGCCGAGCTGTTCCGTTCGCTTGGCGCTTCACGATGGCAGATCTTCTGCAAGCTGAGGCTCCCGGCGAGCCTTCCGACGCTATTCGCTGGATTGAAGGTCGCCGTGACGCTGAGCGTCGTCGGTGCGACGATCGGTGAATGGGTTGGCGCACATCGAGGACTTGGGTATCTGATGCTCCAGTCGAATGCGTTGTTGCGGGTAGATCTCGTGTTTGCTGCGATCTTGATGCTTTCGATTGTCGGGTTGCTCCTGTTCGGGGGACTCCGGATAATCGAGCGGCGGGTGTTGCACTGGCGCGGCACCAACTGAGTTCACGTGTGGGGATGAGGAGGCGGAGTGAAGAGGGTTGCGCTTGTCTTGCTTGTGTTCGCGGTCTGTGGAGGCACGGCGTTGGGGCGCCCGCCGCTTCATGTCAGTCTGGATTTCTTCGTCAATCCCAACCACGTACCGATTGTCGTTTGCCAAGAGACGGGGCTGTTTGACGAGTCTGGTATCGAGGTGGAGCTGTTCGTTCCCGCGAATCCGAGCGATCCGGTGAAGCTTGCCGCATCGCGAGCGGTCGACATCGCCCTGACACCGCAGATCAACTACCTGATCGCCCGCTCCGAGGGGTTGCCGCTGATCGCAATCGGTGCGTTGATTGATCAGGGGCTCGGCGGCCTGCTGTGCCTGCGGGGAGAAGGGATCGAGACGATCGATGACTTGCGCGGCGGGCGGATTGGATATTCGCTTGCGCCGCTTGAGCCGATCCTCTGGAGAACAATGCTCGGCTGCGCCGGGATCGGCGAGGACGAGGTTCAGCTTACCAACGTTGGCTACAACACAATGCAGGCATTGCTCACGGGGAATGTCGAGGCGGTCGGGGCGTTCCGGAACTTCGAGCCGATTCAGGCAGAACTCGAGGGCGAGGACCCCATATTTTTCCCCCAGGAGGAGCACTGTATTCCGGAGACCTACGAACTGATCCTCGTCGTTCATCGCGATCTCGTGGCCGAACGGGGCGAGGAGTTGAGCGAATTTCTTCATGCCCTCGCGGAGGGAATCGAGCGGACGACGAACGATCCGGACACCGCGTTCGCCACATTCACGGCTGCGTACCCCGATCTCGAAGACGAGCTGAACCACCGTTCGTTCGAGGCAACGCTTCCGCTGTACGCGGACGGTGCGCGTCACGACGGGGTCGGTGTCTGGGAAGCAATGCAGGACTACTTGGCCGAGCACGGAATGATCGATGGGAAGCTTCCGCTGGAAGAGTTGTACACATCGGAGCTGCTGCCTGAGGAGTAGTAGCTCGTGGGGAGAGGGGGAGTCTGGTGCACACGGCGAATCGGCAGCTTGAAGTGATCGTAGGATGCATGTTCTCCGGTAAGACCGAGGAGCTGATCCGGCGGCTGGAACGTGTCCGGATTGCGGGCCGGAAGATTCTGTTGTTCAAGCCGACGATCGATGATCGGTACAGCACGGATGCCGTGGTGACACACTACGGGCGTGAGTTTGCCGCCCATCTTCTTTCGCCCGGCGCGGAGACGATCGAAGCGCTGAGCACGCTTGTGGGCCGAGAGACGATCGAAGAGGCGGCGGTCGTCGCATTCGATGAAGGGAACTTCTTCTCCGAGCAGCTTCCCGATCTGTGCCAGCAGCTGGTCGGCATGGGTAAGCGGGTGATCGTTGCCGGACTTGATCTGACGTTCGCCGGGGAGCCGTTCGAGCCAATGCCCAGGCTGATGGCTCTGGCTGATCGTGTCGACAAGCTCCAGGCTGTGTGCGTGGTCTGCGGTGGAATCGCGACGCGATCACAACGATTGATTGACGGGAAACCTGCCCCGGCGGACGGCCCGGTGATCCAAGTGGGTGGGGTTGGAAGCTACGAGGCACGATGCCGTGCCTGTTATGAGCAGTAGAGTGCTAGAGGAAGACGGTGTTGCCGGGAGGAAACCATCACTGCATGGGGTGTGTGGCTCAGATCTCGTAGGTGATGCCGTCCTCGCAGATTGTCAGTCCATCGATCGGCTTGGGAGTCTCGCTCATGTGCGTCGCGAAGATGCGGGCTCCCTGATCTCGTAGTTTGGCCACCCAACCTGCAATCGCCGGAGCGTCCAAGTGCCCCGGATCATCGGACGCCATAGGATGTGTCCATTCAAGAATCGCGACATCCACACCGTCGAGGAGCTTCTCCAACTGAGCACACTCTCCCGTATCTCCGGTGTAGGCGATCGTTCGTCCTTTGTAGGGGAATCGATACCCGTAGGCCTCCAAAGTGAAGTGCTCCATGCGAACCGCAGTGAATGCGATGTCGTCAGCATGATACTCGCCATCCTCGCTGACCTCGATGTACGAAACGGGCACATGGGGCTCGAAACCGGCCTTCCTCATATCGGGCCACGCGAGGTCGCAGAGCGTCTCGGTTCGCTCCTCAATCCCCGATGGTCCGATCACATACAGCGGACGGTCTCGCTCGCGGCGGATGCAGTACTCGAGCAGAAGGAACGGCAGCCCGAACATGTGATCTGCATGCAGATGACTGATGAAGATGGCGTCGATCCCCGTTAGATCGAGATCGAGCCGTTGCAGCTCTACAACGGCTGTCGGAGGGAGGTCAAGGAGGATCCGGTTGTCGACAAGGAGCGAATTCCATCGACGACCATCGGTCAGCGCCGCTCCAGACCCAAGGCACGTGAGCGGAATGCGATCGCTCAAGGGGGCCTAGTCAGTGGCGTGAAGCGCCTCGTCGGTTGCCCGCAGTCTCCGAACGAGTTCTTCGAGCATCCCCTGCGCGATCTCAGGGTGGTGTTCGATCAGGCTCTTCATCGCCCACTGGGAGATGATGATGCAGTTCGTATCAACCATTGCGACGACGTCTGCCGTACGAGGAGCACCGTCGATGACGCCCAGTTCGCCGAAGAAGTTGCCGGCTTCGAGTTCGGCCAACTTCTCACCTGCCCGGATCACTTCAGCCTGTCCCTCGAGGATCAGGTAGAACCCGACGCCACCCTTCCCTTGTTCTACGATCTTGGTTCCGGCGGGAGAGCTTTTTTGAACCGCCGACTTGAGGACGTTCTTCAGATTCGCATCGCTCATCCTAGAGAAGATAGGCGTTGCCTTCATGAGGGAGATAATTCGCTTGTCGTCCATTGGCCTGCTCCTTTCGTCGTCACTCGGATCCTGAGACGATGATATAATACGGTGATTGGCTTTTCCAGCAGGCGAGGGGGTTCTCATGTCGTGGAGCAGGACACTCAAGGTACGTCAGTTGATCCGTGCCCAGCTCGAGTCAGGCGAGGAGATCGCGATCTTATTCAGCGACCTCCGTGGTTTCACGACATACACAGCACGCAAGGGGGACCGCGCTGCCTACGAGCTTGCGCAGCTACACGAAGGGATCCTCCGCGAACGGATCGACGAGTACGGCATCCTGGTCAAGTCGCTCGGGGATGGTGTGATGGCTGCGTTCGAGACTGCGGACGATGCAATCTATGCCGCCGTCGCGATCCAGGAGGCGATCCGCGAGAAGAACCGGACGGCGCCTGCCGAACCGATCGATGTCGGGATCGGGATCTCCAGTGGCTGTCCTGTCATGACCGATATCGATTTCATCGGTCATGCCGTCAACCTAGCTCAACGGTTGTCGGCACTGGCCAAGGGTGGGCAAATTCTCATTACTGAGAAGGTTCAGGAGTCAGTTCGCCTCGGGGAAGGGCAGTTCTACGTACCGATCGGATTGCAGAGCATGAAGGGGGTTGGCGCGGAGCCCGTCGTGGAAGTCGCATGGATGAAGGAGATCGCACGGATCTCGGACGCGGCGGATCGAACCACGCTGATTCTCACGGCGCGTGGAACGATCGTGGTGGAGCTGGCCAAGGATTCCAAGGAGAGCATCCGGGATGCTCTGACCCAACTGAAAGAGGCCCGAGCCGAAGAGGATGGAGCGTTCTCGGCCTTCCTCCAGCGGACCATCGCTCGGTTCACTCAAGGACTGATCGGTGCGTCGTTGCGAACGTTTGGCATGGCGCGAGAACAGGCTGTCGGGGGCCTGGAGCTGTCCTTGCGCGGCGACGAGTTGATTGTCGAGACCGAGGATGGGGAGTTTCGATTGCGCGGAGTCGACAGGGAGGTGGCAACAGGTTTCATCGACAAAGTTCGTGACTTGCGTGTCGAGACAGCGTAGCGATTCCGTGCTGCGTTGAATCGAATCTATGAGACGCATTTCTTGTCAGACAATACCAGAAAAACTGCTTGAAGCGCATCGGGGCTTGATCTAGAATGGCGCAAAGACTCACATGAGGGGGCAACATGGGTAAGCGAGAGGTCCTGGAGAGCACACTCAAACAGATCAAGAAGGCGTATGGAGAAGGCTCGATCATGTGGCTGGGCGACGGAGCCCAAGTCCTGCAGGTCGAGTCCGTTCCCACGGGATCGCTCGCTCTCGATATCGCCCTCGGCGTTGGCGGCGTTCCCCGCGGGAGGATCGTCGAGATCTTCGGTATGGAGGCCAGCGGAAAGACGACGCTGGCATTGCACCTGGTTGCGGAAGTGCAGCGACGCGGCGGCACCGCGGCGTTCATCGACGCGGAGCATGCGCTCGATCCGACATACAGCCGTGCACTCGGCGTCGACCTCGATCACATGCTCATCTCGCAACCGAACTCGGGCGAGCAGGCACTGGAGATCACCGAGCAGCTAACACGCAGCGGCGCGATCGACATCATTGTTGTGGATTCGGTCGCCGCGCTTGTCCCGACGGCAGAAATCGAAGGGCAAATGGGCGAAGCGACCGTCGGACTCCAGGCGCGGCTGATGAGTCAAGCGATGAGGAAACTCTCCGGCGCGATCTCGCAATCGAAGACGATTGTCGTATTCACGAACCAGATGCGCTCAACGATCAGCACATCCCGATTTGGCCCATCAACCACAACATCCGGTGGGTGGGCGCTGAAGTTCTACGCCTCGGTTCGGCTGCAGATGTGGGGCTCGGGGCGGATCGAAGAAGGCACCGAGCGGATTGGACATCACATCAATGTTCGCGTGGTCAAGAACAAGGTGGCTCCTCCATTCAAGGAAGCGATGTTCGACGTGATCTATGGACGAGGCATCGTGCGATCGCGCGATCTCCTCAACACCGGCGAAGCGTTGGGGCTTGTCTCTCGGAGCGGCTCTTGGTACTCGTTCGGCGATGAACGTCTGGGACAGGGGATCGGCAACAGTGCCTCCGCACTCGAGGAAGAGCCGAAGCTGGCTGACCAGCTGGAGGCAGCGATTCGGGAGAAGGCCGGCCTCAACGAGAACGCCGCGGCGGCGAGCGAGGCAAACGAGAAGGATGCAGGAGAAGCGGCCGAAGAGAAGTGATCCCTGGGTTGACCTGACCCGGCTTCTCCGCGAGCGGCCGCGCAGCGTGTCCGAGACGCGGCGACGGCTCTCCGGAAGAGGGCATGAACCGGAAGTCGTTGAGGCAACGATTCGATCGGGCATTGACGCTGGACTGCTCGATGATCGGGCGTTCGCCAAGCTGTGGGTCACGGATCGACTCTGGCATCATCCGTTGTCCCGCGCTGCTTTGGGGCAGGAGCTCCGAGACAAGGGAATCGAGTCTTCGATCATCGCGGCGGAACTCGAAGCGCAATATCCCGCCGTGCGGGAAGTGGAGGTGGCGCGGGAACTCGCAACCGCTCGGTTCGAGCGGTTGCGGACAGTTGATCCGGAACGACGACGGGACCGGCTGGTCGGCTACCTGATGCGACGAGGGTTCCGGCGGACCTTGGTGCTGGACATCGTTCGGCAGATCGAGCGAGAGGCTGAAGATGACTGATTCGAGGATCGGCATCGGCTACGACGTACATCGCCTAGTACCCGACCGGCCGTTGGTCCTCGGAGGGGTGGACGTTCCGTTCGACCTTGGCTTGCTCGGGCACTCCGATGCAGATGTCCTCACGCATGCAATCTGCGACGCACTGCTCGGTGCGGCTGGGCTCGGAGACATCGGGATCCATTTCCCTGATTCGGACGAGAGATACAAAGGGATCTCCAGCCTCCGGCTGCTGGAGCGTGTGGTTCAGCTTGTCGGCGAGGCGGGATACAGTCCGGTCAATGTCGATGCGACAGTGATTGCGGAGCAACCGAAACTGGCGCCGCACCTTCCTGCGATGAGGGGAGTGCTGAGCCGTGTGCTTGGGGCACGTGAGGATCAAATTGGGTTGAAAGCAACGACGAGCGAGGGACTAGGAGCTCTGGGCCGCGGTGACGGGATCGCTGTGATGGCCGTTTGCCTTATCGAAAGAGCTTGACGATATCCTGGTAGGTCACGAGGATCATTACGCCGAGGAGGACGAGGAAGCCAACCGCGTGGATCAATCCTTCTCGTTCCGGCGGAATCGGTTTTCCACGTACCCATTCGTACAGGGCAAATGCGATACGGCTTCCGTCCAGTGCAGGGAACGGAACCAGATTCAGCAATCCGAAGTTGATGCTAAGGAAGATCAGCAGATTGAAGAAGACGACGGCGCCCATTCGTGCGCCTTGGCCGAGGAGCTGAGCAAGGCCGACCGGCCCGGCGATCGCTTGACTAGCTTGGACCTCTCCGGAGATGAGCTGGCGGGCCCACGTGACGAGAAGGACGACGTTCCCTGCAAACTGCTGCGCTCCGAGGCTCAATCCTGCAATCAGTCCGGGGCGCCGCCGTACCACACCGAGATCCCCGAAGCGTACGCCTGAGAACAGCTCAGTCTGCATCGCGGCGGTCGACGAGATTGGAAGCTCGAACACCGCATCGCCCCGCTGCACCGTGAGTATCCCGTCCACCGGCACGTCGGAATCCTCGAAGTGAACCAGCAGATCGATGGCCGTGTCGACGTCGATCCCATCGACGGCAATGATCCGATCCCGATTCTGTACGCCCGCAAGCCGGAGCGGCGCCGCCGGGTCGAGTTCCACGATCTCGTTGGTGAACGTGTTCTCCAGGAAGTAGGCCCCGATCACGTATCGCTGCTCATCCTCTTCATAGGTTGCTGTGAGTGACAGATGCATCGATTGCCCGTCGCGGATCAACGCGATCT
Organism: uncultured Thermotogae bacterium; assembly: GCA_964582285.1. GTDB lineage: Bacteria > Bipolaricaulota > Bipolaricaulia > UBA7950 > UBA9294 > JANQEA01. Next base: position 16,588 of record CAZORQ010000039.1, read on the forward strand.
CGATTGGCGAGCCGTCGGCACGCTGGATCGACTGTACCACATCGTTCTGATCGAACATGGCGGTTCCATCGATCGAGCGGATCCGATCGCCAGGGAGCAGTGAGGACGCGGCCGGCGAGTTGGGGATAACATCGGCGATCTGAAGCATCGGTACGCCGAACCCCCACAGGACAAGGACTCCGACAACGAATGCCCCCAGCAGATTGGCCAACGGTCCGGCAAGGCTGATCGCAGCACGCAGATAGGGCGGCTTGTTGTAGAGGATCCGATCCTCCGGGATTTCGGTGTCGGTTTCGCGTTGATCCTCCCCGGCCATGCGGACATAGCCGCCGAAGGGGATCGCCCGGATCGAGTATAGGGTTTCCTTCGCCTGATGAGAGAAAAGGCGAGGCCCGAATCCAATGGCGAATTCCTTCACAAAGACGCCGAAAAGGCGGGCAGCGAAGAAGTGGCCCGCCTCGTGAATACCAACGAGTGCGATAATCGAGCCGATGAAGACAAGAAGCGTGACGATCACTGCATCTCCCTCCCGCGAATTGAAAGGTACCTGCGCGTCTCATGGGTAACTCGGACGTTGTCGGACAGGCGAACGCCGACGATCCAGATGAGCTTCTCTTGATCGCATAGGAGCGCTAGATTCCTGCGGTCGTAGTACGGCACGTGTTCGTTGATGAGGAAGTCCTTGACTTTGACGCTGGTCTTCATCCCCAGGGGTGTGAATCGATCTCCGTCGCGGCGCGATCGAAGCTCCAGCGGGAAGGCGATGCAATCTGCATCGGCGAGTTCGGTCCATCGATCGGAGCGGTTCAACAGCGGACGATCGCCCTCCACAATCTCAAGGTCCAAAGTGATCGGCGGCTCTCGAAGCTCGGTCGATCCGAGATCGATCGGGACGGACCAAGGTTCGATTGGCGTCTCGGCCTGCTGTGCCAAGAGAAGCTCGTCGTACTGCCGACGGATGTGGAGACCGGGAAGCGACAGTTCTCCATGGGATGGAGACGACGCAAGCAACTGCGCTATCGCCTCCACGTGGACATGGTCGATTCCAGTGAGGTGGCCACGGACACGCCGAACGCCCTCTCTTAGCAGAAGCTTCTGCACGGCTGGAGGGTATGAAAGAAGCACGGTTCGCCGGAATGTCAATCTCTCTTTTCCCTCCAACAGGCATACTGCATCCCACAGAGTGGACACCAGGAAGAGCCCGACTTGCTCTGCCTCCAAGGCGTGTTGTGATCCGCGGGAGATGGCCTCGATGGCCTTGGGGTTGATCGCCTCCAGCTGCGGGAGGACCCGGTGGCGGATGCGATTTCGCGTGAACGATGTGTCGGCATTCGTTGCGTCGGCTCGCCACGTGAGCTTCCGCTGCCGTGCGTACGTGCGAATCTCGGCACGTGTCGTGGCAAGCAGCGGGCGAATGAATGGAAGTCGCACCGGGGGAATGCCGCATAGTCCGGTGATCCCTGTCCCACGAGCAAGTCGGTGCATGATTGTCTCGGCCTGATCGTCGGCAGTGTGGCCAAGGGCGATTCGATCTGCTCCGATCTCGGACGCGACGCGCTCGAGAAACGCGTAGCGAGACTCCCGTGCGGCTGCCTCGAGTCCGTGACGGTGCAATCCAGAGAGCGAATCGGGGGTGAGCCGCGAGCTTGAAATCGGGAATCCGCGCTCTGCCGCGAGTCGAGCGGCAAACTGAGCATCGGTGGACGATGATCGGCGAAGCCCGTGATCGAGATGGGCGACGTGAAGCGAGATGTTGTAAATGGAAGCGAGATGATCAAGCACATCGAGGAGGACGACCGAGTCGATCCCTCCCGAGACGGCGACAAGGACCGTCTGGCCGGACCGAAACATCCCGTGATGATCGATGGTGGCGCGAATCCGCTCGTGAAGCATACCGACGATTGTGTCGACACGATTGCGGGAAATCAACGCTTGGTCGGGTTCCGGCACACGGGTATGCTACCCGCAGGATGAGACGATGGATTGCCGTTCTGCTGATCTGCTGCATCGGGACGATCGTTGCCGCTGCACCATCCGATGCATGGTTTGGTCGATCGAGCGCGATGATCATGCTCCCTTCGGGAGCGACACGAGTCGACGTTGTCTGCAGCCCGAGCGGGCCCTCCGTTCACGTGCGACGGGCGGTCATGCCATGGCTCGAAGCGGATGTCGCAGTATGCACAGCAGACTTGTTTCGTTTTGGCATCCAGGCGGTGTTGGTCACCGAACTTGCCCCATTGGTTGTCTCTGCGATGCTCAGGACCGACGGGATCGGGATGATCTCGACGCTGTTCATGGGGCCGGTCCGGATCGACTGGGGACGAAGTTGGGGCACGCAGACGTATCGATGGGGAAGTATTCAACTGTCAGCTGGTCCGAGACTGTCGATGTTGGTTGGGATCGATGCTTCGGCGGCGGATGTCGAGCCGTTCGTCGGCATGCGTGTCTTCCCCGGCGAGCACGCTTTGGCGGAGATCGGAATCTCGATCCGTCGGAATGTAGTTCGTGTATCCGTGGGAGGGGTCCTGTGGTGAAACGCGGATGTGTTCTTGGCACGATCCTGCTGGTCGCGTCGATCGGCTGCGCGGCGTCTCCGCTTACGATTCTCTACACGAACGATCTACATCTGCGATTTGAGCGCCTTGCTTCGATCGAGGAGCTGATCTTGAGAGAGCGTGCCGGCTCGATCCCTGTACTGCTGTTCGACGGCGGCGACGCGTGGCAGGACTTCCGACGCCCGCAGGCGGCCGTCTGGGGAGCGAATGAACTCGTCGAGTGGATGAATCATGTTGGCTACGACGCGATGGCGCTTGGCAACCACGACATGTACTGGGGTGAGAAGCGGCTTGGCGAACTCGCGCAGCAGGCGGAGTTCCCGGTTCTCTGTGCCAATCTCGTATCGTCTCGGCACGATCCGGTGCCGTTTGTGCCCTCCGCGAGGTTGGGAACGGACGAGATACCGGTTCTGGCGATTGGCCTGATCACCGAGGAGTTCCTTCCGTACTCGGCGTACCCTGCACTCCGACTGACCTCGATGGTGGCTGCGGTGCGAGACGAGATCTGCCGTGCGGCAGGCGATCGAGACGTGATTGCTGTGGTTGCGCACCTCCCGATCGCCGATGCGGTGCGAATCAGCGCTGAAGTTCCGCGAATCGACATCTTCATCACCGGGCACTCGCACGAGGAGACACAGACCCCGGTGTGCGTCGGGAAGACGCTGATCGTTCAATCAGGAGCATTCGGAAAGAAGCTCGGCCGATTGATGATCGACGTGAACTCGCAAACGGGCGCAGTGCAACTCATCAACCACGAACTCATTCCGACGGCAAAGACCCCGGCCAAGATCGGCCGAGGTCTTCATCAGCTGCTCCGTGTCATGCTGGGAATCGCTTTCGCTACGCTCCTTGTGGTGCGCTAGAAAGACGAGTCCTCGCTGTTCTCAAGGCCAGTTCAGAAGCTATATGTGAAGCCGAAGCCATTCCCCACAGCTCCGAATGTGAACCCCTGCGCCTTGGCGACGTCGTAGGCGTCGAACGCGCTGTATATCCCCCACGCGAGGTGGACGAGACCGACGATTGGGTAACTGTAGTAGCTAAACGGAAGCAGCGCTGCGACGTAATACGCACCGATATCTAGCGCGATGGCGATCCCCAAGTGAAGGAATGCTTTGTCCATTTCATCGTTTAGGAACTGCCCCAACCCTGGCAGGATCAGTGAGGCGACACCCGGAATCCACGCCTCGTTCGGCTGTGCCGAAGCCCCGACTGCAACCGCGAGAAGACTGATCACCAAACATGCAACCCCTACACTCTTCTTCATTGGGTTCCTCCTTCCCAATACCTCCGTGCCCGCCCTGTCGATCTACGCCTCAAGCTGCTTCAGAACTTCGTCATCCACATCGAAATTGGCAAACACTTCTTGCACATCTTCGTTCTCGTCAAGGGCATCGATCAGTTTCAGCACCTTGCCTGCCGAAGCAGCTTCCACATGGACTGTGCTCTTCGGGATCATCGTTACCTCGGCTCGGATCGGTGTCACGCCAAGTTCTCTTGCCGCGTCGCTCAGTGGGGCGAGCATCGATGGGTCGCACGT
>CAZORQ010000040.1:0-19283 GCA_964582285.1 uncultured Thermotogae bacterium
CTTCGACGCGTACATCCGATCGTCGGCCAAGCGTAGGACATCGTCGAGGGACATCGCTTCATCCGGCATCCAGTAGGCCATCCCGACCGCGAGCGTGATCGGCGTCGAGCAGAACTCCCCCGTCCGCCCTCTCCGTTCGATCGCCTGCTGGAGACGCTCGGCGATGATGTCCGCCTCTCCGTTCGTTTCGGGAAGGACGGCCAGGAACTCGTCCCCGCCGTACCGGATGACGATGTCCACGCTCCGAAGTTCCTCTTGGATCGCCTGAGCTACACGGCAAAGCACGCGATCGCCCGCCTGATGCCCAAGGCTGTCGTTGATCGCCTTGAAGCCGTCGATGTCGATCATTAGGAAGGCGAGCGGATGGTCGTACCGTTTCGATCGTGCGAGCTCCTTGCCGATGCGATCGTCGAAGTAGCGGCGATTGTAGACCCCCGTCAAAGCATCGTGGGTCGCCTGCTCTTCGAGTTTCCGGTGGAGTCGCACCCGTTCGAGCGCCTCGGCCGTGTGGCGGACGAGCAGTTCGAGCAAGCGCGCATCGTCGGCCGTGAACGCGTTGGTCGCCGACGCCCCGACTTGAAAGACGCCGAAGTGGCCGACCGGGAGACTGATTCCCGACTGGAATCCCGCGTGAGCAGGGCGCGCGATCGGGACTTCGTCGATCGTTCCAAAGACCGTCGTCTTCCCGGTCCGAAGAGTCTCGGCCGCCAGGCCGCCGGCCTCGATCGGCGCGTCCCGGCTCTCCCCGGGACCGAGCCCGTCGGAGGTCGCCTTGACGACCAGACGATCCCCCTCGACGATGTCAAGGCTGCACTTGGGGAAGCCGAGGATCTCCTGCGCGGCCCGGATTGTCTCTTCGTAGATCTCGTCCTCGGTACGGCACTCGGCGAACCGGTACGCAGCCTGATGGAGCTGCTCAATCTTCCGGTTGGCGGCGCGCAATGCATCCTCCGTTCGCTTCCGTTCGGTAATATCGCGAATGAAGATGACGTCGGCCGGCGCACCGTTGTAGGGAAAGATCCCCGCATTGATCTCGACCGGCATGTATCCCCCGGACTTCCTTCGGAGCCGGGTCTCGTAAACGGAAGGGACGGGCTCACCCGCCAGGCGGCGTCGGTACCGTTCGAGAAGGGCATCCGCATCGTCCGGGTGCACGTGCTCCATGAACCGTGTTCCCACGATCTCCCCGGCCGTGTAGTCGAGCATCTCCTCGAACTGGGGGTTGATGTACTGCAGAATCTCGTTCTGGATGATGACGACGCCGTCGCTGGCACGTTCCATCAGCTGTTGGTACGTGCGTCCGTCCAGCAATCCAGAGCGATTCGGTTTGTTTTCCCCCATCTAGACTCAACCTCTCTCGCACATCCTCAGCAACAGTTGATTCTACGCCTTCCTCGCCGCCCCTTGCCACCCCTCCCAGCCGCCGTCCCCGGCGCACTCCGTCGATCGATCGCCCCGTCAAGCCGCTTCCGACAGGATCCCATGGGCCTTCCCGACGTCGGCGAAGATCCGCAGAACGTCCTCGCACTGATCGTCGGTGTGTGTCGCCATGTAGCTGGTCCGAAGGAGGGACTTCCCCTCGGGCACCGCGGGAGGGATCGCCACGTTCGTGTAGACCCCTGCGTCGAAGATGGCCTTCCACAGGCGCATCGCATCGAGCGCACTCCCGACGAGAACCGGCACGATCGGCGTCCGGCTGGCGCCGACGTCGTATCCGATCTCACGATACCCGGCTCTCATCCGCTCCGCGATCGAGTTCGCCCGATCGACACGCTCGGGCTCCTTCTCGAGGATCTTGAGCGCTGCGAGCGCCGCGGCGACGTTCGGCGGCGGAAGGCTCGCACTGAAGATCAGCGACCGCGCGAGATGCTGGATCCATTCGATCGTCGCTTCGTCGCCGGCGATGAACCCCCCGACCGACGCGAGCGACTTGCTGAACGTCCCCATGATCAGATCGACATCATCGGTCACACCGAAGTGGGCCGCCGTGCCACGACCGGATCCGGTCACACCGATTCCGTGCGCGTCGTCGACCATCAGACGAGCACCGTGCTCCCCGCAACACGCGATGATCTCCGGCAGGGGTGCGAGATCGCCCCCCATGCTGAAGACGCCGTCGACGATGACGAGCTTCCCGGCCTCGGGCGGGCAGGCGCCGAGGACACGATCGAGATCGTCCATCTGATTGTGGCGGTAGCGGACCATCTTCCCCAACGCCAACCGCGCTCCGTCGACGATGCTCGCGTGGTTCTCCTTGTCGCAGACGACGACGTCATTCCGGCCGACCAGAGCGGAGATCGTCCCAAGATTCGCCTGGTACCCGGTTGCGAAGACGAGCGCACGCTCCTTTCCCAGGAACCGCGCCAGGTGTCTCTCCAGATCGTGGTGCATCGACAAGGTCCCGTTCAGGAATCGCGAGCCGGTACAACTCGTGCCGAACTCGCGCGCTGCGTCGATCGAAGCCTGGCGGACGTCCGGGTGCGTCGTCAGCCCAAGGTAGTTGTTCGAGCCGATCATGATCAGCCGGCGCCCGTCGATCGTGACCGTGGTCCCCTCCGTTCCGTCGAGCGGAATGAAGTACGGATAGACGCCCATCTCCTTCGCAGTCCGGGGATTCGTCGGGTACCCGAGCGACTGCGCAAACGCAGGTTCCTCCATGAAGCGGCGGCACTTCGCGAAGAGGTCCGCTTTGCTTCCGCGACCCTCGCCTGCACGGTCGGTTCCGTCGGACATGAATGCCTCAACCTCCTACGTGACGTCGTAGTGCTGCATCACTCCCCGCTCGACAACGCCGATCGGCAAGAGCGGCTTGACCATGGCCGACAGCCGTTGAGAGAGAGGGCCGACGGTGTACCGAAGCCTTGGAGAGCGGCTCTCCAGGACACGTCGGAGGAGTCGTGCGACGCGCAGCGGATCCTGGCCTCCCCGCTCGTCCGATTCGGCCGCCTTCATCGCGCGAGCCGCACGCCCCGCGTACGCCCCGTCCGTGCGATCGTCGACGCGCCGTCGACAATCGGTGAAGCCTGTTTGGAAATCGCCCGGTTCAATCAGGCTGACGTGGATCCCGAACGGACGAACCTCCATTCGCAACGCCTCCGTGAAGCCCTCCACCGCGAACTTGCTCGACGTGTAGATCCCCTGAAACGGGACGGCAATCCGACCGGCAATCGAAGAGACATTCACGATGCGGCCGGAACCCTGCCGACGAAGCCTGGGGAGGGCCTGGCGGCAGACTCGCATCATTCCGAAAAAGTTGGTTTCGAACTGCGCTTTTGCCTCCTCGATGGTCGTGTCCTCGATCGCTCCCCCGATCCCGAAGCCGGCGCAGTTGACGACCGCGTCGAGACGACCGGCTTTCTCGATGAGACGTTTGATCCCGGCCGACACCGACTCGTCATCGGTGACGTCCATCCGAAGTCCGACGGCGGAAGAGCCGGCATCGGACGGCCCATCCGGGAGGCTGCGGGAAGCGGAGAAGACTCGATAGCCCTTTGACACGAGATGATCCACACACGCCTTGCCGATTCCGGACGATCCGCCCGTGATCAAGACGACCGTTCTCTCGTCCACCGTTCCCCCGTTGACAACACGATGCCCCGAATGGCATCCGATCGAGGCGGCTCGCGCAACTCGACGGACACGCCGATCCCGCTCGGCAGACTAGAGAATCACCGCCCTGGTGTCAAGCCTGGATTGGGTTCCGGCGGGAACAGCCCACCGGACCCGTCGGCTCCGGCAACCCGACGTGCGATCCCGAAGCCGGCGGCAAGCGACTTCCCACGCTCCCGGAACTCCGCTCAGTCGGTCGGGGACCCGACCAAGGCCAAGATCCCGAGCCGGCGAGTGGAGAACGTGATCCGATTCTCATCCGTGTCTCTGCTATGGATTCGGATCCCGTCGGTCGTGTAGCTCCCTGTCTCCCAGTCGAAGATGCCCATTCCCACGGTCTCTTCGTGGAGCCCCTCGACCTCCGCATCCGTGTACGTCAGCGTCATCACGATCGGGAGGACAAACAGAGACTCCCAATCGAACAGACTCAGCTCGTCCCAATCCGCGGCGTCGATCCAACGCGGGAGTCCGCTCGCCCGAAGCCCGAGCGATTCCAGTTGACGATCCTCGATGAGTTCCTCCGGAGGAAGCGGGACGACAGAGAAGCCTACGTTCTTCCGCGCAACGCCGGGGCACTGCACGATCACCCACGGACCTAACACGTCGTCGAAGTATCCTCCCCACCACTCCGGGGGAGGGCCTTCCGGCAGCTCCTTCGGAACGGGCAAGCCGAAGACGGTCCCCGGAAAGGTGAAGTTGTAGTGGTCGAGCCATTTGTTCAGGGCGTCGAAGAAGTTCTGCGACGGCTGCCCGGCGGCCCCCATCGAGTACATCCGGAAGTCCCCGACCACGTTTGCCTGTTCGTCGAGGATGAGGAACTCCAAGTCCGGAGGTCCCGTGACCGACGAGGCCGACCTGATGGTGACGGAGGCTTGCTCTCCCTTCCCGCGGTCGTACCGCCAATTGACGGTGCCGAAGAAGTGCCCTCGATCGGGGCCCTCGGCACAGAAGGCCGCGGTCTCGAAATCCAGGATCACTCGATCCGCGCCGTCGGGAACGGGGATGTTCGGGGTATCGCGCATCGTGGCCCGCCGCACGGGGTTCTCTTTGTAGCCTTGCTGCTGCTTCCCGGGCGCATTCTCCTTCGGCTTCGCCGCGCCGTCCTCCGGATCGTCTCCGTTGTAGTAGGGATCCTTCTCCCCCTCGAGGAAGTCGACAGACTTCCCCTCGGACGGGATCGTGACCTTGTCCTTGTACGCCCATGTCGGGGTGATAGCGGATGGCATCAACGGAAACGGCACCCCACCGGGGAGCAGCCAACTTCCCTCCGCGCAAACGCTGGTCCGTCTGACCACCTGGATGAACACGATCTTGGAGCACACGCTGCAGTGCTCGTGCGGCTCGAAGACGATGCTGATCGTGCCGCTGGGGCTTACCTTCGTCCCCTTGAATGGACCCGACGTGATCTCTTTCCCATTCTGGCTGATCTTGTCGTCAGCCGAAACACCGACCACAGCACCGGCCAGGGCTGTGGCGAGTGCAATCGCTATCCAGGTCTTGCTTGCCATACGTCGCATTGGCTCCCACCTCCCTCACTGGCTCAGTGGATTGAGCGGGTCGGTGCCGGCTTCGATCTCCTCGCCGTCCGGCCGGCCGTCTCCATCCGTGTCCGCGTCATTCGGATCCGTGTTCAGGCGGGCCTCTTCGGCGTCCGACAGTCCATCGCCATCCGTATCGGGGTTCGGGAGACCGATGCCAAAACCCAGCGCACGCCACCGAGAGGCGAGCGCGTCCGAACACAAGGCATCGTCCTGAACCACGAGCCAGAGCTCTTCGACCAAACCGATTGCCTCATCCCGACCGAGAGCGATGTCGAATGCGCCGGATCCTGCCGGAGTGACCAGGAATGCCGTCACCGACAGAAACGGATCTCCCGGCATCCTGTCCGGACCGATCTGAACTGCGTTGGCGAGAGCCTCCAGGAGTCCGGCGACGTCCTGAGCACGAACGCCACAGATCTCCGTTGAGAACTCATCGCATCCGTAGTCGAGATCGGGATTCCGCAGGGCATCGAGCCTTGCCAGGTCGACCGACTCGCTGTCGGAGGCCAGAACGAGGCTGGCCACGGGCTTCGACCGCGAGCCGATGTACGTCAGCTTCAGCTGGATCTCCTCCAACTCCTCGCTTGCGAGGCGCACGAACGTGGAGAACGCGGCGAGTTGCTGCGCCTGCCCGGGAAGCGCGGCAAACAGGAATAGAGCCGTGAGAAGCGCCGCAACAAACGCCCATCTGAGGCTTCGTTCCATTGCGAACACCTCCAGCGAGAGCATTAGACGGGATCGGCAAAGGGGAAGTCAAAACAGACCGGAAGACCGCTGATGTGAGGCTCTGTCAGTCGACGAGAAGACCGGGGAAGCATGGAGAGCCCGATCGTCGCACCGAGACGCGTTCCGCGGGGCTGTCGGCCCCGGGGCGTTCTCCTCGCCCGATCCCCCTTCATGAAGGACGCGAGCGTGCCCGATTCAGCGGCACGCTCGCCTGGCTCCCCGTAGCGGACATACTTAGAACCGCTCTTCCAGCTAGCCAGTTCCCAGTGCACGTCTGAGCTGTGGGTAGGAGAAGGGCGGTGACGCCTTCTCCTTCAAGACAGCTGCTCCCGCGGCAACGGGAGCAACCGACGATCCTTCCCCATCTGGAAGGCCAGCCTACACCGTTGCACCCCGCGCTGTCAAGATCGATCCGGACTGCTTCGACGACCACAGTGCCCCCCAGTCTGTGCGGATCCTCTTCAGGCGCTGGGTCCAGCAGGCCGACACCGCAGACAACGGCGAAGTGGTGATCGCACTTGATGCTGAGCCGAATCCCGACACAGGGCGAGCATATTCGAGGACCACAGTCAACCGGGCCGTACGGTGGCTGACCGCTCACAACCTCTTGGTCCAGACACAGGGCGGAGGGGGGCGCGGGCGCCACTCAAGGTATCGCGTTGTGTGGTCTCGGTACGGCTCCCTCACTCAGAGGCAGCGTCAGGTCAACCACGGTATGAGGGAAACCGTACACCGCGCATCCTCTATAGAAGAACAGACTACTAGCTCTCTACGAGAGACACCGAGGCGGTGTCACGGCTTTGACAGAGCCCACCGCTGGGCAGCTGCGACTCTTGCTCGGACTATCGCCGAACGTCTGTCAGAAGAGCTCACGAGCGTCCGTCTGAGTCTGAAGGCGGCAACCGTGGGCGCCGTCTATCGGGCCCTCGACGGTGGGCACGTACGCCCAGGCCCGGAGCTTGGTGCACTTGTGATGGGAATCTGTGCGCAGATCGGCGGGGTGAGCCGGGATCCACATCATGCCCTTGATCCCGAGACTCCCCAGTTCGCTCACAGCTGGGCGGCATGGCTTGTCCAGCGACTTATCCGCGGTGAGCCGGTACAGGCCCAACTGAGACTGAAGGCAAACCCTGCAGCGCCCTTCCAGCGCCAGCGGCAACGGACGCTCGATGACATCCTACGCCACGTCGAGGACTACTCCGCTACGATCGGTCGACCCGGGCAACGGCTCGCGACGTCCTGAGCGCCAGGCACGATAGGCCCTCTCTCTGCGCTGACCCTGTCCCGTCTTGGGTCCAGTCACAATGTCAGAAATCGCGCTCCCTGGGTAGGCGATACTCCCGAACTGAGGAGCAGGCCTTCTCTCAGCAAGGTGTCCGTCTCTTATCCCCGTGAAGCCTGCGGACACAGAAACCCACCCGGAGAGAGGAAGCCAGCCTCACCATGCACCTCGCCGACGGGAGCGATTCCTTATGGCGCGGGCCGCTCGGAACACGGCATCCATCACGTCGGCAGGAGCGCTCTGCTCCGTGCGACCTGCGTGAACCTCGGCCCATGCGTCGAGAAGCGAGGAGAGGGAGGCCGATGGCACATACCAGAGATTCCTTGAACTGGACCTCTGTCTCCCTATACTCAAAGCAGAGACTGATCATGAGAATCGTGGGGGATTCCGAGAGCGAAGGGCCGAGGGGATCACACACTGGCAGTGAAGGACGAGAGCCCGCAGAGGTCATCAACGGGTTCTCATCGGGGGCACTCGTGGTCAGCATCGGAAGCATCGTGATGTCCTTCCTCTGGTATCCAGGTGCGCTCATCTTGAGCGCGCTCTCGATAGTCCTCGGCGCTGTCGGATTGACCCGACAAGACGGTCGGGGGATGGCAGCTGCTGGTCTTGCTATTGGAGTCCTCATGACAGCGTTTCTGGTCTTGGCGCCGCTTCTCTTCGTGAAGCTGTACTCTGTGGCGATCTAGAGGGAGTTGGCCGCGGGGATGCGTTGCTTGTGACAACTGCAGAGAGCTCGTTCAAGTAGAGGCGCAGGTGGCTCGCGTCTGTGGGCTTCGCGAGCTGATGGGAGACCCAAGTGGGTGACGTAGCGATTGCGGCAGTTGTCTTGCTGCCGAACGCTACAGGATGAGCCCGCAACGCGGTCAGGGGGGACCGCTGTGCCCCCAACCCGTCGTGACCGCATGTCACTTGTCAACCGCGAGCGGGTAGACATCCTCCTATCGGCGAAGCTGGATCCTCCTGATCTGCATTGTGCCGTTCGTAGTTGCCCAGTGCTGCCCACGGGCATCTGTTGCCGTCGAAGCAGTTCTTGAGGTCCCGCTGCCGACCAGCTTGCCCGACGCAGCGTCATACGTCAGGAAGAACTTGGCATCAGCACTGTATGTGACTTGGACACTCGTGGAACCATCCGACATCGTTGCCGTCCCGCTCAATCCCGTATCCAAGCTGAGTTTCTCCCCATCAAAGGCTGCCTCTGTGATCTGGATGGGCGAACCGAGAGAGAGTTGGATCGCTGCATCGCCAGAGATCACTTGTGTACCTTCAGGGAACTGCCAGTGTCCACTGACCGTGCCAGCGGAGTCAACCTCGAGTTCGAGTTCAAGGTCGACAACGCCGGACCACTGCTGCGTCTCTTCCACTTCCAGATCCGAGTCAACGACAAGATCAACCTCGGCCTCTCCCGTTCCTCGCCAGACTCCTGAGATACTCGGTGCTACGGTCAATGCAAGCCGTAACGGTGACAGGGAGCGGTCGATAACCGAGGGCCACGGCTTGGGCGCTAGCTCTGAGGCACTCGACGCTTCTGGGAACCGCGTTTCGCTCTCGCAACTCAGTAGGAGCCAGAACTGGCCGAATCCGAGGAAGTCATCAGCTCCAAGACGGAGGACCACCTCACTAGAGGCCGCATCAAGATCGCCTTCACCCAAGCCAACGAGCGCCTCACCTACAGGATTGTCGTCCGAATCGACGGGAGTAGCGGTGATCCTGTGTACAGTACCGTGCGCCGGCTGGCTTGGCTCGCTGTAGTTCACGCCTACCACGATTTCGAGCTCTTCCCCATCGAGCAGGAGGAAGTGGGTTTCAGATGTCCACAGAGCGGGTGGGTCCTCTGGGGCCACCCACAGGAACACAGCGTCACTCGACTCAAGACCTTCTGGGTCGCGCGCAGTCATCTCAATGATGTAGCTTCCAGGCTTGTCTGGATTCAATCTGGCGTTACTCCTCGTCGATTGCGGGTAGGTGGTCAGTGATGCCTGACTGCCGGCAGGGCTCGACAGGCGCCACGAGAACTGCAGGGCTGCTGGGTCCCCATTGGGGTCGGTGCTCGTGCTTCCATCCACAACAACCTGCTGCCCCACTCGAAGAGGTTGGCCTCCGCTGCCTGTCACACCATCCCAAGAGCAGATCGCAAGGGCTTGCGGATACGCCCCGGGCATCTCACCCTGCGCCGTGGCAAGCAGAGCGTAGATGAGGACCGCCAGCTCCGAATGATCTCCTCGGTACGGACTCCAGTGCTGAGACCACATGCCCACGTTCTCATTTCTTGTTTCGCCGGTGATGTAGTCGTAATGAACCCTTCCGATGTAGCGGTTGTTCGGGTTGTAGACGCCCAGAGTCCCTGTGGGCCCGTCCCAATAGACTGCAAGAAGCGCGTGGTTGTACTCCGCATTCAGAATGACCACGGGAAGGCCTGTGAGCTTCATCTGTGAGATGGTCTCAGCCAATGCAAGTGCTTCAACGGTCGATCCAGCAGCATCTGAAACGACTTGGTTGAGCACACGTTCGAGGCTATATCCAAGTAATGCCTGCATCGCTGTCGCGGCCCCTCCCTGAACCCTAGTGCTCCACCTCTCACTCAGCGGCTCAAGGTACCCGTTGCCCGGGAGTCTCCTAAGCGAGTAGTACCAGCGGGCGAACGCTACCATCCCAAGACACAACCCGGTCTCTGTCGAGCCTGCCGAGATGTACTCACTTGTGTTCCAAATCCTCCAGCGATCCCTCTCCGAGAAACCGGTGTTGACGGTCTGGCTTCGAAGAACAGCCATCTCCAGGAGCTCTTGGGCGATGACACACACGTTCAGAGTCGCCGGTTCGATCACCTTCGGGCCGATGGCAGAGGTGCGCACCGACTCGCTGTATCCGACACTCTCCAGTTCCACGAAGACCGTGCCAGCCTCTTCGACCGCCTGGTAGTACTCCCAAGGAACGCCTTCTCCTCTCCGGATCGCTGCGGTGTACGTCGTACCTCCTGCAGCAAGCGAGCTCCGGTCGTCGCCACAGACGGGAAGTGCGATTCTCATTCTCGTGACCCGACCCGTTACGGAGATCCCGACAGGCGGCGCCACTACCTCGGATCCCGCGGGGAGTGGGGGCAGTTCGCTCGATGCGTCGACCGTGATGCTTGTCTTCTCAGCAACTGCTCCCTCGGGGACAGAGACGGACACTCCATTCAGCTCCGAATCTGGATCATCCACGCGCACCTCTCCTCCAGAACTGCCAACGACTCCCGACGCAGCAGGCAGCTCTACGATATCGGCCTGGGGGAAGAAGCAACTCGCCGCCAACGCAAGCAGGCCGACACAGATCGCTACGAGCGAAAGCCGCTTGAGCAGAATGAGCCTCATGATCCGAAGACACCTCCTAGGAAGGTCATCGCCGCTGTCCATCCATTCTATGCCTTCTAGCCACTCCCACTACTCTAGAGCACTTCCAATGGATCTTGCAAGATGCGTCTTGCTCGCAGTTGTGAGGGCGAGTAGCTGCCGTCGGAATCCAATGACCACGAGCCTGCGTCAAACCGCGCTCTACTCGACTCTGATGCCATCAGGTTCATTGAGCGCAAGACCTTTCCCGGCCCATCAAGCGAACACCCCGGGTGTCCAAACCAAGCGTGCTGCCTCCTAGCAGTCCTCTCGAAGGGAGCCAAACTGAAGCGTCAGGCGGTCCGAAGACAGGTGCTGGAATGGTGTTAGGGACACTTGGCGTCACCGATAGCGGGTGTCGAGACCTGTTTTGGAAGTGGACCTCCCAACACCGAAAGCGGGCCAGATGTGCCGAAGACCTCTCACCACTAGCTCTGAGGCCATCTTCCGTCGAGCTCGTCCCGCCGGAGTCTCGGAATCCCACAAGCCTCGCATTACCACCCTGCTCAGTATTCCCGCGTGAGGCCTGTTGGCTGTGGCTTCGCCAATCATCATGCAGGAATGCGAGGTTCCCATCATCAAGGTGCTCCGGGCGAAGCCAAGGGCACAGCTAGCACGAAGACTCTTTGCTCTATATTTCGGCCGTATGGCACACGATATAGCCACGAAATCCGCGGAATGTTGACAGAAAGAACACGAAGATGTAGAGTACCGACGGAAATGGCTACGTCGAATAGAGTCATTCGCGGAGTACTGAACGTGAGATGCCTCTCTAGTGCTGATCGTGAGGAGGTGGTAGTTGGCTCAAGGCAACGCAGTGGTTGTGTGGCTGGTCGGTTCAACTATAGGAGGTCACTCGCATGAGGCGTAGAAGATGGTTGATCGTGGCCGTGATGGCGCTTCTGTTCACCGGCTCAGTGTTGGGGCAGGCACAAGCTCCCGTGAAGATTGGAGAGGTTCCCGGCTGGGAAGACGTAGAGATCATGGGGAGCATGATCGAGTACATGATCGAGCAGCTGGACTACCCCGTGGAGGTCGTCTACGCTGACCTAGGCGTACTGCTGGCTGGGTTGGAGGCCGGAGACATCAATCTCTACCCGGGTCTGTGCCTTCCGGTTTGCCACGCGCGCTACTTCGAGGAACTGACACCGAACATACGGGCACTTGGGCCAGGGTACATGCTCCTCTATCAAGGGGTACAGGTTCCCGGCTACATTCCTTCCGATGTGCTTCGCACGTGGGAGGACTTCAAAGACCCCGTTGTGTTTGAGAATCTGGATGGGAAGATCATTGGGATTGAGCCGGGCTCTGGATTCATGGAGAACGCAGAGATCACGATGGAGGCGTACGGTCTATTCGACTACGGCTACGAACTCGTCGCTGGGAGCGAGGCAGCGATGCAAGCGGCACTGAAGAAGGCCGTGGACGACGGCGAATGGATAGCGGTTCTGCTCAAACGGCCTCAGTGGCTGAATGCGGAGTACAACATGCGCCCAATCGAGGAGCCGCAGGGAATCTGGAACAGCATCAATCAAGGCACGATTGCTGTGCACGCTGGATTCCTCCTCGAATTCCCGTTTGAGGTCTCCCAAGCAATCGCTCGTTACTACATCTCGGATTCTGTGATCGCCGACCTGATGGTCCTGTACGACACGACCGGGACGGAGTATCGCCAACTTGCACGGGAATGGATGGACGAGCATCCGAACACTGTCCACTACTGGCTGACTGGCGAGATTGGAGAGGAGACGGTTCAGTACTAGCCGTCGCCTCAAGAGAGGGGCAGCAATGAATAGGGGTCAGCCGTTGAGAATCTGGGTCTGGACCTTGCTTGTTATCGCGTTGGCCCCTGTTCTCTTTTCGATCGCCGTCCCTGCGCAAAGCTCCGTGTTCCCTGGGGCGTCACCAATTGTTGACATCGAGGCGCCGTTCAACGCGTTTGTCCGCTCGATGATTGATGTGGTCGAACCCTACACGGAGGTGATCGGCGCTGTCTTGGATCATCTGGTTGAGGGGATCGAGGACGCTCTCGTCGCTGTGTCGTTCGTCCGCGTGAGCGTGTTCGGCATATCTTTCTTCCTGCCAGTTCTCGCGATAGTCGGTGTCTTGCTGGGCATTCTCATTCGAGACCTTGAATCGGTTCTCTACGTTATCGCCGGGCTTGGCTTCATCTACATCATCGGCCTATGGCCGGAAGCAATGCGGACGTTTGCGTTGGTCCTCCTTTGCTCTGTGATCATCATCGTCTTGGGAATCCCGGCAGGCATTGCCGTTGCTAAGTCCGACTTCCTGAACACGCTCACCCGGCCGATTCTCGACTTCATGCAGACGCTCTCTGCGTTCGTCTACCTCATCCCGGCCGTCATGTTCTTCGGTCTTGGTGTGCCTGCTGGCGCTGTGTCAATTCTCATCTTCGCGACGCCGCCGATCATCCGACTGACCAATCTGGGTATCCGAGGGGTGCCGCCGGAAATGGTCGAAGCCGGGAGGAGTTTCGGCGCACATCCCGTCTGGCTTCTGATGCGGGTTGAACTGCCCTTGGCGTGGCCGACGATCATGCTCGGAGTGAATCAGACAATCATGTTCTCCCTCTCGATGACGGTGATCGCTGCGATGATCGGGTCTGGGGGCCTCGGCATCGAGATCATCCGAGGCGTGCAACGGTTGAACACCGCGCGCGGTGTCCTTGGCGGCGTGAGCGTCGCTGCGTTGGCGATGATCCTCGACCGATTGACGTGCAAGATCGGCTTGAGGAGAAAGGACTAGCGCTAGACGACGATCCTGCGGTCCCAGCACCACGGTTCCATTGGCATACATCGCTACGCCGAAACGACGAACGTGGTAGAGGCTTCGGGCAAGTGGAGAAGGGTGGAGCAAGAGAGACCATGATCACACTGGACGGAGTTGCGAGAGTGTTCGGCGCACCGCCGAAGAAGGCTCGTGAGATCCTCGAGACCTTCGCGGAGCACTCTCAACAGGAGATCAAAGAGAAGACCGGGGCTGTCGTTGCGGTTCGGGACGCCAGCTTCAGCGTGGCACGCGAAACGGTGTTCGTGATCATGGGGCTCTCCGGTAGCGGGAAATCGACCTTGCTTCGCTGCATCAACCGACTCGTAGAGCCGACTGCCGGCTCGGTAGAACTCGATACGATGCAGGGAGCGCTCGACATGACCGAGTTACCTCCCGCCAAGCTCAGGACGATCCGCCGGCGGCACATCAGCATGGTCTTCCAGGAGTTCGCGTTGTTCCCGCATCTCACGGCGTTGAAGAACGTGATGTTCGGTCTCTCAATTCAGCGCGTGCCGAGGCCCGATCGAGTGGAGAAGGCGAAGGAAGCGTTGCGACTGGTCGGTCTAGCGGATTGGGCGGAGGCGATGCCGTCGCAGTTGAGCGGGGGAATGCGGCAGCGTGTCGGTCTCGCGCGAGCGCTGGCCGCCGAAACCGAAGTCCTTCTGATGGACGAGCCCTTCAGCGCTCTCGATCCGCTAATCCGACTGCAGATGCAAGATGAGCTGCTCAAGCTTCAATCAGACGTGCGCAAGTCGATCGTCTTCGTCACTCACGACCTCGACGAAGCGTTGCGACTGGGAGACACGGTGACCTTGATGGAACAAGGGAGGATCGTCCAAATGGGCGAACCTCAGGAGATCATCCTACAGCCAAAGACTGAGTACGTCTCGCGTTTCGTGCGGCGCGCTGACACTGGTTGCGTACTGACGGTCTCGACAGTCGCCAGGACGCTGGGCAGCGAGGCATCGGAGCTCTCGCTCATCGGTGACGGCGGGGGCGTGCAGGTGACCGACGAGAGGACGGGAGACATCTTCTGCCTGAACGAGGCGGGACAAGTCACACAATGCGCGATCGACGGGAGATCGCTTCCCGCCGTTCCATGTGGTGCCGACCACGGCGGTGCCTGCGTCTACGTTGTGCGAGGGGATGCATTGCTGGTTGACGTGATGGGCATTTTCGTTAGCCAGACTGATCGATTGCCGATTGTGGTTGCGGACGAGGACGGCAAGTTTCGCGGCGTGGTTAGCGAGAGAGACCTTCTGAGGGGATTGCTGACCAACAAGGCCTAGCCTCCGTTTGCGATGGAAGTGAGGGTTCGTGTGAACGAGAACTGCATGAGGATTCGGAGACATCCGATCTTGGGTGATGCTCCCGTGAGTCGGAGGGTTGTCATCGAGTACATGGGAGAAGCCGTCCAGGCCCAGGAGGGTGAGACCATCGCAGCAGCGTTGCTGGCGGCTGGTTACAGGAAATTCAGGACAACAAGCAAGCGAGGGGAACCACGGGGCCTTTTCTGCGCCATTGGATGTTGTACGGATTGCATCGTCACAGTCGACGGGACACCGAACGTGAGAGCGTGCACAACTCTCGTCGCAGATGGGATGAAGATCAGTTCGGACGCTGGTGTCTCCGCAGGCCGGGCGGGGAAGCGGGGTCGCGATGCGAACAGCTGATCTTGTCGTCGTTGGCTCGGGCCCTGCAGGACTGAGCGCGGCGATCGAGGCAGGAAAGAGAGGAGTAGAGACCATCCTCATCGAGGAAAACAGGTCTCCAGGTGGACAGCTGCACAAGCAGATCCACAAGTTCTTCGGCTCGAAAGAGCACCTTGCCGGGGCGAGAGGCTTCGAGATCGCCGAGACCCTAGCAACGGAGGCGCGCAAATGGACAACTGACATCCTCCTCGACACCGCCGTCCACGGCCGATTCGAAGATGGAAGTCTGGGGATCGTGATTGACAGCGCCGACGGAGATCTCGTGAAGCCTCGAGCTGTCGTTCTTGCGTGTGGCGCGCTAGAGCGAGCCATCACGTTCACCGGCTGGACCCTTCCCGGAGTGATGGGGACAGGGGCAGTCCAAACAATGATCAACGTCCATCGGGTTCGCCCCGGGCGACGGTTCCTCATTGTGGGCTCAGGCAACGTTGGCTTGATCGTTGCCTATCAGCTTCTCCAGGCGCAGGCGGAGGTCATCGCCATTGTGGAGAGGCTTCCCAAAATCGGGGGTTGGCAGGTGCACGCAGACAAGGTACGAAGGCTGGGGATCCCTGTCCTGACATCGAGCACCGTGGTCAAGGCGATCGGCGAAGAAGAGGTCCAGGGCGTCGTCATCGCGACGGTCAACGAAGCGGGCGAACCCATTGCTGGCTCGGAGAGAACCCTCGACGTCGACACTGTGTGCATTGCCGCTGGACTGAAGCCGCGCGCTGAGTTGCCGCTGCTCTTCGGGTGCGCGACCGTCGAGATCCCCTGTTTAGGGGGGCGTATCCCACTTCGAGATGAAAACATGGAAACGACGGTTCCCCTGGTATTCGTCGCGGGAGACGTCGCGGGGATCGGGGAAGCAAGCATTGCCATGGACCAAGGACGTCTCGCTGGTATCGCAGCGGCAGAAGGACTCGGTCTAGGGAAGGAGAGCGAACTGCAGAAAGAGCGATCGACGATCCGAGCGAGGTTGCGCGCCTTCAATGACGGGCCAGTCGGGAAATCGCGGGCGGCGGCGGAGAACAGGATACTGGATGAGCTGGTCAAGGCACGGGCAACAGCACGACGTCCTAGGGATGGGCAGCAGGATGTGTGAGTGCAGCGGCCAGTTGGCAAGGGAGAGGACGTGCGGCGAACGCGCAGGCAAGAGCCATCCCATTATACGATGCTACGAGGAGATACCGTGCAATGTGTGCGAGTCGGCATGCCCTTTCGGTGTGATTCACGTCGGACCGGGCATCACGGGGATCGTCACAGTTGAGCCCGAGGAGTGCACAGGTTGCGGGAGCTGTGTGGCGGCTTGCCCCGGGCTGGCGATCGTTCTTGCAGCACCATCGAGCAAAGACGACACCGTCCTCCTGACCTTCCCCTACGAGCGGTTGCCGATTCCGGCCGTCGGAGATTCGATAGAGGTCGTCGACGAGAATGGAGAGCACTTGCGAACGACGGTAGTCGAGAGAGTCCTTTCGTCCCCCGGGTTCAATCGGACAGCCCTGCTAGCGATCCGGGTTCCCGGGGAGGACGTAGGTAGGTCCCACGATGTCTTCGTCGTTGGAAGCCACATGGCTGCAGAGCGTCCTCTCGATCGGCAACGCGACGCATTCAATGATCGTTGCGGCGACGCTCGTGCGCGCTCGGAAGAAGACCCCGATCGGATCGTTTGTCGCTGTGAGGAAGTGACAGAGCAGGAAGTCCGCGAGGCGATCAGGAGATACCAGACGACTTCGGTCAATGAAGTGAAGAAGCTGACCCGGGTCGGCATGGGGCCTTGCCAGAGCAAGATTTGTGAAGATGTCGTCCGCCGACTGATCAGAGAGGAGCTCGGGCGACTGGAGGACACGCCGCTTCACGTCCGCCTGCCGATCCGGCCTGTGACAGTGACAGCGTTCGTAGATACGGAACAGGAGAAGACGGAGGAAGGTGACAAATGAATTTCTCGAGGATGATCAACGCGATTGGCACTCATTCGGGCGGTCCCGGGATTCGGGTCATCGTCAGCGGGCTGGGAAGGATCCCGGGCAAGACGATGGGGGAAAAGCGGGACTACGTAAAGGACAACATGGACCACTTGCGGACCATGTTGTGCTGCGAGCCGCGCGGCCATGGCAGTGTCACGTACTG
Organism: uncultured Thermotogae bacterium; assembly: GCA_964582285.1. Taxonomy (GTDB): domain Bacteria; phylum Bipolaricaulota; class Bipolaricaulia; order UBA7950; family UBA9294; genus JANQEA01. The sequence goes on from CAZORQ010000040.1 coordinate 17,138, forward strand.
CCCCGTGATCACTGAACCGACCCAGGAGGAGGCACACGCTGGTGTGATCTGGATGGGGGCCATGGACATCGGGTACGACAACATGTCTGGAGGGGGAACGATCAGCGTCGTGACCGCTCTCGTGGAGTCGGGCATCATACCTATGGTGGAGCCCGTCACGGAAGTTGTGCTTGATACTCCGGCGGGCCTCGTTCGAGCCCGGGCCACCGCGGCGAAGGGTCGTGTCGAGAGCGTCACACTCGAGAACGTGCCGTCGTTTGTCGTTCAGAGAGATGTGGTAATCGATGTCGATGGGCTGGGTTCTGTCCGGCTCGACGTCGCATACGGTGGAAACTGGTTGGTCTATGTTCGCGCGGACGCCCTTGGCGTAAAGGTTGGCAAGGACACGCTCGACGACCTACTCGACGTGGGCACCAGGATCAAAAACGCCGCAGAAAGGCGGCTCGAGCTCCGCCACCCCGACAATCAAGCACTCATGCCGAGGCTGACTGGGACGATGATCTACGAGGAACGGGCTGAGGCCTCTGAGCGGATTTCCGTCACGAACATCGTTGTTGAGGGGAAACACTTCTTCGATCGATGTCCATGCGGAACAGGTACATCAGGCCTCGTAGCGCTGTTCCTGGAGGACGGCAGGCTCCGTGTAGGGGATGTACTCGAGAGCACAAGTGTGCTCGGCAGCCGATTCGACGTGAGAGTCAAGAACATCACAAAGGTCGCCAACCGTACAGCCGTAGTGCCAGAGATCACAGGGAGCGCGTACATCACCGGATTCCATCAATACGTCGTCGATCCTGAGGATCCATTCAAGGATGGTTTCACGACGTAGAGAGCGTTGGAGAAAGGGCAGAAGCGAAGGGGTTGGAAGGAGGTCTCAATGATCGAAGGGCTCCGTCTGGAGGGGATCATCCCGGCGATGGTGACACCGTTCACCCCTCGCGGCCAGGTGGATATCGAAGGAATCAAGACGAACCTGCGATTCGTGCTCGACGCGGGAGTCTCGGGTGTCTTGTGCAACGGTACGACTGGGGAAGGAGTCACTCTCACGCGTGAGGAGAGAACGGCCGTCATTGAGACAACGAAGGCAGCGTTGCCGGGCGGCACCCCACTGCTCGCAGCGTCCGGTGCCCCTTCCACTGAAATGGCGATCACGTTAACGAAGGAGGCGTCAACGGCGGGATGCGACGCCGTCCTCGTCGTTCCGCCATACTACGAGCGTCCGAGTCGGGCAGGAATCGTCGCACACTACGCGGCGATTGCCGACGCCGTGGATATTCCGATCGTCCTCTACAACGCGCCGCAACACACTGGGTATCACTTGGATTCCCAGACGGTCGAACAGGTTGCAGCGCAAGCCCGAGTTGTGGGAATGAAGGACGCGAGTGGCGATTTGCTGGCTCTATCATGGTTGACAAGCCAGCTAGGGGAGACGATCTCCTTCCTCTCAGGCTGCGATGATCTGCTCCTTCCCTCATTCGCGATCGGGGCAAGCGGAGCCGTCATTGCTGTCGCTGCGTTTGCTCCAAGCTTGGCCGTCGAGGCATACCGAAGTTGGCAACAGGGAGCTGTGACGCCTGCTCGCGCGCTTCACAGGAAACTACTCAGAGTCGTCGCCGGGGTTTGTCAGGAAGAGAACTTCCCCGCTGGTGTAAAGGAAGCACTGCGTCAGCGCGGACTGCCCGCGGGGTCGCCTCGCATGCCAATCCTCCCCGCCACGGAAGACGAAGCGCGGCGGATCGGTGATGTGCTCGCTGATACGGGGCTTGTAGCTTCACGTCTGGGAGGGGGAGGGGAAGATGCGCTGTAGCTACGGGAAATACGTCGACATCGACCTGACCTCGGGGCGGATCTCCGAATACAAGATTCCAGAGGTGTGGCGCAAGCTGTATCTCGGCGGGCGGGGCGTCGCTGCTCGGATCCTTTGCGAAGTCTTCGACGGCACAGAGGACGCGCTGAGCCGCGAGAACACAGTGATCTTTGGATCAGGACCGCTCCAGGGTACGGGAATCGCCGGGGCGTCGCGTCACGTCGTCATGGCGCTCTCGCCCAAGACAAAGACTGTATGCGACTCGTACGCAGGAGGGTCGTTCGGCAATGAGCTCGGCAAGAGCGGATATGATGGAGTGATTCTGAGGGGGCGTGCAGA
>CAZORQ010000041.1:0-18451 GCA_964582285.1 uncultured Thermotogae bacterium
CTGTAGATGCCACTTCAGGTTGTTTCCTTCGTGATTCCTACACTGCTACTGAATGGTATCCCGCACCGCCCTTCGGGCGGCGAATCGCCCTTCTTCCTGTAGATGCCACTTGGTCCCGTTCCTCTAGGTGCCTCAGACGGCTACCGAGTGATATCCTTCGTCGTCCTTCGGACGCCGGATCGCCCTTCTTCCTGTAGATGCCACTTCAGGTTGTTTCCTTCGTGATTCCTACACTGCTACTGAATGATATCCGGCATCGACGTGGTGGGTTTCGCCGGTTACTGCGGAGGACAGGTCGGAGAGCAGGTAGACGGCGGCCTTGCCTACTTCATCCGTTTCGATGTTTCGACGGAGCGGTGCGGTAGTCTCAACTTTGTCTAGCATCTGCTCCACGCCACCCACCGCCATCGCGGAGAGCGTGCGACACGGACCAGCTGATAGACAGTTGACGCGAATCCCAGATTCGCCGAGTTCGGCGGCCAGGTACCGCGCCGTGGATTCGAGCGCTGCCTTGGCGACACCCATCACGTTGTACCCGATTGCTGCCTTCTCCGCTCCGTAGTAGGACAGAGCGAGGATTGATCCGCCGTTCGGCATTAGATCACTGGCTCGTCGGGTGACCGCGATCAATGTATACGCACTGACATCAAGCGCCTGTGCAAACACGTTGCGTGGCGTGCTGGCAAACATGCCTGCCTTGAGGTAGTCGCGATCGGCAAAGGCAGCGGAATGAACGACGAAGTCGAGTGAGTCGAAATCTCTCTTGATCGCCTCGAAGAGCGCATCGAGATCATCATCGCTCTTCAGATCGCATGGATGCAACCAGGCCTCTTCCAAGCCTCCGCCTTGCAGCGTTCTTCGGACACGTTGCTCCATTTTCTCGCCAGGAAGGTATGAGAATGCGCACGTCGCCCCATGTGCCACAGCGTTTTTCGCGATGTGCCAGGCGATGCTTCTTTCGTTCGCGACGCCGACAATCAATCCTGTCTTCCCATCGAGCAGCCCCATGTCGCTACCTCCTCCATTGCACATCCCCGTAGTACTGCTACGGTACCTTGCACAACGATCATCCGCAACGATCATTCGATAGCAACCTCGCAGAATGGCCCATGCCGCTCGGAAACCGTATCCTTCGATTAGCGCGAAGAGGAGGGAAACATGTTCAGAATGCTGATGGGTTTGCTCGGTGTTGTTGGACTGATCGTTGCCGCGTCACTGCTGTTCGGAGGAGGGAGCCTCCTCATCGTCGAAACAGCGTTGACCGATGACGACGGATTCATCAACAGCGTCCCATTCGATATCGAGGTCGATGGATACGCTGTCGTAGCCGGTCCGGCGGAGATCGAACTGACCCCGGATGTCCCAATCGATCTCGGTGAGATCGCCACGGTGCGGATCTCTTCGACTCACGAAGATCCCTCCAAGGGAATCTTCATCGGCGTCGCGGATACCGCCAGCGTCAACGCATACTTGGGCGGTGTCCCGTATGCGATCGTCGAGGATCTCGATGATGAATCGTTCTCGCTGACCTATCGAGTCGATGCGTCCGGAGAGGCCCCCGGCGCACCGGGAGAGCAACCGTTCTGGATCGATTCGACCCTTGGCTCGGGTCAGCAGACCCTCGAATGGGGGATTGAGACGGGAGATGTGTCATTCGTTGTGATGAACACGGATGCCGCGGATGGCATTTCGTTCGAGGCGATTGTTGGAGCACGCGTTCCTCTGATCCGACCGATCGGCATGGGACTTCTGATCGGAGGCGGCGTCGCACTCGTCGTGGGAACGCTTCTCCTCGCGATCGCGCTCTAGCCGGTACCGGGCTACCTACGTCTGTCCTTCCATGTGAGCCGATTGGTCGATCGGCTGGAACTGTGCGCGGTCGTAGCCCTGGGCCTCGAGCCGTTCGTAGATACCCTCCATCACATCGTCGGGCAGGGTCGGCGTACGACTGAGGATCCACCCGTACTTGCGGCGTGGGTGTCCGACTGCCGCGTAGCCATAGTCGGACGCAAGATCTAGGATCCAGTAGTCTCCGGGGAAGAACCACCTGTTGGAGAATCGCACGAAGCTGACCTTCAGCTTGGCCGGTTCCGATGGATTCGGCACCCATGCCCGTCCATTCGCCACGAATTCCGAGCCGTCTTCGCGATAGCAGGTGTTGGTGACTTCGATCCGTCCGTCGACCAGCACATGGTATTCCGCTGTCGTACCCCGGAAGCATGCTCTCTCAAAGGTCGTTGGAATGCTCGCGATCGCATACCAGATTCCCATGTATCTATCGACCTCGACCTCACCAACCACCGCCGGGCGATCGACAATCCGTCCCATGAATCCCATTGCTCCAATGGCGAAGATCGCCAGCAGTCCTGCCACGATTCTCATTGCGTCCCTCCCATTCCATGGATTCGAGCTGTTCCAACGTACTGCTCTTGGGCAAGGGAAGGCAAAACGACTGCCAGAACGATCCGAACCTAGCCGGACAGGTCGGCTGTTTCGAGGAACTCAAGGAGAGGCTTGGCTCGCTCGCGGAGCACGTCGCAGGTCCATGTCTCGTCGGCACGCCGCATGATGAAGCGATGGACAGTCGGATCCGGATGGATACTCTGCGTATAGGACATCATCAGCAGCGCATCCGTCGCCAAAAGTACGACCTGCTCCGTCGTCCACTCGACCAAGCCGATGATCGTTTCCGGGTCGACAAAATGCCCATTGAGCCGGTAGCGGAACCGCTGCACAGCATATGTGTCTCCCCCGAACATTCCAACAACCTCCGCTGGAATGGTGAACCCAATCTGTCCATCCCCATCCATGTCGATGACGCGTGGGTCTCTTCGGTAGTTCGGAAGGTCGTCGTTCACCGGATCGTCGAGTACAGCGCCACGAACCTCGGTATGCCAGTCGTGAGAGATTGAGACCTCTCCCGCTTCAACGCAAAGCTCAGCCTCCCGCGGATTCGGTCGAATCGATTGCATCGTGTCATCCGGAATGTCCGTCGCAAATAGATCGGTCGACACATCGACATCGGTGAAGCAATACACATCTTGAAGCGTCACGCGGGAACCGCTCTGTGTCACCTCGGAGAGCAACCCCACGGTGGTCAAGAACACGACTTCGCCGACAAACGGCAACTCGGCGGTCGCGACAAGCCGTTGGATTGTGACCCAACGTCCCGAGAGATCGGGAAGCGTCCCTTCGTCTGCCTGCGCCATGCTCACAGGGGACAGCACGAAGCCTTGGAGCACGATGACTGCGACAGCAACAGAGACACATCCAACGAACCTTCGGGCATTCACGGGGACCTCCTTGAGCCACCATCCTAGCCGTACGGCCAGCGAGTTCAAGCAGCTGGCGAAAGGGCGTTGATCCGAACGTCATTCTCCAAGACAGGGAGGACGCTGCCTCTCAGACGAAATCGGTCATGTCCATCGATTTAATCCAGCGGCATCTTGTGTATTCTTTGCGAACATGATGACGACCATCTACCTCATCCGGCATGCGCAGAGCCATCCATCCATCCGGATGCAAGATTCCCAGTGGCCGCTCAGCACACGCGGAAGAGCGCAAGCCGAGGCGCTCAGCCTGCTCCTCGAACCATTGGGGATTAGAGAACTCTGGTCGAGCCCGTACCGTAGGTGTCTCGAGACGGTCGCTCCGTTTGCAAAGCGCGCAGGGCTCCGCTTTCAGCTCCATGACGGATTGAGAGAACGAAACATCGCCGGTGGGATTGTCGACAACTTCAGCGAGATCTGGAGCAAGTCATGGAAAGACTTCGGCTTCGCGCTGCCAGGGTGCGAGAGTTCGACCGTTGCACAGGCACGATTCGTCCAGACAGTCGGCGAGATTCTTCGCACGTCAGACGCTGCAACAATCGGCGTATGCGCACATGGAAACGTGCTCGGCTTGCTTCTCAATCATATCGATGAAGCCAACGGCCGCGCTGAGACGGAATCGCTGCTGAACCCCGACGTCTTGCGGGTCTTGGTAGCAGACGACCAGATCACATGGGATCGCACGTTCCGCCTTCCGGGCATCAAGAGCTTGGCAACCCCGCATACGGCAACTCCGATCGAGCGAGAGTAGCTCGACGCAATCGGGCAGGCCGTCGGAGAAGATCTCTCCTCATCTGGAGCATCGGAATGCAATCGTTCGTCGTCGTGTCCGGGCTGCACGGTGCCTACATCGCAAGCGGAGTGGTCAACTTCATTGGAGTCCAGTGCGCTGACGTCACGCGCAATCGGCCGGAGATGTGACGCACTCCAAGACATGGAGGTCCGGCTTCAGACTAGTTCTTGGACTCCTCGCGCTCCAGATAGTCGAAGATCGCCTCGACCACGAGGTAGTTCAGCGACCGGTCGCGTTGCTCCCCCAGCCGGACAAGGCGTTCAATCGGTTGTCGCTCGAGCTTGCCGCGCGGGATGGAGATACTCATCCTGTCGTAGACCTGTTTTCGTGCCATGTCCGTTTCCCCCTCGATCAGGCCCCAGTCAAGACCGTCCTCCGTGGTGTCAAGTGGGATGCCGATCGTTGCTATCACGTGGAGCACAGGTCGGGGGACGGCTGGTTCTTCCGCCCCCCGATATCGACCTGCGCAGGAGGCTGTGGCACACGGAGGGTGGATGCATCTCCCGCCTCGTTGACTCACCTGTCCCGAAGAGAGCGCGGATGGACTTCTCCCGACATCCTCCCGGAGTGCCACATGCTTTACTCGCTGTGTCCGAACGGGAAGACAGATGACTCGACAAGCGGGGGACAGTGCATCGATACCCGGAGCATCGCGCACCACGAATCTTCGGCAGTCCGGCGACCATAGGATCCCTCCGGTAGGCCCGTAACTTTGCGTCCCCAGTTTTCGCTAGGTTTGCCCGTTCGGATAGATGAACTATATACTACATCATACTACTCCGCAAGCTCGTTCTCCTCCGAGTCGTTCGGAGTGCCTAGGTGTTCGACCCTCTGGATATGAAGCCTTCCCTTTCCCTTGTTCAGAGGCTCCGGGAGCTGTCTTTGTTGAAGCGGGAATCTTCAGCGTTGCCCGACGGCGCCTGGTAGATTACGGCTCTCGCGATACTATTGGCAGCAAACCCAACAATGTGCAGAGCTCCTCGCGGATCGCGAGGAGCTGCATCTGGAGGAAGACATGGCCAAGGCAACAGCACGACACATCCTCGTTGACTCAGCGGAACTTGCCGAGGATCTGAAGCGGCAGATCGAGAGCGGAGTAGACTTCGCTCAGCTAGCGGCAGAGCATTCCGGCTGCCCCTCGGGCTCTTCCGGAGGAGATCTAGGGGAATTCGAGCAAGGGCAAATGGTTCCTGAGTTCGACCAGGTCGTGTTCAACGATGCCATCGGCGAGATCCACGGTCCGGTTCAGACGCAATTCGGCTACCATCTGATTGAGATCCTCGAGCGATCAGAATAGTGCCATGGCGATCGAGCTTCCCAAGGAGACAAGGGACCGCCTGATCGCGTCGATCAAGAGGTACGTCGAGGAGACGTTTGAGCAAAGCGTAGGAGATCTGAAGGCCAGGTTGCTCCTCGACTTCTTCGTTGCCAAGATCGGTCCTGCGATCTACAACCAAGCGGTATCCGATGCCCAAACTCGGATGACTGAGATGGTCGATGAACTCGATGGCACCTGCTACGAGCCGGAGTCGGACGACTGGACAAGGTAGTCCCGGAAGAACCTCGCGCTGTAGTCGCGATTCCGCAGACCCGCTGGGCAAGATCGTGGAACTACCTACCTAGGCCAGTACGGAGTATCGTCATGACGGCGCAACATCTCCGGCCTACAATGGGCTCTGCAATCGTATGTCGCGCGAGGAGGTCATCGCATAATGCGCATCGCTCTCGTACAGCAGTCTAATACGTCCGATCGGCAGAGGAACCTCGAGCGCGGTCTGGACTCCGCCCGGGCAGCGGCGGCAGCTGGCGCTCAGGTCATCGCGTTCGCCGAGTTGTCGTTCGAGCCATTCTACCCTCAACGTCCGGCACCGCAGGATGCAATCGGATTCGCTGAGGTCATCCCGGGACCAACAACGGATGCGTGCTGCAACCTGGCCGCAGAGCTCGGCGTCGTTCTGCTTCCGAATCTGTACGAGTGTGCCGGAGATAGCGCATTCGACACAACGGCCGTCATCGATGCCGACGGATCTCTCCTCGGTAAGATGCGCATGCTCCACATTCCTGACTACGCCGGCTTCCATGAGAAAGGCTACTACACGCCGGGGGATCTCGGTCTGCCGGTGTTCCAAACGCGGTTCGGGGCAATCGGCATCGCCATATGCTACGATCGCCACTACCCGGAAGTAATGCGGGCGCTGGCGCTCTCCGGTGCTCAGCTCATCTTCATCCCACAGGCGGGTGCTGTTGGTGAATGGCCCACAGGACTCTTCGAGGCCGAGCTACGGGTGGCCTCGTTCCACAACGGGGTGTTCACCGCGCTCTGCAACCGTGTTGGCGCGGAGGAGATGCTGACGTTTGCCGGCGAATCACTCGTCTGCAATCCTGCCGGAAAGGTCGTAGCACAGGCGGGCACAGGTTGCGATGAAATCCTCATTTGCGAACTCGATCTCCGCCAAGTCGATCATTCTCATGCACACAAGCTGTTCCTCCGTGACCGACGACCGGACCTTTATGTAGAGTGGGCCAGACTAGAGATCTGATGAACGGCAAAGGTCGAACCCATCTTCGGGCAGCCTATGACGCGCAAGCGGAAGCTCGCGACAGTCGTGAGCTTCCCGAGTGGAAGCAAGTCGTCCGTGGAGACGTACTCGCTTTTCTCAAGAGGGAAGGAAGCTCAACGCTACTGGAGATTGGAGCGGGGCCCGGACACGATGGTGCATTCTTCTTGGATCACGGGCTTCGTGTCGTCTGTGTCGATCTCTCTAGGGAAATGGTCCAGCGTTGTCGTAGCAAGGGACTCGAGGCCCACGTGATGGATGCCACTGATCTTCAATTCAAAGATGGATCGTTCGATGCTGCCTATGCATTCAACAGCTTCCTTCACCTCGCAGAGGCCGAGTTGTGTCAAGCACTCCTGGACGTACAGCGCATTCTTCGGCCAGAGGGTGTCTTCTTCCTCGGCCTCTATGGTGGATTCCGTCATGAGGGGGTGTGGGAGGAAGACACGTACTCGCCAAAACGCCACTTCTCCTTCCACACGGATGACCAGCTGCTAAAAAAGGCCGAGGAAGCGTTCGATGTTCTATCGTTTGCTCCCGTTCCCGTTAAGACGAGCGATTCACGTCTTCACTTCCAATCGCTTACTCTCAGGAGGAAATCGGTCTAACAGTTCCTTGAAAGGAGGAGAGATGACCTATCAGCTGCTACTCGAGACGTCGAATCCGGCCGACATCGCGATGGTGAAATCTTTGCTCACTGCAGAAAAAATCCTTCACTTCGTGCAGGGTGAGGCATTCAACACAGTCCGACCACTGATTGAACCAGTTCGCTTCATGGTCGCTGAAGATCGGATCGAGGATGCAAGAGAGCTGATCCGCGGATTGCATCTCTCGTACAGCCCCATGGCATCCACGACGGATGACAAGAGGGTCCAAGACACGAGCAATGTCTGAACGCGACGCAATCGACAGGAGCTCAGGACCTACTACGGTTGCCTCTCTTTCACGGGATCTTCGCGCGCTCGGTATCGCGCCCGGTTCTGTGCTGCTGGTCCACTCCTCGCTCAGCGCACTCGGCTGGGTCTGCGGCGGTCCGGTGGCGGTCCTCCTCGCACTTGAGGAGGTGCTCGGCGAGCAGGGCACACTGGTCATGCCAACGATGAGCGGTGACTACACCGATCCACGAGATTGGCAACATCCTCCCGTTCCCGAGGACTGGAAAGACACCATCCGTGCAACGATGCCTGCCTTCGATCCCAATCTGGCGCCAACGCGGGGAATGGGAAGGATCGCGGAGACGTTACGAACACATTCGGGGACGCTTCGCAGCGATCATCCGCACTCCTCGTTTGCGGCCCGAGGGCCGCATGCGTCGCGGATTACTGCTAATCACACGCTCGACTACGCGCTCGGGGACCGCTCGCCGCTGGCCCGCATCTACGACCTCGACGGATGGGTGCTGCTCCTCGGCGTCGGACATGACTGCAACACGTCGATTCACCTGGCGGAGTACCGGACGAGCTACCCCGGAAAGCAGGATGGGCCGAACGGGGCTCCACTCGTGATCGACGGTGAACGGCGATGGGTAGAGATACTCGACGTTGACGTCGACAACGCAGACTTCGTCAGAATCGGTGAAGCCTTCGCTCAGGAGACGGGCCTTGTTCGCTCCGGGTCTATTGCAAAGGCGATTATCAAGGTAGGGAAGGGGCGGAGGTTCGCCTCGCCTCGCCCGCCAGGAAACGGATGGTGTTTACACGACCTTCGTTGCTCCACATACGCGGTAGCTTTACCTTGACACGGCCGCCATGTAACCGTATAATTTCCGCATAATGAATATTCGTAACGCGGCTGTCGCGACCAGGCTGGACCAGGTCCGTGCAGCCATAGAGGAAGCAGAGGCAATCGACATCGGGGGCAGCCGCCCACAGCTTGAGGCTGCGCTACAGGCGCAGGTTCACCTGCGCGATATCATCGACTCGCTTCTTTCCGTGCGCGACGAAGCAGACCGAAACATCTCTGCGATTCGCCGAGTTCTTGATCTTCTTGACGAGCCAACGACTACTTCGACGGAAGAGCCTCCGGTCACATCGTTGGCTGATCGCCCCGTGTGGGAGCAGGCAGAGGTGGCGCTTCGACAGATCGGCAAGCCATCAAGTTCGCGGGAGATTGCCGATATGATTCGCGGACTCGGCGGCGACCCTGGCAAGCGAGACACCGCCGGCGTCGTGAATGGGATCAAGCGGCACTTGGGCGTTTTCACGATAGCAGAGACGGACAGCGGTCTTCGGTTCGGTCTTAGTTCGTGGGGGGAGGAGCCGATGGAGTTGATGGATTACGCAACGTAGCATGAAGGGGGTGAAGAAGAGAAGGGACCGACGCTAGGCCTAGCAGTCCAGATCGTCGATCCCTCCTAGGGCCGGATTCCTGGTTTGGACCAACCAGGCGCGGGGTTAGCACCCATGAAACTGCGGTTCGATTCCGCTCCGGTCCATCATACGAGGGGGCAGCAGGCTTGCGGGTGGGGCCTTATACTCCATCACCCACGGGTTCAACTCCCGTTGCCTCCACTCCAGTACTGTACCGGATGCCAGCGTCTAGGTCAAGGGGTTGAGTGCTATCAATCGCCCTTGTATTCGTCCTTTGCGAGTTCATCAGCCAGAGCGTCACGCACTATCTGAGCCGCTGACTTGCCGGATACCACCGATGCCTTCTTGAGAGCCTTGTACATGCTGGCAGGTATCGAGAACTGTCGTGATGTCAGGGGATCGTCTTCGTTCATCGCTGGCCTGGCCATCTAATCACCGCATAAATGATACGCTGCATTCGTTCATTAGTCAACCCCTTGACACCCCCATTAATTAGTGATACAATTAATGCGTCAAGGAGGTAGCGAATGAACCTGATCGAACTGACAGAACGAATCGACAGCGAAGAGAAGGCCCGAGACTTCCTAGAACAGATGCGATGGCCGGACGGAGTTCAATGTCCACGCTGCGGACACGAGCACATCAGCCGCCTGAAGGACTACAACAAGTTCGAGTGCGCGTCCTGCGAGTACCAGTTCAGCGTTACCAGCGGTACGTTCATGCACAAGACCCGTTTGCCGCTTCGCAAGTGGCTCATCGCTGTCTACCTCATCTGCGAATCGAAGAAGGGCATTTCAGCAAAGCAGATCGAACGAACCATCGGCGTGAGCTACCCGACCGCTTGGCACATGATGCATCGGATTCGTACGGCGATGACACCCGCCGAGGATGAAGCGAAGCTGTTCGGCGCATTGGAGATGGACGAAACCTACGTTGGCGGCAAGGAGCGCGGTATCGGTCCTGGTCGTCCCGGCAAGCGCAGCAAGAAGACAGCGGTTCTTGGAATCATCGAGCGAAACGGGCGCGTGCGGTGCACGGCTGTCCCGCGCGTCAACTCTGCGGAGATCATGGACTTCGCATCATGGGCGATCGATCGTGGTGCCGTGGATATCATTTACACCGACCAGCTTTCGAGCTACCGAATCTTCGATGGCGTGTTCCAGCACAAAGCAATCAACCACTCGATCTGCTACGTGATGGGAGATATCCACACGAACGGAATCGAGGGATTCTGGTCACTCCTCAAGCGCGGTATCAATGGTTCGTTCCACCACATCAGCGCAAAGCACATCTCTCGCTACTTGAATGAGTTCATATGGCGGTTCAACAATCGGGAGAATGGATCGATCTTCGAGACGCTGCTTGGGAACTGCTCCGGAAAGTCCTTGACATACAAGTCACTTGTCGGAGCAGCGGTCTAGGAGCCCTCACTGCGAAGAGGGAATCGGTCAATGAGGGTTGTGAGGTCTACTGATGCCCAGCACACCTTTCGCAGCTCCATCCCGTTTGGGGGGAAGCCAGCGTGGACAACTCGCTTGCCCTTTGTCTGGACGAACTCGACAGCTGGGAGGAAGTCCGCATCGGCGGAGACAAGCACGGCCGTGTCATACGTATCCTCCCATGCATGTCTGAGAAGATCCGTCACAAGCCCGGTATCGATCCCCTTCTCCCCTGTTCGGCGAAGAGGCTCTGCGCAGTGAGGACATGCAGAGATCTCTTCATGACAGGCTTGACACTTCGGAGGGCTCTTGGGCTTTCTCGCCTTCGTTACGACCTTCATGCCTGGGGCCTGAGTCACGACATTCTCAAGCCAATTCTTGAGCTTGCTATCATCAGGCTTCCAAGCATCATAGGATGCGTAGACCACACCGCCTGTATAGCGCCCCGGCGGCTCGCCAGCAGCGACTAGAACCTCATCGGCGCGATTCGCGAGCCAGACCGGAAGAGCGATCCAATCAAGGCTTAACCTGCTGGTGGATCGTTCGTTGAGAGTAAGCTGGAAGTTCCAGTAGTCGAGGAACACTCGGAGGCGCTGCGTCGGTTTCGCTTGCTCATCCGTCACAGTGCCCCCTCAGATTACATACAGGGGGACCACGAAGGCCCCCCTGGGGCTATCATATCGGGCAGCTCTCACCTTGCGGAATAAGGCACACTGCCCGAGGGCTTCAATAACAGCATTGTAGCACAAATGCGAGGCCTGTCAAGTGCCGCGTGTCCTGAAAGTAGCAGAAACAGGCGGTTTCTGGACTGCCCGCATGAGCCTCGACCCTTCCTTGCCTTGATAATCTCCATTGCAAATGCTCCCGCACTTCTGATGCCGCAACGTCCGTTGGTCGACTTCGCAGGCCGCTGGATGGAGAGACACCGGGGACGGGATGAGCCCCCGCCAGCGCCGGTTCGGCCGCTTGCGCCGTCCGATCGGGAGGAGTGGATCCGCCTGCGATGTGGCCTCTGGCCTCACTACGGTGTTGTCTTCCTTCGGAATGAAGCGGACAAGATCGCCAGCCACCCGGATCGAACGCCAGTCTTCGTTTCGGAGAGCTCCGACGGCCGGCTATGTGGAATGGTAGAGGTGTCGATTCGGGATACTGCGATCGGTTGTACGACCGATCGAGTCGGCTATCTCGAAGGCTGGTACGTCGAGCCGGCGTGGCGCGGCCGGGGGATCGGACGCGCGTTGGTCGAGCAAGCTGAGGCTTGGGCCCGAGCGCAAGGATGCATGGAGATGGCGTCTGATACGACGCCACGCTATCCTCTGAGTCCCGGAGCTCACGAGGCTCTCGGGTACGGTGTGATCAAGCGAAAGCTCCATTTCCGGAAGCCTCTCCAACGCCCATATAGATAGACTTCTCTGGGTTCCCTTTGTACTACCCGTCACGACATTGCGACCACCCGCATCGCTCCCGCGCAGCGCAGTCTTTGATAGCGCGCCACCAGGCGGGATTTCTGGGGAACAGAGGATGGCAGCCCTGAGTCTCCCGCAATAGGTTGGAAAAAAGCAGACTGCGTGCTAGGCTGACAGGCGAGGTGATACGTATGAAGCGGATGGCTGGTTGGGTTCTATTGGGGTTCATGGTCGCGTTGGCAGCCGGGCTTGTCTCTCACGCATCTCCGTTGTTCGACCGCCCTGCTTTCATTGCCAGTGTTCGTCAGGTATTCGAGCCGCTGGAGGCACTCCTTCCCGAGGGCGATGCCTTCGACTACGAGGAGGCGGCCATCTTCAGCGGTATCATCAACGGATGGCAGGAGCACGTCGTCATCGTGCCATTGACCCAGGCGTCGGTCTCGTTCTACATCGCCATGCACCTTGGCGAGGAGCTATCGTGGGCCGACATCGATACGCTCCCCATGTTCGGCTTCTACATGCTTCCACCGACCGATTGCATACACACGCTCAAACCGGATACTCCGTATCTCGTTCGAGGCATCTCTTGGGATCAGGCTGAGGTCGTGGACGCGAACGATGTTGTGTCAAGGCTGTTCATGACATGGTGGAGGCGCGGAGAGAAGACGCCGGCGTACTACAAGTTTCTTGGCAACGTGGAACTTCATTTCACAACCTGCGGAACCGCATCGTCGAATCAGCAATAGGACGCGGGCCTTGTGAACTCCGTCGAACGGGCACTTGCTCAGTACGTGGATACGCTCGATAGGAAGGGCGTCTTCCTGTCTAGGCCCGTAAGGCGTGCGTTCCGGAGGGTTAGGCGTCATCGGTTTCTGACGTCGTGGTATCGCCCGGAGGTCGATGAGGATCTCCGGGCGTCCTTCGCTTGCATCCAGTACGATCGAGACAACCCAACCGAGGACGAGCTCTCTGAGATCTATTCGGACCAAGCCCTCATCACGAAAATCAGCGGGCCCTTCCCATCCAGTTCGACATCCCAGCCACATCTGATCGCTGGGATGCTGGAACATCTCAAGCTTGAGCCCGGAATGCGCGTGCTCGAGATCGGAACCGGCACAGGATACAACACAGCCCTTCTGGCTGAGATCCTTGGCACAACCGGGAAAGTCTCATCGGTCGAGCTCCAGCGAGATGTGGCGGAACGGGCTGAGCATTCTTTGGCCGCGGAAGGGTACACCGACATCCGTGTCCTCTGTGGTGATGGCTTCGCAGGCGTCACTGAAGACGCCCCATTCGATCGGATCATTGCAACCGTCGGATGCTCAGATATTTCTCCCCACTGGATCGATCAGCTGTCTCCAGAGGGCGTGTTGCTGGTTCCTCTTCAACACGGTTTCTCCGATCCCCTCGTCGCGATCCATCGAGACCCGGATGCTTTGGATTGCGCCGTTGGGCAGATCGTAGGCCATTCCACATTCATGCCAATCCAAGGAGAGATGGAGTGGATCAACCCTTGGCAGAGCGCGATTGCACGAGTTCCGCAACCCCCTGTCTGGACGCGCCCGCTTCCCGAGATCCTGCGCGCTTCGCACAACTGCGTGTCCGTGCCCGGTAACCTACGGCATCAAGGGCTGCCGTTCTTCCTTGCGTTGGCATCGAAGGATCTCTGGTTCGTGCCCCATGGATATGGTCTCGCGGATCAGGGAACAGGATCCACGATTGTTGTGACCGCTGACTCAATCGAAGGGTACTCCCCACACTCGCAAGGAGACGGGTTGGAGGTTCTGTCCTCTCGCCTGCAGCTGCTGCTTGAGCTGTGGGAGCAGCTTGGCTGCAAGGAGCCACAGGATTACCATCTGCGGTTCGTGCCCAGATTGCAGCTGCCGACGCCTGGGGATGACGAAAGCAACACTTGGATCATCGAGCGACCGCTTCACTGGGAACTCGTCACGATTCCAGAGCGTGATCCGACGCCGAAGAGAATGGCCTAGTTTGCTTGCTTCGGAGGCACACGCTTCACAACCGCTTCATATCGGCAAGCTAGACTTTGAATACGCCATTCTCGAAGGAGTGAGATCATGCGTGCTGCCCTCTGGTTGATACCGGCGGCAATCCTCTGCCTGTCATTCTTCGGCAGCGGTGGGTCCGAACGCCATACGGTCACAGCTGAGCCGCTGTGGGCGCCCCCGACCTTTGCCGAGGTCGACGCCGCACTGTCGGAGTGCAGTTTCGATGAGTTCGTGGATTCCTCGTACCGGCTCTACCTCCTCCGATTCCCGCAGAGAGTCACCGACTTGGGAATGGCCGCCACTCTCGGCGTTCGCAACAACCTCCTGGATAGCTATGCCGCAGACTATGTCGCCGAAACAGCTCGGATCGAACGGCTCATTCTTGCGAGACTACAGGGCTTCGATCGGCAGAGCCTCTCCCCCGACCAGCAGCTGACCTACGATGTGTACCAGTGGGCTTGGGACGATTGCGTTCGAGGGCAGGAGTTCGCCGATCTCGACTACCTCGTAACCCACTACTACATCACCAGCCGCGATTGGCTCCTGTACGACCTTCTGACCGTCACGCATCCTTTGCTGACGGTGTGGGATGTTGAGGACTATCTCGCAAGACTCTCGCTTGTGAGCGTCCAGTTCGGGCAACTGATCGCAGGGCTCGATGCGCGGGCGACATCCGGAATCATTGCCCCACGGATTGTGCTGAGCCAAGCCGTTGCGGGCTTGCGCGGCCTTGCGCAATCCTCTGCATCGCGCCATCCGTTCTATACGAGACTGGCAGATGGCCTGTCATCGGTGTCCAACCTCACCCTTGCAGACCGTGAGCAATTCCTATCCGATGCAGAGAAGCTGATCGAGGAGATTGTCCTGCCCGCCACACGTCGACTTCGCGACAAGCTTTCCGACCTTCTGAGGATTGCCCCAGACGATCTAGGCTACGGGCAGCAACCCAACGGAAACGCCTACTACGAGTACGCGCTTCAACATCAGAACCAAACCAATCGCTTGGCAACCGAGATCCATGACCTGGGCCTGCAACAGGTCGCTCGGCTTCGAACGGAGATCGAGAATGAGGCAGCCGCGCTGGACTATCCTGCGAATCTGTCCATCCCTGAGATCTTCAATCGCGTCTCAAGGGAGGGCGGACTGCTCCACGGCGTAGCAATCCTTGAGGAGTATGAGCGTCTGCTCGATGAGGCGAAGACGAGGGCTGCGGACGTCTTCGAGCACATGCCGACAACCCCGATCGCCATCGTCGGCGACGCCTTTGGGGGCTACTACCGTGCAGCGCCTGCCGATGGATCTCGCCCGGCGGAGTTCGTTGCCCCAATCCGAGGATCGCAACCCCGCTACACCATGCCAACCCTCACGTATCACGAAACAATCCCCGGGCACCACATGCAGATCGCCACGGCTGGAGAACTCGATCTGCCGTTGCTTCGCACGGTGGAGACGTTCCTCGGCTACGCGGAGGGATGGGCTCTCTACGCTGAGCGGCTCGCATGGGATTTGGGATGGTACGAGGGAGATCCGTATGGCAACCTCGGGCGGTTGTCCGATGAGATGATGCGGGCCGTGCGTCTTGTCGTCGACACGGGCATCCACACGATGGGGTGGTCATTCGATGAGGCCGTTGACTACTTCGTCGACAACACGGGAAGGCCGACGGCCTTCGCACAGGGAGAGATTCTCCGCTACACCGTGTGGCCCGGGCAATCGACCGCCTACATGGTCGGGTTTCTCACAATGCTTGACCTTCGCGATCGTGTCCGCGAAGCCCTCGGCGAGGCGTTCAATCTTGCAGCGTATCACACGATGATCCTCGAAAACGGGAGCCTCCCACTCGCGATCCTTGAACAGCAGGTCGATCGGTTCATCGAGAGAACACTGTCGCCGTAGCAGATCGAGCACGCCTTTACCGTAGCGGGTCCACGTGCGTTCTCCACAGAGCGAGCGCATGCCCAATCGGCTCGACAACATCCACGCCGTGCTGCGCGAAGAAGCTGTTTAGGTTGCGCAAATCGCGGATCAGAAGATCGAATGCATCGTCGTTATAGCGCGGATCGACGGACTGAGGAAAGTCGATGATCACCGCCCTGTTCTCCCAGTAGAGCAGATTGAACGCGGATAGGTCCGCGTGAACGCGGTGGTACTTCAAGAACAGCTCGACGTTGGCTAGAACCTGCCCATAGATCCGCTGCGCTTCGTCCGTGTCCAGCGAAACATTGGTCATCATCGGAGCCGGATGTTCTACATCTCCCAGATACTCCATGAGCACGACCGCTCCGGAACGCTCGATTGGCTCCGGAACGTCCGCGCCGGCCTCATGGAGAATCCTGAGTGTCCGCTCTTCGTGTGCGATCCAGGCAGAGAATTTGTGAAGGCGGCCGTGCCGCGTCTTCTTCCCCATGGCCTTGAGGACCCTGGCATCGGGACGCGAGCCACGCTCCCGCCCTTGTTGATAGATTGCGTCACGCTTGAAGCTTCTTGTCTCGAACGGGCGGTAGACCTTGGCCGCGACAAGCTCTCTCTCAAGCGATGGATGGGCAAGACAACAATAGACGACAGCCTCCTTGCCCGTCTTGATCGGACGAAGAACCTCGGCAATCAGGTATTGTTTGATGAGCGGTTCCAGGCGGGCAAGCAGCGCTTCTTCGACGGTCCTGTCTTCCTCTTCTTTCGGAGTTGCGTTCCTTCGTTTCTCTTCGAGAGGATCGATCTCCTCGAAACGCCGATTCATGACGTCACACCGCCGTCTCGCTGAGAAAGGCATGCGCCGTCTTCAGCCAATCGATGATCTTGATCTGTTGCGGACACACGGACTCGCACTCCCCGCACGCAACGCAGCGGTCGGCGCGCTTTGCAGCATCCATGAACTGGGTGTACGACTGTCGGTAACGCTGGACGTCGCCATACATCTGGGCGTTGTTGTAAGTCGAAAAGAGGCCGGGAATGTCCACGCCACTTGAACACGGCTGGCAGTACTTGCAGTCAGTACATGGAATCGGCGACAGCTCGCGATACGCCGCGCTCACCCGATCAAACAACGCCAGCTCCTCATGGGTCAGTATTCCGACACTGGAGCACTCCGCGCTGGCAAGGTTCTCTTCGACATGCTGGATCGTCGACATCCCCGAGAGGACGAGGGAGACGTCCGGCTGGTTCCAGAGCCACTGCAGCGCCCAATCAGCTTGAGTTCGTCTTGCTGCCGCCTCGTCCCAGATTGCAGCGATTTGCTCGGGGGCGCGCACGGTGAGCGAGCCGCCGCGAAGCGGTTCCATGATCACCACGGCCAGGCCCTTCGATGCAGCGTACTGCAATCCTTCCCTCCCGGCCTGGAATTCGACGTCCATGTAGTTGTACATGATCTGGCAGAAGGTCCACTCGTAGGCGTCGACGATCTCCTTGAACAGCGTCAGATCGTCGTGGAACGAGAAACCGAGGTGGCCGATTCGACCATCCTTAAGGGCGCCCTCCGCCCACTCGAAGACCTTCAGATCGCGAAGGTTCGGCCAGTGCGTCTTGTTCAGTGCATGTAGCAGGTAGAAGTCGATCCGGTCGGTCTGCAGCCGGTCGAGCTGGATCGCTAGGTGCTTGTCGAAGTCTCCCTGCTCCTTGATCAGCCACGAAGGCATCTTCGTCGCAAGCTTGACCTGTGCGCGATAGCCATCCTGCAAACAGCGACCGACAAACACTTCAGACTGCTCCTTGTGATACGGCCAAGCCGTATCGATGTAGTTGACTCCCGCGTCGATAGCGGTGCGCACCATCCGCATCGCAGCCGGTTCATCGATCCTGGCTGCATCGCCGTCGAGGTAGGGAAGGCGCATCGCCCCGAAGCCCAGCGCCGACGGCTGCCAATCGAGTTTTCCGAAGCTGCGGTATTGCACGAGACCTCCTTGGAGTGTAGTGCGAATGCTGCACCGGATCCGTAATCCCTATTCTACCCAATGTTGCCAGCTCGGTGTGACCTGAGCGATGGGTCGGCGCGAAGGCCGAGCGTAGATCTAGACCTTCGCTTGGATTGGAGGTTCGGCCGGGGACTAGCGGAAGTTGGACTCCGCCGCCCAGTCGAAGGTGCCGGAGTCTTCGCTCCATTGGGGCCAGTGGGCGCACCAATCGGGGGTGCGAACGTTGCGGATCCGATCGAGCGACGGCTGGTACGGCTTGAGGTCGAGGATCGGCGTACCGTCCTCAGCGTCGATAAATGGGATGCGGACCGTACCCTCTGCTACGTCAATCTCGAGAACCGGCACGGCGGTGATACCGATCGGATTCGGCCGGGCTGGCGACCGGGTAGCGAAGATGCCGAGGCGATCTGGACCCTTCGTGTACGGGCGCTCGCAGGTGAGAAGGCCGCGGAACTCGTTGGTGTCCGCCAGGTGGCACCAGAACACAACGACGACGTGGCCGAATCCGACCAGCCCCTCGAGGGCCGGCCGGAAGGCCTCGTCAATTCGGAGGGACATCGCATCCTCCGAGACGTCAACGCGGCCAATCGGCCGCAGCTCGTACCTCAGCTCAGCCACGGGTCACCGGCTCGCAGATGTCGACGATGAACTTCTTCTCCGGATGCTGCTCGTGGTCGTTCAGGTAGAGCTCGTAGCAGAG
>CAZORQ010000042.1:0-2298 GCA_964582285.1 uncultured Thermotogae bacterium
GTTTGACTTCTACCATGTCCTGACCTCGAACGGTGGCGACCCGCACACGAACGACAGCGGGTCGGAGACAGGCAACCATCATCGATGGTGGGAGGGCGCGATCCAGCACCTGCAGACGCTGGACAACGATCTGGCGGCCTACGCGGACGGTGACAGCCACCCAACGTACGCCGGGAACCGGAAGGCGACGGACGAGTTCGTGCCGTTGCTGAACGTGTCTGTACGCCGGTGGTTGGAGGGCAGCGACTAACGAAGTGTCGGCGTGGGCTCGAGCGACACGCACCCAAACAGCCCGATCCCGGTTGCTGTTCCTCTTTCACACACCGGAATCCGCGGTCCGCCATATCCTCTTCACAAATGCCGAGGATGATCCAGTCTACTCAATCGACTAGACGGCGAGAGGAGAATGGGATGAAGCGAATCAATATGATGGCCGTTGCGGCAATCCTGACTGCCGTTGCTGCGTTCTCGGCAAGTGCGTGCACGTTCTATTTCAGCTACGAGTCAATCGAGGCGCCGGTCGGCACGACGGGCCAGGTCGGCATTCGCGTTCAGAAGACCCATGGGCGATGCACGCTTTCGAGCATGGACGAGTACAGAATCGACGGAGAGGGAGTCCAGATCCTCGGGGTGGCCGCTTGGGAGGATCTTGGCGGTGGGTTGTACGAGACGTGGGTGCAGGTCTCGCTCGCGCAGGAGGGTGACGGTGCCTTGCGGATCTCGAAGAGCTGCACGAAGGAAGGGTACGAGGAGCAGCTCCTTCCAATCCACGCGCTTGCGCCAGACGACGAGGCTGCCTGGACCGCAGCCTGGGGCGGCACGTATCCGTTCGAGATGCCGGAGCATGTGGACAGCGTGGTCGGGCGTGTCACCGGAGAGGACGGAATCCTCGAAGTGGGGGGCGCCACGTTGGTCCTCCCACAGGGGGCGAGTCTCCCGGACGAACTGCCGCAGACCGTTCGTGTCTTCTACGCGGAAGACGCGGGCGAATCGGTTGCGCTCCTTGTGGTCGGCGACGGCCTCTTCCTCCGCTTCGATCATCTGATCGGCTAGGATTGCGGCGACAAGCATGGCTTCCAGACGATCCACGATTGCTGCGCTCATCGTGTTCGCTGTCATGGTGGCGATCGGTCTGGCGGCGATCGGCCAGGACTTCGGCGAGCCGGACAGCTCATTTGGTGATCCAAGCGCGGAGCGCACGTTCGAGTCCGCCGACCCCGATGCCGGGACATCGAGGTCGCGCTACTTCCTCCACGACCAGCTGACGAAGCTCCTCCTCGTCCTCGGCTTCAGTGCCGCTGCCTTGGCAATCATCGCGACGCGGCGCTTCCGCTTGCGACGGTGGCTCCTCGTGGCCTCTGTGATCGTTCTCGGATTCGTGATCGGCGGGATGCTTTGCCCGATCTCGGCTGTGCAGAACGTCATCCTGAAGGCGTCGACGGGATACCTGCTTCTGTTCCTGGTGCCGACCGCCACCGCGCTGTTTGCCGGGCGGCTCTTCTGCGGGTACGTCTGCCCTTTTGGTGCGCTGCAAGAGCTCCTTCATGTGAAGCGGCTGCAGCGGACGATCCCGGATCGATGGATGCGATTCCTTCGCTTCGTTCCGTACGGGATTCTCACCTATCTGGTGGCGCGCGTGGCAGCGACCGGCTTCCTTGCCTGGAGTGGGACGACGCCGTTCAAGGCGTTCTTCACGTTCGGTGGGACTCCGCTGACGTTCGGGATTGGCGGGCTTTTTGCCCTGCTCTCGATCGTTCTCTTCCGCCCGTTCTGCCGGCTCTTCTGCCCTCTCGGGGCCTGGCTTTCCCTCGTCTCTCGAATGAGCCTGTTTCGCGTACGCGTGAACTCGGCGTGCGTCTCCTGTCGGGCGTGCGACGGCGCCTGTTCAACGCACGCGGTGAAGAATGGGCGAGTCCGTGCGAGCGATTGCTTGCTCTGTGGTGAGTGCATCCGTGCCTGCCCGATCGGGGCGCTGTCCTTGTGCAGGAAGCAAAGCGCGTGCGAGGAGGGTGAAGCCTCCGCATGAGCGGCTCGTGACATCTGGCTCGCCGAGGTCGCGTCGTGCCTTCAGCAGAGGATAGTAGCCTGTGTGACTAACCACTGCGTGCCGTATCACTCAGCAAGGGGCCTCTGATGAAGACCGGGGGTTCGTTTCCTCACGACCTGTTGCACTGCAAGGAGGGTGGGAGGGCATCCAGGAGATCATTGGGCGTGCACATCATCCAGAAACTGTCGGATTAGAACCTCTACCCTCTCCGAATCAGCACGACCGTGTCGTTCCGGACGATGACCGATCGT
>CAZORQ010000042.1:2398-17451 GCA_964582285.1 uncultured Thermotogae bacterium
CCTCTACCCTCTCCGAATCAGCACGACCGTGTCGTTCCGGACGATGACCGATCGTGCCGGGTTTGCGTACGACCAGATCTCAACGTCTTCCATCTGTGCCGAGGCGAACCCGAGATCGGTTGCGGCGACGACGCTGTCCGGCGTGCCCCACGCGGCGACCAACTCCGCGATCGTTCCAGTGGTAAGATGGCTCGCAGGCGTGTCGAGCACGCTGAACGCCCCGTTGAGACTCCAGAACAGCAAGAAGATGAGCGTGATCATCTCCAGGGTGCAGCACGCAATCTTCATCTCTCCTCCCCCTTTGTGTGATTCCAACAAATAGCCTAGAGAAGCGATGTTGTACGTTCTGCACGATGTGGCCGCTGCGAATGGCATGTCGGTTTGCGGGGAACCTCACCGATGTCCGAATGTAATATGGGTCACATTTCCCTGTTACGCTGCTCTGGGTTCGGGATACTCCGAGGGAAGAGAGGCCAAACGAATGCCGTACGATGGGTGACATGGGCAAGAATCAACAGCGAGTGCTTCGGCGAGGAGAACTGAGCGAGGCGGCGCAGATGTGCGCACGAGCGTTCCGGACCGCTCCGCATGTCGAGCACTTCTTCCCCAACGAGCATAGGAGAAACGTCGATGCTGCGGCGCTATTCCGAATGCGGATCCGCTACGGTCTGCGCTTCGGAGAGGTCCATGTCAGCTCCCCGAAGCTGGAGGGTATCGCGGTCTGGATTCCCTCCACGCATGCAACGATGACGATGTGGAACCAGATCCGCTCCGGTGGGATCGGCCTCTTCCGCACGGTCGGCACCGATGCTGTGGCCCGGATGACGCACGTGGCAGAACACAACGACAAGCTCCGCGCACAGCACATGCCCGGATTTCACAGCTTACTCGCCATCCTTGCGGTTGATCCCGAATGCCAACACCGCGGGCATGCGACGCGTCTCGTGCGTGCGATGGTCGATCGGCTCGATCGAGCGGGGATTCCTTGCTATGCCGAAACGACCGAGCAGACGCTTCATCCGTTCTATCAGAGGCTTGGGTTCGAACCTCAGGATGGCTCCACCGTGCCCGGAACAGAGCTCGCCGTCTGGCCGATGGTGCGGTACCCGCTATCCGAAGTGCGCGAGGACGCGTAGTGCGGTCAGCGTGAGCCACTTGCTCGGCTTCCCCTTCTCTTCCACGTCCGCCCACATCTTGCCGTTCAGGGAGTTCTCGAGCGTCCAGGTTCCCTGCTCGGACCGCTTGCTTCGCACGACGCGGAGCGGGTCTTCGAGAGCCGAACTCATTGGTGTCTTGACCTGAGCCAGCGCAAGCAGCGCTTCCAGAACGTCGGAGTTGTAGTTGAGCGGGAAGCCGAACTTGAGCCATCCCGCCTTGGGTTCGTGGGTGCCGTACCCGTTCTCCTCAAGGAAGCACCGCTTCCGGTCGGCGATCCACGCCTTGACGGTCTCCCCCTTCGGGAGATCCGCCTTCTTCGGAGCCTCGGCCAGGATGCCTTGCCACGCTTTTCGATGCGATGACACGTAGATGTAAATCTGATGCTCGATTAGCTTCCCCGCGAGAAGCTCGATTGACGCCTTGACCGACGTCGACCGCTTGCCCTCGGGGATCTCCGCGAAGCAGAAGATCAGCTTGGGAATACACATATAGCAGTGTTCAAGCAGCGAGTACCCCATTGCTTCGCAAGCGATTCCGCCGTTTTCGACGATACGCCGTGCCAGTGCCTCGACCTCGTCGGCGACGATCGGATGACTTGCGAACCCAAGCCGCATTGCCGCGCAGAGGATATTGGCCGTGAGACACTGCATTCCTCGCCGGTCGACGAAGTCGCGAGCCTTCAGGATCGACTCCACGCCTGGGGCAATCCTTGGATCGTGGCCGTCGGCGAGGAACTGACTGAGGAAGATCATCTGCCAGAAGCGTCCTCGGTACTTGTGATAGCTCCGTGAGAACGTATCCCCTTTTGGGGACCAGAACTCCGCGCCGTGAGACAGGATCTCGCGTGTGGCCTCGTAGTCCATCACGTGTGATTTCGCATCTTCGACCTCGGCAGACTCCGGATCGCGCCCCAGAAGATGCACCAAAGTCAGATACCGGACCGGCGGATTGTCCGCACCCAAGAGCCACTGGAGCGTACTGTCCGAAGCGATCATGTTCATGGACGTAGTCTACACAATCAGGAATACATGACTACCTTGAAGCAACGGATCTCTCCGCATCCTCCAACGGCTCTGCTTGGGGGGGGACCACAGGGCGACACTGGGAAGATCTGCATTGTGCGAGTTTGCGATGTTCCTGTAGCATGAAGCCGACATCGCGTGGTGTGAGCCATCATGGAGACAGTACATGAAGAAGATCACAGCATTCGTGGGGAGCGCTCGTAAGAAACACACGCACGACGCCGTCCGGCAGCTGATGGAACACTTGAAGCAGCTGGAAGACGTCGAATGCGAGATCATCAATCTCGCCGACTACCAGATTGAGCTCTGTATCGGCTGCAAGCTGTGCTTTGAGAAGGGAGAGGAAGCCTGTCCCCACAAAGATGATCGAGATGCCTTGCTTGAGAAGATAAGCGCATCGGATGGTATCGTCTTTGCATCTCCAAGCTACATGTTTCAGGTATCCGCATGGATGAAGGCGCTGATCGACCGCCTCGCTTTCGTCGGGCACCGTCCTCGCTTCTTCGGGACGACCTTCACCAGCATTGTCACACAGGGTCTTTTCGGTGGGGGCAAGATCGTGAAGTACCTTGACTTCGTCGGCGCGTGCCTCGGGTTCAATGTAGTCCGCGGTGTTTGTGTGACCGCTCTTGAGCCGATGACGGAGCGGGAAGCCCGACGGATCGACAGACTCCTTGCCAAACAGAGCACGCGGTTCCACAGGAGCCTGATGGGCCCGGCGAATCCACCGCCCAGTCTGATGATGCTAGTGGGGTTCCGGATGGGGCGAGCAAGCATGCGCGTGAACCTCGACGAGAGCAGTCGGGACTATCGGTACTACGAGGAGCACGGCTGGTTCCAATCAGACTACTATTACTCTACCCGGCTGAATCCGTTCAAGAAGATCATCGGAAGCCTTTTCGACATCATCGGTTCCAGGATGGCGAAGAGACGGGAACAGTAGCTGCGCGAATCGCGCTGCGAGCACCGCCACACAGGATTCTAGGCCACAGTCTTCCATTGCACAGCGTTGGAGCTTTCCAGCCATCCTGGAAGAAATGCTTGACAACCAAACTTTTAAGTATATACTTGGACGTACGTTAGGAGGTACGTTTAATGAAGCGTGTCCCCGAGATCGTGTCCATAACCGATCTTCGTCAAGATGCGGCGGCCGTTGTTGACAGAGCGAAAGCCACCGATGAACCAATCGTTATCACGCAGAGAAGCCACGCCGTCGCGGTGCTCCTTGGCGTGAAGGCGTATGAGCGAATGATGTACGAGCGAGAAGTCCTCGGGATTCTTGCGAAGGGCGAAACCGAGATCCGATCTGCCAAGGGTCTGTCGATCGATCAGGTTCTTGCAGAGGCGGCAGAGCTGCTGGAGTCGACATGAGCACCGAAACCTACGTCACTGAAGGGGCCCGGGGACAGTTGCGGGCCGCCCTCCTGGCAGCAGCGCGGCGCGATCCGAACGAGGCTCGTGAGCTCCTGAAAGGTGTGGAAGAAGCACTGCGAAGCACCGACCTCCTCGATACAGAGGGACATCCCCTGGCGGATTTTCCGCAGCTTCCGTTCCGCGAGATCCGTATTGGGGAACACCGGCTATTCTTCCGCTGCGAGCAGAAGACTGTTTGGATCACCGGGCTTTGGAAGGCGGCTGACTGGGAACGTCTGTAGAGCGCTATGACCGGACCCGGCGATAGCATCTCGCCAGCATCTCGTCCTGTTGCCTCCATCTCTTCAGTCACCCGTTGACAATCGAGCCGTGCATACCGAGAGAGCCTGAACCCGTGCGTGTGGTGCACAGTCGGAATCGCACAACGCTTCCGAACGATCTCAATTGGAGGGCGATGTGTCGCTGAAATGGGTTCCCTGGCGCGGTCTAGGGTCTCTACCGAGAAACGCGGATCGATTGCATGAACGGCACGGCCAAGGCCAGTGGTCCAAGCCCTAGCAGCGCGTAGATGCCGATGGAGGCAGCGTCGAGTGGCTGTCCGAATGCGGGGGCCAGCAAGGCTCCCAGCATCACCGAGACGCCCAAGGTTCCCATTTTGATCAGCAACGGGATCGCCAATGCGTCGCCCAGGGGTCGCTTTCGGAGCAGCATGGTTGCCTCAAGCATTAGCAGGGGAACGAAGAACGAGAGATCCATCACGAAGATCGCGTTCCCATCCGGAGCAACGCGCGTGCGCATGGCGGGAAGAAGGATGCTCAACCAAAGGAAGAGGAACATGATCGCGAGGATGAATAACAGTCCGGCTGCTGCCTTCCGCGGGGGCGTTCGATCGGCCTTTGGTCCAATCCTGCCGGGCAAGGTCGCCTGCATGAAGAACACGATCAGGGAGTAGATGCACAATCCAACGATCGCAACGTAGCCAAGGAAGAGGGGATTGTATACACGGTCGAAGCTATACAGCGCGTAGGCATAGAAGAGATAGCCGACCAAGCCGGCCCAGATCAACCACAGCTTCTCCTTGCCGCGCTGAAGCAGAATCACGCAGATCAGAACGCCCAGAGCGGCCACGATGGACAGCACATCTTGACTGGCGGCGCCGGGAAGGAGATCTTTCGGTGTGCTTGGTTCGTACACACCCATATCCAGCAAGCTGTATCCAGCGACGCACAAGGCCACCGTGGCAGCTATCGCTGAGAGCAGGAATAGTCGTTGCTTTCGTTTCGTGTCGATCACGTTCTCAACCCTCCACTCTGTTCTCGCAGAGCCTCAGTTCGCCCAAGGCCTCTTCTCACAGATAACAGCATTCGTCCCAGAGTCTATGGTGCGAGCGAGGCTCGACAACTTCCTGGAGCCTCGTTTGAGAGATCGGGTTCTTCAGCAACACGGGGATCTGCCCTCGCTACGTTGTCCTTGTTGGCTGAGCCAAGGACTGGCAAAAGCTACGGACCCCAAGGTAGCTCTTGACTTCCCTGAGGCCGTATTCGTGCTCGCCGTAGGACGTGTATCTCCTGTCGCTGATCAAGCCTCACCCGGAATGTTCGCTACCCAATGCAGGTTCCAGCTTGTGAAGCCGATACTCGTTCTCGCACGGGCGGCCATGCGCAAGATGAAGCTCGTCCGTGCCCAGCTCCCCGACCCAGGAGTAGATCGTTCCATACGGCTCGACGGAGTACTCGCCGTGATCGCAGATCCCTGCATCATGATCGCTTGCGAACCCGATCGCCTTGTCGAGGTTGATCGTCCTTCGGTTCGCCTCGTACCAGGCCGCGATGCGTCTCTTGGACTCGGGTATCAAGTCGCGTCCATCGGGAACGCGGTCGTAGGGCGACATGGCCTCCGACTGGTACATGTTGACTGTCGCCAGCATGCCATCGTTGGTCTCCGCAACGTCAACACCCTCCGGGGAAACCTCCACACGAGCGGCGTGGCCGCTCTGGTCCGCCACCAGGTAGGCAACCCCCTCGAAGTGGGGAATCCGCCTCATGAATTCGACAGCCGACTTCACGTCCGGGCAGGTATCGAGGATCCACCGCGTCACGACATTCATCCGTAGCCCAGGTTTCGGCTTGCCCGTATAGAAGATCCAGGAGCCGCCTATCGCGAGACCCGCCTCGTTCACGCCGTCATACCGACCCGGGTCCGCGAAGCCGAACCCAATGTGTCGAAGGCCATCCTTGAGTGCTGTTCGGAAGCACGTGACGTATTCCATGTCCTCATCCATCCAATCGTGATTCCTAATGAAGAGCGTCCGTCCGCTTGCCGTTTGTGAGCCCGACACGGCCACCAAGTTACACGCCGGATCGTCGGCGATGAAGGAAGCAATCATGTTTGAGAGAACCACGTAGTAGTCCGTATCGGCGGCCTCGGCCAAGGCTCGGAGCTCGTCAAGGTAGCCAGACGCGTGTTCGGCGATGGCCTCCTCGCACGCCTTCACGAACTGCAGCTTTGCCTGGCTTGGCTCCTGCCACCATGTGTTGAGTCCGCGCTCGGCGAGCATCTTGCCGTAGGCCCTTCCCAGTTCTTGGTGAGTTCCCGCCAGTTGAATCTCCTTCATGATACCCTCCTGAACAGCCTTCGTTGGATGACGTCCTTTCTTGTGAGTTACGACATACAGAAAGTACAGATCCATATTGCGGTTTCAAGAGGCCGTAAATTCCGTGTCTCGCGGGGACATCGGTGAGCGGAATTTGAAATGCTATTCAGAACTACACATTCAAGGAGGGGGAGCTGGGATAGCTAGTCGAGGCCCTGCCAAGAACAGTGCGAAGTAACTTCGATCAGGTGCTTGTGTCACACGGGAAGAAGGCTCGGCCCGAAGTCGGACATCAGTCTACGATTCACAGCCGACTGCCAGTGACTCAACCAGGCCTCCAACACGTCATGGGGAATATCTGGCTTCTAGGACATCTGCAGTACCGCCAGGCCAGCGATTCAGGGTGCGGCAAACGATATGTCTGAGCGAATCCCGCGCTTACCGCTCGGCAAGAGGGGCAGAACGTCTACACCCCAAGTGCTCCAACATCCACTTCCCGTCTTGTATCGGAGAAACCAGCCACATCCAGGAAATCCATGTCTTGGAGTATTCCTGTATTGCCCGTATGCTATCCAATCTATCTCTACCAGGTGATTCTTGTGTCCAGAGTCATTCACGCGGGTCTTATGAGAGCGATAGTTGTAGTTATCGCCGTTGTTGCGTCGGTCGGTATGGCTGCGCTATCTGTGCCAATCTACGAGTGGCCGGTGTCAAATCCTGATGACGAGAATGTCGATCAACAACTTATCTACGACATGCTGGCGCACATCGATCAAGCCAATATCCTCATTCACAGTATCTCAATCATCCGAAACGGTAGTCTGATTCTCGATGTCTACTACGAGAACGACGACTTCGGGTACAACGAGCCTCATCCTGTGTGCTCGTGCACCAAGAGCGTGATCTCGCTGCTGATCGGCATTGCAGTTGATCAAGGGCTCATTGGCAGCGTTGACGTACCTGTCTTGGATTTCTTCCCTGAGATGGAAGTGGAGTTCGTGACTGCAAGGAAGGAAGCCATGACGCTCGATCATTTGCTCACGATGACGGCCGGCTACAGATGCAACAACGATGCCGATTCCGATTCGTGGGATGCGAGTACGGATCACCTGAGCTACGTTCTCGATTGGCCGGTCTCCTACACGCCCGGAGCACGGTGGGACTACTGCAACGGAGTTTCCTACCTGCTTTCGGCGATCTTGACCGAAGCCACCGGGATGAGTGCGTTTTCGTTCGCGTACGAGTACCTCTTCCGTCCGCTGGGGATCGTAAACGTCGTATGGGATATCGATAACTGGAACGGCATCAACCTTGGCCATACCGGCCTGTATCTCCGGCCGCACGACATGGCAAAGATTGGCCAGCTTGTGTTGAACCACGGGACCTGGGATGGCAAGCAGATCGTCCCTGCGCAATGGGTGGAGCAATCGATGATCGCTCACGCAACGAGCAACGAGACCGGCATTTGGCAAGCCGGTACGGGCTATGGCTATCAGTGGTGGGTGGACCCAAAGGGCTACGCTTTCGCGATCGGGCAAGGGGCTCAAGTCATCTTCATCGTGCCGAACAAGAACATGGTTGTGGTGTTCACGAGTGTGCTCTTTGACGAAGACCAGGCAATCCCCGAAGAACTCCTCAACACGTACATCATTCCAGCTGCGCACTGATCAGCCCTGCGAGGGGGCGGATTGCGCGCCGACGCAGCTCGTGTCCGTCCCCGTGTCGCGGCTCTCTGCGGGAGGTATCCGTCGTACGGAGTATCGATCCAGCAGCTTGATTCTGAGTCACCTAGCGGATACGAACCACAGCATGATGAGACACAGTGTGATTTCCAGCAACCCGACGTCTTCGACTCGTCGGCCGAGATGGCTCGACGCGGCCCCCCTGGTTGTCATGCTGATGTGCGGTTTCGTGTCAGCTTTCTCCAGCAATGCGGCTGAATCCCTCGACCCTCTCATCACCGAAGAACGCCTTGCAGAGTTTGCAAGGATGGTCGACGCGCTGCGACAGGAGCTTCTCATCCCAGGCCTCTCCGCCGCGATTGTTCACGACAACGACCTTGTCTGGGCGCAGGGCTTCGGGTTATCCGATGTGGAGCGCGGCATTGAGGCGGCAGCTAACACACCCTATGGACTGGCATCCCTGACCAAACCCTTCTCCGCGATCCTCCTCATGCGCATGGTCGAGCAAGGTCATCTCGATCTCGATGCGAGGATCCAGAAGTTCGGTGTAAGTTTGGGGCATCCGGCCATCACCGTACGCCACGTACTGTCACACACGTCTGCTGGGACGCCCGGGAGCGCGTTCGACTACGATGGGAATCGATACTCGAAGCTAACTACGGTCATCGAGCAACTCCACGGAGACACGCTTCGCAATGTCATGAGGCACGAGATCCTTGCGCCCCTCGAGATGAACAGCACAGTGCTCAATTGCGGGAGCTGCGGAGTCGACTTCTTCCTCAGTCGACTGGAGCCAGCAGCCTGGGAGCATGCGTTTGCGAATGTCTGGCGGAGTGCGGCTACCCCATACCAGTACGACGCTGACTATACCCTTCACGAAGGACCTGCTCCCAGCCATACCAATGCCGCAGCCGGTCTCGTCTCAACGGTCGAGGATCTGGCAAGGCTCGTCGTAGCACTCGATCAGGATGTGCTGCTGCGGGCCGAGACAAGCGATGTAATGTTCACGGCAACAGAACTCAACTCAGGGGAATCTGCTCCATACGGCCTTGGATGGTTCGTTGAAACAGCGTGGGACACGCGACTCATCTGGCACTACGGCTACGGCATGTTCTCGTCGCTCCTTCTCATTGTCCCGGACGAGAACCTCGCGTTGATCGTGTTGGCCAATACGCAGAACCTGAGCCGGCCATTTGATCTTGGGCACGCGGATACCAGCGTGCTGACATCCCCAGTTGCGCTTGCGTTCTTCAAGACGTTCGTCTTGGGACCAAGGCTGGCCGAGCCGCTTCCGGTGATCGACTGGACTGCGACGCGAGATACGGTGATCGACCAGCTCGATCGAATCACGGACCCCAACCTCTGTGCCCTTTTCCGAAGCGAGCTCTGGTCCTACCGGAAGCTCTACGCAGCAGTCGGCCGTCTTGATGTGTCCGACAATCTCTACTCGGTCTACTCCCAGGCCTTCCCAGGAGTACGGCGCACACAACAGGAAGCGGCTCTCGCAGATCCGCCGGACACCCGAATCGTGCTCGACCGAAGCGAAATCACGGACCAGGAACGCACTCGCTGGATCGGCTCATACCATGTGCGAGCAGAAGATGCAGGCTCGGGTCTCCCATCGGACCTGGTGATCCGTGAGGTGGATACCGGCATCGGCCTCTGGTTCGGGACGGACGAGTGCCAGCTCATGGTCATCGAAGATGCAATGACCCTTGGATTCGACAGCAACCCCGGCCTTGCTCTAGAGGCGAGCGAGGGGAACGCTCCGTTCAGCTCGCTCACACTAACGTACGACGGGCATCCACTGATCCTCTACGAGCGCGTCGAGTAGGACGCTGGCATGAGGTTGATCATCATCTCCCTGGAACGTGCTCTCCATTGCGGCGCAGTCGCGGGAGATCGGCAATATGTCCCTGGATCTCCGGCAGTGTCACGGCGACAGGAATTGCCTTAGCTCGTCGAACAACGTTTCCTTCAGCGCCTCTGTTGTGATGCCGAAGTGATTGGCAAATACTTGTTCGAAGTCGCCTGTAGCAACGATTTCGGTGAACATGAGGGCAGTTGCAGGTCGCCAACCAGCTTGAAGTGTGCGCTACGGGACGTGATCTCTCAGGTCGTCGCACCGAACGCAAGGATGCTAGCAAGCGAGATTGCAATGACGAGCAAGCCAGCAATAGCAACTGGGGGATGCAGCTGTCGGAAAGGTAACATCAGGCCTCCTGGCTGTTTGCATGACATCGATGATGGTCTGTCCCTCGAGTGCGCATCATCGCTGAATGGGCTTCCACGATCGCCGCTCGTTGTGATGACGATTTGGTCATACCCTACGATCCGCTCAGAAGAGGCGCGATGTCCCACAGCGCAGGGAGCACTTCGGCCAACCGACGGAACTCCTCGGCGTCAACGTAGTAGTTTGGATCTTGCTTCTCCACCAGTTCAGCGTAGCGTCGATACCCGACCTCGATGCCTTCGTCGCGAAGCACCTCGAACACCGCGAACGCAGCGGACTTGCGCGGCATGTCGTACGGTTCATCGTAGAGGACGGCCAGAACCCGCGAGGCGATGAAGTCGAGCCACTTCACGGCGATCTGGGCTCCCGGCTCCTTCAGGTTCTTGAGCAACGCGATGAAGATCTCGTCCTCCTCGACCCGGAAGATGTGGCTCGCGAATCCGTTGATGCTTCCGGAAAGGTAGTTTCCGCAGACACAGCGGGCTCCGTTTCCGACAGGGATGCACTGCACGGTCCACCCACACTCACTGAAGAACATGTCGCGGTACTCCACTGGCAGGACGGCGGGGTCGTCCAGGGCCGCCGCGAAGCGGTCAAGATCCGAGACCGTCGAGAGTAGATGGCCGTAGCCGAACACGAAGCTCATGTCCAGATAGGGAGAGCTCTGAGGTCCCAGCAAGTAGTCGAAGTGGTAGCCAAGCGCACGCCCGGGAATGATGGCGTCGTTGTCGTCTCCTCGGGTGTGGGTCATGCCAGCAGGCGTGAGGATCCGATCACGTAGCTGGTCAGCGTAGCTGGCTCCTCCGACGCGTTCGATGATGACACCGAGCAGGAAGTAGCCGTAGTTGCTGTATTCCTCGCCCGTGCCCGGTGCAAACACGAGATCGCGACTGGCGACCTCCGCGAGCAGCTCGTCTTGCGTCCAGCGGTGACGTTCAATGTCCTCCAGTTCGTCGATCCGCCATTCTCCCGTAATGCCCGACGTGTGATTCAGCAGATGGGACACCGTGATGTTCGCGCCTTTCGAGGCTGGATAGTCAGGCACAAGGTCTGACAGCTTGTCGTTGAGGCTTAACTTGCCCGACGCGGCCAGCTGGTAGACAAGGAGCGTGGTAAACGGCTTGGTCGCGGATGCGATACGAAACTGGGTGTCCAACGCATTGGGAACACCGCGCTCGATGTCGGCCAAACCGAACGCTCTTGTGTAGACGATCTCGCCGCCGACGGACACGAGAGCGGTTCCCGAAAACTGCTCGTTGGCTTCGATCACCGCCATGATCGCGGAGATCTCGGCTCGCTGGCTGTCCGAGATGTGCGCAGAGAAGGCAACCGAGGAAATGCACAACATAACGCACAAAGAGATGATAGGCGTAAAACGGCTTCGGATACTGGACATGAACTTCCTCCTTTCCTGCAGCTCACTCTTCCGGACGCCTGCGCATCCGGAGATCTGTGTGGAACGCGGGGCAGAAGCGGGGACAGCGTCACGCCTTGAGATCCTCTTGCATCCTTGGTTCTCCCGGCTGGTTGGTCCATGCACCGCAATCGAGCGATCGGATTTTCCTTCTGCGGCCGAAGCCGCCTCATTCGTTTCTCTGCGTGAGTTCCAGCGCGTAGCGAAGCCACGCGTTCGGGTCGAAGTCGTACGATGCAAGCTTCTCGTAGGTCAACGGGTAGTGGACAGGGAGAACGGTTGCAAGCTTTGAGTCCTCGGGGAAGTAGAGGTACTTCGTGCCGGACACGCCGCCATATATGTGTGTGTTGTCGAGCTCCCACCAGATGATCTCTCCGTAGCAGTTCGCGGTTTGGCCGGAGGGTGTCCCAACGAGCGTCGCTCCGGCCAGGTAGAGATACTTCGCGAGTGTGAAGCCCGAGCTGAATGTATGTGCCGTGGTCACAACAAGCACATTCTCCGGGGTATAGAAGCCGGCGTACTCCTTCGATACATACTCGTCGTAGAACGTCGGCGCCATCTGGTACCAGTTGGCGAGGAACGCAGGTGTCCCACACTGCCCCAGCACTTCGGCTTGCTTGGCCGGATCGCAGAAATCGGCGCTGAAATCGTACTCACCGACGGCCATCGGGACCGCGTTTGCCTCAGCATAATCCTCGATCGTCTCGTTTTCGCAGCCTGCGAAGTACAGATCGGAGTAGCGCCGAATCTCCCCACCTCCATTGGCAATATGCTGCGTCTTCGCGGCGAGGAAGACGTCCCGTGGGTAGAGGAAGTTCAGCAGGATATCCGTCATCAGGGAGTTCCCGCCCTCATTCTCTCGCACGTCAACAATCAGCGTCTTGGTTTCCGCTTCCTTCATTGCTACGACGAGATCGCGGAACGACTCGGTTGCCGACCGTTTCGCCGCCAACTCCGCATCTGTGAGATCTCGCGATCCGGCCGCACACCAGATCTCGTAAGCCTCCCGGTACTCGAGCATGTGATCGACCCGCAAGTAGGCGGTCTTCTGCTCTTCGTCCCAGAACGCCCACACAAATCCACCTGTCCCCGATCGTGGGGTGCTAATCGTGGAGGTCGGCCTTGTGACGGACCGCATGCTCCGCGGAAGCGTGTACTCGACCTCGCGGATCTCGCCCGACGTCAATTCCAGCTCCACGCGTACGCGACTCTGGTCCTCCCACTCGGGGAGGAGGTCTTGCATATGCGGCTTGTAGTACAACGATTGCGATGACAGAATGTAGAGTACGAAGTAGTCGTTCTCCGTTCCCTGAACCTGGCGCTGTCGCGCACAGAGCTCGGCGAGAGGCACGCTTTCGACTGAGAGGAGCTTCGCACCAATGAGCTCGGGATCGTCACCGCGCCGAACCGCGGCCACGTAGAGACTCTCCTCGATTACACCGAGAGAAAGCGGCACGCCTCCGGGCATCGTGCTGCTGACGCGGTAGTCCTCCCAGATATCGGTGTGTCCGTCACCCACAAGCGCGATCAACGGCCGCAGCATGCGAACGAAGTCGTCGCGTGGCATTCCGTCTTCGGGGATCGCCTCCAGCACGTCCTGGAACGCGCGATAGAATGCGATCCGGCCGCCGCAGTGGACGAACGGATCCGGATGCGTGTCCTCGATAATCTGCACCAACTGCCTTGCGTCATCGATCAGCTGGTCCTGTGTATATCTCTGCGCAACCGCAGAAGAAGCCCACAGAGCTACCACCATTGTCATCGTGATCCAAGCAATCCGCGTAGCGATACGCCTTCTCGTTCTCCGGATCATTTACCCTCCTGTTGCGAATCCAAAGCCTCATCACGCAGCCAATCGAGCGCCAATAGCAGCTCGGCGTTCGGGTCGAAGCCGTAGGCGGCCAATTCTTCGTACGTCACCTGATGATGCATGGGCAACGTGTGAGCCAGGTCGGATCCGATGGGGAACTCGACGTAGTACATTCGATTGACCTGTCCGTCGATCCCCGAATTCGGCATCACCCATCGATCGGCGTTGCAGAACGAGTTGGCTGCCTGAGCAGACGGTGTTCCAATTAACGTTGCGCCAGCGAGATAGAGAAAGCGGGCCATTGTGAATCCCGAGCTGAACGTCCACGGACTGACGAGAACGATGACATTCCGCGGCTTGTAGTAGGCTTCATAGGCGCCCGACTCGTATTCCTCGCAGAACGTGACGGTTCGCTCGCAGTATCTGTGGTCGATGTACGTGTGCTGCTCTTCGAGGGGCAGATCCTCAAATGGAACGCTTCTTGCTCCCGTGAACAGCGTGAAATCGTAGTCTCCGACCTGCCAAGGGATCTCTCGCCCTTCGTTCAGCGCTTCGAGAGAGCGGTTGTAGGGACTCGTGAAGTAGAGTTCGGACAGTTTCACGATCATCCCTCCCCCATTAGCGGGCGCATGGCCGACAACCTTGTCCAGGACGTCCTTTCCATAGAGGAAGTAGGTGAGGATGTCGGCCATCGTAGAATCGCCCCCGCCGTTCTCGCGTAGATCGATGATCAGCGTTTCCGTCTCCTCCTCGGACATATCGATCGCGAGATCGCGGAACGTCTCCGTGACATACGGCTTCCGTGACGTGGCCATGCCAGCAATCTCGTCGAGTTCGCCGTACTGTGTCATGTCATCGACGCGTAGATAGGCGAACGGCCGCCCCGAGCCGAGAGAGGCGCCCTCCTCAGGTGGGGTCAGGAAGCTGTACGAGAATCCGTACCAAGGCGGATGGGGGACTTGCAGCCGCGTTTCGGGATGGTGAAGCCGGCGCGCGAAGACCGGTAGATCGAACATCAACTCCTCGACCTCGCCCGTCGGGCGCCTCAGCTCGATCGTCAGACTTGCCTCGTCCTCCCATTCGGGGATCAGGTCTCGAAGGTACGGTGCGTACCAGAGCGTGTGACTGGACATCTCCTCGAGCACGTGGTAGTCATTCTCCAGCGGGACCAAGCGCTTCTGTCGTTCGCACAACTCCTCCGCCGGAATCCCCTCGACCGAGACGAGCGTCGACCCTATGTACTCCTTGTCACTCGAACTGACCGCGGACAAGACGTAGAGCAGGTCCTCCACCACCCCGAACCGGAACGGAATCCCTCCCGGCTGCGACTCGTTCACCTGGTAGGACGTCCAGATCTCGGTGTGAGAGTCGCCAATCGCAGCTATGAAGGGCCGAAGAAGCTTGATGAACGCGTCCCGCGACATTCCCTTTTCCGGGATTGCGTGAAGCAGCTCGTAGAGGCGCAGATGGAACGCAATCTTGCCTCCCCCTCGAATGTAGGGATCTGGATGCGCATCTTCGATGACATCAACCAAGTAGCGAACATCCTCGACGAGTTCATCTCGCGTGTAGTTCCGCGCAGCAATGCAGGAGAGCCATGGAACTGCCAGCAGTGCGAGGCCTAGCCAGACGATCTGTGCGATTGGGTGTCTAATCACACGCTTCATTCTGCCTCCTGTTTCGGATTCGAGAGTGCGCTTCGTAGCCAATCGAGCGCCAGCAGGAGCTCGGCGTTCGGATCAAACGCGTACGAAGCGAGCAGGTCGT
>CAZORQ010000043.1:0-17318 GCA_964582285.1 uncultured Thermotogae bacterium
GAGGTTCCGCTCAGGTAGCTGGAAGACGATCGTCGTCTAGCGATCCTCCCTAACTCGAATCGATGAGCACGATGCATGCATCCGCAATGTTCGTTCGGGTCGGTCCGGTTTGAAGCAGATCCCCGGAGGCTTTCAGCGCGGCGTGCGAATCGTTGTCGTGCAAAGCCGCTTCCGGATCGATCCCCGCCCGTCGGATGGTATCGGCCGACCGGCCATCGATAATGGCTCCTGCTGCCTCGGTCACGCCATCCGATCCGTCGGTCGCCAACGCGGCGATACAGAGCCCCTCGATGCCATCGATCTCCAGGGCTGCGGCCAGCGCAAGCTCTTGATTCCTTCCGCCTCGGCCGTTGCCGCGAACCGTCACCGTCGTTTCCCCGCCGGCGATATAGAGCGTGCGTTGCGAGTCGCCTCCGACGAGATCGACCGCGCATCTCGCGATATCCCGGGCGACGTGTCGAGCTTCTCCGCGGACCGGTTCGACAGCCCGTAAGGTGCGACAACCTGCCGCACGCCCTGCGTCCTCCAGCGCGTCGAGCAATGCATCATTGTTGCCGACAATCTCGATGGCCGATCCGCGAAACACAGGATCTCCCGGGTTCACCGTGTCGTCCACCTCTCCCGCCATTCCGCGCTCCAGATGTTTGCGCACGAGCGCGGGCGATCGTTCCCAAAGCCGGTATCTATGCAGCACACCGATCGCGTCACCGAAACAAGTCGGATCGGGAGCCGTCGGCCCAGACGCGATCGCCTCCAAGCGATCGCCGATCACATCGGACAAGGCAAGGGTGATCACCGTCGCTGGCTGAAGGCGCCGTGCGAGCTGTCCACCTTGCAGCGTCGACAGATGACGCCGCACTGTATTGGTCTCATCGATCGCTGCGCCGGACTGGATGAGCAAGTCGGTTGTGACAGCAAGGTCATCGATCGTCACGCCCGGCTGCGGCGCGGCAAGGAGTGCCGATCCTCCACCGGAGAGAAGGCAGATCACAAGATCGTCCGGCCCGACATCAGCCGTCATTCGAGCGATCTCCGCCGCTGCCAGAACGCCGTTCTCGTCGGGGATCGGATGACCCGCTTCGCGCACAAGGAACCCATCCACCTGCCCTCCGTAGCCATAACGCGTCAGCAGAACCCCACCGGCAAGCGCTCCCCCGAGCCGCTCCGTCAACGCCTCGGCCATCGGAACAGCTGCCTTGCCAATCGAGATTCCCCAAACCCGTCGGCGGTCTAGATTGAAGGCATGCGGACCGACCTGAAGTCGTCCGTCCGCGCAGTGAAGCACACGTCGAACACAGCAGCGCGGATCGATCGTCGCCAATCCACGCTCGAGAAGATCGAGGATGAACCTCCGCCCGAAGCCGGGGCGCAGTCCGGACCGGTCGAACCGGATCATCGCCTTGACTTCCCATCTCGTGTGTCCTGCCCCGCCTCGCAGATCGTTCGCAGAGGGCACCTTGCGCACCTTGGTGTCGCGAGGCAGAACGCCTTGCTGTGCCGCACAATGAGCGCGTGGTACTCGCCAAGAAGATCGACGTCGGGGGGCACGTTCGACAGGAATAGGCTGCGCAGCACTCCGTACGGCTCATTCCCTGCGATCCAGCCAAGTCGGCTCAGCAATCGTCTCGCGTAGGCATCAACGACGAAACTCGGCCTGTCTGCTGCATAGACGAGGATTGCATCCGCCGTCTCCTCGCCAATGCCGTACACTCCGAGCAGCTCGTCTCGTAGCCTGTCGGTCGGTCGCGAGAGAAACCGATCCATCTCCCCGCCGTAGCAGTCGACGATGTATGCCACGATCTCTTTGAGTTTCCGCGCCTTCATGTTGTAGAAACCCGAGGCGCGAATCGCTTCGGCCAATCGCCGAATGGGTACACGGTGGAGCGCCTCTACAGACATGAGGTCGAGCTTCGTAAGGTTCCGTAGTGCCTGCTCGGCATTCCGCCACGCAGTCCGTTGCGTTAGAATGGCACCCACAATCGTCTCGAACTGCCCATTCGCCGGCCACCATCCTTGGGGGCCATAGGCGGTGTAGAGGCGGTTGAAGAGGTCGTGAACTCGATTCGCAGGCATCGCTGAGAGATGAGCATACCCTCGCAACCCGACATTGATCAATCGAAAGGGTTGACTTGAGAATGAGAACCGTTATCATTATTCAGCCATGACACTCGACCAGATCCGACCTGGGGAGAGCGCACGCGTCCTTCGAATCCGAGGAGGCTTGGGTCTGCAGCGGAGGCTGAATCATCTTGGCATCCATCCCGGCGACACGGTCTGTTTGTCCGGGCGTGGGGCGTTTCACGGCCCGCTGCTCGTGCAGATCCATGGGATGCAGGTCGCCTTGGGTCGAGGTGTGGCGCGCCATGTCCTCGTCGAACCGCTAAGCGGTCCCCCCAGCACACACCCAGACGTCCACCTTCCGTTTGGGCGGCGGAACGGTCGTCGGAGGAGGTTCCGTCGGTGAATGCCAGACTATCGGCCATAGAGCGCCTCAAGGCGGCAGGGAAGCGTGTCACTCCCGAGCGTGAGCTTCTCGTTCGGATCATCGATCGGAATCCTCATCTCGATGCAACGGAGATCTACCAGATCGCACGGGACAAGCAGCCAAGAATTGGCCTCGCAACGGTCTACCGTACGTTGAATCTTCTCCGAGAGCTTGGTGTTGTGCGTGCCTGCGAACTCGGTGAGAC
Organism: uncultured Thermotogae bacterium; assembly: GCA_964582285.1. Taxonomy (GTDB): domain Bacteria; phylum Bipolaricaulota; class Bipolaricaulia; order UBA7950; family UBA9294; genus JANQEA01. The sequence continues at coordinate 2,691 of CAZORQ010000043.1, forward strand.
GCATCGACACTATGAGGTACAGCAGGAGGACCATGTCCATCTCGTCTGCTGTGATTGCGGTCGGGTCATCGACATCCCATCCCCGAAGCTGATCCGGGAGCTTGCTGCATCCAGAGGCTTCCATGTCGAACGCATCCGCCTGGAGTTGATCGGCTACTGCAACGATTGCGCGAAGAAACGTTCTGCGGAAGCAGGTCAAGATGCATAGCATGTCCTCCACGGATCCCAGGTCGCTTCGCGTTGCGCTCATCGGACAGCCCAACTGCGGCAAGAGCACGCTTTTCAACCATCTCGTCGGCTACAAGGCAAATACGTCAAACCTCCCGGGAACGACAGTGGAGTACCTAAAGAGCGAAACACTGATCGGCGGCCAGCGCGCCGAGCTGATCGATCTTCCCGGCATCTACTCGCTGACGTCCCTCGATGAGGCAGAGGCGGAGACGAGGAATTTCCTGATCAATGAACCCATCGACGCGGTGCTCAACGTCGTCGATGCGTCGCTTCTGTCTCGCAGTCTGGAGTTGACGCTCCAGCTGCTGGAGCTCGGCATTCCGATGGTCCTCTGCCTGAACATGGTCGACGAGGGTCGCCGCAAGGGGATTGAGATCGACGCCGACGCATTGAGTGAACAGCTCGGCATTCCGGTCGTTCCGGCCGTGGCCGTTCGCGGAACCGGGGTGATGGAGGCCGCTGTGACAACCGCCCGCGTTGCGCGGAAGCGGTCGGTGGCACCTCCGGTGAAGTACAGCCAGGATGTAGAGCGTGCCATCGAATCGCTTGTTCAAGAGGTTCGAAGCCAGCCTCACGGCGGCGCACTGTCGAACGCCCGGCTGGCAGCCATCAAGCTGCTCGAAGGCGACCCGTTCTTCGTCGAGCATGCGAAGACCGAGGCTCCCGACCTCCTCGATTCGGCGGCCTCACTTCAAGAGCAGATCGTCGCCCAGCGGGGCCGCACCGGGGAGAGCGCGCTCTCCGCCGAACGCCACAATGCAGGGATGGAGCTATTCGAGCAGGTCGCAACCGTGGGCACACCGATTCGAAGCCTGCGGGATCGGATCGATCGATTCCTGATGCACCCGGTCTTTGGCGTGGTTGCCCTCGGAGCCATTCTCTACGCGCTGTTTTTCGTCGTGTTCAAGGTCGGGACACTCGTCGAAGCGCCGTTGATCGGTTGGTTCGATAGCGCCATCGCATGGATCGCGACAATGATGTCCGAGACCAGCCTCGCCTTCTTCGCCGTCCAAGGGATCATCCAGGGAATCGCCGGCGCGCTCGGCATTGTTCTTCCCTACCTTGTTCCGTTTTTGATCGGACTCGCACTGCTTGAGGATATCGGCTACCTCCCGAGGGCCGGCTACCTGATCGACGGACTGATGCACCGGATCGGTCTACACGGAAAGTCGGTGATCCCGTTCATCCTTGGCTACGGGTGCAGTGTTCCGGCCGTCATGGCCACCCGAATCCTCGACTCAAAGCGGGATCGATTTGTCACCGCGATGCTCTCGACCATGGTCCCCTGTGTTGCCCGCACAACGATCATCTACGGTCTCATCGGCTATTTCGTCGGTCCGCACTTCGCGTTTCTCATCTATGTCATCAACGTCCTCGTGATCGCTGCTACAGGAAAGCTGTTGACGGTCCTGCTGCCACGCGTCACACCGGGACTGATCCTCGAGATCCCATCGTACAAGGTTCCATCAATCCATGTCGTCGGAGCCAAGGTTTGGTTGCGAGTGCACGAGTTTCTTCGCTATGCCGTCCCGATTCTCGTCGTCGGCAGCTTGATCATGAGTCTACTGGACTACGTTCAGTGGAACGATGCCCTCAACCTGATCGCGCGACCGATCACGTGGAGCCTCGGGCTGCCCGCCGTGTTGGGTATCCCGCTTGTCTTCGGCGTCTTCCGCAAGGAGCTGTCTCTCGTGATGCTGTTCCAGGCAATGGGAACCACGCAACTCGCCGCCGTCCTGACCTCGGGGCAGATGATGACGTATGCGCTGTTCGTCCTGTTCTATGTCCCTTGCATCGCAACCATTGCCGTGCTACGACGAGAGCTGGGAAATGGACAAACCGGGCTTGTCGTCGCAACGACGACGGCCATTGCCCTGATCGTTGGTCTGCTCGCCCGGGGAATCTTCGCCCTCGTGGGTTGATCGGCCACTGGCTCAACCCGATCTAATCGGATACGCTCCGCCTCACTGAAGGGAGGTCGCGTGACCGAGATCGGCAAGTTCGTAGCGAGCATCGATGGCCCGCACGAACGGGCTTCATACGACGGAAGCACCGACTCCTCTGAGGCACGGGCAAAACGCCTCGACGTGATCGCCAAGGCCTCGTTCAACAACCTTCGCACCTACGGGAACTGCTGCCGATCGACGCTCTGGGCACTGCAGACGCACCTTGATCTTCCCAGCGAAGATCTCCTCAAGGCATCGACAACACTCGCCGGAGGTATCGCCGGAACTGGTGAGACGTGTGGCGCGGTAATCGGAGCTCTCATGGGAATCGGTATCGCTCTCGGATCGGCAGATCTCGGAGACCTTCTCAGTCGCCAGACCGCACGGACGGCTGCAGGCCTGTTCGTGCAGCGCTTCACCGAGATGTTCGGTAGCACACGCTGCTACGGCGTGCAAGAAGCGACCGTCGGCTGGTGCTGCGACGATCCATCCCTGACTGAGAAGTGGCACGCTGCAAATGGACCGATCGCGTGTGCCGCGGCCTGCGCCGAGGCGGCTCGTATGGCCGCAAACCTTGTCCTCGACGAGATCGATCCGGCCTAGTGCCTTGCGCGTTCCTCCCCCCTGCGCTTCGCGGCGCGATGCTTCAGCTCGTCTGCCCGCAAGAGCCTCTGTCGATCTCGCTCCTCCCGCAGATCACGGGAGTGGCGCTCTAGCATCACCGCTTTCTCCGTCTCGCTGATCGGTTCCTCAAAGCAGATCCGCAGGAGCTGTCGCAACTCCGATGAGATGGCGACGGATCGATGATGATCACAAAATGATGATGCACGGAACACGACCACGCCGTGCTCGGCATGCCTAACACGCACCTGAAGATATGCGGGAACATGATCGCAACACGTGCCCCAGCGGATATCCTCAACGACCGCAGGGCCGTGCCGGGGATCCCGATGGACGACAGGATGGCCGATCAGCTGACGCCATCGGTCGGGGTCCGTTCCGGCATAGCGCGAGAACAGTGCGGCGTCGGCTGTCGCCTCTGGTTCCTCGCTTCGGCTCACATCGTGCGGCTCCGTCATGTTGTCTCTCCGATCGTATCGTGTCGGCACGCGTGAGACCATGTGCATTGGGTTGTCCGATCCCACGACGGCCCCGACGCATCTCACGTGCTGAGGTCTCGCCTGTCCCGTCTTTCACGCGAACGCGAGTCCCGGACACTTCGGGCATGACGGCGTGATCCGGCGAACCGCCCGTGCCACAATCGAGACACAACAGCACAAGCGAGGCCTCACGGATGCGGCGTACTCCCCTACCGATTGTTCTCTGCATGCTCGTCGCCCTGACCGGATGCAGCGTCCTTGACGGCATCCGGTCGGATACGCCCCCAATTGCCGCCATTGTCGCCGATCCAACTCAAGGACATGCCCCGCTTCGCGTGCAGTTTGACGCATCGAACTCGGCCGATGATGGCACAATTGCCGAGTACGTCTGGGACTATGGTCCTGCCGAGGACGAGGCGTCGGTCGTTGGCGTTCGTGATGAACACGTGTTTGAGCGCTCGGGCGTCTACACGGTTCAACTGCACGTCACCGACGAATCGGGGCTTGCCGGGACAGCGGAGGTCATCATCACAGTAGAGAACACACCACCGCTCGCCAGCTGCCGGTTCTCCAGCGATTCCCCGGTCGTCGGAGAGTGGATCCTCTTCGACGCATCCGCGTCATTCGATCCGGATGGTCAAGTCGTCGACTTCATCTGGGACTTCGGTGACGGCACGTCCGTCCGCGGCACGCGGGTCGGGCACGCCTATGAAGAGCCCGATGTCTACTCGGTTCGTCTGACCATCGTGGACAACGCCGGCGCGACCGCATCGATCATCCACAGCTTCACCGTGCATCTCGGAAGCACCGGTGGAGGATGCGGCGGGCGAAGCGCCTCTCTCCGGTAGACAACGGCGCCCCGCGCGATAGGCCGTCATACCGCAAGACCGTCAGTCGATACGCTTCCCGATCGAGGCGAGGTAGACGGCGAACCGATCAGTACCGTCCAGCTCAAACAGCGCATTGGTCTTCTCGTCATCGAATGCGCCGATCGCGCACACTCCGGCTCCAATCGACTCAGCCATCAAATAGAGGTTCTGGCAGATATGGCCCGCATCAAGGAGCAGGTATCTCAGTCCACGTTCTCCGTACCGCCAAGCCATCCGGTTCCAGTCGGCGATCCAGACAAACACCGCCGCGCTGTCGGCAATGAACGACTGTCCCAGGCACGCGCTCACCAGTAGATCGCCAAGCTCCGGCGACCGATCCAGTTCCATGAGCTGATGCTCGACCGCCAGGTACTGATACATCCCCTGTTCAAGACCGTCGATACGATGCGCCCATACGACGGTCTCGAACGCATGCCGCGCTCCTGCGGAGGGAACTGTTCGAAACGTTGCGCGGCCTGGAATCGTTCGCCTCACGCCCTGCGTTCCTCGGAGAAGATACGACAGCTCCGCCAACGACAGTGACGCGGGACCATACTTACGAAGGCTCCGGCGGCTCTCGATCGCTGTGCGGAGATCTTGTGACATCTCGACACGGTGCGGATCCGGCAGCTCAACCGCGTCGCCGTGCCCGTGTCCAAGACGAATCTGAAGTGGTGGCTGAGGAAGCCCACGCTCCTGCGCCGAGGGAGCAAGGTGACGATACATCGTCTTGTCCCAGAATTCCCGCCCGATGTCCTGCATTTGAATCACTCCCCGTTTTTGCCTCAACGCCGCCATTCATCGTACGCGAATCGGGCATTATGACACAGGTTACCGTCTATCGAGGCCCACCGGCGCAGCCATCCCGCGGATGACTTCTCAACGTCCTTCTCGTTTCGTCATATACTCAGTCCCATGAAGACACGTACGTGGCTGCCCGCGGTAATCGTGCTACTGACCGCGATAGTCCTCATTTCCACGGTCGGCGCAGCCGGGGAGATCCTTCGCTTGTCACTCGATGGATCGATCAATCCCGCGAGTCGCGATATGGTTCTCCGAGCCGTCCGCCGTGCGGAGGAACAGGCGGCCGAGATCCTGCTGATCGAGCTCAATACGCCAGGGGGGCTTGAGGAGTCGATGCGCGACATCGTTGCAGCAGAACTTTCATCTGCAGTTCCGATCGTCGTCTTCGTCTCGCCATCTGGAGCACGGGCCGCCTCTGCAGGCGTGTTTCTGACCCTCGCGGCCGACATCGCCGCCATGGCCCCCGGCACGAACATCGGCGCCGCTCATCCAGTGAATCTGATCGGAGGCGACACCACGGAGGAGGGCCAAAGCACGTCGATCGACAAGGCAGCAAACGATGCGGCCGCGTTCGCGCGGTCGATCGCCGAGCAGAGGAACCGGAACACCGATTGGGCCGAAGCAGCGGTCCTTCACTCTAGCGCACTGAGCGCTGTCGAGGCGTTGGAGCAGGGCGTGATCGACGTGATCGCCGATGACACGCATAGCCTGTTGGAGACGCTTGACGGCTGGGTTCTCGCCGATGGGAGAACGTTGCGCACCCGTGGAGCTACCGTCGATGAGATCCGATCTACGCTTCGCGAGAGGCTCCTGAGCCTTCTCGCGGATCCGAACATCGTCTACGTGTTGTTCATCCTCGGTCTCTATGGGCTGATTTACGAGTTCTTCCATCCCGGGATCGGATTCGGGTTGGCGGCGGGAGGCGTGTGCCTGTTGCTTGCGCTGTTCGGCCTTCAGATCCTCCCGGTCAATATTGCCGGGATCGCATTGATCGTTTTCGGCATGGCGCTGATCGTGCTCGACGCCTTCACGCCGACCAACGGCATCCTGACCGCAGGAGGGATCGTCGGTCTCCTGGCCGGTTCATTGACATTGTTCGACATTCCGGACCGCTCGATCGGCCTCTCATCGGCGACGATCATTGCGGTGGTCGGCATGACCGCGGCGTTGTCGGTCTTCATCCTCTCCAAAGGACTGATGATTCAACGAAGACGTCCGGTCACCGGGGCCGAGGGGCTGGCCGGGTCCGCCGGCGTGGCTCGCAGCCGTCTCGACCCGATGGGAATGGTGTTCATCCACGGAGAGTACTGGACCGCACAGTCGGTTGAGGGAGCCATTGAGCCCGGCGAAACGGTTCGCGTCGAGCGAGTCGAAGGGAGAACGCTGATCGTGCGTGGCGGAGACGGTACATAGTGTGCCCGATCGACTACAATACGACACAACGACACGTCATGTGATCCTGTCCGAGAAGGAGTTCGATGAATCGAACCGTTCAGATCGTCACGCTGATCGCATGCGCCTTCCTATTGCTCGGAATCCTCATTGTACTCGCCGGGATCGGGCGCCACGGTGTTCGGATCGAGCTTGCGGGCGATGTTCATGTTGTGGGGATGCCTGAGACCGTAAGGCTTTCCATGCCTGACCCCGTTCCACTGGTCATGGCTGAACCTGGAGAGCTGATCACCACCGGGCCCGGGGGGGCGGCCGTCCCTGCCGCCATCACGCTGCTGCCTTGCCCGGAATGCGGTGCGTCGATGCTCCCTGTTCGCTGGAGCCCTTGGTCGGGGGACATCGAATGGGCCTGCCCGGTCTGCAACGAGCGTGTGACCCACTCCATCGGATCCGAGTAGACGCTACGCGCTACGGACCGACCGGCCGACTATCCGCCCAGACCGACTCGAAGAACACATCGAACAGCTCCGCGACAGCCGGCATCCTCAGCAGTCCAATGCCCGCCTCGACGTTCTCCTCCAATGAGTAGTAGTTCCAATTCGTCGATCCAATCACCACCGACTCACCGTCGATCACGATCAGCTTGGCGTGTGTGGTTCGCTCCGGGGCATCGAACCGAACCTCAATCCCGTGCTGATAGAGGTAGATTGCCGACGCGAGGTTGGCATTGGCCGAGTCGGCATAGAAGCTGCAGTCATCCATGACGACACGGACATCGAGGCCACGTCCCGCCGCGCCGATCAGCTCTTCGATCAACCGATTCGCGAGACTCCCAGGATAGTTCGGATAGACGGATACGCGGTACATCGACACGTGTACCGACTGCCTGGCCTGAGGCAGGAGTTCAAGCAACAGCGATGCGCTGAGCGATGTGCCGGGACCATCCGGCAACGGGACCATCGTCGGCCCATTCGTCACCACCTCGTCGAAGTCGATCTGCACACCGTTCTCTGGAAGCCGCGCCCCCCAAATCCGATCGAAGTACTCTGCGAAAACCGCCCCGACGTGTGGATTGTCGATGATCACATCGGCCTGCGCGTGCTCGCGGAGTGCGTACTGATTCCAATTCGTCGATCCGACAACGACAACAGAGGCATCGATCACGACCATTTTGGCGTGGGTCGTCACGCTTGGATCATCGAACCTGCAATCGATCCCTTGATCCGTCAAGTACGACAAGACGTCGCGATTCCCCTCGGTAATCTCGGGTGCCCAATCGCTTGCATCGAGCAACACGCGGACGGCAACCCCCCGATCCGATGCGGCGACAATTGAATCCCATAGAGGCACACCTGTCACGCGACCGCTGGAAAGGAGGACATCGATCGAGCGGTCCGCGCCGTCGATCGCCTCCATCACAGCGCTGCAATACGTGTCACTCTCCCAATGATCGAGCAATGGGAGCACGGTGGCCGGGGCGCCATGCGCAACTAGGCACAGAAAGGAGGAAAGCAACAACCCAATTCCAATCCCCCGTTGAATCGATATGAACATCTGCGATAGAATCCTAGGCCAAGGAGGGGAGCATGGTCAAAGAGCTCGACGCGAAGCAGCTACGCTATACATGCGATGAGACGTCATTCGGATTCGAGTCAACCGCCGAGCTCGAGCCGCTCGATCGGATTATTGGGCAGGAACGTGCGATCGAGGCGCTGAAGCTCGGGCTTGGAATCAAGGACGCCAAGAACAGATACAACATCTACGTGGCAGGGGATCCGGGCACCGGCAAGATGTCTGCCGTGGAGCATTTCCTAACCCGCGCCAGTGCCGACGAACCACAGCCACCCGACCTGTGCTACGTGCATAGCTTCGAGAATCCATACAGCCCTCACTTCCTCGAACTCCCGGCCGGGAAAGGATGCCAATTGCGGACCGATCTCGAGAGCCACATCGATCGCCTGAAGCGCGAGATCCCGAAGCTCCTCGAGTCAGATGAGTTCAAGGCCCGCAGCAAGAAGATCCACGATCGGTTCGGCGAGCGACGCACGACACTGCTCGAGGAAATGGAATCGAAAGCGCGTGAGCTGGGCTTCGCCGTCCAACGCACGCCGATCGGAATCAATACACTTCCCCTCCATGAAGGCGGCGAACCCCTCAGCCAGGAGGAGTATGATGCCCTTCCGGAGCAGAAGCGTAACGAGATCCGCGACAACCAAGGACAGGTCCAAACCGTTATCCAGGAAAGACTTCAGGACGTCGCACGACTCGATGAGGAGCGCGAGACTGAGATCAAGAAACTGGCGAAAGAGGCGGTTCTGTTCATGATCGAACCGCACTTCGTTCAGCTGAAGGCTCGCTACGAGGGGCTCGACAAGGTGACCGGCTTCCTCGAATCGGTGAAGCAGGACGTCGTTGAGAACCTGGAGAGCTTCCAAAACGGCGGGACCGCGAAGAAGACACCGTTCCCGTTCCCCGTGCCGCAGACCGACCCGTTCAAGAAGTACACCGTCAATGTGCTCGTCGACAACGCGAAGACCGTCGGTGCCCCGGTTATTGTCGAGCAGAACGCGACGTACCCGAACCTGTTCGGCGCGATCGAGCGACGCGTGCAGATGGGCGTCGCCGTCACCGACTTCACGATGATCAAGCCCGGCTCGCTGCATCGAGCCAACGGCGGCTACCTCGTCCTCAACGCTAACAACCTTTTCCGCCTCGGTATCAGCTGGGAGGCGCTCAAGATCGCCATCAAGCGGCGAGAGATCCATATCGAGGATCCGTGGCAGATGATGGGATACTCGACGACCGAGGGTCTCCGCCCTGAGCCGGTTCCGTTCCGGATCAAGCTCGTCATCATCGGAAGCCCTTACATCTACGAGCTCTTGCACCACTACGATGAGGACTTCGCCAAGCTGTTCAACGTCAAAGCGGATTTCGGCACCGATATGGAGCGCACGCCCGAGCGAGAGCAGGATATGGCGCGATTCCTCGGCGCCTGTTGCGCGCAGGACCCAGCGGTCCTCCCGTTCGAGCCGTCCGGCGTGGCAAAGATGATCGAGTACGCGACCGAGCTGACCGGCGATCAAACGAAGCTCTCCTGCCAATTCGGCAACCTCGTGTCAATCGTCAAGGAATCAGCATACTGGGCTCGTTCGAGCGGCGCCGAGCGCGTCTCCGGTGACCACGTAAAAGAGGCTCTCGACCAACGGGATTTCCGGCACGATCGGATCGATGCCAGGATCCGCGAGATGATTGAACGGGGGACCATCTTCGTCGATACCGAAGGCGTGCGTACCGGCCAGCTCAACGGGCTCGCCGTCCTTCAGATGGGCAACTATGCATTCGGGAAACCGTCACGGATTACAGCATCCGTTCACACCGGCAAGTCAGGATTGGTCGATATCGAGCGCGAAGCGAAGCTCGGGGGCAAGACGCACACCAAGGGGATCATGATTCTCAAGGGGTTCCTCGGCGATCGGTTCGCCCGTGAGCGTCCGCTGTCCTTTGCAGCCAGCCTGGCGTTCGAGCAGAGCTACTCGATGATCGATGGCGACAGTGCGTCGAGCACTGAGCTGTATGCCATCCTCTCGGCGCTCGCCGATGCGCCGATCCGCCAGGGACTCGCCGTCACCGGGTCGGTGAACCAGAAGGGAGAGATCCAGCCAATCGGCGGCGTGAATCAGAAGGTCGAGGGATTCTACCGTGTCTGCAAAGCCAAGGGGCTCACCGGGGATCAGGGGGTCGTCATCCCTTCTGCGAATGTGGAGAACCTGATGCTGTGTGAAGAGGTCGTTGAAGCAGCTCGTGACGGGACATTCCACATCTATGCCGTATCGACCGTCGAAGAGGGCATCGAGCTGCTAACCGGCATCCCCGCCGGCGAGCTTCGCGATGACAACACGTATCCGGAAGACTCGGTGTTCGGCCGCGCAGCCGCTCGTTTGGAAGCAATTCATGAGGCCCTCAAGGCCTCCGGGAAGGATGATGAGGATGAAGAGAAGGACGAGGGGGCCAAGCGTGCCAAGAAAAGCAACAATGACAACGAAGCCAGCGACGAGCAAGAGGGCAAATAGCCGGTCGACCGTCGTAGCACTCGCGGGCCTGCTGGGATTGGCACTGTTTCTTGCTGCGTGTGGTTCTGCCACCGCACCGCGAGCGGAGTTCACCACATCTAAGACATTCGATTACCCACCGTTGGAGGTCACACTCGATGCGAGCAGCTCATCGAGCCCCAACGGGGCCATCGTCTCCTACGATTGGGATTTCGGCGACGGCGACACCGCAACGGGGATCACCGCCACCCACACGTACACTGAGAAAGGCGTCTATGACATCACACTCGTCGTCACCGACTCCACCGGCAAGACAGGGGTGCGGACACGCTCTGTCGAGGCGCTGAATCGTGTCCCTGTGGCAACCTTTGAGATCGACAAGTACTGGGTCAGCGACAACCAGCCCATCGAGTTTGACGCCTCTGGCTCGTACGACCCAGATGGCGAGATCGTTCAGTACATCTGGTCGTTCGGCGATGGATCCAGCGGCGAAGGAATGGTTGTCGAGCATGAGTATGCCCTGCTAAGTGGCGGCGGATGGAAACCGGAAGTTGTGCTGACCGTCATCGATGAGGATGGCGGTTCGCAGTCGACGACCAGGAAGGTGAACATTGTGGGCTGTGGTAGCTGCGGCTGATGGACTGCCCACTCGAAGCTGGGCAGTAGAGAGAATGCGCAACGTGCATTCTCTCCGTCGGGTTGATTGCGCCCTGTAGCCTGAATCGCTCTCCTTCCCTCTCCCGCGAGGAGGAGAGGGAACACATCGCGAAGCTTCCCTAGTCTACGCCTCCCCCTTGATGGGGGAGGCTGGGGGGGTATGCATGCTTGCACAGCGCTAGTCGTTGGTCACCGTCACGTTGACAACCGCCGAATCGCGGAGGCCTTGATCATCGATGACTGTCAGCGTCGCGACGAAGGTCCGTGAGGGAGCACCTGCTCGATACGTGTGCGTCACGTTGGCGTTGCTTCCAGTAGAGACGGACTCTCCATCCCCAAAATTCCAGATGTAGAATTCGATCTGATGCCCCGCAGCTCCGGCCGAGCCGTCTGGAGTGAACGTGACATCGAACAATGATGGAACCGCCGGCAGCTTCGGTGAGTCGTAGATCTTCACCACACCGGACACCGCAAGTTCGGCGGTCGGACCATCGATCGGCACGATCTCCTGGACATAGACACTCACAATGGCCGTTGTGCTCGACGACGCGCCATCATCGTCCGTCGCCGTAAGCATGGCCGCGTAGTTCGTGTTGGCGACCGCGGTGTACGTGTGTGAGATCGGCGAACCCGACCCGGTCGATCCATCGCCGAAATCCCAGGCATAGACCTCGATCTCGCCATCGGCATCCCGCGTCGCGCGTGCATCGAACACGACCGACAGCGGTGCATCGCCGTGCGTTGGTGTGAATGTGAACCGCGCGGAAGGCGGATTGTTGTCCGGATCGGGCACGATGTGAACCTCAAGGCTCTGCCGGATCGTGCTGATTGCGCCGGCGTCGTCTTCGATCTCCAGTGTCACCGTGTACGTCGTTCGGACAGACGGTGCAAACACGTGGCCTACTTGCTTTCCTTGATCCGTTGCCCCGTCGCCGAAGCTCCAACGGTAGGCAATGATCTGCCCATCCGGATCGTACGAATCGGACGCATCGAACGTAACGGACAACGGAGACTCGCCGGTCAGGACCGAAGCGGCAATCCGCGCCACAGGCGCGACGTTCCAGAGAGAACATCCCCCCGCAAGGAAGAAGAGAAGCCCCAAGCCGACAACTGCCATCCACGTTCGTCTCCGCATGATGCCCCATTCTAGCAACCTAATCGCGGCAACGGAAGGCGGCCTCGCTCGATCGAGCGAGGCCGCCAGGGCCCAAGATTATGATCGTGTTCGTGCTGTCGGCTACGGAGACCTGTTGATCCGGATGGTCCGCGAGAACGTCGTCTCCCCGCCAAGGAAGTCGATCGCCGTCACCGAGATCGTGAAGTCGTTCGCACCGATGACGAGGTTCGTGTAGGTGTGCCACTGCCGGAGACCGGCGGTTCCACCCGGATCGAAGCTGGTGAGGTAGGGGTAGTAGACCGTGTTCCCGTCCCCCCAGTTTACCTTGTACCACTCGATCCCCCAGCCGGCGTTCGGCCAGCCGAACGGATCGGCGCCACTCCAACCCTGTCCCTCGGGATCGTAGCAGAGGTCGTGGTCCAGGGTTGTGCCAGGGTTGCCGTCCCCATAGTTGCCAGGGGCGGCGGTCTTGGCGATCGGTTCGGCCGCGGTGCCGTCGTTCGGTGCCGGCGTCGTGCCTTGATGCCCGGCGGCCGGTGGTTCAGAGCGGATCCAGATCGTCGCCGAATCGGTCTGAATGTTCGCACCGCCCCCATCGTCCGGGAAGGTCACGTCATCGGCAAGCCACGCCGACACACCTGGGGGAACGGGGATGTCCGCGTCATCGAGGATCTCAAACCCGGCGACCGGCTGCCTGTTCTCGACGACAACTTCGCGTTGCTCAGTGTCGGTCCCATTATCATCGTCAACGACGATTAGCGTAATCGTGAACGTCTCGGTCGCCTTGTCCGTCTCGTAGTTGTGGCGAATCGGATCGTCGTTGTTGAGCGCTTGCGGTGATGTCCCGTCTCCGAACCGCCAGATCCATTCGGTCAGCGTCCGGCCGGCTGCGGCGGTGGAATTGCCGCCATCCGAGATGATCCGCTGAGGTGCGATCACCTTGTTGGGCGCAGTCGTGAAGCTGGCTGTCGGGGCGTTCGTCGGCGCCGTGGCGCCGGCGACCGTTACGGTAATCGTCTTCGTCGCCGTGTCTTCGGTGTTGTCCGCCGCGATGATCCGCAGCACCGCGCTGTACGAGCTTGTCACCGTCGGTCCGTACGTGTGGGTCGTCGTCATTCCCGTGCCGGTGGTTCCGTCACCGAAGTCCCAGAAGTACGCGGTAATCGCATGACCAGCATACGTCGAAGCGGATCCATTGAATATGACCGTTAGCGGCGACTCGCCAGTCAGCGGTGTCGCGGTGAATGTTGCCGTCGGCCCGGAGCCGCCTGTGCCGTCATCGTCGTCGGCCGGATTGACGGTGATTACCTTCTGCGCCGTGGCTGTGGCGCCACGGTTGTCCGTGATCCGGAGCACCACCGTATATTGACCGGACCGCGTATACGTGTGCGTGACCGACTCGCCCGTTGCACTTGAACCATCCCCGAAGTCCCACTCGAATTTCGCGATGATCCCGTCATCATCCGATGAGAGGATCGCGCTGAACGTCACCGTCTGCCCCACTTGAGTGATGCTTCCGCTGATCGTATACCGAGCGTCAGGGGCCACATTGAACAGCCAACAGCCGCTTAGCCAGAGCAGAAGCGGAACGATCAACGTCGCTGTAATCACCCCGCGCACCCACCAGACTCTCGTTTCTCGCCGTTTCACCTTGGGCCTCCTTCACATCAATACCAGAATAGCATTTCGCCACGCCTAAAGTAGTCTTGATATGGAGGAACGTCAATCCGGATCGGATACCCTGCAGACCGACCCCTGTCCTTTGGCGACGTGACAATCGCCCAACGGAAATGGGATCGGCGCATGTGCACCCTTGCCTCGCGTCTGCCGTCAAAGAGAAACGGGAGGGGCGCGAGGCCCCTCCCGATAGGTTTCGTTGCTTTCGGTAGGTCTCTTACTCGGTCCCTACCTCTTCCTCGACGGGCTCTTCTTCGCCAAGCAATCCACCCAGCGAGAACTCCGCCGAAAGAACCAGCGTGTTGCCCAGCGTCTCTTCCAGCACGTACGCCGCATCGACGTACAGTCCCGCTACGTTGATCCCTGCGCCCACTGTGAAGTAGTACTCCTGGAAGTTTTCGGTCAGCACAACGCCACCGCGCAGCGCCAACTCGTCAATCACCTGGAACTCTACCCCAACGTGCGTGTCGCCAAGCGCCGAGCCGTCGAAGTCCACGTCTGCTGCCAGAACCAACATGTCGTCTGCCAGCTTCATCGCCAGTCCGGCCTTGTACACGCCGCTGACGATGTCCGTCGCTCCGCCATCCCACTCAATGCTCGAACCGGCTAGGTCCATCGCATTCACGCCGATAACAAACATGTCCCCAAGGCTCACCAGCAGGCCCAGGTCAAACCCAAAGCCGCTTGCGGAATCCCCAAGTCCACTGTCTGCCATGTAGTACTTCACGTTTGCTCCGGCCATCGCAATGTCCATCACGTTCGTCGCCAGCGATCCTACGATCGCCT
>CAZORQ010000044.1:0-1353 GCA_964582285.1 uncultured Thermotogae bacterium
CGCACGCACCGCACTCCCCGATCTCGCAACCATTCTTGACGTCGGTGTAGCCAAGATCTCGGAGCGTGTGGAGAAGGACGGCGTTCGGTTCCACGAGGAGATCGTGAACCCGACCGTTCACGCGCAGTTGGATGTGCACTTTGGTCGATTGGATGGTCATTGCTGCCCCCCCTTCTCCGTCGCTGCGGTCAGCAGGCGACGCACCAGTCCTTGGACGACCTCTCGCTTGTACTCCGACCCGGAGCGAGGCACGACCGTCACAGCGGCTTTCGCGGCTGCAGTTTCGATGACCTGCGTGGAGAGGCTCTTGCCGATGAGGTCCGCCTCTGCGTCCACAGCGCGCAACGCTGCCGGAGAAGCGGCGCCCAAAGCGATTCGTGCCTTCTCGCAGAGGCTGTTGCCGCCGAGTGTGATCGAGATCGCGACATCGACCTTCGCCATGCATGAAATCTTTCGTAGGCCCATCTTCTCGAACTGACCGATGGTCGATCTCGAGGGCACAGGGAACCAGACCGCCGTGAGGATTTCCTCCGGCCGGCGCGTCGTCTTGAAGGCGTCGATGAGAAAGTCGTCCAGCGGAACGCGGCGCGTCCCGTCGATGGATGCGAGTTCAACCTGTGCATCGAGGACCAGAAGAGCCGGCACGGTGTCCGCGCACGGCGCTGCGTTGACCAGATTCCCGCCGATCGTTGCACGGTTCCGGATCAGCACGTTGGCGAACGACTTGCTCATCTGATGGAGCACGTCTGCGTGTTGTGCAATGATGTCGCTTTCTGCCAGCTCGGCGAGGGTCGTTGTGGCGCCGATCCGAATCTCGTCGTCTCGCATCTCGATCCCGCGCAGTTCGGCGAGATCGGAGATCACGACAACCACGTCCGGCACAAGCTTGCCGGCGCGCGCGTCGACGATCAGATTTGTCCCGCCTGCAATGGGGTGGACGTTTTCACCCCCGGCGAGCGCTTCCAGCGCCTCGGCCAGGGTTGCCGGGCGCTTCACTTCGAACACAGGCAGCATCAGATCTCACCTTGCCTTTGTATGGGTGCTTTCGTGGAACCTCCCGCTGCGCGCTGCACAGTGCGCACTTGATGCAAGGGGGGCATGTCACACGACGGCGAGAAGGGCATTGGAATGACCTTCTCTCGGGATATGCAGCGATTCACCGTGGAAAGCATCACGTGGCTCCCTTCTGGACAGCAGCGTGGACGGCCCGAACGAGATTCAGGTAGTTCTGATCGCTTGAGCGTGTCCACTGCAACGTGGGTACGTCATACGATGGCGAGAAGGGCATTGGCATGACCTTCTCGCAGGGTACGGCAGCATTTCTGGGAAGGAGCGTCATGATTCAACCTTCCC
>CAZORQ010000044.1:1453-17186 GCA_964582285.1 uncultured Thermotogae bacterium
TTCTCGCAGGGTACGGCAGCATTTCTGGGAAGGAGCGTCATGATTCAACCTTCCCAGTTGCGCGCTGCACAGCGCGCACAATGCTGATGTAACCATCGTCTCCTACAGGAGCCGCAGGAGAAACCTTCATGAGAAGGTTTCTCCTTGGGATGCGAGTATCGCTGGGGAGAGCCATCATGAGTCCTCCCCAGCCGCGCGCTGTACAGCGCGCACGATACTTGCATACCCCGTGCAACGACAATGGTTGCCTTTGAGGTAATCGCGGATTTCGTCTTCGGTTGGATCGGGGATTTCCTCGAGCAGCTTCTTGGTCATCATCAGCATTCCGGGCGTGCAGTAGCCGCATTGGAACGCATTCTCATCGATGAATGCTTGCTGCAGAGGGGAGAGCTTGCCATGGACGGCTTCGCCCTCAATGGTCTGTATGTCGGCCCCATCGGCTGCGATAGCGAGAACAAGACAGCCGAGAACCGGCGTCCCGTTCAACCACACGGTGCACGCGCCGCATTCACCAATGCCACAGCCGTACTTCGCGCCGGTTAGCTCCAGTCGCTCTCGCAGGATGTTCAGCAGCAGCTCATTGGGGGACACATCGAGTTCATGCCGTGTGCCGTTCACCGTGATCTCGATCCTCGCCCGCTCATCCGGGCTCACCCGAATCGGCCCGGTACCTGGTTTCTCTTGCTCGCCGGCTGGGGAATGCATCGGACCGGCGGTCGTTCCCCGCGGAACAGCGTCTACGCCAGTAGACGCTCGCTTCCAAGCGACAAGCAACGCGTCATACACGAGGGCGACGGCAGCCTTGCGCCGGTAGTCCGCGGCGGACCGAACATCATCGATCGGCTGGATCTCCTCGGATGCGGCCTGTCCGGCGGCCAAGGCGACATCTTCCGTGGCCGAGCGATCGACCAGGAGCTTCTCGGCTTCTCTGGCGCGAATCACGGTTGGGCCGACCGAACCAAGTTCGATCCGGCTGCGCGAAATCCGGTCTCCTTCGCAAACGAGTCGAACGGCGACGGATACCTTGGCAAGATCGGCTCGCACGCGGGATAGCTTCAGAAACGCGCTTGCAGTCTGTTCGTGAAACAACGGAAGGCGGATCGATGTCAACAACTCACCGGGATGCAGCCGCGTCTTGCCCGGTCCCTCGATCAAGTCCCCAATCGACACGGCTCGCTCCCCATCGGGACCGACAACGGTTGCTTCAGCATCGAACGCCAGCAGCGCTGGGACGGTATCCGATGCCGGCGAGCCGTTGCAGATATTCCCGCCGATCGTGCCGCGCATCATGATTTGTGTCGATCCGAACGCAGCGGCTGCCTCGGCCAACGCGGTGTACTTCCGCCAGAGAAGCTCCGATGTGGCGATCGCCCGAATACTTGTGAGTGCCCCGATAACAACGCCGTCCCGGCGCCCCTCGATCCCCCATAGCCCCGGAACGGATGTGATATCGATTACATTCGCCACCGCCCGCCGCTCTGTCTTCAGATCGACGATGAGGTTCGTTCCTCCGGCAAGAATCGCTGCGTCCGGGTGCTGTTGCAGGGATTCGATCGCCTCTTGAAGCGACGCGGGCCGGATGTAGCTGAAGTGATGGGCAAGGAGATGCGTATTCGTCATATCGGATCCGCCCTCAGCTGTTTCCTTGGGATGACTCCGTTTCATCGTTCTTCGTTCGCTTTCGTGACTCATGCTCTCCCGCCTCTCTGCATTGTCTGCGCACCAGACCCGTTCTCTTCTCCCTCTCCCCTGCCCGGAGCTTCAGCTTCGCGAAGGCCTGGCACCCCCACCCGGCCTCCCCCATCATGTAGGGGGAGGAGAAGGACGCTCGTGGGTGTCGGCAGGTTGCCTTTCGTGCGCTTCATGATTCCGCGTCCTCGTTTGCATGATCTGCTAGCTTGTCCATGATCCGCTCGGGCGTGATCGGCAGTTCGTAGAATCGAACACCCAGGGCGTTGGCGATCGCGTTGGCGTACGCCGCAGCGACGGGGTTCATTGCTGCCTCGCCGATCCCCTTGGCGCCGAACGGGCCGGTGGGCTCGTACGAGTCGGCGAAGAACGTCTGGAGATTTCCAATCGGCGGCGATTCGCCGAAGGCGGCAATCTTCGCATCGAGCCAGTAGCCGCGTGATGTTAGCTGTCCGTCGGAATCCCAATCACAGCCTTCGTAGAGCGCGTAGCCGGCGCCCTTGGACAAACCGCCCTCGAGCTGGCCGGCGGCCATCACGGGGTTGACGACGGTCCCGCAGTCTGAACCCATGACCGCGTTCTTGGTCGTCACCTCGCCGGTCCACGTGTCGACCTCGACCTCGATGAAGACAGATACATACGCCGGTGGACAGCTGGTCGGGCGATACGACTCGACGGCGGCCAACGTCTTCCAGCTTTCCATCCAGCACGTCTTCGCCAACTCCTCCAGAGTCATCGTGCGATCCGCCATGGCGGGAGAGAAGATGACCGCTTGACCGGCATCCGGATCGAGCTTCATCTCGAGCGCGTCGACGTGGATATTCAAGTAATGAGATGCCGTCTCGAGGATCTCCTTCTTGAGAGAGGTCGCGGCCTTGAGGGCGGCCCCGCCTCCGGCATAGACACCGCGTGTGGCGTGCGTGACACAGTCGTAGACGGTGGTTTGCGTGCCAGCGGGTACGACATGAACTCGCTCGAACGGCACGCCGAGCTCCTCGCCGACGAGCTTTGCCAACGCCTCATGGGTACCGCCGCCGTGATCCATCAACGCGGTCACGATGTCGATCGAGCCGTCGATATTCACCTTGACCATCGCGCCGGAGAAATCGATGACGTCCCCCGGTTGAGGCGCCCCGGCGCTCGACGTATGGAATCCGCGACCGACTCCGATTCCCCGGCGGAAGCGACCTTGCTTCTCCTGCGGAGGCTTCCGCCCCCCCCAGTTGATGAGCTCTGCACCGCGACGCATCAACTGGGGAACTCCATCCGATTGCACGATCGATTTCACCTGCGGGCCTTGCCCCCAGAAGGTGTCTCCGAGTCCGACGTAGTTCTTCAGCCGCAGGTCGATCGGATCGATGTCGAGCTTCTCGGCGAGTTCATCGATCAGCTGCTCGACGGCGAATGTCACCTGTGGATTCCCGAATCCCTGCATTGCGCAGGAGAGCGCCTTGGTCGTGTAGACCGCCGTGCCGCGATAGCGAATGTTCGGCAGCTTGTACAGGCTGACCAGCCAGCCGATCGAGACGCCGAGGAACGAGTACGCTTGGATGTTGTGCGCGCCGATGTCTGCGACGAGGGTCATGTCTGCGCCAAGCAGTGTGCCGTCCTGCTTCGCTGCCAGCTTGAGGTCGATCGTGCAGCCATAGCGGGTGTGGTCGTGGGCGTCCTCCTCGCGGGTCAACGTGAGCTTCACCGCCCGGCCGGCCTTCATTGCCAGCGCGGCGCAGATCGGAATCGGTGCATTCATTTGGATGCTCGATCCGAACGTCCCGCCGATCGGGACGCGCCGCACATCGATCTTCGAGAGCGGGATATCGAAGATCTCGCCGAGCAGGATCCGAACATTGTGAATCGATTGTGTCGTCGGCCAGACCGTCAATCCGCCGTCGGGCTCGGGGCGGCAGACGCACGACTTCGTCTCGAGTTGTGCGTGATACACCTTGCGCAGCGTGAACTGTCCTTCGACAGTGATATCCGCTTCGGTGAAAGCCTTCTCCGCATCGCCCTCGTCGACATTTCGCGTACAAGCAACATTGTTCTCGATGGCGATCTCGTCTTCGCCGAACATCACCGTGTCGTAGATCGGCGGCGCGCCGCGCTTCATGGCCTCGTGTGCGTCCGTCACCGCAGGAAGGACCTCATACTCGACCTTGATGCTGCGGACCGCCTGCTCCGCGAGCTGTTCGGTCTCGCACGCGACGGCTGCAACGGCTTCTCCCATCCGTCGAACCTTGTCCGCGAGCACGGTGTGATCTTTGTGCAGAACGGGCGGGATCGTGATGATTCGCTCGTTGTAGCGGAGCTTGGGAACGTCGTCGAACGTCAAGACCGTCGCACCGAGTGCTTCCGCCTCGGACTTGTCAATTGAGACAATCCTCGCGTGCGCATACGGGCTCGAGAGGATCCGACCATGGAGCATTCGGGGGAGCGCGATATCCACTGTGTAGCGTTCTGCTCCTGTGACGCGAGCAACTGCATCCTTGCGTGGAAACTCTCGTCCTACAATCTGATGCTTGCTGGCGCTCACGCTACACCTCCTTGTCCACAGGAATGCGAACGAAGGGAGCATTGCCGCAAGCGACTCCTCAGAGTCGCATATCGACATGTGTAGCGCTCTGCGCCGGCCACTCTCGCAACGGCATCGTCTCGAACGAAGCTCTTGCCGATCAGTTCACACTCACGCTTGGGCAAGGTGCGCCTCCCCCCTACTCAGAACCGGATTCCGCACTATCATGCTCGTAGTGCTCGAAGTGGTCGTGCATCCGCTGTGCGGCCAAGGCACCATCCCCCGAGGCGAGCGCTTCGACAATCCCGCGATGAAGGGCAACCGACTCGGCCAGAAGCTCGGCGCGGTTGGGGAGATAGAACTGCCGCTCCATCGACTGCCACCCTTCGTGGTCCATGTATTCGAGGAACAGCTTGGCGGCCGATACGAGAATCGCGTTTTCCGTGGCCTCGGCGAGGACCACGTGGAATTCTCGATGAAAGCGAATGTAGTCTCCGTATCCTTCGGATACGGCGCTGCGCTCCATCTTGGAGAGCAGCTGGTGGAATACCTCTTCCTTCTCGGGAGACCAACGCGCAACGGCCACCCGAACCATCCCCGACTCGAACACCGCGCGGGCTTCCTGCAGTTGCAGCGCTTCCTCGGATTGCTCAATCGCTCGTGCGATCCCGTTCGAGACAATCGTGCGGTCCGCCGTCTCTCGGACGTAGCTCCCATCGCCAACACGGGTTTCGATGACATTCATCAGCCGAAGCGCCGCCAGCGCTTCGCGCACCGACGTGCGGCCCACACCCGTTAGCTCGGCTAGTTTGGCCTCCGACGGCAATCGCTCGCCAGTTTTCAGCGATCCGTCTTGGATGGAGGACATGATCTGCTCCACAACATATCGGGGGCGCTTTACTTCAGCCAATCTTTCAAGCGGCATCGAGTTGTCTCCTCGCGAACGGACTGATCCATCAGTTATCAGTTGTCTGACAAATAAGTCTACCATGGTCCGCTTCTCGGATCCAACCGGCTCAGTAGGTGACACGGTTCCAGACGGGCTTCCCTAGCTGGTGCGCAGCTGTTTCAGTGCATCAAGCAACGCTCCGATGTCGTCGTCATTGTTGTAATAGTGCACCGAAACGCGCAGCCCGCCAACATTGGATGTGTAGCGAATCGAGATCAAGATACCCGTTTCGATGAGTTGCTCGCGCAGCCTCGCATCTTCAGCCTCGGACTCATTGAGTCGAAATGTGATAATCCCCGAGCGTACTTCACGCTCCGGTGGAGTGATGATGCGGGCACCCAGGTGCCGGAGCCCATCAATCAGGCGGTCCCCGAGGTCGTAGATGTGCTTCTCCGCATTCGCGATGCCGAGATCATTCACATACTTCAGGGCCGCTCCGAACCCTGCTGCGCCGGGGTAGTTGGATGTCCCGCCGACTTCGAATTTCTTTGCGGTGCCAGTGAAGTCCCACTCACGGATTGGTGTGATCGACGGGGTGGCGAAGTAGTTCTCCCACCCGACATCGGGTTCGATTGTGTTCATGTAGCCGTCGAGCGGGGCGCGAAAGCGATCGAGGAGGGACTGTCGGACATAGAGGAATCCTGCGCCATAGGGGGCATTCAGCCACTTGTGTCCCCCGGCGGTAACCACATCGACATCAGTCTCGCGTACGTCGAGGCCCACCGCGCCGGCATGCTGCACGGCGTCCACGATAAGCAGAGCGCCTTTGGCATGGGCAATCTCGCTCATCTTAGCGAGATCGCACTTGAATCCGTTCGACCACTGCACGGAGCTCAGAATAACGGCTTTGGTTCGGCTGTCTACCTGTGCTGCAACATCTTCGGGAAGAACGCGTCCGTCGCGATTGGCTACGACGCGGATCTCGAAGCCAATCGCCTTCTGTCGCACAAGCCAAGGAATCGTGACCTGCGGGAACTCGAGGTCGCAGAAGACGATGTTGTCCTGTGGCCCGAGATCGACGTTGAAGGCGGCGACATTCAGGCCGTATGTCGTGCTCTCGACGATCGCGATCTCATCTGGGTGAGCATTCAGCAGACGAGCTGCTTCTTGTCGCGGCGGCTCCCGCTCGGCATCCATCACTGGGTGGCTCGGAAAGGCATGGCGCGCCAACGTCGAGTCGGCGAATGTGCGTACCGCCTCGACGGTCGGTCGTGCGGCGATCCCTACGCATGCGCTATCAAGGAAAGTCCTATCTTCGAGGGCGGGGAAGTCCTTGCGGATTGCTTCGAGATTCATCTGTGATGTCCTTTCGCTTTCCCGTCTTATCTAGGTCGTGCAGCGATGCAGTCGACCATGATCCGAGCATCCTTGGGCAGTCGGGCTGCCTCGATGCAGACTCGTGCCGGGGGGGCTTTGGGGAAGTAGTCACCATAGGCCTTGTTGACGGTCCCGAAGGTCCCCATATCTGCAAGGTAGATCGTCGTCTTGACGATGTCGGCGAGCGAGCTTCCGGCCTCTTCCAAGATGGCGCGAAGATTGTCGAGAACCTTCCGTGTCTGATCCCCGATCTCAAGATCCGACAACGTGCCAGTCTCGGGGTCGATCGGGAGCTGACCCGATACGAAAAGCATCCCGTCTGTGCCGACTGCCTGAGAGTAAGGGCCGACCGCCTCTGGTGCCCGCGTGCTGTGTACGATGTCCCTTCCCATTCGTGTCACCCCTCTCGGTTGAGCATCTGTCCCAATGCATCCCCAAACAGGTTGAATCCCAGGACCACGGATGCGATAGCCAGCCCCGGGAATGTGGAAACCCACCATGCGTACTCGATGTAATCGCGGCCCGAGCTGACCATCAGTCCCCACTCCGGTGTCGGCCGCTGAGCGCCGAGTCCAAGGAAGCTCAGGCTGGTCGCGGCGAGGATGACGTAGCCCAAATCCATCGTCATCTGCGCAACGATTGGCGAGAAGATGTTTCGCAGGACGTGGTGCGTGAGGATCCTCCACGTCGGGATACCGAGTGCCCGAGCTGCTTCCACGTACGCGAGGCTCTTGACGCCAAGGACCTGGCCCCGCGCTAACCGAGCATACGGTGGCCACCAGACAAAGATCATGGCAATGAGCGCGTTCATGATCCCGGGCCCCAATGCCACCACGACCACCATCAGCAGGAAGAAAGTCGGGATCCCCATGAAGATCTCGGCGATACGCATGATGATGTCATCGATTGCCCCGCCAAAGAACCCGCCGATGACTCCGACGATCACTCCGACGACGGTCGACACGGTGACGACAAGGAATCCCATCATCAACGAGATCCGGCTTCCGTATATGACGCGGCTGAAGACGTCTCGCCCGAGGTTGTCCGTTCCCATCAGATGTCCCGACGAGAACGACGGCGGGATGAACTTGTTCCGAATATCCAGCTTCAGCGGATCGTATGGGGCGATCACCGGCGCAAGCAGTGCCACAATAAGCCATGCGATCAACACGAACGATCCGATGAACACCAGTGGATCGCGTAGAAGTCGTCTTAGTGCTCGGCTACGTACCATCGTCTCCCCTCAGTCCAGCACCACGCGTGGGTCCGCGAACGCATACGAAAGGTCGGTCAACAGGTTCACAATCATGAACACCGCCGTTGTCAGGATGGCGACGCCCATGATCGCCGGAAAGTCCGAGCCGGTCGCTGCCTTGAACGCATACGTGCCCAGGCCCGGCCACGAGAAGATCGTCTCAACGAGAACCGAGCCCGCCAACGCGTAGCCGACGATTAGGCCGCTGATTGTCAATACCGGCGTCATCGCGTTTCGCAGCACATGTTTCCCGATAACGACGCGCTCCCGGAGACCCTTGGCGCGGGCCACGCGGACGTAATCGTCGCCGAGAACGCTCAACACACTCGCCCTTGTGATCCGCGTCAACCGGGCGATCGG
This sequence comes from uncultured Thermotogae bacterium, assembly GCA_964582285.1. Classification (GTDB taxonomy): domain Bacteria; phylum Bipolaricaulota; class Bipolaricaulia; order UBA7950; family UBA9294; genus JANQEA01. The sequence continues at coordinate 9,533 of CAZORQ010000044.1, forward strand.
GGACAGCGCCAAACAGATCGCGGGCAGAAACAGGTGGCTGAACACACTGGCGAACGCTGACCATCTCCCGGCGAGCAGCGTATCGATCAGGTAAAGACCTGTCCGATGGGCAAACGGAAATTCAAGAGCCACCGACGGCGTGATCCGGCCAATCCCCGGGTACAGCGGAATCCGGACGTAGAACAGGATCAGAAAGACGATCGCGAGCCAAAACACGGGCACGGAGACCCCAAGGATGCTGATGACGCGGCTCACATGGTCAATCACGGTGTTGCGCTTGATTGCCGCCCAGATACCGAGTGTGATCCCGATTGGAAACGCGATGGCGAACGCGACAAGAACGAGCTCAACCGTTGCCGGCCAGTAGTCACGGATATCGTCGGCGACCGGCCGGCGAGAGGTCAGCGAAACGCCGAAGTCGCCGTGGAAGAGCCGTCCCATGTATCGGAAGTACTGAATGTGCACGGGGTCGTTCAACCCGTGCTCCTCGCGGTACCTGATCACCTGCGTCTCCGGCGCTGCGATGCCTAGCGCCAGTCGCGCTGGGTCGGCGGGTATGAGATGGCCAAGGACGAATGTCAGAACCGTTACGCCGAGCAGTGTCGGGATCAGCAACAGGACGCGGCGGATCACGTACTTCATCATGCGCTCTTCCCCTTCTCCTCAAGCGCGGCGGCATCGCGGAGAACGACCGCCAGATCGATTACTTCATCTTGCGATACGCCCTCGAACTGGCCGGCGACGAGATCAACGATATCGCTCCACCGCCTCGTTCCGTCGCATAGGTTCAGAAGTTCGTAGATGCAACGCATCGCGCGAATGTAATCGTATCCGCTCATGAACCGTTTCAGCATGTGGTTCGGGGAGAGCTTCGCGAGGAACTTGCTCGAGCCATTGATCGGCGGCCAGACAAGGCTGGCCACGACGCGCGTCGGCCGCCCATTTGGGAAGATGCCGGCTTGATCGAACCGATCTTCGTCAACCGGGGCAGGGCCGGCTGGCAACCGCGAGAGGTGCCGAGCGACGACGGCACCGACCTTCAGGTCCTCGGGCGATCGTCGTTGAATCGACTCGATCATCGCTCGCTCAACGGCCTGTGGCCACCTGTCCTTCCGCGCGCACCGTCCATCGGCGACGACGTCCAGGACTTCATCGGCAAGCTCGGTGTCCATCGATGCTGCCACCCATATCTGTCCGCCGGCGGCAAGTCCGACATTCTCGAGGATTGTCGGATCCATGTTTGTCCACACGTCGAGGTTCGAGTGATAGCACGGATCGGCACGGTAGCCGAAGCCCACCATCGGCGCTCCGACGGGGGCATCGTTGAAAACGATATTGTCCGACCCCCCTTCGAATGGAACCGCACGATAGCTCCAGAGCCCATCTCGATCGCTCGGGCGTCCCAATGACAGAAACGCTTTTCCAAGATCGAAAAGGTATGTAGGTAGGCTCCAGGGGGTGTTCTCAAACAGGATCGGGCTCTTCGTGATTGACTGACTGGCGCCGACCATATCGAGATTGACGCCCCCGAGTAGGTTCTCCGGGGCGACGAGACCTGAGCTGAGAAACGCAAGCGGACCGATGATCTCGGGCACGAACAGAAATCGTACCGAATATAGCAGGGTGCCTGCCTCCCGCACCTGCTGCGCGGCGAGACATCGGGCAATCTCGATCGCGAGAGCGACTCCGCTCGCATTGTCGTTCGCGCCGGGGCTCGGATGACAGAGATGGGCTACGACGATGAATTCCTTCTCCGGATTCTCTCTGCCCGGAATCCGCCCGGTCACCACGTCGAACGCTCCCTCATGGGGACCGCCATCGATCTGGCACTGAACTTCGATGGGACCTTGTTCGAGCAACTTCTTGAGCTCACCGGCCAATCGATGTGAAATCGAAAACGCGAAGCCGCGTCTCTCGTCTCCGAGGCCAACGAGCAGCTTCCCCTGGCTGACAAGGTCGGGCAGCTGTTCCGGCGTTCGCCCCACCTCAGGACACTGCCACGGCATATGATGACTCAAGATGCCCAACGCCCCGCGCTGTACTACCGCTTTCTCGTAGACCTGTTGCGTCGGGCCGAATGCGAGTACAACGCGTCCCTCAACCGCATGATTGGTGTAATCGCCGTCCGAGATGCCCACTCCAACATCGACGAGCTCAGTCCGAACACCTTCGGGCGGCGTGCCCCAACTACCCTGATAGACGGAGATCGGGTCGGTATGCCAGTCGGCGAGCGTCTGCTTGATCGGAGCTACTACCTGGATTTTCGCGTACGTTACATCCCAGGCTGGTTCGGTCGCCCATTCACGGTGCGCGGTATGGCCGTCCATCGGGTAGCTTTGCAGGGCCACATCAACCAGGTCAGCACGGCGGAGGGCGTCCACAACGAACTCCCCGGCCGCCCGGTACCCCGATGACCCGGGAGTACGGTTCCATGTAGTCAACTGGCGGACATCTGCGACAGCGCGTTCACCGTCCAATGCCTCCTGCAGATGGCGCGCGATCGCGCCCAGCCGTCCGTTGGTTATCGCCTTGTGCTGCACCTGAAGGTTCCTCCCGAGGCCACGTGATCAGAAAGGCCCGGCCTCGCTACGTTGTACACGAGGCCGGGCGCACGTGGCTGCTTGCCCTATTCAGCGGGATCCATATAGATGACTGAAAAATCCGGATCGCCTCCAAAGACCGGCATCACGAACCCGTGAACATTGGCTCGCACAGCCCGAACGTCCACCTCCTGCCAGTTCCAGATTGCCACCGCATCCTCGTAAAGAATGCGATCGACCTGGGTGTAGATCTCAGCTCTCTTTCTCTGGTCAACCTCGTTCAACCCAGCGACCAGAAGTGCGTCGACGGCTCCGTTCGAGTAGTTGAACAAGTTGCCACCGGAGCCGGTCCCTATCTGCGACGAGTGGGCGCGGGAATACAGGTGGGCATGCGGATCATTCAGCGACGGCCCGCCTTCCCACGCGAACATCGGTGAATCGCCGTTGTTCACCGCCTCGAGATACGGCCCGAACGAGACCTCTTGAATCTCCATCGTAACACCGATCTCGGCGAACGCGGCCTGCGCAGCCACCATCAGATCGGGGATCGTCCCCCATGCGGGGTAGAAACAGGTCATCTCGAAGCCGTTCGGATATCCCGCCTGAGCGAGCAGCCCACGGGCCATAAGGAGGTCCTGCTCGTACGGTTTCAGGTCAGGGTCGTGCCCCATCATACCTTCGAGCAACAGGCTGCTCATCGGCCGACCAAGCGGACCGGCTATGGCAAGCGTGGTGTCGTAGTCATAGGCGTAGCTGAGCGCCTGACGCACGAGGACATTGCTCAAAATCGCATCGGCGCAATTGAAGTAGAACGCCGAGAAACCAAGGGTCCCGGTGTGAACGACGTTGACATCGTCTCGCGCATCGAGCATTGCGAACACCTCCGGGGGGAGGTTGCCGACAATGTCAAGGTCGCCGCCCTGGATCATTGTGCTTGCAGTCGATGCTTCCGGGACGGAACGCATGATGACCTGATCCAAGTACGCAGGGGTGTCCCAGTACTCGTCGTTTCGTTCCATTGCCAAGTACTGGCTGTGCACCCACTCGACAAGTTCGAATGGCCCACTGCCTGCGACGTTCTCGTACAGGAACGTCTCGGCGAACGGATCCTCGTCGGTAATGTGCGCGTCGACGATGGCCGGGTTCAGCACCGAAGCCGGTCCAGGCATGGCGAGAAGGTCCAGGAAGAACGGCGTCGGCTTGGTGAGGTTGATGACGATCTCGTAGTCGCCGACAACCGTGATCCCATCTTCGGCGACCGCCTCGATTAGCATGTCGCTCCAACCCTTGCCGAGATTGATCGATCGCTCCAGCGAGTACTTGACGGCATCGGCGGTGAGCACTGAACCATCATGGAACGTTGCATTCTCAACGAGGTAGAACGTGTATGTCAGTCCATCGTCCGAGATCGTCCAACTTGACGCAAGATCTGGTTCGACGCTCGTACCGTCCGGTGTCATTGTTACGAGGCGATCATAGCAAGAGCGGATTACTGTCATCCCCGCGTTATCCACTGCCACGCCAGGGTCGATCGTAACGATCGTGCCTGTCAATCCGAAATCCAGTGTGCCTCCCTGCTGCTGGCCGAGCGCCGCCCATGCGGCACCGATCAGCAGAAGGCCAACCAGCAACATCCCTCGCGAGCTTCCACGCATTGTTGCCTCCTTGTTCCTCTGTGGGAACCATCCAGGCCGCCTGCCGCACAACGTTTTCCTCAGCTGTCCGGAAGAGACCACCTCCGGGAACCGGGCTTGTGCGACTCGTTCTTCGGTGGAGAGGTTGGCGAGCCGGAGCCCAGCGACTACATGATGCCGCTTCCTTTGCGCAGCATGACCCTGTGTAGGGTCTTTGGAAGTTCGTGTTTCGGTGTGCAGGCCACGTGAATGACCCGTGTGTGCGCAGCGCTTGATCGTCTGATGTGTTCGTCGCATCGGAAGCATCCAGAAAAACCTACTACGTATTGGACAATTTGTCAAGACCCTCTTGAGGAAGCTTCTCCCCAGGTACCAATATAGGGGGCGACGAGCTAGACGCGTCGCTGTGTTCGCACTGCGTTGATCTCCTCAAGATAACTGTAGATCGTTGCTCGGGAGACGCCCAATCGCTGGGCTACATGAACGAGCGAGCTTTTAATCGTGAAAATTCCGGCCTCATCGAGAAGCTCGACGACCTTCATCCGTTCGGCCTTTCGCATGGCCGCGACCGGAAGTCCGATCGAGTTGACTGCATCCGAGATGGCCGAGTTCAGCACATCGCGAACATCGCGTGGAAATCGCTCCGAGGGCGTCTCACCCCGCGTCAGCGTATCGCGAACCTCACAGAACGCCGTGACCCAGTTCTTGAAATGGTTCACATAGGTGATGTCGACGTTGATACACAACGACCCAATCGTCACGCCGTGCTCGTCTCGGATGAACAACGTCGATGAGCGGAGGATGCGGCCGTCAGGCGTGTTGGTCTCGTAATTGACCACATGTTCGTCGGTCTGATCCTCATGAAGAAGCCGCAAGAGGAGATCGGTCGGAGGACCGCCGATCGCCCGATTGGTGATGCTTCCCGCGATGGCGATAATCGTGCTCTGCGGGTTGCGCAGATCGTGCAGGACGATCTCACACTCAGCTCCAATTGCCTCGCGCAGTCCATCGACGATCCCCTTGAATGCGGTCAGTATGGGGCTTGACGGCGGAACCGGCTGTGCCTTGTTCTGTTGTGGCATGTTCTCCTCGCATATCCGGACCCAGACAAAGCTACTGCCTTCTGGACATTTTGTCAAGACCCGCTATGATCCGTCATGGTTGGATACGTGGAGCTAGCGGGCATCGAATCCATGGCCCGCCTTGAGCCGAGATGAAGAGCGCGTGAGACACTGCACGCACGCGAGGAGGCGAAGCCATGACGGCATCGAAACCGAGATCGACGATCACGTGGTTCTACTATGAAGGCCTCGACGAGGCGACTGAATTCTACGGCACAACCCTCGATCTTGAGCAGGTGCTCGACGCCGGGTGGGCGAAGATCTTCCGAACGACCGGGAATGCGTTCGTCGGACTGGTCGATGCACAGGTGGAGAAGGGCGTCTGCAAGACGCAAGAGACGAACGCGGTGCTGCTCACACTGGTCGTCGATGATGTCCCCGCGTGGTACGAGCAGCTCTCCTCGGTTGGTGTCAAACTGACGGGTGAGGTTAAGGTGCTCGAAGAGGTCCAGATCCGCACGTTCTTCCTGTCCGATCCGGGCGGCTACTTGCTCGAGATTCAGGAGTTTCTCGATCCGAAGGTCCGCTCAACGTTCCAGTAGCGCCGGATGTCATCGACGGCGGCAATGACAAGTCTGCCGAAGGCTGATCCCCGGCGGGCTCGCTGAGCCTACTGCCATCCACCTTGTGGAAAGCCGGTTCATTCGATCCAGAGGTCTCGCTCGAGCTCCTTCCAAACCTCCACCTTCATCCCGGTGGTCTGGAACACGCCCTTGTAGTAGGGATCGTGGGTTTTGTACTCGGCGTAGGGGCCTTCATAATCCGCCCGGCGCTTTTTGTACGCCTCGAAGTCCGCGAGGCTCTCGTACTCCCAGACGATGAAGTGGCGATCGGTTTCCTCACCGGCAATGTACTTAGAGAAGTACCGCAGGCTCTTCCACTCCGGGAACAGATCACGGTGGGAGTTGACCCAGTCGAGGAACTCGCGCATTGCCTCCTTGTACTCCTTTTCCTTCCCTTCCGTGACGTAGTAGCTCTCTGCCTCAAAGATTGCCATGGTTCACCTGTCCTTTCGTTTCCTTCGGCCTCCAGACACACTATGACGCTCGGTCGTCTTGAAGATTGTGTCGCCGATCGATGACGACCTCTCCTTTCTTCATGACCATCAGGATCCGCGCGGCCTCTCGGAGAAGCCGGATGTCACCGAGCGGATCCCCATCCACAACTACCAAGTCAGCGAGTTGCCCCGGCGCGATGAGTCCGAGTTCGTGACTTCGGCCGATGTTGATTGCCGCATTGCGTGTGCCAGCGACAATTGCCTCCATCGGCGACAGCCCACACGAGACGAGCAATTCGAGTTCGCTGGCGTTGGTTCCGTGCCGAACCGATGGGCATCCTGCATCCGTGCCAAGTGCAATTGAGACCCCGGCATCGTGCGCCCTTCGGACGGTCTCTTTCGTTTGGCGGTCGAGGCGTCGCATCCACTCGATTACCTCGGGAGAGAATGGGAGATCCGATTCCTCTTCCAGCTCCGGAAGTCCGAGCCCGACCGACAGCGTCGGGACAAGGAACGTGCCACGCTCGGCCATCTTCCGAAGCGTGATGTCATCGATCGGAGCGCCGTGCTCGATCGAATCGATGCCGGCTTCGACTGCGGTCCAGATCGCTGTCGGCAAGGTGTGGGCGTGCGCGCAGACATGCAGCCCGGCACGGTGGGCTGCGTTCACTCCGGGACGCAAATCGTCGACGCTATACGCCGGAGATTCAAAGAACTCTGGAGAAGCGGCCGCGCGCCCAACCATCACCTTGATCGCGTCGGCGCCCGCATCGACCTGTCGGCGAACTGCGGCGAGGACATCGGTAGCGCTGTTCGCTTCGATTGCGTGACCGGGCCCGCATTGCATGCCGTGGCCGTCGGTGATCGTGATACACGCGCCGGAGGAGACGATCCGCGCTCCGAGCGTCTGCCCGAAGGCGATCTTGTCTCGCGCGGCAAATACAGCATCGTTGACGCCCATCAGGTCCTGCACCGTCGTGAACCCCGCTGAGATCGTCGCTTTGGCGTGGTCGATCGCGTTTGCCCTTAGCTGCTCGACATTCCCGATGTCTGGATGGGTCCACGTCTTCGAGTCCACCTGCCACGTGATGTGCACGTGGCAATCGATTAGTCCGGGGAGGAGCGTTGCACCACGCAGGTCAATCCGCTCGATGTTCGGGAGGTTGGCGACCGACGGATCTCCAGCAGCCGTTGAAACGATTCGAGATCCGTCGATGAGGACGGATCCATTTTCGATCGCCGCCACACCCGAGCCATCGATCAGTCTGGCATTCGTTAGCAGAAGCATTCATCCTCCTCCAGTGGCATTGGTCACGTCCAGTCAAGTGGTGTACGGATGACGACGCATCGCACCATCGATCA
>CAZORQ010000045.1:0-9435 GCA_964582285.1 uncultured Thermotogae bacterium
CCGTCTTGATGCGCTCGAATCGAAAGAAGGCCATTCGGAAGGCACGACCAGCCATAGAGCCAAGGATTCCACCTTTGGCAAGCTCGAGGATCATCGCAGTCGTCTCTTCGAAGGAGATCCCTGCTTTGGCGGCACCGATCCCCGCGAACTTCAGTGCTTCGGCTGTCTCGATGATCGAACCGGTAGCAAGCTGCTCGGACATCGCGAGGACATCCGTCACCCGCGTTGCCTGGTCAGCGCTGAGGCTGAACTCCTGAAGGATGTGCGCGGTCTTTTCAGCCGCTTCACCGAGGTCGATCTCGGCGACGTAGGACAGATCCAGAACCGGGTTGATCGCAGCAAGGATCTGCTGCGTGTCCATGCCCGCCCGGCCGAGGATCTTCATTCCCTCGGCTGCCTCGACCGCGGAGTAGGAAGTCGTCTTCCCGATGTTGAGAGCGGTCTCCTCGAGGAGCTTGAGATCCTCGTCGGTGGTCCGGAGCGCCACTTTCGTCCGGATCATCGTGTCCTCGAAGGACATGTAAGTGCGACCGATGCCGTAGGCGATTGCGGTGAATGCTGCAGCGATCCGGTAGCGATACCGGTAGATCCACTGGCCGATGCCCTTGACGCCGGACATCACCCGGTTCAGGACACCGACGGTCTTGTTCCCAACGGTGTTGAGGCGGTTGAGGGAGGTCGCGACCTTGTTGACGCCGCGCTCATCGACGATGACAGAGATCCGGCGGCTCACTGTTCCCTCCCCGTGGCCGGCTATGGCCTACATCTCATCGATCTCTGCCAGCCGCTCGAGCCGATACAGAGCTGGATCGAATGCCGGGTCCTTGTCAGGGTCGTCGTTCTCTTTCCAGTCCTTCTCGGCCTTGCGAAACCGATCCCACTCGTCGTAGGCGAGGTGTGCTTCCTCGGCCTCGAGAGCAGTCATGCCGCCTTCTGGCTGCCCCCAGAGCGCTTCATAGCTCAGGTAGCTAGAGAACAGCAGACCCCATCGCTCAAGGCGCCGGATGATCCCAGCACGGAGTAGGGGCTCAGCCGAAGTAGCCCAGAAACGATGTCAGCTCCGCTTCGAAGGCGTTCAAGGCAGGCGCCGAGAGCTGCGAGAACTCGAACTTCGAATCCGGCTTCACCCCAATGCAGTTGCCTTGGAGGTCAGTCACCGCTTCACCCAGCACAACAGTGTCGTACCAGATGTGCAGCAGGCGTCGGCCATCGGTTTCACCGGTCCGCGGGTTGCGTGCTTTTCGTTCGAGCCGCTTCAGGTCATCGCCAGCAAGCTGCTGGAATGCCCACAGCCGTGGGCCGACCTGGACAGCCTTCATCCCGAGGTCGGTATAGAACGCTTCGCCAAGCTCGCGGCTGGCAGGGGCCACTGACGCTGCAGGCTTCGGCGTCTGCTCAGGCTTCTTTTCCTCTTCGGTCATGGTTCCCCCCTTTGCAGGCGGGCCGCCCTCTCTCACCAGGAAGGCGGCCCGCGTCTCATCTCACAGTCAACCGCTACCCTTGTGTCGTGGGAAGCGGCGTCTCGTCGTCGGTGATGTCGCCGTGGTAGCCAGAGGTCCAGTCGAGGACGACAAACTCCCACGTCTCGTCGGTCTCTTCCTCTGCCTTCCCGCGTTCGGAATCGGCCATCTTCTTGACGAAGCACTGCGACCCACGATCCGATCGCGGCGAGCCAGGCGACTTGTCAATCGCTGCAATCGGGAACGGTTCGTTCAGCGCCTCGAGATTCACGAGGAATGCGTGATGCGGATGCACGTGTGGCAACGTGAGTTCGAAGAAGCCGAGCTGCGAGCTGTCAATCCCAGCATAGGATTGACCGTCAGCAGTGCTGAAGCCGTGGGTCTTGTCCTGCGATCGTCCACCGCGGAGCTTCTTCCAATCGGTGATGTGCCGACCGTTCACGACGAACGTGACCAGCTTCGGGTTGTACAGTTTGCTCATGGCTCCCCCTAGCTTGCGAGCTCCCAGCTCAGGTAGACGATGATCGTGAACTCCTCCCAGGCGCCGACGGGCCAGACATGGACGTAGATGGTCCGCAGGTGCCGGTTTGCCAATGCGGTGGGATCATTCGCCGCGAGCCACTCGATTGTCGGAACGTTGACTTCCCATCGGCCACCGGATCCGCCCCGTGGTTGCACGACCTGGTGCTGCCACGAACGGTTGAGCACGCCTTCGATTGCTGCTTGCACCAAGGCGCAACCGTGGTCGGTCTGCGGAATCTTCGGATTCCGAACGAGCAGTCCGAGGATCGCTTCCTGCATCCTGACCTTCAGCCAGTCCTTGCAGCGCCGCATGTCGGCAAACGTGCCGTTCGTCCCCTGCGAGCCGACCGTCATCGGGACACCGGCCTGGGTGATGTACGGGATGCAGGCGCCGTCGCCATGGAACTGCGCAAGGAAGGTCGCCATGTCCCCCGAGCTCCAGTACGACGTTGCCACGCCGTTCAGCGGCTTGTGGGTCAGGGAGAGGCTTCCTACATCGCTGCCTGCCCACAGACTGGCAAGTGCCGCATCAGGTCGCTGTACATCGGGATCGTCGTGGGCAACGATCAGAACCCGGTCGGAGTTGATCGCCGTAGACTGGGCAACACACTGAGCCGCGGTCAGACCGTCCTTGTTGGCCAGGACGAGGTACATCATCTGCGCCGATACAGAATCGGCGAGTTCGGCCTGGTCACCTTCCAACTCCTCGTGCTCGGTCAAGACGACGAAGTATGGAAGCGCGTAGCCGCCTGCCTCGCAAGCCGCGATGATCTCGACCAGTGCATCCGAGAGATCGGTGACGAGCGGCGTCGCGGATCGCGTCTTGGAGTAGATGTAGAGCGTTTCCGGGTGCGGATCCTGGGCCAGCATTGCCACCGCGGTCTCGTACTCGGGCGTGTCCGTTGGGAAGTCAGCAGCGATCGCTGTCAGATCGTCCGAGCTGTAGACCTTGAGTGTGTCCTTGACGGCTTCCTCGTCGGCCGTCGTCCCGATGATGACTGGAATGTTGAACGGGATCTCGCCGAGTGGGCGAGTCCGGTCGACAACCGAAACATGGATCCTCTCGAAGCTGCTCATGCCGACACCCCCTCAAGCGCCGAGCGGAACACCTGCGAGATGCCACCCTTCTCGGCGAGCTTCGCCAGGACCTGGAGGGCGGGGCCGTTGTCCTTGAACTGGCCAACGAGCGCCTTCGCCTCCTCGACAGCGATGGCATTCACCTCAACCGCGGACAGGGCGGCTGGATCGTTGATCAACTGAACAGCGATCCAGTCGGCCTGGTAGCCATCGTCGGTGATCTTCCCGGCAACGATCTGATCCGTGAGTCGTCGGCCGTCCCGCTTCGCCTCCGTGAACAGCTCCTCGCCCACCCGGTTCACGCCTGGAATCAGACGAAGACGCCCGCCAAGGTAGTTCGTCGGGTGGCTGTAGGTCGATGTAATGCGCCGTTTCCAGGTCATAGTTGAATCTCCTTGGACTCTTGCGTTCCCTCGTCCTTGCCTTCCTGCAACGTGTAGGCCACCTTCTCAAACGTCGCCCTTGGGACCGACCAGCTTTCCCCAACGTGCAGACGTGTCTCGAAGCGAACAACTCGCTCGACCGATCGATTCAGGACGGTCGAGGCGTCGCGGATCACACCTGGATCAACGATCAGCGCATCCATACCCAACAAGCTGAGCTCCTCGGGCGCCTCGGACTCGAGATGCCGAACTGCGAGCTTCGCGAGATAGGAAATGGCTTCTGCCGTGTGGGTACGTGCCGGGGCGCGCAACGAGAGACGCAACGTGTGAGTCGCCACCTTCTCATAGATCAGCAGGCACCCATGCTCATCGTCGGGATCCTCCTCCACGCGTGTGTAGGGATTGTCGGGATGGCCGCGCAGCGCATGTCCGCCTGCCTCAATCATCGCGAATGTCAGGAACAGACCCTTCGGGCGTTCGCCAATGTCAGCCTCGGCTACCACCTGGGTCTCAGTCAGGCTACAGGCAGCCATGATTCCGCCGGCGGCCTCAGCGCTAGGATCAGTGCGGCCAAACACGAGTTGCTGCACAAGGGGCTCGAGGTTGGCGAGATCGTAGCTCACAGTTCCTCCGTGAGTTCGTAGACAAGCAAGCCAAACCGCTCAGCCTCGATGGCCCGGCGAAGGACCTTGTACTCAACACCAGCCGCGTTCGTCACGTGCGCGTCCTTCGTGATTGTTGACACGGACTCGCCATTCGAATCGAGCGTGTCTGCACCAACCACGAGCAGAGGTTGGGCAGACGACAGGACCCCGCCGCTTGTGATCATCTGCTGCCACACCTCGGCCTCCACAATCACTCCCTGAAACGTCACGGGGTCAGCGTCGACTTCGGTCGTGTAGCCCCCGATGCGCTGCTTCGTTGTCGGCTCAAGCGTGAGCGTCTCCTCGAAAGGAAGAAGTGCAGCCTGCATCGCAGAGCCAAGGAACCCCCCCGTCATTCGGCCACCGCCAGGAGACCCTTCCGCCGAACCTCTTCGACCACCGCGCGTTGCAGATGGCCATGGTCGACAAGCGGGTTCGTGGATCCCTTCATCTTGATCGTGAATGGGTGGTTTGCTGGTTCGCGCAGGTCGATCATCGACTTGCGAATCATCCCGATGACCGTCTCTCCGACCCGATGCCAGGTCTCCTGGGAGAGGATCACGCCGGGATTGGCAATCGCTTGGTCGATTCCTGCCTGCAGGATCCGATGTCCCGCAGCTTCGATGTCGTCAAGAATCGGATCAAGGTATGGCCGTGGCCGAATGTGAATGGCCTTAGTATCGGCACGCAAGTGCAAGCCCATCGAGTGCAGATAGGCTCGCATCTTTGGCGTAACTCGGATCTCGCAACCTTCGTGGAGAATGACAGCGAGGTCACGCATGGTGATGCTCGAGTCCCCAACCGGTTGTTCTGCCTCGTCCCCGAAGATACCGATCTCGACCTCGTGCTCCGCCATGTCACGAAGCGATGCCACGATCTTCGGCAGGTCGTTCTGGTCCGTCACCTTCATCGCAACACCCGTCCGACATTGCACCGCCGCCAGCGAGACCAGAACTCCTTGCCTGGTTTCGATTCCTGGAGGCCGTCTCTGCTCGCGGCCTGGGCCCAGGTAACAGCGATCGGTCCCCACTTCGCAGATTGGGCTTCCGGCTCACGCATCACCGTCGCCAGGTGCGCAGCCATCAGCGCCCAGAGGTGCTTGCGCGCCGTGTCAGATGGAACGGCGGAGCTAGTCAGGAAGTTGAACGGGGATATCTCGGCGAGGTCAATGTAGGCGTCGAGATCAGCGTCCAGCATCTTGAATGGACGAATCGCTCGAACGTCATCGACAGTAGGGCGGAACGAGTAGCTCACGCGGCCCTCCTCGAATCAACGAGGCAGGCAGCCCAGCGGCTACCCGCCTCGCCGTCTCACGCTGATCTGCCGCCGCCGGATCTCGAGGATGCCGTCGTCGCAGAGCCGCCGGATTGAGAGGGGCGCCCCCTCCGTTGTCCGAATCGTCTCCTTCAGCAGATTCTCATCGACTTCGTTATCTCCGGGAACGAGGTCGAGGTTCGTCGCATACCGCAGGATCTGATGGTGGCCGCTGTGCACCTTGACAGTCGGCATGTCTCAGCCTCCCTCATGCCGAGTGCTCTAGGCAATGCCGCTCACAACCAGAACGCCGAGCGGGCGGTAGCAAATCGCTCCGCCGTACCGTTCGTGGAATGCGATCTCCTCCTTCATCGAGCCGATCCGGAACGGCTCCTGCCGCGTCAGGTCCATCGGCATCGCGTACTCGAGAACGTCCTTCGTGTTCTGCGCGACCACGAAGGTCCCCGACGGGACCTTCTCAGTCGTTAGCATGCCAGCCAGGAACCATCCACGATTCTGAAGCAGTTCCCAGATCGTGGTCGGCACCGTGTCGGAGTACGGCATGTGCAGCCACTTCGTGTCGGTCGTGTTGAAGATCGCGATCGTTGCGTGGTACGCGTCCCTGAGCTGGATCATAGACCAGGCCAGCATGACGTCGTTCAGCCGCTCGGCCGCGGTCTTGTCCTCCCACTTCCGCGAGGTGCCCCCGGCATTCAGGGGAACCGTGAGCGTCTGAATGCCGGTGTAGTTCAGCAGACCCTGCATGTTGTGGGGCGTCGACCCATTCCAGAACAGGTCGTTCTCGAGGATGGTCGCCTGCCGCTGAGCCGTGAGGGTCTTCTGGCCGACGATGTCGGCGCCGGTGAGGTCGGCCGCGTCGCGTTCGGGTGTCGAGACGTGGAAGCCAACGACGATCGAGAACACCTTCTGATCGGCCGGCTCGGTGTGCAGATCGATCAGCGGGATGTCGTCGGAGAGGTGCGCGTTGAAGAGCCGCGCAGCGCCCTCACGTGTGACCTTCCGCCACTCGATCCGCTGGACACCCCGGTGGTCGCTGGTCCGCGGCGGAGCGACCTGCCGCGCGATCATCGCCTCAAGGTCGACACCCTCTCGAAGCGTTCGATCGATTGCGATGAGATCCTCGGGGAGGATCAGCGAGTCGTTTCGGGAAACTCCTGTGTTGAGGTTTCGCATGTCGTTTGCCTCCCCTACGCCGGCAGATCGAGCAGCAGCTCGGCGAGCGTCACGCCGTCGGCCGACTGCGAGTCCGAGGCCCAGCCGGCATTCGAGACCAGCGTGCGGCCAGCACCAGCCTGCTTGTAGAACTTCTTGTCCGTCGAGACGTAGACCGGATCCGTTCCGGCAACGATCGTCTCGCCAACCTGCACGACAACGGGTCCCTTGCGGATGACGGTCAGTGGATCGCTGTCGTAGTACTTCCCTTCGAACACCGGATTGCCGGACCCGTCACGGGTGCGCAGGAAGCGGTTCGGATCGTGGACTGCCACACCCGCAAACGTGTTCCCTGCGAACACGGTCATCTGGCGTTCGGTATCCGTACCGAACTCAACCGGTTCGCCGAACTCGATGGTCCCTTCGGCCGCGAAGCGTCCCCAGAACGTGGCCGCGCCGCTGCCGGATGGGACCTTTCCCTTCTGCAGAATTCGCTCACCTGTGCTCATCGTTCCCGATCCCCCCTAGTCCTGCGACGGGGCAGCAGGCTTCTTGGCCTTCGTCGGATCACGGTACATGGACGTCCGCGGATTCTCTTCGCCATCGTCCGACTCGTCCTCCGTCGATCGCAACGTCCGTGCACCGACCGGCTCGGCTTGCGCAGCCTGCAGCTGCTCGAAGCGGCCAGCGATGTACTCGTCGGACTTGCCTTCGAGATCGAGCTCTGGGTCGTGCGCCTGCAGGGCGTCGCGCTGCATGTCGACGATCGACTTGCCGCGATGCGCGTAGTCCGGTACGAGTTCCCGCATCACAGCGATCATCTCGGCTCGCTCGTCGACACGAGCATCAAAGCCATCATCGAGGGCCGTCTGACCCGTCTTGAGCTCCGCAACCTGCTGCTTCAGGGCCGCGAGTTCGTCGTTCGCCCCGTCCTTCGCGCCAGTCAGCCGCTCGACCTCCTTGGTTAGTTCGTCCACCTTCGCAACCGCGTCGGTGTTCGCTTGGAGGATCTCGTCGATCCGCGCCTGGAAGGCCTTCGCGTCGTCGTCCTTCACCTCAGGAGGAAGCGCGATCTGCATCGACTTGGTCTCGTCGGTGGCATCGGCGATCTGGAGCGTGCGGGCGTCGCCCTCGGGAGGAGCGTTGCCCGCGCCTGCTTTCCCCTTCTTCGTTTCCTGCGTCATCGTTCCTCCTGTGGTCGATTCGTCGACCTGAATCGCGCCGTCAAGGACAACAGCACACTCCGGGCCGCATCGTCCTTTCGGCACGAACGCCGTGTGGTCGTGGATCGGGTTCGTCTGCCGTCGGGCGTAGTGACGGCCGGCGAAGTCGCCTTGTTCATCGATCACAGCCGCGAGGCGTCCAGCTGAGACTTCACGCCTGCCACCCAACAACACATCCTGAATCAACGAAGGCTCAAACAGCGTGGCACGCGATCGGATCCGATCGCCATCGACCCAGTGCGCACGGTCGTCGAGGTGATGGATTCCATACGTACGCGCCGCCTGTTCCTTCGGAGAGAGCTCATCGACTACCCCATACCCGCGGAAATGGGCTGCCGGGTGAAGGTCCGTGATCGGCTTGCCTGGAATCGTTGAAAGGTAGGCAGGTGTTGCGTAATCCTTGGGGAGCAGCGCCTCCATGACGACCTCACCGCTCGCATCACGGTATGGGAGCACTTGGAACTTCAGGATGGTCATGTCAACGGTGAGCAAGCCAAGGTCTTCGTCGTGTCGAACGACCTGAATCTCATCAATCTGATCTATCCGAGGCTCACGGCCGTCGGACCGATCCTCGATTCCAAGATCCTTCTTCGCCGCTGCCAGCGCGTTCTCGAGCTCCGTCTTGGCCTTGGAGAGAACATCAGCTGGTAGCTTCGTCTGAGGCAGGCGGGAAAGCGCGGCACGGATTCCGTTGATGTTCACGGTGCCGTTCGGCATCTTGTACCGGAGCTTCAGGTCGGCCTTGGTCAGATCGCGCTCTTTCTCGGCTGCCTGTGCTTTCCCCCAGGCGAGGCACGCCTTCGGCACCGCCCGGGCAAGCTGCTCGACCGTGTAGTCCGCCTCGGAAACATCGCTCCACGCTACCTGGGACGTTGCGTCAGCCCGCAGAATCCCATCGATCTGCTTGCGAAGGCGCTCTTCCCAGTACACGCGGAATAGGACCTCAAGGTCCTGTTCAGATGGGGCGGCGTACATGAGCTCCCCTTCGCCAGGCGGAATCTCCTTCCAGGCATCAAGCCCATGGGCGGCTGGTGTGGAGAGAACCTGTGCGTCAGGGAGATTCCCTTCACGAGGGCTTTCCGGCCGGTCGACCTCCCAGAGATGCTGCTCGCCAGGGATCGCCTCGTCGACCGCCCACAACCATTCACTGATTGCTTGGAAGAGATCAGGGTCGTCGATCCCCGCGATGTAGACCCGCCAAGCGTCGGCCCACCCTTGGATGCTGCCCGGATAGCCGAGTGATGCGAAGCCACCGTAGGGATTCCGCGGCGCCCCTGGACCAGGCGTCGGCCACTCACCTTTGTAGAGCGAGTCGCAGATTGCAACGAGCTGCTTGGCTGCATCGATTCTGGAGAGAGCGATCGCGCCGGCGCGTTCGTGGCATGCCGACTCGTCGAAGCCGGCAACTTGGAACGCGGCTAGAGCGCGGGTGTAGGCGTCAAACGCTCGCTGCCTCTGTGCAGAATCTAGCCCGGGACGAAGGGCCTCAATCTCATCGGTAGATGTGAAGTGCATCGGAAGCCTCCGACGCACTCAACAACGAAACCAAGCCCTGTACCGTTTCGAGAATGGTTGAGCCTATGGGGTCCGGCTGAGGAACATCCAAATCCCGCCCACGGTGGCGATTGCGAAAGGTAGGACGTTCCACAGATCCGTTGTCCCATAGCCTGCTGGCGTGATTCCAACAGCAATCGCAGCG
>CAZORQ010000045.1:9445-16112 GCA_964582285.1 uncultured Thermotogae bacterium
TATCAAGGCAAAGGCTAGCGCTCGCCGATCATTCGCTGTCATCGGCCCTCCTGTCTGGCACAATACTGCGGATCAACTCTTGTCCCTCCTGCCGGAGCTCCGCCAGCATTTCTGCCCAACATATCTCGGCGCTGAGGCGAGGCCCAAAGAAGGCCCGCCTCATGAGCATCGCACTTCGCTCATTGATTCTCGCGAGCGATGAGTCTGAGAGGACTGGCGGCGGGATGGCCATGGATGCCGCGATGCGAAGGCCGAACTGTCGGTAAATCGGCACGCACGGCTTCAGTTCATCCATCGCGCACCTCCGGGATCGGGGACCAGTGGGTCGGCTCGAATAAGACGCGCAACCCATCATGGGACGGATTGTGCCACTCATCGCGAAAGCGGTACACTGGGATTGGATTGACTCCCGGGCACCAAGCCCACACATGCAGGCAGTCTTCCGGCAACTGCTCCTCGACCGGAATCCACACGATCACCGACACCGGATAGCCCTCCGGCGCGTTGCGGATCTGCTCGATCAATGTAATCCGGGCGCCATCGGATTCGATGCCTAAGTATTCGGAGATTGCCTTGGCTTGTTTCTCCGTAAGGGGCGGCAATTCCTTCTGTACTGTAGTGCGATGTCCGTCGTTCTGCTCGATCAGGCGCTCGCGAATCACGGCTTCTCCTTTCTGAACTCGATCACCCACACCCACGGATTTGCCTCCCATCCGAAGCCGCGCTTGGCGTTGATGGAATCCCAAAGCGCGGCGAAGTTTGCCGTCGATCGCCCAGCGCAACGTGGATCAATGACTCCCTCAGCAACACAATCGTCCAAGCTGATCTCCTGCACCCGCTCGACGCGGACGTCCGTGATCTCCAGATCGATCCGCGATGCCCAGCGGGGCATGTGAATAGAGGGCCGATTCCTCGTAGGCCAATCGGTGTGGCCGTCTGCCGCATACACGACTTGCGGACAATCTCGCTCGCCCCGATAGCATGGTTCCAGCAACGGCAAGGAGAACGTCTCCCGTACCCATAGGCGGTCGCCAGGGTATCCAAATGGGCAACCCAGAACCTCTGGGTCGCCGCCCTTCTGGTCACAGTGCCAAAGCAGGCATCCGCGATATGTTCCATCACCGCAATCGGCATCGTCGTCCCACTCCAACCTATATTCGCCGCCCAGAAGGTCGTGCTCGGGCAGTTTGATCACCCGCCCCGTCTGCGTCTTCCGCCCACCAAGGATCGCGCGAACCATCTCGCCGTTGAAGATGATCGGATGCTCGATCAGCGCGTCACGATCCGTCGTAGGCATCGTTCACCGCCTCACTTGACCAACGTACCTTGCCGCGGAATCTCCTCATTGCCCAGAAGTATGCTGCGCAAAGCATGTTCCATCCCGCATAAGCCCATAGAGCTTTTGCGAGCAGGGAAGCAGCAGCATCGTGGGCCAGGAATCCAGCGATCAGACAGAGCGCCGCAAGAATCTCCTCCAGCATTGCTCTGTGTTCGTCACGATTCATCGGCGGGCTCCTCGCTACGCTCAGCAACAGGCGTTACCCTGTGTCCAGGCGCATAACAGAACATCCGGTCCCGAGAGATGCGCCAGCCTAGTTTCCGTGCTTGATCGGTTGCATCGGAACGATCGAATCCCGCTGTTTGTAGCCCGAGGAAGCGGCTCCCGCATTCCGCGCAATCGCAGTAGAAGTCCATCGAGTAGCCTTCAACGATCATCCTCTCCCTCCTCCACGAGCGGGGCGAGCGAAGCTAACAGCCGATCAAGCAATTGCTCTTCGCCAGGTGTGAGCGTCGATCGACGGCTCGCCAGAAACGCACGAATCTCTATCGCCGTTTCCCTCGGCACCGGCACGTACTCGCTCGGTGCGGAGGAGAGGAGGGCCGCGAAAGAATTGCACCACGCCGTGAGCTTGGCCCATTGAGCATCGAGTGGAGAGCGCCAACCGATCTTCTCCAGAAAGAGAGCTACTTTCTCTGGCTCGTGGAAGATCGACAACGCCCTTTCCAGCTCCGCGATGCGGGCCTTCAGTATTTCATTCTCTGCCTGTGTCTGTGCAACTGTCAGGCTGCGTAGCTGACGAATCTCCTTCTCGATCGCGGCGAGTCCAGCCCGCATCGCCTTCTCGTGTTCGATCCAAGCCGCGAGCTTCATCATCCATGGGCCAGTTCGTCGAGATCGTCTCGTGAAGCCAATCCAGTCCCGCGATGATTGCCTCAGTCTTCATCCTCCCTCCCTTCGAGTAGGGCGAGGGCCTTCTGGACCGCCCGGCGCGCCTCCCCCCTCGTCATCGGCGGGCGGTCTTCATCCTCCCACTTCGGGCTGTCATCAAGTGCGTACTCTGCACCGCCAAGCAACAGACGCACGTACCTATCCCGCTCGTCGCGTGCCGCCTCCGCTGTGGCAATATGACGAGCCGCAACGTCCGCGACAGCAGAGAGATACTCCGTGCCCCTGACAAGATAATGCCGACTTGCCAGTTCCTCCGCGATCTCCCGCGCTAGGTCAGACATCCTGGCTCCCCTTTCCCCTGGGTCTATGGTGCGTCCGTCTTCCTCCGCTCCGGCTCTTCGAAGCCTGAGACCTCCACTTGCCATCGCCCGGGTCCGAGCGGTGTCCAGCGTAGCAAGGAACCACCCCGGAGCCTCATGTCGTCACGGACGAAAGCTGGGACAGCTGTGAAACACTGGCCGTCCTTGCGTCGTTGAACCTTCGTCTCGTTTGCACGACTGGTCATGCGCGATTCATGGAGACCGCTACCAAGGTATCGTCTTCGGCGAGGAACTCGGCTGGGTCGTTGTGAATGGGGCAGCAGTCACTCGAGTGGCGTCCTCCGCACCAGAAGCATCCATCAGGGCCAATACCCCCACGATCGCGCTCAATCGCGAGATACCGCCGGTAGAGGTCTCGGAGCGGCCCCGTGCGGTTGAGCATTGCCGTGGTCATGGCTGGCCTCCTCTGTGACTGCATACACTAAGTCTAGTATATACATGTAACCACAGAAGTCAAGCCAGGCCTGTCGGTTGACTCTTCCAACGCCCATCAACTCAAGGCAGGAACTGCACATCCGCTTCCCAGAACTCTCGCAACGAAAGGAATCCTCTGTTGCGAGTTCTCAAGGTCTCTCCAACCTCACCCTCCCACCCCTGCAGCTGCCTCTTCACGTTGCGGGATCGATTCGCCGCGGCGCCGAAGCACCTCTTCCGCCAGCCGGCGGATGCCATCCTCGTCCCTGGAGATGACCTCCACGCCGATCCCGCTCGGATCGCGAAGCCCTTCGATCTGCTGCTTCTTCACCCCAAGCACATCCGCGACAACCGGATCGGATCCGGAGTCAGCGAGCAGGTAGTATGCGGCGACCGCGTCGCCCTGGCTGTCACGGTGAACCCGCCCGATGCACTGTTCATGGACCCCCGGCGACCAATCGAGCTCCCCGAACACGACCGTCCGACAGACATCCTGCAACCCGTCAAGGCCGGCACCAGCACGGAGGCTCATCAACAGGACCTGCGCGTTGCCGTCGATGAACGCCCTGCGTGCTGCTTCCTTCTGTGGAGGTGACTCCGATCCCGTGAACATGACAGGCCCGAGGTCACCCAACCGGTCACGCCAGATGTCGTAGACGCTGCGATGCCAGCCATACAGCACGATCTTCTCCTCGGCCTCGAGCAGCAGCCGCACGAACTCCGCAACGAACGGCGCCTTAGCGATGCCAGTTGCCTGGCGAAGCTGCGAGTCGAGCTGCCGGGCCGCCTGTCCCCGCTCCACGAACACTGCCCCCCGGTCGAGGATGATCCGAGCAAGTTCGGCGACATCGTTCGACACGCTCTCAAGGGCGCGCTCATCTGCATCGATGTACTGGGGGACCTTGATGACTTCGGGCAGCTCTCGGCCAACCTCGGCCCGTGTACGCCGAAGCATCAGCCCGACCTCGCGCACGTAAGTCCCGAAGGCTCGTGGATCGCGGATCCGTGCCTTGTTCTGGTCGTAGTAGTGGGTCTCGCACCACTCACGAAGGAACTCCTCGCTCGTCCCGAGTTCACCAGGCCGAAGGCACTCCATGACATGAAAGAATTCCCCACCGTAGTTATAGATCGGAGTTGCGGAGAGACCCACGCGATACCGGGCACCCGACATGATCGCCACAGCCGCCCTGTACTTCTGACTCAGGCCACCGCGCCGTAGCTCTTGGCACTCGTCGAAGACGACCGTCCGCATCGCTCCAGACAGCACGACGGACCAACCGGCGAGCTTGTGGTAGTTCGTGATCAGAACATCAGGGAAGCCGCCCTGCTCCGGCGCCCGATAGTCGGACCGCCCTCCGCGAGGACGGCTCACATCGTATGGCTTCCCTTGGCGCAGGATGTGCGTCCGTAGGCTTGGCGCAAAGCGGTGGATTTCCCGTTCCCATTGTGTCGTGAGGTGAGTCAGAGTGACTACCAAGGCCGGCCGCGCCGCCGGCTGGGTCAGTGCGGCGATCGCACATAGTGTCTTCCCAAGCCCGACGTCATCAGCAATCAGAAGACCGCCGGTTCGAAGAAGCATCTCAGTCGCCACGGTCTGGTAACCACGAGGGGGAAGAGCTAGCTCGAATGGGCGAGGGGTGATCTTCCCGAGGAGCAACTGCTGAACATCCTCAACGCGCTGATCGTATGCACGGGCCCGTTGCTCGAGTTCGTAGTGGTCAAGCTCGGAAAGTTCAAGGGGATACCGCTTGAGTGCCCAGAGAAGGTCCCGGCACGTCTCATCTGTCGACCGAATCTCCAGCTCGCCACGGACGACTTTGACTGCACGGTCGAAGATCCGCTTCAGCCGGACTGCGACATGGGGTTCGGCTCGAATCCTCCACGTATTCCCCTCGATGAGAGTCGCTGTGCCAAAGGTTCTCACAGGCAGCTCTCGGTCAAGTAGAGAACATCGACTCGCTTGCCGCGAGCCTCGCACACGGCGCCACCGTGCCGGGCTCGCACCGTCACGATCAGGATCGAACCGACCTTCTCGTCCTCTGCGTAGGCGTAGACTTGCCGGATCAGTTTAGCCGTGCTACCGTCGACCTTGACTTCGACGCCGACCGAGCCAACCAAGAAGTCGATGACCCCACCAACGACGACGGCCTCCCGCTTGAACGAGAGCCCTGCCTTGGTCAGCACGGCTGCGATCCCATCCTGCAGCTCCACCTCGCTCCCGAACCGGAACCGGTGCCGTCTCAGCAGGTCCTTCAGGTCTTGGAGCGCCATATCCCATATCCCTCCTCTCTTGCTGCAGGTTGCTTCGGTGGCCGTCTCGAGTTGCGCCACAGATCCCACACCTCAGGGAACTCACGCTTCAGGAGCCGCCGGAATCCGTCTGGATCAAGTCGTTTGTCAAGTCGGCAGATTGCCGCCCACTTCTGATCCTGCTCATGGAGGATGGCAGATTGGGCGTCAAGCGAGCGCGAGCTCCGCTGGGAACGAAGCGCATTCACTTCACTGAGCAAGCCACAGGCAACTTGGTGCACTGCGCCGCTGAAACCGACCATCGGCTCGGCGACTTGCATGCGCTTGACGTAGTCAGCAGCTTTCATCCTTTCGTGACCACTGTCCTTTCGAACCGGATCCCGTGGTCGCCCGGGTATGGCTCGGCATGCAACACTTCGCCGCTGAGAATCATCATGGGAATTCCATCTGGGAAAGCATCACACGTTTGCCCTCCCGCTCGCAGATGCTTGCACTCGGAGCACTTGCTGTCGCCCAACGACACTCCGTCAAGCCCAACGCCCCCGAACTTCCCCTCGTCGGTCATAGCTCCTCCAGAACAATCCGATACCAAGGACGAACTCCCGTGGATGATAGATCTTCATCCAAAGACGAACTCACGACGCGATACCTGGCCCCTTTGCGAAGAACGACTTCTTGCTCCAACATAAACTTCTCGCTGCTGATGCTCGAGATATCCGCGCCTGTCTTACTCCGAACTTCTAGGAGAACTGAATTCCCCTTGCTTCCAAAGCCATGACTAGAAGCCTGATGCAGGCTCTTGCTCGCTGACGCTGAGGCATCTAGCGTAATCGTGCCCGACCGTGTGAGTGCGGCGAGACCAACGTCGTCCACATCCTTCAACCCGCGGTACACCGTGCCTCTGTATATCGGGACCTTATCCAGCGCAGCATAAAGCCGCTTTGTCTCCGCAGCGAAGAACTGTTGTGGTGATTCAGGCATGATCCATCCACCTGTTGCTATCTCATCAACCCGTCCTCGCTCGAAAAGGCGGATCTCCGTGTACCCGTCCTGTTGCCAATTGTGGACTGCCGCCAGTTCTTCATCGGATAAGCTGGTAGTCTTTGAGACCGGAGTCGTCGCCTTCGTGGATGGAACAATAGGAGCCTCTGTTTGTGCAGGAGAGGTAGATGGAGCTTCCGCTGTTGCTGTCGCTGGCGGCTCGCCGTAGTACTCGCCTGGCTGGACCATGCTCTCGGTATCGTAGAGCGCTTCCTCCTCCTGAACCTGTGCCCAGCACCGGCAAGCAATCGGGAAGCCTGGGTGCCCGTCCTCGGGGACCTCTCCGTCTGCATCGTCCCATGCGAAGACCTTCCCCTCACGATCCCAGTGACTGTACTGCGCGTGTGGGTACCTGCCCATGGGGTTCCCACGAACCCGCTCGTCCTGCATGTTCCGCCAGATGTAGGTCTTC
>CAZORQ010000046.1:0-16051 GCA_964582285.1 uncultured Thermotogae bacterium
ATACTACGCCGCTTGTTGTTCCTTCCCGTCGTCATCGCCGGGGTGTCGATCCTCATCTTCTCCCTGATGCAGTTGATGAGCCCATTCTCTCGGTTGGCCGTGTACGTCACAGACCCCGACCAACTCAAGCAGGGCCCGGAGCAGCTTCAAGAGATGGTCGAAGCGTTGGGACTCGATGATCCCGCTTGGGTTCAGTATGGACGCTGGATGCGCGAAGTGTTTCATGGCAATTTCGGATGGTCTGAATCGGCCCGGCGGCCAGTGCTCGAAGCGATATTCCATCTCTTCCCTGCATCGGTCGAACTGAGCCTGTTCGCTGCGTTCCCGGTGATCTTTCTCGGAATCTGGCTCGGAAAGGTCTCCGCCGTTCATCAGGACAAGTTCATCGACCATGCCACAAGAGTCACCGCGATTGTCGGATGGTCATTTCCCACGTTCGTCTTCGGAATCCTCATGCTCATGATCTTCTATGGGCTACTTCGCTGGTTCCCTGCAGGCCGACTGAGTATCGCTGCGTCTCGTATTGTGCATTCCGACGCGTACACGATCTATACCGGGATGCATACGATCGATGCAATTCTCAACGGCAATCTCACGGTCCTCGGTGACGCACTTCGGCATCTTGTCATGCCGGTGATCACCCTCGCCTACGTCAGCTGGGCGATGATCCTGCGGCTGATGCGCTCCAGCATGTTGGAAACTCTGCGTCAGGACTACGTCGTCACTGCGCGCTCCAAGGGACTCCATGAGCGCCGCGTGGTCAATCGGCATGCGCAACGAAACGCTTTGCTGCCCGTAACGACCGTCGCCGGTTTGATGATCGCTGGTCTGCTCAATGGCGTCGTCGTTACCGAGACGATCTTCAATTTCCGCGGGCTGGGACAGTTTGCCGCCTCCTCCGCCGTTCAACTCGATATGCCGAGCATTCTTGGGTTCTCCTTGTTCAACGGCGTTTTGCTCGTCCTCACGAACCTGGTCGTCGACATCCTCTACGCGCTGTTTGATCCAAGGGTGAGATTGGAGTAGTCAAGGTGGCTTCCTGCCCCAAGTGCAGGCTCCCTGATCGCTGGCTGCTGGATGTAGGACGCTGGCCATGCTCGGGGACCAAGTGCTCCATCATCGCCGCGCTTCCATCTCTTCGGCCATTCAAGCAACGCCCAGCAGCGTCATCACGACCGCCGTATGTCGACTCAGCCGTTGACTTCCTTCGCTCATGAACGCTATACTGATCTCGCCAATTCACTAGATCTGAGTTACTGGGTTGGTTCACTTCGTCAATATCGGCGGAGTGGATCATACAGGTCGGTCTGGGGATATGCGCTGTTGGCCTGTCCCCTCGATCAAGGAGGCGAAGCAGTGAAAAGGATTCTGGTAGTACTCCTGGGTCTCGTGTTGTTGTCCGGCGTGGTCGGTCTTGCCGGCACAGCCGTCACGCCTCGCGTTTACGACAACTTCTTGTTGTTTGACAACGCATCCGGCGCAGCCGCAACCAAACTGGCGATTATCTTCGACACGGAAGTCACGTTCGATGCGGATGATATTGTCGTATTTGGCGGCGACATGCCCACAATGATTGCGATTACCCAGACGTATGCGTTCATCGACGTGGCTGTGGTCAAGGGCGGTACCTTCCAGTTGGAACTCCCCGCCGACTCGACTGCAGTCGTAACATCTGCGTTCTGGTTCGACTAGGCGACTGATAATCCCAATCGAACGGGGCCGCCGGGGGAGTGATCGTGCTGCACCCCATAGGCCCCTGTTCCAAGGAGGGTATCGATGACGAAACGAGTCGGTTTGATTTTGGCTCTGGGCTTGCTTGTGTTCGGATCTCTCGCAGTCGCGCAGACTCCCGTTCCTGAGACACCCGGCGCAGTGCCCGGCGGCGATCTGGTAGTTGGTTCCGGCCAGACGTTCAAGGATTTGGATCCGCGAATTGCGAACTCGGTCTACGATGCGTACGTGCTCAACGTTGTGTTCGATGGGCTGATTCTCCTCGACCCGGAGACGTTGGCACCGGCGCCCTGGATCGCCAAATCATGGGAGATCCTCAGCGATTCGCAGGTCCGTTTCTTCCTCAACGAAGGAATTACGTTCCACAACGGAGAAGCCCTGACCGCAGAGGATGTAGCGTTCACGTTCAATTGGATCGCTGACGAAGCGAACAACTCGCCGAACATGACCGAGCTCATCTGGATGGAGGAGTGTGTGATCGTTGACGAATACACGGTCGACATCTTCACCAAGCCAGAGTATGCACCATTTGCACCAGGCTTCGGGAATGAAACACAGGCGATCGTCCCGATGGACACAGTCCTCGAGATGGGTGACGAAGCGTTCAACCTGGCTCCTGTCGGCAGCGGTCCGTACAAGTTCGTCGAGTGGTTGCCCGGCGATCATATCAAGGTCGAGCGGAATGAGGACTACTGGCTGGTCTATCCCAACCTGGATACGATCACATACCGTCCGATTCCCGAGCTCTCGGTCATGATGCTCGAGCTTGAGTCCGGTGGAATCGACATCGCCGACAACATGCCGGCGACCGACGTAGCACGATTCCAGGCGCTGGATACCGTTGAAGTGCAGCAGGTCGGAAGCCTTTCCTATTTCCACATGTTCTTCAACATGAACAGCGACATTTCCTCGGACATCCGCTTCCGCAAAGCCTGCTACATGTCGGTTGAGATGGATGATGCAGTCTTCTCGATCTTCCAGAACCTGACCGGTGTGAAGGCTTACGGTTGTATTCCGCCTGCGCTTTGGGCGAACGACCAGGAATACCTGAGGGACAATGTCTACCTCCACGAAGACGACGAAGAGGCGCAGCGCCTGTTCGCCGAGCTGAAGGCGGAGGGAGTCATTCCGGAAGGCTATACAATCCGCATCCATACGCCACTTGATCCTCGCCGCCGCCAGTTGGCGACGATTATGGCCACAAGCCTGATCGAGAATGGTGTCGATGCAGAGGTTGTCCCGCTCGATTGGGGCCCGCTGCTTGACCTGGCCTATCGCTCAGAAGCCGACCCTGTGGGAGACTTCGAGATGATGTGGATGGGCTGGAGTGGTGGACCGGATCCGCACGACTTCGCGTTCTACATGTTCCATTCGGCAAACGCGACTGTTGGATCAGCGGATAACATGTCGTTCACGATGATCCCCGAGGTCGACGACCTGCTTGACCAGGCTGCGACCACGCTCGATCAGGCAGTCCGCGAGGACCTGTATGTTCAGGCGCAACGGATCGTCTATGAAGGCTACAATGCGATCCCTGGATATCACTACGTTGAAACACGTGGCGTGGCTTCGCGCGTCCAAGGGTTCCTGATTAGCCCGCTTTCGAACATGTGGATCTGCTCGCCGTTCCACAATGTTTGGGTCACCAACTAGGAGCACAGGCGATAGCGCTTCAATCGCCGTAACCTAGTCTAGGCGAAGACCAACTGCCTGGGCTGTTGGTCGGATGACTGGCAGCCCAGGCCTTTCAAGGAAGGACTTTATGGTCGGATACACGTTGAGGCGGCTGCTTCAGAGCGTATTCACGATCTTCGTCCTGACAATCCTCCTGTTCGTGCTTCTCAAACTGATGCCTGGAGATCCAGCGATTGTCATGGCCGGAATCGGTGCAGAGCTTGAGGTAATCGAGGGGATTCGCGAGGAATTGGGGCTGAACAAACCATGGCCCGTGCAGTACTGGCGATTCACCGGTGGTCTGTTGACCGGCAATCTCCAAGCAATGACGTACCACAAACCGGTTTGGACTGTCATCCTCGAGCGACTGCCAGCAACTTTCGAGCTGGGGCTGTTCGCGATCATTATCGCACTGGTCGTATCCATCCCGGCTGGATTGCTATCGGCGATCTACAGAAACTCGTTGTTGGACTACACCGTGACCACGGTCGCACTGATGGGAATCTCGATCCCAGTCTTCTGGTTTGCACTGATGTTGATGTTGGTCTTCGGTGTTATCCTGAGGATCCTTCCGGTCTCTGGCCGTGGCGCCACGGCAACGCTGTTTGGATGGCCATGGCTGCGCATCTCATGCATCACGTGGGACGGCTTCCAACACATCATTATCCCTTCAATAGCACTGGCCTCTGTGTTCATGGCGATGAATGCACGTCTTACCCGAGCCAGCATGCTTGAGGTGTTGCGCCAGGATTACGTCACGACAGCGAGGGCCAAGGGTTTGAAGGAGCGGGTTGTGCTGATCAAACACGCATTCCGCAATGCTCTCGCTCCAGTCGTAACGAACGTGGGCATGCAAATCGGAACACTCGTTGCCGGAGCAGTATTGACGGAAACTACGACTGCCTGGCCAGGACTCGGCCGGTTGATGATCGAAGCACTCCAGAGACGGGATCAAATGGTCGTGTTCGGCCTTGCACTGTTCACTGCAATCGTCTTCCAGGTCTCCTACCTGGTCGTCGATCTCATGTACGCGTACATCGATCCGAGAATCGCCTATGACTGAGAATAAGAATGTGAAGATGAAAACAAGCGACGTGGTGTTGACGCTTCTTCTTCCAGGGCTGGGACACCTTGCCCGTGGCTGGTGGGGCAAGGCGCTCCTCTATCTTGGAACCCTTTCGGTTTTTGGAGCAACGCTGGGACTCGCCGTTACGAAGCACCGCTTGGCGTGGTTCGCCGGACCGACGGACTACTGGTTCTCAACGATCATGCTGTTCATCATGTTGGTGTTGATCTGGGTCTGGGCACCGTTCGACATACGCCGGATCCTCCGAAGCCGAGCTTCGAAGCAGTACTCCTTCGGATACTGGCAGATGACCACACGACGGTTCTCTCGCGACCCGAAAGGGATCGTTGGGCTGTTGATCATCATGCTCGCGGTTCATGTGGCACTGTTCGCTCCGTTTTTCGCGTCAGGGCACAGCTTCAAAGGAGTGACTGGCTACGTGACGCCGGTTCAGCATGCGATCAAGATGAGCCTGCGCAACTTCCAGGCTCCACCTTCGCCAGAACACCCGCTTGGAACCGACAATTTCGGCCGCAATGTCCTCGATCGGATCATTTTCGGATCGCGCGTGGCATTGGGAATCGGCGTTGTCGCAACCCTTCTCAATATGCTGTTCGGAGGGTTCCTCGGGCTACTGGGCGGCTACTTCCGCGGCGTTACCGATGCGATCTTCATGCGCATCCTGGAGATCATCAATTCGATCCCATTCTTGATCCTCGTCCTCCTGATCCTGAGCATCTGGCGAGAGGGAGGCATCTTGTCGCTTATGCTGGTCCTCGGGATTTTTGGTCTTCAGCCGGCGCGCATTATTCGAAGTGAAGTCCTCTCTGTCCGTGAAGCGGATTATGTCGTTGCCGCCACGGCCATTGGCGTTCCGACATGGAGGATCATCCTCAAGTATGTCCTTCCCAATGCGATCGCATCGCTGATTGTCGTTACGACCATGTCGATCGGCGTCAATATCATCGTTGTCGCCGGACTCAGCTTCCTCGGCTACGGTGTCACCCCGCCAACGCCGTCCTGGGGCGCAATGCTTCAAGAGGCTCAGGAGTACATGCGCACAGCTTGGTGGATGGCCGTGTTCCCGGGATTGTGTATCGTCACCACGGTGTTCGGGTTCAACATTCTTGGGGACAGCTTGCGCGATGTTCTCGATCCACGGCTGAAATAGGGGCCACACTACAGAAGGAAATGCACACGAGCGCGGCGCGGGAGATTCAGCCCCGTCGCGTTCGTCTCTTGGTTATGGTGCTAGGCCCCACCTCTTGATCGTACTCTGATCGAGTAGATCCCCAGGCGGTTGGCGCCTAGGATGTCTGTCAAGCGACGGTCACCGATCATCACTGCGGTCTCCGGTGATCCACCCAACAGGCTAAGAAGCTTCAGGAATCCTCGACGAGCAGGCTTCCCCGCCGCATGGATCACTGGGAAGCGTTTCCTCAAGGCGTGAACGGCAGGGACTTCTGAGTTCCTCTTCCGGTTTGTCAAGACTCCAACCGCGAATCCTCGCTGTGCAAGAGACGAGAGGAAGTCAACGATCGCTTCCGGCAGGTGTACCGTACCATGCCTGCCAAGCGTGTTGTCCAAATCGAACAGGAGGACACGCTTCCCGGCCGCATGCAGCTGATCATAGTCGATCTCGAAGATCGTCCGTGCTGTCTCAGACGCTCGGAGTAGTCCCATTCGCTGTCTCCTCACGAACCAGTGCTCCAACCTTCGTGGCCTCTCGAAATCGCGCTACAACTTCGAGGAACTCGTCTTCCATCCCTCTCGACACATACACCTTGTACTGCATTTCCCCGTCACAGAGACGGTACTCCCGGCGGACCGTGGCCATCCCGTCGTAGGCGCCGATGATCGCATCAAAAAAGTGAACCTGCTCTTCCGTCATTCCGATCCAATACACCAGTGCGTCCATCATCCGTCCGACTCGCTTTCGATGCGATCGAGTACCTTCTGCAGCGCCAGTTCCGCATCGAAGCCGTCTTCCCACGCCCTGCTGACTGCAGACAGAATCCGACCGCCAGCCAGCTCCTCTGGGGCAAGGTTCGAGCCGCCTTCACAGACTGCTCCGATCTTCCCAAGCTTGGCCATCGCGTTGACTGCTTTGCGTGCTCGAACGAGAATCGGAAGCCTTGTCGTTTTCTGCCTCTCCTCTGCCTTGATCTCCTCCCACCGTTGCCTGATCGAAGGAAGATCGCTCGACGCATCTCCGAACACATGCGGATGCCGCCGCGTCAGTTTCTCGGCAAGGCCCGCAATGACGTCGTTGATCGAGAAGTCTCCATGCTCCGAGGCAATCTGGCTATGCAGAAGGACTTGTAGCAGAACGTCACCCAGCTCGGACGACAGAGCGATTGGATCGCCGCCGTCAATAGCGGCAATCGTCTCATACGCTTCCTCCAGCATGTAGGGGCGTAGTGATGAGTGATCCTGCGCGCGATCCCATGGACATCCGCTCGTGGGATCGCGCAATCGAGCGACCAACTCAACGAGATCGGAGAACGATCTACTCCTCATCCGGAATCGAGTCGGTACTCTCCCCAGCATCCAACGCGGCGTCTTCGTCTGGCAGGCTGTCCGTGGCAGGCTCTTCCACACCTGCTTCGATCAGCATCGCATGGATCTCAGCCGTCCGGAACTGCGGATCGTCTTTCTTGACGAGTTCCAGCTGCTCCACGGCCTTCTGGACCCTTCCCTGATCGAGGTAGATCCGTGCCAGGCTGATCCGCGCTTCAAGTCCTACAGGGAGAAGAGGCTGGCCAATCCCTACTTCTGCTTCGACAGCAACCAGGAGCTCCTCATAGATGAGGATCTTGTCAGACTCATACTCAGCGCGAGTCAAGCCGCGTTGAAGGTACTCGATCGCAGTCATCGGTTCGTTTCGCCAGCGGTACGCCTCCGCGATCCCAACGTATGCTTCGATCGAGTCCGGGTTCTCTTCCAGGACCATGGCGTACTCCCGTATCGCAGCAGTCCACTTGTATTGGTCCCCCAATGCCTGAGCGAACCGAAGGCGCATCGCCATGTCTTCTGGATCGAGCTCAAGAATCCGCCGTGCGACCGTTTCCTTCTCATGATCATCCAGTGATCGTGCGTGCGCCGACCGCAGATTTTCGAGCGCTCCCTCGATGTCACCGCGAAGAACCAGAACCTCTGCGATTCCTGTGTATGCCTCGACCCGGTACGGCGACTGGATCATGACTCGCCGGAATTCGTCTTCCGCTTCATCGAGGCGGCCAACGAGGAGGAGCACCCGTCCCAGTTCCACATTGAGATCGAGTCCCCCTCCCTTCTGTAGCCCGTTCTCGAATCGGTCTATCGCCGTCGCTGCATACGCCTCCACCTGCTGCTCCAGTTCGCCAAGCCGCGCGTCGTCTTCAGCAGTCCTGTTCTCCAAACTCTGGAGTCCATCCCGTTCGAGAATCGCCTCCTCAAGCCGGGCATGCGCGACTTCCCCCTGCGCAATCATCATCTTCACGTTGTCCGGATCGATCTGGGCAATCTTTCGAAGCATCTCCTCCGCCTCGCCCACATACCCCACAGCCAAGTACGCTGTGACCAGCTTCGTCATGATCGTGACATCATCTGGGCGAATCCGCAGTGCTTCCTCGTACCGCTGAGCCGCCTGCACCGAGGCTCCCTGTTGTAGTGCAAGATCTCCTGCCGCAATGTACGCCGGGACGTATTCAGGCGCCTTGTAGATGACCTCCTGCAGCTGCTCTGCTGCTCCGAGCACGTCGCCACGCTCCATGAGCAGCTTGCCGAGCAGATAGCGCGCCGACGCACTGTCTGGATCAAGCGTGAGGACTCGCGTCACCAGCTTCTCATCCGCGTCGATTTCCTCCAAAGCAAGTAGGTACTGCGCCAGCGCTGCGTCCTCGTATGCATCTTTCTCGGCTACCAGCTCGTCGAGCCGCACCTGCTGCTCTTCCGTTCGCTCCTCGATCTCCAGAAGCTCAACCCTCTCGCTGGCATTTTGATCGGCCAATGCCTCGTTAATCCGGCCGATGTAGTACGGCAGATACGGATCATTGACCTCGCGACTGCTCTGTAGTCTCGTGAATTCGGCAAGTCCCGCTTCGAGATCCTCCTGCTGCAATGTGTAGGCATTCACCAGCGGGAACCCGATCTCGATCTCGCTCGACTCGTGCTGTGCGGCATACCAGTCGTCAAATCGCGTCCGCCCCTCTTCGGCAACATAGTCGCTCCGCACCGTCTCCTCCACCTCGTCGAGCGTTGGCGTGTGCGCGTCGCGACGGTCCGTGACCTGGATGATGTGGTACCCGAACTGCGTCTTCACCGGCTCGGAGATTTCACCAATCTCCAAAGAAAACGCTGCTTCCTCAAACTCGTGGACCATCTGCCCGCGTCCAAACCAATCCAAGTCACCACCGCTATCCCGATTGCCCTGATCCTCAGAGTACTGACTTGCCAGTTCTGCGAAGTCGCCGCCCGCCACCAGCTGCTCGCGGACTTCGAGCGCCGTTTCCTCATTAGGCGTGAGAATGTGCGAGGCACGAACCTGTTCCGGAACGTCGTACCGAACGATGTTGGATTCGAAGTACCCGTACAGCTCGTCTTCCGTCGGTTCAATGACGCCAACGATGACCTCGCGAAGTGCTTCGTTCCTCATCTGCGTCTCGATCTCGACACGCAGACTCTCCTGGAATTCCGCGAGCGTTCTTCCTTGCGACGCAAGATAGTTCGCCAGCCCCTCTTCATCGATGTTGTTTCGATCGAGCAGGTTGCGATACTCCGATGCGTAGACCGCGTCAATCTCTCGACGCTGAGCCTGAATCCTCCGCTCTTCCGCCGCCTGGTTGTAGAGGGTCTGTCTGATCAGGCTCCCAATTGCGTCCGCCTGGAATTGTAGCATCGTCAGCGCGCCGGCTGCTCCGCTGAATAGCTCACTCGCATCCTCGCCGGTCTGCTGGTAGTAGACGTAGTACTGGTTGACCAGGTTGCTTAGTGCGCTCGCAGCTGCCTCTTTGGAGATCGCCTCACCGTTCACAGTCGCGGCATAGGCCGGTCCGCTCTCAGACGTTGGCGTGCGTTGGAAGATTCCCGCCTGATTGAGCGAGACAAGTCCCACACCCCCCACGAAGAACGAAAGGACAACAATCCAGATGATCTTCTTCTGATGACGCTTCAGGAATCCGGGCATCGCAGTCTGTCACTCCCTTGAACACATAGTTGGGTCGTCGGCGAATGGTACCGTCCCACTAGGAGACGGACAAGCCGTCTGATCTTACAAATCAGAACTCCAAACTGGTTTCGTGCGGCGTCGCTGCCACTCCATGGATCTCGTGTCGAGGCTTGACCGCGAAGTGGATCGCCGTCTTCTCCTGTTCCCCTTCCGCTACGCTGATACTCGTGAAGCTTGGCACGCAATAGAGATCCACCCCGCTGGCTGCGAGATACCCACGAGCAATCGCGATCGCTTTCACGGCCTGGTTGACCGCGCGGGGGCCAATCCCTTGGATCTCCGCCAAGCCATGTTCCCGGATGCAGTTCGCAATCGCCCCGGCAGTCGCACCGGGATTCGAGCTGGATGACGCCTTGAGGATCTGCATCGCTTCGATCACCTACTTCGCGCTTTCCGTGAATTGGGTCTGCCGAATCACGTTGACCTTGATCTCTCCGGGATAGCTTAGCTCCTCCTCGATCGCTCGAGCAATATCGTACGCAAGCTTCGCTGAGACATCGTCATTCGCTCGGTCCGGGTGGACCATAACGCGAACCTCTCTTCCTGCCTGAAGAGCGAATGCCTCCTGAACCGAGGGGAACGATCGGCAGAGGTCCTCGAGATCATGAAGCCGCTGCACGTATCGCTCGTACGTCTCTTGGCGCGCTCCTGGCCTCGCAGCCGAAAGCGTATCCGCTGCCTGAATCAGTACGTCGAGTATGCTGGTCGGTTCGACATCTTCATGGTGTGCTGCAATCGCCTGTACGACGCCACGTCCCTCGCCATACCTGCGCGCGAGATCCGCACTGATCAGAGCGTGCGGCCCATCCACCTCATGGTCGACTGCCTTCCCAATATCGTGAAGCAGTCCCGCTCGCACGGCTTGCTGGGCATCCACGCCAATCTCGTCGGCAAGGACCTTTGCAATACCGCTGACTTCGATCGAATGGGTCAGCTGGTTCTGCCCATAGCTCGTGCGGTATTGGAGTCGTCCGAGAAGCGACGCGAGTTCCGGATGGAGTTCGATCCCAACATCGAATGCAGCCTTCTTCCCCTGTTCTTTGATCGTCTCCGCCAATCGCGCTTGTGCCCGCTGTACCTTCTCCTCAATCTGCGCTGGGTGAATCCTGCCGTCCTCGATAAGACGGGTCAGCGCCAATCTGGCCACCTCGCGTCGCAACGGATGAAAACACGACAACACGACCATCTCCGGCGTATCGTCAACCAGAAGCTCAACGCCGGTCAACGCCTCGAACGTCTTGATATTCCTTCCCTCTCGCCCGATGATTCGTCCCTTGAACTCCTCAGACGGAAGCGGCACGGAGCTTACCGTGTTCTCTTCGACATACTCCGCGGCGTAGCGCTGCACCGCCGTGGCAATGATGCGGGCAGCTCGCTGCTCGCCCTCTTCCTTGGCTCGACGCTCGACTTCCTCGATCTTCCGCGAGAAGAAGCGCTGCGACTCCGTCTCGACCACCTTCATCAGGTGCTCCTGCGCTTCCTTCCTCGACCAACCGGCCATTCGCTCCATCTGCGTCTTGCCTTCTTCTAGAAGCTTGGCGCCCTCTTCTTTCAGCTTGACAAGCTCTTCCTCATCCTGGCGAAGAGAGTCCTCTATCTTCTCGAGGTATGTCGACTTCTTGCTCAGGCGATCCTCACGGCGCAAAATCCGCTCTTCTGCTCGGGCGGTCTCTTCCTCGCGGCGTTTCATCCGCTCCTCGACGTCCTCGCGGAGCTCCTGAATCTCCTGCCGCGCTTCGAGGAGGCGTTCCTTCTTGATCTGCTCCGCCTCTTCCTGAGCCGTCTTGAGGAGATCCTCTTCCTTGCGTTTCCGCGGGATGCTCCCAACAAGAAGGCCGATCGCGATCGCAGCGACGAGACTCATTCCCCAACCGATGTATTCGATCACTGCTGTTCACTCCCCCTTTGGAAACCTATCCCACTGCGCATTATACCCGCTTGCCTCCTTCAACACGGAGAGCAGCCGGCAGGAACAGGAGGCTGAACAGAAGCGCAAATCCGATTCCCAGCAGTGCCGACGCACCCAGCACCCTCAGGCCTGGAGTCCGCGCCATGAGTAGGCTGCCAAACACGAGCATCGTCGTGAATGATGTCACGATGACCGCAACGGCAGTCGTCCCAACACCTCGCTCGATCGAGCCCTCAGGCTTCACCATCCGCTCTTCGATTGTGCGATGCAAGATGTGGATCCCGTTGTCCACGCCGATCCCGATCAGCAGAGGCGAGATCGTGATGCTCAGGAAATTGAACTCCATGGAAAGGAGCCGCATGCCGCCCAGCATCCAGATGTAGCCGAGCACAAGCGGCGCTCCGGCCACGAGGGCCCGGACCCAACCGCGGAGGCTGACCCGAAGCAGCACAATGATCAACACAGCGGCAATCAGCGTTGACAGGTAGAAGTCTCGCTTCATGTAGCCTTCCAACTGTTGAATGACCATCGGCATCCCGAAGTAGTCGTCGGAGAACGAATCCGCGAACCGGTTGAACTCCTCCATGTTGTCGGCATCGAAGATGTCCTGCCGAACGCGCACGCGGATGATGAAATCGCCCTCCGGGGTCAGGTACTGCGTCCGAATCCCCTCCGGATAGGCAAGGAGGATGTTTCGCAAGAGCGTCTCGACCGGTGGGAGATCGCGCAGCTGCTCAAGATTCGCGTCGAGTTGTATGAGTGCGGTTTGCAGCCTGTTGATCTCTCGGATTGTCCATTCCGAGTCGATATCGGCAAGCCGGCCTTGGATTCCGCGCAGTTGATTCAGGATCTCGCTGCTTGCAAGGGCTGTGCTCGCCTGACCGTTCAGCGACGCAGCATACTGCAGCAATCCAAACTGGGCAAGCAACGTTCGAATCTGAGCCAACGCAGCCGATCGATCCTCGAAGCTGTCTCCAAGGATCTCCAGCTGACTGACGTATGCCTCGATATCGAGGCTGTTGAGGATCTGTTGCTGCGATGTCAGATCGACCGGAAGGAGGTTCGCCGCAGACTCCACCGTCTCGACAAGCGGATGTTCCGGTAGGCCGTTCGCGATCGCGCGGAGTTCCTGTTCGGTCGAAGCGAAGAACGTGTAGAAGACCCCAATTCCTGCCGGGATCATTGAGATGCTCTCAAGGGCTTCTTCGAGCACTTGCTGTGACTCAACCCGCGGCACAAGATCGCTGCTCGAGAAGACAAAAGAGGTTCGCGCCGCTTGAAATGCCACAAAGAACGTTAGGACGAGAATGATCACGAACACCGCGCGTCCTCGTCCCGTGACGTGACGGAACAAACCCGTCAGCCGCGTCGAGTAGGTCGAGATGTTCTCCTTGCGCCGACCACGCAGTAGGAAGTGCGACAGGGTAATCAACGCAGGCAACAGCAGCAACGTAGAGAAGAACGCAATCAGCACGCCGGCGCTCGTGATCGCGCCCATCTCGAACAGAGCCCGCGACCGCGCTGTAAGGAGCCCCAGGAAGACAAGTGATGTCGTGACCGCCGCGTAGAACGACGCCTCCCCTTTGGAGAGAACTGCCGCGTACAGCGCCCGGTTCAACGACTTGCCATTTCCCCTTTCCTCAGAGTAGCGCGCGATGATGTGAATCGCGTAGTCGATGCCGAGCCCCAACACCAACGCAGGAAGAAAGGTTGTTACGAGATTGAATCCACCAACCGCAAACCGTGCCCAGCACATCGTCAGGACAACGCTTATCAGCAGCGGAACGACCGCAACGATGCTATAGAAGAACGATCCGAATGCAACCAGGAAGATCACGAAGACGCCGATCGCCGAGATGATCGTCGTTCGCATCATATCGGTGTTGATGACGGTGTTCGTCTGCGTGTTGAGCTGGTACGCCCCCGTCACACCGACCGTCACGCCGAGCGATTCGGGATCGGCTCGTTCGATCGCCTCGGCGGTCTTCTCGGTCACGAGCGTGGAGTACTCGACGCCTCGTTGTGACGGGTACCGGGGTTGAGCCGTTATCAGAAGACGTGCTCGATCATCCGAAAACAGCGCCGTTGGCGCTCTGGAATCGGAATCGGTCGTTGGGGCAAACAGGTCTGTCAGCGATTGCACAGCAGTCGTCACTGCAGGAAGCGATGGAAGCTCATCCATCGTTCGGATGACTCCCCCATTCAGTGCCGACAAGTCGGCCAGCTGGGTTGCGACATCGGTCTGCGACAACGCATCTCCACCACTCAATCCGCCGCCGTACAGCGCGTCCGTGAATCCTTCGCTCACATCGGCATAGACTGCTCCCAACGTCGTGTTCGGCAATGCGGGAATGTCGTTGCCTCCAGCAACCATTCCCCGCGCGAGCTGGATGCTCTCCTCGATCTGCGCGAGCTCTTCTCGGGTCAGTTCGAACAGATCGACGTACTGATCAGGGATCTCAGGCGATAGATCATGCATGTACTTGATCTCGACGAATTCCGGATCCTTCCGCAATTCGCCCGCAATCGCCTCAGCAGCGGCTAGAAGCTTCGCCTCCCGCTGATTCTCGCTCAATCCCTCGGTCTCGGTCAGTGTGAGGAGGAGCGCGACAAAGCTGCTCTGTGCGAAGTACTGCTCGTTCTCGCGATACTCATCGATCAACGGATCGTTACGCGGCAGAAGGTCAAAGAGTGCGCTTCGAAGCGGGACATCCCGAGCGAAGTAGACCCCGAAGCCCGTCAGCACGAGCACAACCAGGAGCACCCACCACGCGTAGTAGCGGCCAATGCGAAAAACGCCGCCGAGAAGCCTCTCTTTGAGGGGTTTCATCGTCTCGATCGAGCCCTGATCACGCCTCTTCCTCAGATTCGGATGGGCTCGTCACGGAAATGTCATACCCGACAAGCTTCGCCGTCAAACGGACGTTCTGCCCCCCTCGGCCGATGGCGAGCGACAGCTCGTCGTCGGGAACGAGGACCTTTGCCGTCCGCTCCTCCTCGTCCAGTTCAACCGAGAGGACGGACGCCGGCTCAAGGCCGTTCTTCATCAGCTGCACGATATCGTCACTCCAGCGGATCAGATCGATCTTCTCCCCCGAGAGCTCTCGCGTGACAACGCGCACTCGCGCTCCGCCGGCGCCAACGCATGTCCCGACAGGGTCCACATTGCGATCGAGAGACTCCACCGCGACTTTGGTTCGTCGCCCGGGCTCGCGGGCAATCTTGCGAATCACTAGGGTTCCTTCCTCGATCTCAGGAACCTCAAGGCGGAGCAGTTGCTCCACGAATTCGGGCGCGGCACGGGAGAGGAGAATCCGGGGATCGCCCTGGGTCTCCTCGACGCTGACCAGATAGCATCTCAGCCGCTGCCCGGCATGGTACCGTTCCCCGGGGATTCTCTCGGGATCCGGAAGGATCGCCTCCGCTTCGCCGAGGTTGATCCATACGTCCTTGCCTTCGAAACGGTGAATCGCTCCGCTGATCATCTCGCCCACGCGGTTGACGTAGAGACCGTAGATGATCTCCCGGCGCCGCTGGACGATCTCCTGCCGAATCGTCTCCTCCGCCTTCTTGGTTGCGATTCGGCCGAACTTGGACAGCTCGATTCGTTCACCAGCAATGAATATGTCTCCCGAGTGCTGATCGATCTCCACGTCGACATCTTCCTCGGTCTCATGCTCTTCTTGATAGGCGACGGCTAGGCCCATGCGGATCGCATCATAGAGATCCTCTCGCGGAATCCCCTTCTCTTTGGCCATCTCCTCAAGCGCTTCGATAAACTCTATGTTCATCCTTGCCCGCCTTGCCCTGGAGGCCTTCGCGGCCCCAACTTGCATTCACCAAAAACAATGCCGCCCATAGTGGCGACAGAGCATCCTTCCAATTCCATCGCGATCCCCATATTATACGACGGCTCACACACACGAACAAACGAGGATCCTCAAGAATGAACCGGATTGTACTGACCATAGACGCCGAGTACGAGGGCTGCCGCCTCGACCGATTTCTCGCCGATGCTCACCCTGACAGATCACGGAGTGAAGTCCAGCGTGACGTCCGCTCCGGGCGTGTCACAGTCTCGGGGGATGTGACCCTTCAGCCGTCTCGTCGTCTGCGAGCGAACGATGAGATCGTATGGGAGCTATCCGATCGCGCGTCGCTCACACCGTGTCCGATCCCACTCGACATCCTCTACGAGGACGATCAGCTTGTCGTCATCAGCAAGCCGGTCGGCCTTGTCGTCCACCCCGGTGCGGGAACGACCGAACCGACACTGGTTGAGGGGCTTCTCTTCAAGCGGGAGCTCCCACCAAGCGATGATCCAAGCCGACCGGGCATTGTGCATCGACTCGATAGAGACACGAGCGGCGTGCTTGTCGCGGCAAAGAGCCCGGATGCGCTCGCGTACCTCCAGAGCCAGTTCGCCGCCCGCTCTGTGCTGAAGCTCTACCTCGCCGTCGTC
>CAZORQ010000047.1:0-15839 GCA_964582285.1 uncultured Thermotogae bacterium
CGAGATCCGGGAGGACCACCACCCCACAGCTTGACAATCCAAGAGGGATGTTCAGGTGTTCTTGTCATGGAGCGGTAGCTACCAGGCGCCATTCTTCCTAGACGTTGTGGCTCTTGGCCCTTGGGCAATCACCATCGTAGGGCCAGTGCAGGATCTCCCCCAGACCTTTGAGGGGTGCGGAGGATGGGATCCTCTTGGCAGGCTTGCCCAGTACTCCTCTCTCTTCGCACTCAATCCAGGCAAGGCAGCGTTCTACTATGACGAGCCCGAGCACGTTGACACCTACATTCTTCTCGACCTCCGGAGGGATATTGAGGTTCCACTATCTCACGAGGTAGACGTCTCGGGCGGAGAGTATGTCTTGAAGATCCGTAGCAGCGGATGCTGGGAGATCAGTGTGGAACAGCGGCAGTAGCGTAATGGCTGGACGCAATACTGGAACCGGCCTTTCTGAAAGGAGGTGGTTGTGTGCGCTTCTCGAAAACCGCGAAGGCTCTGGTGGCTTCGTTCGCCGTGACGCTGGTTGTGGCTCTTTCCGGATGCTATGCGCTTGTCGACCCTAAACCGACAGCGTCCTTCGAGGTCACTAACTGGACGCAGGACTACTACGAGTACTTCCAGGAGTACTCGTCCTACGTGTATGTCTACTACAAAGTCACAAACACGGGAACCGTGGACATCGACTACTACGAAGTCTGGATTGAGGTCACGTGCGCAGACGGAAGCAAGTACCAGGACTGGACAAACGGCCTGAACGTTCCCCGTGGCTCCTACGTCACCGACTACACGATGATCAACACCGCGAAGAAACAAGCAGTTTCCGTGACCGTCACAAGGTATGAGTTGACGTCGTACTGAGTCCTGCGGTCTGTTGATGGGCAACCGTGCGCGTCATCGAAGCGAGAATCGTAACTGGCCAGGCTGCGGATGGCTTCGCTTCATGGCGAGAGTCACCAGGATTCGCGGAAAGGGTGCGATAGGCTTCACAGAAGGTACAATACATGTACTTCACGGTAGGAAAGATGGGCGCAGATCGCAGACAGCAAGGGCAGAAGATCCCCGCGCGGAGAACTTGACGACACTGTGGCAGAGCCTGCCGAACTGGCTCATCGACGCGGAATCACCAGAAGGAAGCCGATGGGGACGAACGGGCGTCTGCGGACATCGACGTTGACACCGCAGACACGGTCACTGTAGGATCGAGAGGGTGAAGATGCGAGGGTGTCGCGAGGTCAGTTTCAACAACGTACGGGACATCCCCTGCATGATCACCGTCGAACAGTGATTCATGCCCCGACCCTGCCGATGGGGCGGAAGGCGAGCGATATGGGTACGAACCAACCGCCGGATAGCGACGCGGAGCACAGGGACGGCTCGACGCTGAGTGAAGCACCCGCAATGGAGCATTTGCGAACTTCGGAAACCCGCTATCGCCGGCTTTTCGAGTCCGCCAAGGACGGCATTCTGATCCTGGAAGCCGAGACCGGCATGGTCACAGATGTGAATCCGTATCTGCTGGATCTGCTCGGTTACTCCTATATCGAGGTCCTCAAGAAGAAGGTATGGGAACTGAGCTTCTTCGCGGATGTCGTCGCCAACAAAGGCCGCTTCGAGGAATTGAAACGGGAGAAGTACGTCCGTTACGAGGACTTGGCGCTTGAAGGCCGCGATGGCAGGCGACATGACGTGGAGTTCGTCAGCAACGTCTATCTGGAAGGCACCCATGAGGTCATCCAGTGCAACATCCGTGAGATATCGGAGCGCAAACGCAACGAGGCAAAGATTCGCCACCTTTTGCAGGTGCTACGCGCCGTGCGGAACGTGAGCCAACTCATCATCCACGAAAAGGACCGCGACGCGCTGCTGCAACGCTCGTGCGAGGTCCTCATCTCCACCCGCGGCTACCGCAGCGCTTGGGTGGCCCTGCGCGGCGAGGACGGCGCGGCGTATACGGTGGCGGAATGCGGAATCGGCGAAGATTTTGCGCCCTTGCGCCAGGCCCTAGAGCGCGGCGACTGGCCTGACTGCTGTCGACAGGCCTGGGCGAGCCCGGACAACATCACCCCGATCCACAGCCCCGACCGCAACTGCAAGGGCTGCGACCTCGCTCATGTCTACCGCGACACCGCCGCCCTGGCCGGGGCCTTGCGCCACGGCGGGCGAGACTTCGGTGTGCTCGTCGTCTCCCTGCCGGTGGGGCTGGCCGACGACCCGGAAGAGCGGTCGCTGCTCCGTGACCTGGTCGACGACGTGGCCTACGCGCTGCATACCATGGAGGTGGGAGAGGAGAGCAAGCGCGCGGAGGTGCGTACGAAGAAGCTCCTCTCACAGCAAATGGCCATCAACCGCTTCGCGTTGGCTCTCGGCGCTCTCCTCGATCTGCAAGGTATCTGCCGCGTGCTTGCCGACGAGGTAGGAAGGCTTCAGGGAACGGACACGCTTATCCTGTCGCGGTTCGACAAGAGCACCAACGTCATCACACCGCTCTACGTGATGATGGAGGGAACGGAGATGGATGTGACCGAACTGCCGCCCCTTCCGCTGGCGCCCGAGGGCGAAGGCATGCAGAGCCAGGTGCTGCGCACCGGAAAACCACTCTGTGTCCCAGATTGGGCGGCAAGAGAGGCTACTCTGCACACCCAGTACGCTGTCACCGACCAGAAGGTCGTAACATCCCAGATGCCCGACAAGAGCGATCGAACATCATGGACGCAGTCGGCCGTCTTCGTTCCGCTGATGATCTCGGGCACACCGATTGGTGTCATGCAAGTCCAGAGCCGCCGATTGGACGACTTCGATGCGGACGATGTCGTGGTTCTTGAAGGGATGGCCAGTGTCGCCGCGGCGGGCATCGAGAGAGCCCAACTGCACGGTCAGGTGCGGGCCGCCTTCGAGGGCGTTGTGCATGCTCTGGCCGCGTCTACGGAGATGCGTGACCCGTACACAGCGGGGCACCAGCGCCGCGTCACGGAGCTCGCCTGCGACATCGCCGCAGAATTGGGGCTCGACAGCGAGCGACGGGAGATCCTGCGAGTGGCGGGGCTGTTGCACGATATTGGGAAGATGTCCGTTCCCGCGGAGATCCTCAGCAAACCAAGTGGACTCAGTAGCTTGGAGATGGCTCTAGTGAAGGGCCACGCACGCGCCGGCTATGAGATCGTGAGAGGGACAGCGCTGCCAAAGGAGGTCGCGGACGCGGTCCTGCATCACCACGAACGGATGGACGGTTCTGGGTATCCAGATGGATTGTCCGGCGAAGCGATTCTCCTGGAGGCGCGGATCCTCGCCGTGGCCGATGTGGTGGAGGCGATAGCGTCTCACCGACCGTACCGCGCCGCTCACACACTTGAGGAGGCGCTGACAGAGATCGAGACAGGAGCGGGCACGCTCTACGATGCGGATGTCACCGGCGCGTGTGTCCGGCTGTTTCGGGAAGGGCGATTCCGCTTCTCGGATGAGCCGGAGGGGCAAGATGCGGCATGAGGCGGCTAAGCGTCAGCTTCCTGCAATGCCCTCTTGTTCTCGTACATCCTGCGATCCGCCTCCTCCAGCACCTGATCGATTGTACCGTCGCTTCCTGGGGTCCAGTGTGCGGTTCCGATGCCGAGGGTGACGGGGAACTCGAGCAGCGGATTCGTCTCGTTTCTCTTGCGGATCTCCGCTAGAATCCGGTCCTTGACAGCCTCGGTCTCGCCATCGGTCTCCGGCAAGACGACAAGGAACTCGTCTCCCCCATAGCGAACCACCATGTCCGATGCGCGAACGCTATGCTGCAAGACCTCGGCTGCGCCCTGAAGGACCTTGTCGCCCATCGCGTGGCCGAACCGGTCGTTGACCTCTTTGAACCGGTTGACGTCGATCATCAGAAAGCCGATCGGATGGCCGGATCGCTTCGATCGAGCGACCTCTCGCGAAAGCAGCTCCTCAAGGGCGTAACGGTTGAATACCCCTGTGAGGGGGTCGTGCCGTGCCATGCGAGCCAGTTCCTCCTCATGGTGCTTGCGTTCTGTGATGTCGCGGAAGATGCCGCGGGTGGCAATCGGTTTCCCGTCCATGAATCGGCAGCTCACGTTCCCTTCGACGACGATGGTCTCCCCCGCCTTTGACACGAACTGCGCTTCCACATTGTCGGCCGGCTTACCCTCCAATACGGATCGGAAGACTCGCATACAGTGGTCGTGGCTATCGGGGTGTACAACATCAAGAAGGGTGAGGTGAGCGACGTCGGTCCTCTCGTACTCCAGTGTTTCCAACCAGGCCTTGTTCACGTACAGGAAGCGGCCTTCCGGGTCGACGCTCTGGATGAGGTCGTGGGCATGTTCGATCAGGTCTCGGAAACGGTCTTCGCTCTCTTCCAATGCCTCTTCTGCCTTCATGCGCTCGGCAATGCGTCCGACACGCTCCGCGAGGGCATCTATGAGCGACCTCTCCCCCTTCAGAAACGGGCCTTCGTCCTCTTCTGATCTCTCATTGAGATAGGCAACTTCGATCGCCCCTATGACAGCTCCATGAACCCTGACTGGGGCGGATTGCTGCCATGGGGACTCAGCGAAATTCGCTGTGCGGAACTCGCGCCCCCCCATCACAATCCTTGCGCAGGCGATCTCCTCATGCTGCCAGCCCCTCGGAAGGATGTTCGTGAGCTCCTGACACAGCTCGTCGAGTGAGATGTCTTCCCTCT
The DNA here is from genome assembly GCA_964582285.1 of uncultured Thermotogae bacterium. GTDB lineage: Bacteria > Bipolaricaulota > Bipolaricaulia > UBA7950 > UBA9294 > JANQEA01. The sequence goes on from CAZORQ010000047.1 coordinate 4,682, forward strand.
CGGCAATCTCAGACAGGCTGTAGAGTGTCCGCAGTTCTCTTGCGCGTTCCTCGAGCGCGTGCTCTGTCTTCTTCCGCGCTGAGATGTCCCGTGCGATGCCCAAGACCAAGCGCCGATGGCCGATTCGCACCGGATGGGTCCGTATTTCGACCGGAACCTGCGTCTTGTCCTTGCGGGTCAGGGTGAATTCGTCCGGTCCGGTGGCATGACCGCGCGCGTTTCTTGCCAGCAGGGAGGCGGCCCTCAACAAGTCTTTCGCCGTGAGCAGTTTTAGCTTGAGGAAGCTGCTACCGATGAGCTCATCCCGCTTGTAGCCGGTGATTTGTTCGGCGGCCCGATTGCCGTCGACGAACGTTCCCTTGAAGTCATTGAGGTAATAGGCGTCGGGTGCGTGCTCGAAGAGGATCTGAAGCTCCTCCTCGGACTCCGTGAGTTTCGCGTTCAACCGCTCCAGCTGATCGACTCTCTCGCGCAGCAATCGCAACGCATCGTGATCGCGGTTCTGTCTTCGACTGCCCATGATCTGCCCCCGGGGATCTCCCGTGCGTTGTTGGACCTGACCTTGCGAGGGCCTCGCACGCTTACCCTCTAAATCCTATGGTGACCTTGTCCGCGGTGTCAACCGGTGTGTCCGGGGGCGTTGGTTCGTCCCCATCGGTTTCCTCCGACGGTACCGCTTCCATGAGCCAGCCCGGCAGTCAGATCCCGGTCGTTCGGGATACGATGGAAGCCCTCCTCCGCGGCAAGAAGTCCCGCGGCCAACCGGCGTGCCGCTTGGCCCGTCGCCGTTCGCCATCGGTCCACTCGGCGACCCCCGCTCCGATGGACCTCTGCCTGCGCATGACTTCGCTTTCGCTTGCCATCGTGGTTCAGACTCCCTAAGCTGCGCGATAGGCTTCGCAGAAGTTAGAATAGACGAACTGTAATTGGAGGCGAAATGAGCGAGAAACGTAGACGGCAAGGGCGAAAGATCCCCGATGTGCTGACTACTGAGGAACAGGCAGCGCTCCTCCGGCAGCCAAATCCCCGCTATCCGACCGGCGAGAGGAACCGATTGATGCTCACCTTGATGCTCAACACCGGCCTTCGTCTTTCTGAGACGACCGGCCTTCGGTGGAGCGAGATCGATCTCAACAGCGGCAAGGTAATGGTCAGACAGGGAAAGGGCGGCAAGGACCGAACGCTGTGGGCGGGCGAGCATGACCTCGGTTTCCTCCGACATTGGCGAGAGCGGCAAGCGGAGGTGGTCCCCAACGCGCCGGCGCACATCTTCACCACGCTTGATGGCAGCCCCGTTTCCAACCGCTACGTGCAGGAAATGGTCAACCGGTACGCCACGAAAGCCGGGATCGACAAAGACGTCCACCCGCACATGCTCCGCCACACGTTCGCCACCGACCTGTACCGGGAGACGACGAACATCCGGCTGACGCAGAAGGCGCTCGGGCACGCGAACCTATCCACAACGCAGATCTACACCCACATCGTCGACGAGGAGTTAGAGGAAGCTCTGAAGTCCTTTCGACACACGGAGACGGTCCCGCGTGGGGGGAAGCGGTAAGAAGGAAGCGACTGCCAAGATCTTGGCGGAGAAGACACAGAGCGCCTGCGGGATCGCCTGGGCATCGCGCTGGTCACTCTCGGTACTTCCTATGATGGATCCTGCGTCAGTGAACGAAGGATATCGATGATGAAGCCGAAGTACACGAGGGACGACCAGCACAAAGCTGCTCAGTTCTATCGGGGACTTCCCCAGGAGCCTCCGGGAGGCGATGGATGATCGACCTGCACATCTACGGATCGCACCCAATGCCAATCTCAACCTAGGCAGTCCCCCCCCCCGCCCTGATTTGCCATCCCTAGGTCTCTCTCGTAGGATGAAGGAAAGACTCGGAGACAGCTAGTCCGTACCAAGGATTGCGTCTCTCGGGGGGAGGGAGGGCGTCGGATCAATGCCTTTGAGCTTCGCGATCAGCTGATTGACGACTACGCATCTTTCGTCTCCAGTTTCGTCAACATCCGCGATGCCAGTATACGTGACTACGTGGAGAGCGAGTTCGCTTCCGGAACGCTGTGGCCGCAACCACTCCTCCAGCTCAATCCGTCATTTGAGCGAGGCGAATCGATCGACGAGCTGGTCGAGAGTGGCACGCTCCACCGGGGCTGTTCCAGCGTGTTCCGGAGGAAGACGGACGTTCATGACCGTGGCAAGGAAATTCGCCTCTACAGGCATCAGACTGAGGCGGTGAAGCTCGCCGCCGCCGGCAAGAGCTACATCCTGACGACGGGAACGGGCTCTGGGAAGAGCCTTGCGTACATCATCCCGATCGTCGATCGAGTGCTTCGTCACAGCTCCGGCAAGGGCGTGCAGGCGATCATCGTCTATCCCATGAACGCACTGGCGAACAGCCAATGTCTTGAGCTCGAGAAGTTCCTCCATTTCGGCTTTCCTGATGGCAAGGGCCCGGCGACGTTCGCACGCTACACCGGCCAGGAATCCGACGAACGCCGCCAGGAGATCCAGCAGAACCCGCCCGATATCATCCTGACGAACTACGTCATGCTGGAGCTCATCCTGACTCGCCCGGACGATGCCCCGATTGTGCGTGCGGCAAATGGGCTTGAGTTCCTCGTGCTCGACGAACTGCACACGTATCGCGGGCGGCAGGGAGCAGATGTGGCCATGCTGGTACGGCGTGCACGCGAGGCGTTCCGAGCGACGAATCTCCAATGTGTAGGGACCTCCGCTACGATGGCCAGCGATCATGCGGCAGGCGGATCTGTCGCCGAGGTTGCCACGCGGATCTTCGGCACGCAGTTGGAGGAAGAGCACGTCATTGGCGAGGCGCTTCGCCGCATGACCGAGGAGCCGGCGGGGTCAGATGCTCTGTTCACGGAGCGCTTGAGAAGTTCCATCAGTGGTGAGCAGCCGGCCATTCAGTCCTTCGAACAGCTACAAAACCATCCACTGGCATGCTGGCTTGAGAGTGCGGTCGGTGTCACCCGCGCGAAGACAAGCGAAACGCTCAAGCGGGGCTCTCCCCGAAGCGTCAGCGGAGAACGCGGATTGGCAAACGAGCTCAGTCAGCTGACGGGATGCACGCAGCCCGATTGCGAGAGAGCGATCTTGGATCTTCTTCTAGTGGGGAACCGGATCGAAGATCCCGAGACTGGCGATTCGGCGTTTGCCTATCGGATTCACCAGTTCATCAGCCGCGGCGACACCGTCTATGCATCAATTGACAGCGAGACTGCGAAAGATCGCTACCTCACGCTACGCGGCCAGAAGTACGTCCCCGGAGATCGGGACAGGATCCTCCTTCCTCTCGTCTTCTGTCGGCACTGCGGCCAAGCGTACTACGCAGTCTGGCGTGATGTGACCGATCCGGCTCACGCGTTCTACAAGCCCCGCGAGCTTCTCAATACGTCGGGAGAGGGAGAGGTTGATGCCGGATTCCTATACATCTCCGAATCCCATCCGTGGCCGGACGAGCTGGGTGACATGCTCGACCGGCTACCCGAGGATTGGCTGCAAGAGGACGGCAAGCTCCGACGAGATCGCCGCAAGCATCTTCCCACCAATGTGCATGTGGGTCCTGATGGGTCCGAGGCGGAGACGGGTGAGTCGTGCACGTTCGTGACCGCTCCGTTTCGATTCTGCCTCTTCTGCGGAGTCTCCTACGACTTCTATCAGAAGTCCGACTTCCCCAAGCTGTCGCCTGTGGGCACAGAAGGCCGGAGTACTGCGACAACGATCCTGTCGCTTTCGACGATTCGGAACATGGGTGCTTCGATGTTCGACACTGCGTCGCGCAAGCTCCTAAGCTTCACAGACAATCGCCAAGACGCCTCCCTGCAAGCGGGACACTTCAACGATTTCATCGAGGTGGGTCTTCTTCGCTCGGCTCTCCAGAGAGCTGTGGCGGGAGCAGGCGAAGAGGGCATCGACCACGACGAACTCCCGAAGCGAGTCTTCGAGCAACTGGGATTCCCACTTCGCGATTACGCCTACGATCCCGGCATCAAGGGAAACGCGCGTGACCAAACAAACGCAGCGATGCGCGAGGTCGTTGCGTATCGACTGTATCGTGATCTGCGGCGCGGCTGGCGCATTCTCGCGCCGAATCTGGAGCAAACGGGACTCCTCCGGATCGACTTCCCGCATCTGCCACAAGCTTGCGAGGATGCCGAGATCTGGTCTGCCGCTCATCCTGCCCTGGCCGAAGCCAAACCAGAGACACGCATCAAGATCTCGAAGGTCCTTCTCGATGACCTGCGACGGCAGCTTGCCATTCGAGTCGACTACCTCGACACCCCGTATCAAGAAGGAATGCTCCAACGCAGCCACCAGCGGCTGGCGCCCCCATGGGGATTCGACGAGAACGAGACCATCAAGAGCCTTGCCCACAGTGCCATAGCGTATCCGCGGTCACGGAAACCCTTCGACACCAGAGAGCATGTCTACGTCTCGGCGCGAGGCGGATTCGGCAGGTACCTTCGCCGGACGACGACCTTCCCGGACTACAACTCGAAGCTTTCCCTTGAGGAGACGGGCGAGATCATCCTTCAGATCCTGGAGGGACTGAAGACCTACGGCATCGTCTCGAAGGGGGGTCGCAACCCGGACGAAGATCCCGGCTACCAGCTCGATGCGTCAGCGATTCGATGGTACGCCGGAGACGGCACGACCGGTTTCCGCGATCCGATACGGCAACCATCGGAGTCCTCGGAGGCCGCACCACCCAACCGCTTCTTCGTGGACTACTACCGCGAGGTTGCACCTCAGACGACGGGAATCAACGCGCACGAGCATACGGCGGCTGTACCGAACGAGGTTCGCGAAGAGCGCGAGCAGCAGTTCCGCTCGGGTGAGCTTCCGATTCTCTTCTGCTCTCCGACAATGGAGCTTGGGATCGACATCGCTGAGCTGAACGCGGTCAACCTTCGGAACGTCCCTCCCACGCCGGCCAACTACGCCCAGCGTAGCGGGCGTGCAGGTCGAAGCGGCCAGGCGGCGATGGTCTTCACGTACTGCTCCGGGGGCAGCCCGCATGATCAGTACTACTTCCGTCATCCCGAGCAGATGGTGGCCGGCGTTGTCAGTCCCCCGCCGATCGACCTGACAAACGAGGACCTGTTGCGGGCTCACATCCATGCCTTGTGGCTCGCCGAAAGCGGTCTCAGGCTTGGGAAGACGTTGGCCGAGCTTCTCGACCTCAGTACAACGCCCCCGGCCGCTCGCTTCCAGCCGCACGTCGAAGACGCACTGGCGAACGCCACCGCCAAGCGCCAAGCGAAGGAGAGGGCAGAGCACATTATCGAGACCCTACGTAAGGATCTGGACGGAACCGACTGGTTCCGCGAAGACTGGTTGGACAGGGTTCTCGACGCCATTCCGGTAAGCTTCGACCAGGCGTGCAATCGGTGGCGTGACCTGTACCGCTCCGCACACGAGCAGTCGCGGAAACAGGGCGAGATCGTTCTCGACGCATCGCGAAGCCCACAGGAGAAGAAACGGGCACAACGCCTCCGGCAGGAGGCGGAGAAACAGCTGTCGCTTCTCACTGAAGCCGCCAACATCGCGCAGTCGGACTTCTATAGCTACCGCTACTTCGCCAGTGAAGGCTTTTTGCCGGGCTACAACTTCCCGCGACTGCCGCTCTCGGCCTTCGTGCCTGGGCGCGTCATGAAGTCGGGAGAGGAGGAGTACCTGTCTCGCCCGCGATTCCTGGCCATTACCGAGTTCGGTCCGCGAGCCGTGATCTATCACGAGGGTTCTCAGTACGTAATCAACCAAGTCATGCTCCCGGCACAGATTGCCGAGGACATCGAGACGATCGAGGCCAAGGTATGCCAGAACTGCGGCTACCTCCATCCGTGTGCGAGCGGGGACGGCCCCGAGCGATGTGAGCTGTGTGATACGGAACTGCCAGCGCCGTGGCGGAGGCTCTTCCGGCTCCAGAACGTCGTGGCCAAGAGACGTGAACGCATCACGTGCGACGAGGAAGAGCGCCTACGGATGGGCTACGACGTTCATACCGTCGTTCGCTTCGCGGAACGATACGGCCAGCCGTCGTATCGCACCGGGACGGCACTGCATGAAGGGCAGGGCATCGCGACGCTCCAGTACGGCCAGTCGGCTGATCTGTGGCGAGTGAATCTGGGCTGGCGGCGACGCGGGGCAACGGCTCAGGCCGGCTTTGATCTCGACATCGAGCGTGGCTTCTGGGCGAAGCGCGAGGGCGAGGACGACGACAATCCAATGAGCGATCGGATCAAGCGCGTCGTTCCGTTCGTCCAGGACTCCAAGAACTGCCTCATCCTGCGCCCGACCGAATCCCTCGATCTTCACGTGATGGCGTCGCTCCAGGCCGCGTTGAAGTCAGCACTGCAGCTGGCGTACGAACTGGAGGATCGTGAGCTGTCCGTCGAAGCGCTGCCCGGTCGGAATCAGCGCCGCGCGATTCTCATCTACGAAGCAGCGGAAGGCGGGCTTGGTGCCCTCGGGCGCGTCCTCGGAAGCCCCGGCGAGTTAGGCCGCATCGCGCGAATTGCGCTGAAGCTCTGTCACTTCGATCCCGATACCGGCGAGGATCTGCGAAAGGCCGAGCATGCAACCGAGGAGTGTGAAGCCGCCTGCTACGACTGCCTTCTCAGCTATACCAATCAGCGTGATCACGACATCCTCGACCGCCAGGAGATTCGGGACATCTTGCTGCAGCTCTCCAGATGTCACGTCGAGGCGAGCCCATCGCCTCTCTCAAGGGGCGATCATCTGGAACGGCTTCTTCGCGTGGTCGGCTCCGATCTCGAACGAGCGTGGCTGAAACATCTCGAAGCCGCGGACTGCAATCTGCCCTCGCACGCCCAGAGACTCTTCGAAGCCTGCAAGACGAGGCCCGACTTCGTTTACGAGCGACAGAAGACCGTCATCTACGTCGACGGTCCGCCGCACGACTACCCCGAGCGAGCGGAGCGCGACAGAGAGCAAGCCGAGTGCATGGAGGATCTTGGCTGGACGGTCATCCGATTCACGCATCGGGATGACTGGGATGCCATTCTCGAACGCTACAAGGGCATCTTTGGAGGTCATGGATGAGCTATGCTGTCGGAGCCCTCGTCAAGGCACGAGGACGAGAGTGGGTTGTGCTGCCCGAATCGACCGACGACCTGCTGCTGTTGCGACCCCTGGGAGGTGGCGAGGCAGAGATCACCGGCATCTGCACAGCGCTGGAAGCCGTCGAGCCGGCGACATTCAGCCTCCCGGATCCGACTCTTGCCGGCGACCATCGCTCATGTCGGCTGCTCCGTGACGCTCTGAGGCTCGGATTCCGCTCCAGTGCGGGTCCGTTTCGATCGTTCGGACGCATTGCCGTGGAGCCGCGCCCTTATCAACTCGTCCCGCTGCTGATGGGTCTGAAGCTCGATCCGGTCCGACTCCTGATTGCCGACGACGTCGGGATCGGAAAGACGATCGAGGCACTGCTTATGGCACGAGAGCTGCTTGACCGTGGCGAATGCCAGCGGTTGACCGTCCTCTGCCCACCGCATCTGGCCGAGCAATGGCAAGCCGAGCTGAAGGAGAAGTTCCACATCGATGCAGCGCTCGTGCTCGCCGGGACCGTTCGCCGACTGGAACGTCAGTGTCGCATGGACCAATCCCTGTTCGATGTCTTCCCTCACACCGTCGTCTCACTCGACTTCATCAAGGCCGATCGGCGACGGGATGACTTCCTCCGACGCTGTCCCGAGCTGATCATCGTCGACGAGGCGCACACCTGTGCCCACGGCGAATCACGTGGCCGCCATCAGCGAAACGAATTGGTCCGACGATTGTCGGAGGACGAGACACGCCATCTGATCCTCGTCACTGCTACACCACACAGCGGGAAGGAAGAGGCGTTCCGATCGCTGCTTGGCTTTCTCAATCCCGAATTGAGTGAGCTTCCGGCCGATCTGTCCGGTGATGCGAACCGACCTATCCGCCGCCGCCTCGCCCAGCAATTTGTGCAACGCCGGCGTGCCGACATCCGCCACTTCCTCGACGAGGAGACCGTCTTCCCGACACGCGAGGAAGCCGAACACAACTACACCCTGTCGCCGGAGTACAAGCAGTTGTTCGAGCGGGCACTCGGATACGCACGCGAGATTGCCCTCGATGAATCTGGTGGCGCTCACCGGCAGCGTGTCAGGTGGTGGTCGGCGCTCGCGCTGCTCCGATCATTGGCATCCAGCCCGGCCGCTGGGGCGAAGACGCTTCGCAATCGCAGCCCGGTTGTCGATACGGACACCGCGGAGCAAGCCGACGCAGTGGGGACGATCCACGTCTTCGATCAAGGAGAGGGTGACGAGCTCTCCGGCGTCGACGTCACGCCGGGGGGCGATCCGACCGGAGAGGAAGAGGAGGCGGGAACCGATGCGCGCCGCCTTCACGAACTCGCTCGCCAGGCCGATGCGCTACGCGGGGATTCCGACGCGAAGCTGATCAAGGCGGCTGACCTGATCAAGCGACTGCTCAAGGACGGATTCAGTCCGATCGTCTTCTGTCGCTTCATCGATACCGCCGAGTACCTTGGCGAGGAGCTTCGTCAGCGCCTGGCCAAGAAGGTGAACGTCGGGATCGTGACTGGCGCCCTGCCGCCGGATGAACGGGAACGTCGCGTTCAGGAACTCGGCGAACTGAGCCCACGCGTGCTTGTCTGCACCGACTGTCTGAGTGAAGGCATCAACCTGCAAGGTGCCTTCGATGCCGTGATGCACTACGACCTATCGTGGAACCCGACACGGCATGAGCAGCGGGAAGGCCGCGTCGATCGCTACGGCCAGCGACGAGAGATCGTTCGCTCGCTCACCTACTACGGGATCGACAACCAGATCGATGGCATCGTGCTCGACGTTCTGCTGCGCAAGCACAAGACCATCCGCAACTCTCTCGGGATCTCTGTGCCGGTGCCCATGGACACGAATGCAGTCGTCGAGGCGATCTTCGAGGGGCTGCTGCTGAGGGAGCGGGGTGGAACAACGCAGGATCTCCTCCCCGGACTTGAGGAGTATCTGCGTCCAACCACGGAGGAGGTCTACGCCGAGTGGGACAAGGCAAGCGACCGGGAGAAGCGCTCGCGAACGATGTTTGCGCAGGAGGGTTTGCAGGCACACGTCAGCGAGGTCCAAGCGGAGCTTCTCTCAAGCCGCCGCGCCGTCGGATCGGCGGAGGACGTCAAGCGCTTCATGGGCGACGCCGTGCACGCAGCCGGCGGACATCTCCAGGAGGGACGCCACGGGTGGGCGCTCGATCTCTCCGGAGCGCCGGTCGAGCTACGGGACGCCTGTGGTTTGCAGGATGGCACAGAGCTATCTGTCTCCTTCGATTCGTCACGAGGCGGCGAGCACCTCGAGCGAACGCATCCGTTGGTCGAGGGGTTGGCGAGCTACGTGCTCAACACCGCCCTCGACGAGCATGGTCAAGCGTTGGCGCGACGATCGGGCGTCATCTACACAGACGCTGTCGAACAGCGGACGACGCTCCTCTTGCTGCGACACCGCTACCACATCGTGACTGAGCTTGCCGGAGACTCGAAACAGCTCCTTGCCGAGGATTGCCAACTCGTCGCGTTTCGAGGATCGCCGGAGAACGCTCAATGGCTATCCGCAGACGAAGCGGAAGCCCTACTTGAGGCGACACCGACGAGCAACATCGAGACGGAGCAGAAGCGCCAATTCATCCAACGTGTTCTCGACGGCCACGCCGCGATCTGCGAACAGCTCGAGGAGCAGGCTCGAGCGCAGGGCGAGGCCCTCCTTGCGGCACACAAACGCGTCCGATCAGCAGCCAATTGGCGCAGGGTACGCCAGACCATCCGTCCCGAGCTGCCGCCCGACGTCCTTGGGATCTACGTCTTTCTTCCCGATGTTAGCCTGGGAGGCGGGGCCTGATGCGGACGAGAATCCGTAATCCCTTCCTGGCGGTTCGTACCGAAGGCTCGATCCTTCCCGCCGATGTGCTATCTCGCATTGTCGGCCGTGACAAGGATCTGGATGGGCTCACACCGGAGTCCTATCACCTCGCCAAGAACGAGCGGATCAACGAGGTCGCGACACGCGCCTGGAACCGGCTCCAGGGTGCGTGGAAGGCATTCCGTGAGGCCGCGGAGCGACTGCCGGAGAGCGATCTTGGCACCACGCTGACCCGCGAACGATGGCTTCTCATCCTGTTTCATGAACTCGGCTACGGACGCCTCATGACGCATCGTGCGTGGGAGCTCGATGGCCGCACTTATCCGATCAGCCACCTCTGGAGTAGCACCCCGATCCATCTCGTCGGCTGTCGGGTCAAGATGGACACAAAGCAAGCCGGAGTCGCAGGTGCGGCGCGCGTCAGCCCGCATAGTCTGGTGCAGGAGTTCCTGAACCGCTCGGACGATCATCTGTGGGGCATCGTCTCCAATGGCCTCACCCTGCGATTGTTGCGCGACAACGTCTCGCTCACGAGGCAGGCCTACGTTGAGTTCGACCTCGAAGCGATGATGGAGGGCGAAGCGTTCAGCGATTTCGTCCTGCTGTTCATGCTGTGTCATCAATCGCGCGTCGAGGTGCCCGAGGAGAAGACGCCGGAGAGCTGTTGGCTGGAGCAGTGGCACAACGCGGCCGCGGAGCAGGGCATTCGCGCGCTGGACACGCTTCGTCAAGGTGTGCAACAGGCAGTCAACGCGCTTGGTGCAGGCTTCCTCGCTCACCCCGCAAACACGGGATTGCGAAGCAAGCTGAAGGACGGCACGCTGTCCACTCAGGACTACTACCGACAGATTCTCCGGGTGGTTTATCGTCTGTTGTTCCTGTTTGTCGCCGAAGATCGGGACTTGCTCTACGACCCAGACGCTCCGCTGGCGAACCGTGCGATCTATGCCGACTACTACTCCACACGGCGCATTCGCGATTTGGCGCAACGTCGTCGAGGAACCAAGCACGCCGATCAGTATCGAGGCCTGTTCTTGGTATTCGAGAAGCTGCGAGCGGGTTGTCCGGAACTCGCGCTTCCTGCCCTGGGTAGTTTCTTGTTTTCTGAGGAAGCCACATGCGATCTCGACACGGTCGATCTGGCCAACCGCGAACTGCTCAAAGCGATGCGTAGACTGGCTTGCACAACGGAGGACAATACGCT
>CAZORQ010000048.1:0-15779 GCA_964582285.1 uncultured Thermotogae bacterium
TGTACAACCTCGGCATCCTCAACGCACACGGAGGCCAAAGCGGGCGCCTGACAATGTCTGAATCGCGCATCTCGCGAAGGGTAGAAAGCAGATGCCTGCGGGCGGCCTGACAGGCTGCAAAACGGGAATCAAGCCCGGTGATGCGGCTCCGCAGTACGTCATCGTACGTGGCGTGCATCGACCGTCGGCTTTCTGTCGTTGATTCACTGATCTGTCAACCCCTTCAATCTCCGCAGCTTGCCGGAGTACGTCGCAGAAAGCGAGAGTCAGAGGGGCGCCTGTCAATCCGAGAGTTCATTCGCCATCCGATCGCCGATATCACCAATACGTGAGAAAAGCTCCTCATATCGCTCAACAAGAATGCTCCGGCAGAACTGCTCTTCAAATGCACGCCGCCCGCGTGTCCCCATTCGAAGGCGCTCTTCAGCCGGCATGTCTCTGAATCGCGCAATCGAAGCCGCCATGTCCTGCGGGTCCTCCTGCTGACACGTCAAGCCTGCTCCGGTCTCGTCAATCAGCGCCGCTGCATCACCGGCTACGCCCATGAGGATGGGTTTGCCGCATGCTAGATACGATTGAGTTTTGGCAGGAACCATGATCTCGAACAGCGGATCGCGCCGTAGATGAACAAGAAGAACATCAGCAAGCGCAAAGAATGCGGGCATCCGCGCGGCTGGTTGCTGACCGACAAGCACAACGTTGGTTAGGCCACGCTCGACGACCTGCGTCATCACTCTTGTTTTCTCAGAACCGTCGCCGATCAAGACGAACTGGATGTCAGGATGGTCCGACAGCTGCTCCGCAGCCCCAAGAATCGTTTCAAGCCCTTGCGCTGCACCAAGGTTCCCAGCAAACACAACATTGAACTTGCCCGAAAGCCCATGCTCCGCGGCAAGCTGGGGGTCAGGCGGTACGGGTTTGTAGATCTCCTCATCTGCCCAATTCGGAATGACGTGCACTTTGCAGTCAGGCACTCCTTTGGCAACGATGTTCTTCTTCATCCCTGGTGATGGGACGACAATTGCCGAGCTACGCCGATACACAAGCATTGCGAATGCGCTGAGCATGCGGAACCCTAGATTTGATCTCATCATTCCCGTGGAAGCAAGCGTCTCTGGCCACAGATCCTGAACCTCATAGACAAGCGGTACACGCCGTAGAAGAGATATCCAAAGGGCCGGGATTCCTACCGTGAGTGGTGGCTGGTATGCCCATATGACATCAGGCTTTCCGCCGAAGAACGGTCCCAGGATCGACGCCGAGAGCGCAAAGGACAGATAGCAGCAAGCTCGACCGATTGCCGAATGCCCGTGATTTGGGTAGATCGGAACACGGACGATGTCCGCTCCATCAACCGTGTCCCGAGCCCACAGACTCTGCCTGTAGCCCGCGTATATCCGTCCAAATGGGTAGTTGGGGAACGCTGTGATCGCACGAACATCATGTTTTCGGGCAAGAAGATCCTTGGCCATTTGATGCCGCATGGTCGCTGGCTCAGGAGGGTACAGCTGGCTCACGAACAGAAGTCTCAACGTTGCTCATCTCCCCCTACAATCTCTATGGCTGTGGAGTTCATCACACCGGGGTCGCTCTCACCGCAACTGCTTCCTCTGGAGCGTTCTGCCCTTGTGTATCCAATTCTTGCGAGCGCCCGCATCACCGGCTCTCCGATGAGAGGATGCTTCGGTAGAGTTCCACGTATCTCTCCACCAGCGAGTCCCACGAGTACTCCTCAAGCACGAGCTTCTTCAGACTACGGCCCATGGCCGCCAGCTTCGATGAATCCTTCAGCAGCATCACCAATCCATCCCTCAATCCATCGACCGTTGCTGGAACGACCAAACCTCCCTCTACAGCCGCAACCTCGGGAAAGCCACACTCCTCGGTCATCAGCACCGGCTTCCCCTGTGCCCCTGCTTCCAGAACCACGATCGACATCGCTTCCTGACGCGACGGGATAACCACAAGGTCGGACGAGCGGAATGCCTGCGCTTTGTCCCCTCCGGAGATGGGACCGATGAAGTGAACCTCCCCAGCGACGCCGACTTCCTGAGCTCTTCGCATGAGTCCTTGCTGCATGCCCTCATCCGGCCCCGCGAAGACCAGGTGGTGCTCGGCGACCGCCTCTCGGAGCTCAGAGAATGCTTCCAGAAGCAGGTCGGGGCCTTTGATTGGATTCAGGCGTCCGATGAACAACACGAAGCGTTCGTCCGGCAGGTCGTACTTGCGCCGAAAACTCCGGTCACCAACCGGATCATCCTGTGAAGGCGCAATACCGTTCGGTATGACCAGCACGTTGTCCTGCTCGACTCCGTAGGCAAGGAAGTGAGCAACCTCCTCTGCAGTAATCGCCACTCCCGCAGCCGCGAGCTTCACAACAGCGCTCCCCCCTATCATGTTGTAGATCCTCTTGAGATGCCGCGAGCGGCCATAGATGGGAAGGGCGCCCGCAGGACAGACAACATGTGGGATGCCGCTCTTCCGCGACAGGCTGAAGACTGCCAGGTTCAGTGGCGTCCAGTGCCCCATCAGGTGGATGATGTCTGCTGAGGTTACAATCTCTCGAAGCGCTCTTCGCGTCACACGCGGGATGTGGAATCGTCTGTTTGCACACGGTAGCGCAACGAATTCAACACCTTCCGTGCAACGTGTGGTCGGGGTTGATATCCCGCAATCGAGTTCCAGAACCACGCAGTCAACACCGGCTCTGGCCAAGGCAAGACTCATCCGCGAAGTCCGCTCCCCTGTACCTCCTCCGACGATCGAATTCGTTGACAGACAGACGTTCAGGACCCTCATTGTGAGTGGCGAGTCCTATACCAGTCGGCGAATCCGTCGAGCGCCGCCTCGAATGAGATCACGTTTCGGTATCCTTCTGCAGTCAGGTTCCTCGCTCGGTAGATCTGGAGAGGGTTTGTGCGTGGACTTCCGCTCGCCCTCAAGATGGCGCGGGCGACTCCTCTCGGCGCGGGCAGTACGGGCAGTGTGTAACGCTCGATTCCGAATCTCTCCATCAAGTATCTCTCCACGAAACCGTACGTGTTACTCTCAACATCGTCATCTGACGCGATGTAGATTCTCTCCCGCAGTGTTCTGCTCGGATCGGCGAGGAAGAGGAGCGCTGCAACGACGTTGTCGACAGCGACCAGGTTCATGCGCCTTCGATACAGCAGACATGCCTTGACGTAGCCAAGCGTGCGCGATCCGCTGTGCAGCTGATCGGATAGCTTCAGCAGATTCTTCCCGTATGGGCCAAATACCGCCGTGGGGCGAAGGATGGCCAGTTCGAAGCTGTCGCTGTACTCTGTCACCAGCAAGCGTTCGATGTCCCACTTCACTGTCTCATACGCAGACTCCGGGGCGCACTCAGTGCCCTCATCGATGACGTTCTGTGGGAGATCGCCGTACACCATAGCGGTACTACAATGAACCAGACGCCGAACGCGGCACGCGGCACAGGCATCTGCCAGATTCCGGATGGCTGCGAGGTTGTGTTCTCGGCCGGCATCCCGCAGGTATGTCAGGTTCATGACAACGCACTCATCCGTCAGGAGGTTGCGCAGGGACTCCCTATCGAGCAGGTCCCCCGAGAAAGTTGTGATATTGGCCGAGTGAAGGTCGCTCGGCAATCCACGGTTGTGGATGAAAACCCTTACGTCGAAATCCGAAGGGAGCGCTGACAGCAGATGGTATCCAACGAAACCGCTTGCCCCGATGACTACTAGAGGTTGCGCCATCACTCCCACTTCCTTCTCAAGCGGCGCAGACAACCGCGCCTCACCGCACACGGCCTCTCCCAGCCCAGCACGCAGTTCGCCATGCACGGTCCAGCATGTCACTGCCAGCACCCCCAGCTTGACAAGGAGATGCCACGCGATGCGGAATTCACATCATGGTACCGAACGCTGTACGTTCAGGCTACTCGATCACTCTCTCAGCACTGTCGATGATCGTCCCGTGCCTATGGGCAGTTTGGCCAACTCTGAATTCCACGCACAACGGCATCGGGTATCAGCGAAGGAGGTCGCCGCAGACAGCGAGCTTCAGCACAACTCCGCCACCATGGGATTCGAGGGTCGAGCGATTCAGAACTGGAAACCCGAAACAGGCAGAACCAGGGCAACGGCGGGATCCAGTCCATCGCCTTTCCCCGCGGCGCTACTGGGGGCCTTGATAATGAAGACGTTTCATGGTGCTGTATGTCGCGACAATCATCCCCATCAGAATGAAGTAGTAGAACGATGTGTGTATCAATCCTGACACGCCGAACACGATGAACGCGTAGCGCAGAATCACCGCTCTATGGTACTCGTCTCGATCTGCAGTTCGATAGCAGCGGATCACTCTCTTGCTTAGTTTCAGTGTATGCAAGATCATCAGCAAGAAGATTCCCACGCCGATCGCGCCACATTCCACGATGAGCTTGATGCCGTACGATCTTGTGTCTGTGAACATCGCGTCCGAGACGATGTCAAAAGAGAACTGATCTTTCAGTACGTCGGCGACGGGCGACAGGTAGTTGCCGTACCCGGATCCGAACAGGAATGCTGGAATGCCCACATCGCCGATGCTCCTCAAGTAGGGGAAAATGGCGAGGTCTGGAGATTGCGACGTCAGAATACCTGCCACATCACCCGCCGCATCATCGTGGCTGCTACGTATCTCCCCGTAGTAGCGCACGGTCCGCGACATGAATATGGACCCTATGTCTGAGAAACCCAACACGACCACGATGACACACAGGCCCCCCAGTACACGCTTGACCACGCGAGGGGTCACCCTCGGTCGATGAAACAGCAGCATATCCACACCGCAGGCAACGGCTGCCACTATCGCCGTCACGTACGTACTCGTTGCAGCCGTAAGCAGAATCGCGACAGACATCAAGAGCACATTGACCTTCGAGAGGAGTGTCCTTCTCCCATGGCAATAGTACCAATAGAAGACAACCGCTCCCATGAGAAATCCGCCGCAATCCCTGGGCTCTCCCGCCAGCGAGTAGAAACGCAACACCGTGATTCCATGTGACGTGAACGCAGGTACCCGCCCTTCAATAAGATCTCTGCCTGTAACCGGAAGACCGAGGTAGAAACATGCCTGCTGGAAGTAGCCGTAGTACAGAATCACCAGTATGGACGCGACGATGGTCGCATTCATCGCGTTCCGCCTTGAATTATCTCCAGCGAAGATCGCCGTCAGGTAGTACGGTATGGCTCCATAGCTTAGGAACGCCAGGAGCTGCCCGATAGGTCGTCCTCGCCAGCTTCTGAAGAAGAAGTCCTCACTTCCGAACAGAACCGTCTTCCCGAGCGAGACATTGAAGTAGTAGTAGAGGGTCGAGAGCACAAAGTATGCCAGGAGCAGGGCCACATAGGGATTGGCTTCATGTACTCGATGCAGCTTGTCGAATGCTCCCTTCACAGCGCAGATCTCCATGAACCACGCCAGGGCCGCAATGGCGATGAACAGCCTGGACAGGTTGCTCGAGAAGCCCATCAGAACACCCGGAATCTCAAGGGATCTGAAGGGCAAGAAGAACAGGAAGAGGATCAGGCAGCCGAACAGAAACGGGAGTCTCACCCTTCTGGACACCAGCCCCATTCGCTCCAGAGACATCAAGCCCCCCCCCGAAGCATCAGGCCGGGCAAACAGAGCTGGTTCCGGGAGCATGTCACCGAACAGATCCGTGCAGACCGAGCACCTAGCATATTCCCAGACGGGACAACCAACGTTTCACATGGCGTGCCCCCATGCGAACAGCCAAACAACGCACAAGTCGAGACATGAAAAGCATCTTCGAGGACATCGGCCAAGCCAAACGCACGGCCCGGAACACGAGAGGCACGTGACGAAGACCGGCATGGGACAACACTCTGAGATACTGCTTTGACAACTCGCTGAGGATCTGGTCATCCTCTCGTGCCTCTGGATACAGCTCGCAGAAGCGCTCGAAGAGCATCTGCACAACCTGCAAGAGATGTTCCGGGTGCGTCGCGCGCTCCGCCGTCAGCGCGTCAACTTTGGCCAACCATTCTTCAGAGTGATCCCTGATGCCAAGGATATTCCGCAAGTTGGCACTGGTGATTCGCTTCCCTTCTCCGAGAGCGATATCACGAAACACTACGGTCTCGCATCCGGAGTGCTTGCGAACATCAAGCAGCACCTCGGGTAGATTCGCGATCTTGTACTCTGGCAGCACGCGTGACCATAGCTCCCAATCCTGATAGAGCCTGATCGAGGGATCGAACCCCCCGAATGTGCCCCACACCGTGCTTCTCCTGAACATCACAGCTCCACATGAGAGGGGACAATCGAACAGCTGCAGCCAGCGCAACGCCAGGTCGTGTTCCGGGCGTACCAGCCGGCCGGTGACTCTCCCTGTGTGAGTGATGAACCGCAACCCTGTGCCGACCGCTACAACATCTGGATGCTCCTCGAGATACGCCACCTGCATCTCCAATCGCTTGGGATGTGAGATGTCGTCAGCATCCATCCGTGCAATCAGCTCACTGCGGACGCTTTCCAGGCCTCGATTGAGCGATCTCGTTTGGTTGATATTCTCCTCGTTGTCCAGCAAACGAATGCGGGGGTCGTCATAACTCAGGATCACGTCGCGTGAGTCGTCCGTGGAGCAATCATTGACAACAAGAAACTCGAAGTCCGCCCACGTCTGTTCAAGGATTGATTCGATCGCTTGGCGAAGATAGGGCATCCCGTTGTAGACCGTCATGAGGACTGTGACATCGGGGGGATGCGGACGTTCCCTTGCCGAATCGCGAAGCTCCATCGTTGTGTTCACTGTTCCCCTGGCGTCGATCCGGTGGCAAATGCCTCGTACAACCGCTTGTCCCAGCTGTGCTCCCTCAAGCGTAGGAGACGTCGTATGCTCTCGACCACGCTGGGCATACGCATCCCGAGGAACGCTTCCGCTTTGGCGCAATTCAAGGACATGTCTCTGGGCCGTTGCGTCAGCTCTGGAACGCTGTCCAAACTGACAGAGCGGATCCCCTGATCGGAGTATCCGAAGACCTCCGCCAGTTTCACCGCGAATGCATGCTTCGATAGTCGATCCGCCCCTGCAACATGGAACACGCCACTCGCGTTCTTCTCCACAAGCGCGATGATCAGGTCGACGAGATCGTTGATAACAATGGGCGAGAAGAAGACATCCGAAAACATTCGCAGTTCTGTCTGAGCCTTCAGCGCGCTCAGGATCCAATCGCTTAGCGATGCTCTAATCGGCGTTCCCCATCCAAAGAAATTGGTGCGAAGAACAAGGGCATCTGGACATTCGTTCAGAACCTCGCCCTCTGCGTCGAGCTTGCTCTTGGCGTAGCTGTTCAGCGGTGAGACGGAATGGTCCTCGGTCATCCGTGAGTCCGCCCCGTCGAACAGGTGATCTGTCGAGACGTGAACCAATTTCGCACCAAGAGAGGTAGCTGCTCTTGCGATGTCTCGCGCAGCGGTGGTGTTCAGCTCATACGCCAGTTCGGGATTGGCCTCGCACGCCTCCACATTTGTCAACCCCACCGCGTTCAGGATCACATCTGGAGAAGAATCGCGCAGGGCTTCCTCCAGCGCCCCTTCGGAACGCACATCCACTTCTAGGCACCGGACACCATCCAGCGCAACTCGGTGTGAATGGTAGCACCCGCTTGTCTGAAAGCGCTCTCGCAACTGCAGTGCTGTGTTTAGGCCCAGCAGGCCACTAATCCCAGTGATGAAGAGGTGCATACTGGGCCTAGTCATCCCCTTGCAGCGATGTCTCCGCCGCCGCGGCATCACGGAGGAACATCTGAACCGTTTCCTTCGTATAGGGATGCACAATCATTCCACGCACGAGAGACGGCGTGACAGTCACAATGTGCGCCCCTGCTTCGAGCCACTCAATGACATTGAGCACTTCACGAGTCGAGCCTACGATGATTTGAGCCCCTAGATCGAAATCGTCAAGCAGCTTGCGCAATTTCGTGATCTCCCCGCAGGTGTTGTATCCCATGTTATTCACCCTGCCACCGAAGATCGACACATACGTGGCGCCAGCCAAGGCAGCGAGGAAGCACTGCTGTGCGCTCATCATGGCTGTTGCATTGACCCGAACATCATGCACGGTCTCCAGCTCGTGGATGGCTTCGAGATTCTTCAGCTCTCCCTCTGGACCATGAATCGTGATCTTGACATTGATGTTGTCAGCCCACGTGCTGATGGTCTTGGCCTGCTCGATCATCTGATCGTAGTCATTCGTCATCACTTCGATTGACAGCGGGAGTGGATGGATGAGTTGAGCAATGGCTTGGGCGCGTTCTGCAATGCCTGCCATGCCGCCGACAACGCCATCTCGAAGCATAATCGTGGGATTCGTCGTCACCCCGCGCATGATGCCCATGCGATGAAACGCCTCAATCTCGACAAGATCGCCACTATCAAGAAAGATCGCCATGTTATCTCAGCTCCTTCCGTTCGCCGGAGTCAATCGTCTCCCACTTCATACCCACAATCTGCACATCAGGATGGGTAACCAGAAGGTGCCAAACTAGCGCTTGGAACGATTCAGTGTGAGCCGTCACGGTCTGTGCATCTACCGTAGGAACTACAACGCATGCGTCAGCGACGCGCGCCGTGTACCCTCCGTCCCTCCCAACGACGCCCATGATCCGAGCTTTCACCTGGCCGGCATACTCCAAAGCGCGCACCAGGTTTGGGCTGACCCCCCTCTCTAGATCGCCGCCGCCCACAGAGAACACCAGAATCATGTCGTCTTTGCACAGTTTGCAGCCCGCCAACCACGCAGCGTAGGTTGTGTCCCAACCTTCATCATTGGCTCTGGCTGTTAGTTCAGAAACGTTGTCACAAGGTGTGTAGGCTTCAATGCCTGCTATCTTGCGGAAGTCGCAGACCGCATGGGAGGCGTGCCCTGCACCGCCACCGACCCCTAGGATGAAGAGCCGCCCGCCTTGCGTTCGCAAGTCGACCAGCAAAGAGACCATCTTGTCGATGACTTCGCTATCGAGTCTCTGTGCGATCAGTGCTGCATCAGCTAGATACTTGACAGCATATGACATCTTCTCTCCTTTCCAGGTTCGTTATCCGCGCAGCATATGCCCTATGGCTCGAATCGCGGCGCGCCCCTTCCGCACCAGTTCGCGGATAGCATACTCCATCCGTCCTCGGAACCCAGCATTCAGAAGCTCTACATTTCGAGCCAATCCGTGAACACCGCCCACCTGCTCGAAATCCGCCTTCAGTCTTGCCGAGAACGCCAGCGCGCTCTCAGGATGGGGAGACCGTTGAAGGATGCTTGCCCATCGTCTCATGTGAGACAGGAACCACACTGTGTTGACTGCTGGAGGGAAGCCTTCCATCCAGCGGAGAACCCAATCGGCAGGGCTTTGCGCTTGATAGTGCAACTGGTCTATCCACAGGCAACCCAGAACATGACTGAGGAAGCCGTCTCCCACATAGTCTCGAAGGACATCGAGATCCTCCCTTGTCGCACGGTACCGCACGAGACGTCCTAGCTCGTTGACAGGAGCACCGTCACCTTGAAGGGGATCCGATGTCAACATGCTCAACGCGGATCCGTGATCCAACGTCCAGGCCTGGTACACCGCCAGATCCATCCATTGCTTCGCACGAGCCGAGTCAAGCTGCCTCTCGCGTGCA
Source organism: uncultured Thermotogae bacterium (assembly GCA_964582285.1). GTDB lineage: Bacteria > Bipolaricaulota > Bipolaricaulia > UBA7950 > UBA9294 > JANQEA01. The sequence goes on from CAZORQ010000048.1 coordinate 9,664, forward strand.
ATCTCTTCGATCCTGCAACATGTTGCTTCAAGCGCCTCCGGCGGTGAGCAGGGCATGTGAACCGACCGGAAGGCGTCGTAGATCCCCGTCGCGTCGTGTCCTCCCGTCAGTTTCGACACGGCCCCTGCAAGTTCCGATGCTTCCTTGATCACAATATCGGAGGCCGTCTCGTGGAACGGCGTATCCACACCGGTGTCAAGAACGACGACCGGTATCTCGCGCAGCAGGGACTCAATGCAGACCTGAGATGCTCCCCGATTAAGCAGGATGTCTGTCGCGTCGAGGAGATCATCGATTCGTACCGCTCCATCCACGACGACAGCTCGGGGAGCACACCGCCGGATGAACGGCATGAGGGTCTGCGTTCTCTCGATAGGATGAGGTCTAACGACCAATTGATACTCGCTCGGAAGCCCCTGTGCTGCCAAGGTCAGCTGACGATCTCGAACCGAGCAGCTTTCTCCCGCATCGTGAAGCGCTGTCAAGGTCAGAGCAGCGACCGGACGATCGGGCTCCAGGCCCAGGCGCTCCTTCGCCAGACGAGATCCGTTCCTGCTGATCTTGCCGATCTGCCCGCTGTAGAACGGCCACCCGGTTGCTTCAACCCGTCGCTCAGGTATCCCTGCTTGCAGCATGCCGCGCCGTTCTTCCTCGGATGCAACGAGCACATGGTCGACGGGCAGGAGGTAGTTATTGATGGTCCCGTTGTTCAACGCAATCTGGTTGGACTCCTCGATTGCGATCGTCGGTATGCCGCGCGCCAACGCCGAACGCAGGAGGTTGATCGGTCCCTGTCGCGGCTGAACTGTAGAAAACACAACGGCTCGAACATCTCCATTCCACAAGGATTCGGGGACCTGATCATTCTCCAGGGGCACCCAGTCGAATGGGCCTTCGGCCGTGTTCTTGCCTTTCAGCCACCGAACAGACGGCTCATAGGCAATGCGAAACGTCCACCGAGGCATTGCTTCCGCAATCATCCCAAGGTTCCGCGGGTGTACGGGACCAACGACGTAGTACACAATGGTCCCAAACATGGATCACACTCCCTCTTGGAAGTAGGAGATAACATTCTCCACGGCGCGTGTCTCCATGGCAACGCGTGTCTCAGCTGTTAGCGTCGCTTGATGCGGCGACAGGATCACCCGATCGCTGTCGCACAGTACACCTGTATATGGCTCTTGTGGAAACACATCCAGCCCAGCCCCACGCAGGTGCTCCGAAGCCAATGCCTCAGCCAATGCCACATCATCCACCATGTCTCCGCGGGCCATATTGATGAGCCAAGACCCCTGTTTCATCATCGCAAGCTCGGTTGTGCCCAAATGAAGCGGCTGTTCGAGCGACTGTGCAGCGTGGATGGACACAATGTCAGCACGCGCAAGCAAGACCGACAAGTCAAGCAGCTCCACATTCTGTGCGCGTACCCAATTGAGATCAGGGAACGGATCAGCAGCAACGACAAGAGCGCCAAAGGCTCGTACAAGCTCGGCGACACGCCGACCGATTCGCCCCAATCCGACGACGCCAACAATCTTGCCCTCAAGCAATCGCCCAGCCACCCGCTGCCACTCGCGCTCACGGGTCAGCGAATTCACCTTTGGCAACTGACGCAAGAGCGCCAGCATGATGCCCAACGTCAGCTCCGCCACTGCCGCGGTGGGCTCGTCAGGTGTGTTGCGTATCGCGATTCCCCGCCGCTTGGCCTCCTCCAAATCGATACTATCGATCCCGGAACCACAACGGCTTATGCAGCGCAGTTCTGGGAGCTGCGCGAGGATATCAGCCGAGTACGTCTCCACTCCGGCGATCAATCCCCTGCAGCCTCGTCCGAACTCCACAACCTCGGACGGCTTCATGCGGCGACCATACGGGTTCGTTCGAAACGTGAGATTGCTCTGCTCAAGAAGCCTGAGCGGTGTCTCAGATTCCGCGCTGAATGTCGAGAGAGTCACAAGAATATCCGTCGTCTCGCTCATGTTCCTCCGTTTCCCAGCCAACGCCGTACGATGCCGGCGATCTCATTCATGTCCTTGTGCAGTTCAATCGCGATGCCCTCGAACGGTTGACCGCTGTCTCGGCCAATGAACTGCAGGCCAGCTTCCGTCGCATAGCGATAGTCCGACGCCGAATCCCCCACAAAGAGGACGTCTGAGGGCAAGAGGCTCTCGCGCGCAAGCACCGCGCCAATCGCATCAGGTTTGCAATAGGGAGGATCGCCGAACACGTCAGCGAAGTAGTGAGTCAGCCGTCGAGCACGAACAATTCTGCGCAACTCATCTTGCGGCGTAACTGACGACACGTAGAGCGGAACCTTGCTCCGGAACTCCTCCAAAAAAGCTCTTGCTCCCGGTACATCTGGACACGCTGTCACCCTACGTACTGCAAACGCGGAGAATTGCCCAGCCATGACTTGGACCAATTCGTCGTTGTCTCGTTGTGCCATAAGCTCATGTACATAGTACTCGAATTTCCTCATTCTGGGAGACGAGTGGTTGGCCATGTGATACGCCAACATGGCTTCGCTGTGCTCCGGATAAAGCGCGAACAGCTCCTCGAACGCCTTGGTCTTCTCCGCGTTGGATTCAGCAAGAACGCCGTCGAAATCCAGGATGATGGCCCTAACCACACTCATGCTGTCTCGGGTTCGCCAAGGATCGCTCGAACATCGCCACTAAGCTTGCGACAGGAGTCCCCCAAAAACAGAATATCGGTCCCGAGCGCTATGAAGCGGTACCCAAGTTCCACGCACTTCCGGGCTTCCTTCACAGCGGTGTCAGGGTGTACAAGATGGATGCCGGGGACAAGGCCATGTGCCATGGTCGCCTCTAGAACCGTCTGCTTTGCACGCTCCACATCCGGGTGATCGAGCTGACCGGCCAGCCCCATCGACATGGACAGGTCATAAGGGCCAATGAACGTCCCATCAATACCGGGTACCGACAGAATCTCATCGATATTGCCCACAGCCTGTGTGTGTTCGATCTGAACGAAGAGAAGGCTGTTCTCGTTTGCGTCCCGTACGTACTCGTCGAAAGCCATCCCGTAGTTCTGCGCTCGAGCCAATCCGACACCCCGACATCCCAGTGGGGGATACTTGACGCTTCGTACGGCCAGTTCCGCGTCAGCTTTGGTGTTCACCATCGGAACAAGAACACCTGCAGCTCCTGAGTCCATGACAGCCTTGGCTTGGATCGGATCGTTCCAAGCCAAGCGAACCAACGGAATCGAGCCGCGCCGCTCAATGGCGATAATCAGACGCAGCACTTCCGACACGTCAATCGCCGTGTGCTCAGTCTCGATCACAACCCAGTCATACCCTGCCGATGCCAGGATCTCCGCAATGGATACGTGAGCCATGGACATCCACGAGCCAATGCTAGCCCTTCCCTCTCTCAGGTGTTGCTTGATCTTGGCAGCCAATATCCCCCCAATCCTCAGAGACCTAGGTCACCAGTCGCAGTGCAATCCTCGCGAATGAACTCAATCGATGCTCCTGGAGATACTCCTGCAGCGCTCGCAATGCCTGCTCGCTACGGTTCTCGACCAAGTAGCGCATGAATCTCGGCCAGTCTGCATCCGGATTCGCGTGAATGGCTCGCGCAACGACATCCACATCGAACATCCCGGGTGTGCTGAACTCCAGAACCTCGAATTCTTGCCGCTCGGCCATCTTTTGCAGCCCCTCGGCAGACGGTAGGTTGATCCGATCAGGAGGGGTGATATCCGGGGAGCGATCCCACAACACCTGCAGGTCGAGTCCGGAGATCAGCCTCGCGTTGAGAAGCATCAGTCCCCCAGGTGTCAGGCTGCGATGCGCTGCATCAAGCAGTGCATCTACGTCGAAAATGCATGGCAAGATGTCGAATGCAAACACCACGTCCACGGGACCATGCTCCGCGATCCCAGACACCAGTGTCGGCTCCACGCGAACGCCGGCGAGGTCAAGGCCAGCACATTCGATGTCGGCGACCGGGTTCGCTACGACAATGTCGGACAACGGCCCCTCACCGCTGATCATCTCTTCCACAAACGCGCAACTATGGTATCCCACATCAAGTCCCAGACGAGCATCAGGTAGGTAGCGATCCAGGACCTCCATGGTCCACTCGGCTCGGGGCCGATACACCTTGCTTCGTCGCACGTCTCGTGTTTCGTTCCAGAGGGGGCCACGCCAGAAACGCGCTGCATCGGACTCACGATAGAACGCGACGAGCGCGTCATCGGAGGGACACGGTGAGACGTACACCGATCTGCACTGACTGCACTCCACATAGGACAGCCCGGACTTCGTGAAAATCGTGTGACCAACGTCGGCACGGCAGCCGGGACATGCACGAGACGACGTCACGTGAGATCCAGTCAATCTCGCACTTGCTTCACTCGCCATCAACGCGTGATACTGGTCAATCGCCTTCTTGGGCCTAATCTCCAGTTCCTCGAAATCCCGGCTGTACACAACCGTCTTCATATCCGCCATCCCTCAGGCACATTCTCGATGTTCTGTCGATACACGCGAGCGATCAATTCTACAACTCGCAGAGCATCGAGTGAAGAACTATCCGTGACAGGAAGACCGTCTTGAATGCAGTTCACAAGCTCGTTGACTTGCAGATCCCACGACAGATCCTCGTCGAAGTACATGACCTCTTCTCTGGGGTTTCCCACCGCCGTACGTTCCCCGTCCTTCGGTCTTCTCCCGACGATCAACGTCTCCCGACCGTAGCTTCCGCTCTTCGAGAGGAGTCCCTTGGCAATCAAGTACCCCCCTTCAAGTCCCAGCTCGAGGTGGAACGTGTGCTTCCACAACGTCGCGGAAGAATGAAGCTGTGCGATTTGCCCCGTGGTGTTCCGCAACAGCACAAACGCGTTGTCTTCGACGGGGACATCCCAGTACTGCGTCGCCAGGAGTCCCTGAACTACGTCGAAATCGCCGCAGAAGAACCGAAACAGGTCCAGCATGTGGATGCCCTGATCGAGCAGGATTCCTCCTCCGGAGACCGCCGGATCGTTGCGCCAGGAGTCCTCGAACTGGCGCCCCTGACCTCCAGATTTCCCGTAGATGCCACGCAGCCAGAGAAGGCGTCCCATGCGATTGGCATCGATCAGCGCCTTGGCTTCAATAATCGCGGGGTGATGCCGGTGATTGAAGCCGAACATGAGTTTGAGCCCAGCATTCGCTTGCTCGGCAGCGATAATCCGCCGGATGTCTGCCAGGTCTCGCCCTGGCGGCTTTTCACAGAACACATGAGATCCGCGCTCCAGCGCATGGATGCATACGTCGGGCGAGAATCGATTCGGAGTACAGACAAAGGTGATATCAGGGCATGTGCTATCAATCGCCGTCCGGTAGTCCGTGAAGAGCTTGCACTCCGCGCCGACCTCAGTCGCGGTGAACCGAGGATCGCACAATCCGCACAACTCAAGCACAGGAGAGCGATCTACGACGCGCTTGCGGATCTCCCCCATATACCCATGGCCAACAATGAGTGCTTTCAAGGCCTTCCTTTGATGATTCTCCTGTACAGCGCCTGCTGCTTGGCATCTGTCTTCAAGATTCGCTCCACCCTATCGATGTCGCTGGCGAAATCGACGCCAATCGTGGCATGTTTGGTGGGCACGCCAAGGATCCTATGTCCATGCTCAAGCAATCGCAACATGTCAATGGACTCAGCCCTCTCGAACGGGGTCTCGGGCAACGCGGCATACTCGGTTAGGAACGGCGTCCGAAACGCCATAATCCCCATCTGACGAAAGATCGGGCAGTCGCATGTTTCGCGGAAGAAAGGGATGGCCGCACGCGAGAAATACATTACGAAGCCGGCTTGGTCCGTGGCCGCCTTGACAATGTTGACATCCTCGAAATCTTCCTCGCTCTCGATGATCGAGAGCAGGTTTGTGCACGGAATGTCCGGTCGATCTTGCAGCGGAGCGACGACCTGTTCGATCGCCTCCGGCAAGACGAGAGGTTCGTCGCCTTGGACGATGACCACGATCTCGCCATCGATATTGCTCATCGCCTCCTCGACCCGTGTCGTACATCGCGTGTGATTGTCGCTCGTCAGGACAGCCTTCCCCCCCGCAGCGGTCACCACATCAACAATCGCCTGATCGCA
>CAZORQ010000049.1:0-15691 GCA_964582285.1 uncultured Thermotogae bacterium
TACTAGTTCACTATCGGTCAGTCGGTAATGTTTAGCCTTGGAAGGTGGTCCTCCCAGCTTCACGCCGGATTTCACGTGTCCGGCGCTACTCAAGTTGACTCCCGGGGTGGATCCGCCTTTCGTCTACGGGACTATCACCCTCTGTGGTCGCTCTTTCCAGAGACGTTCGACTAGACTTCACCTTTAACCCCGCCCATCTCTGCGTCGATGAGACGGAATCGACTTACAACCCCAAACGAGCAACGAACGCAGTCTTACACTCGCCTGGTTTGGGCTCTTCCCGTTTCGCTCGCCACTACTCAGGGAATCTCGATTGATTTCTTTTCCTCCGGTTACTGAGATGTTTCACTTCGCCGGGTTCGCCGAACGTACCTACTAAGGTTTCAGTACGCTCTACTAGGGCTTCACCCTAGTGGGCACTCCCATTCGGACATCCCCGGATCAAAGCCTGCTTAGCGGCTCCCCGAGGCTTATCGCAGCTAGCCACGTCCTTCATCGCTTCCGACTGCCAAGGTGTCCACCGTTTGCCCTTACTTCGCTTATGCGGCACACACTCTATTCACTTGTCAAGGAGCAGCGCAGCAAGCTTCGCTGCGCGTGGACAACGATCGTAACACAGCCCTTGGAGCCTGTCAAGGGAATCCGCAGACCGTGTGAGGCGAAACTCTACCCAACCCGAATGTCGGTTTCAAGGCGGCAACCGGTGATGACTTCGCCTCCCTGACCCCAGCCGCGAGGAGCTGCTAGGGAACGGCGTTCTGCTTCTTGATCGCGGCCGCGATCCGGTCGAGTTCCTCAAAGCCGAGTATTTCGCCCCGTGCCGTCTCCTCGACCTCCGCCTTTCTAAGGATATCCGCAACTGTCTCAGGCGGCACGATTGCACGGAGGGCTCCGCGAACCATTTTCCGCCGCGTTCCGTAGAGGGCACGGACCACGTCGAAAAACACATCCGGATCGGCCTCGAATCGCGGACGTTTGAGGAATGCGAGCGTCCAGAGCGTCGATTCGACCTCCGGCACAGGCACGAAGCAACCGCGGGCGACGCGGCGGACGATCTCGACGTCGGCATACGAGCGAACCAGAATCCCAAGCGCCGATCCGTCCTTCCCCGGACTCGCCGCGATCTTCTCCGCCACTTCGCGTTGGGTAATCAGCGCCGCGCCACATACAGATTCGCGGTGATCGATGAGCCACTTCAAGATCGGCGCAGTGATCCGGTACGGCAAGCTTCCGACGACGAAGCAGCGTTCCCCTCCCAGTCGGGATTTGAGATCGAGCCGGAGGATGTCTTCGTGAACAACTTCAAGCTTCGTTTCGCCCCCCAGCCGGTTCTCAAGCCCTTCGGCGAGCCGGCCGTCGACCTCGACCGCGATCACCCGAGCCACATCGATGAGCCTCTCGGTCAATGCGCCAAGCCCGGGACCAATTTCGACAATCGTCTCAGCGGACCAGCCGCTCGCGATAACTTCGATATCGGCAACAACGCCTCGGTCAGCGAGGAAGTTCTGTCCCAGCTTCTTGCTCGGTCGAACCCCCGCCTCGGCGAGCAAGCCCCGAAGGACGCCGCGATCAATCGAGGACTCCCTCACAGCAGTCGCTCGATCGCCCAATCAGTCACTGCATCGATCACGCGCGGGTCGACCGGCTCATCGAGATGGCGGTAGACGAGATTCGGCGCCTCTGTATGATGTCGCAAGAGATGGTTCAGGTTTGGCATAACGATCATTGTGACATCCTTATTGCCCGCCCCGACGAGTGCCTCCTCGATGAGTGCAGCCTCCGAGGCGGGGACCTGCGCATCCTTCTCGCCGTTCAGAATGAGTACAGGCGCGCTGACGTCTCGCAACGTTTCGGTCGGGTCATCGAGGTAGTGCTCCCGCAGCCAAGGCAGGGATAGTGGCGTGGACTTGAGCTGGATTGCTCTCTCCTCAGTCAGCCACGGCATCGCCTCCTGCATCTCTTCGAGAGCGTAGTCCTCCCAGCCCCCCTCGGAGGTCTCGATGAATGCGATGTACTGATCCTGTTGCGCAAGCGCCGCGTCAAGCGCTTCCCCTTCGATGCCCTGCGCACGGAGCAGTGTCTCGACCTGCCAGCGCGTGATGATGCCAAGCGATCGTGCAGCGCCAGAAAGAAGCACAATACCGGCAATCGACTCATCCGCCACCGCCAGGGCCGGCGCAAGGTAGGCCCCCTCGCTGTGTCCGATGAGGACACAGCGCCCCGGATCGACCTCCGGCTGCGATCGCAGGCCTTCGAGCGCTGCCTGAGCATCATGAACCAGATCGGTCCTTGACGCCTCGGCGACCGTTCCGTCGCTCTCGCCAACGCCACGCTTGTCGAACCGCAGCGATGCGATGCCGTTTCGTGCGAGCCCGTGGGCAAGCTGTCGATAAGCATCCATCTCGAGCCCCTCTGCATTTCCATCCCGATCGACCGGACCGGAGCCATGCAGGAACAGCGCTGCCGGGTAGGGGCCTTCGCCCACTCCAGGAAGCGCAAGCGTTCCCACCAGAGTCAATCCATCGCTGGCAAACGCAACCTCGCGCTCGTCGACCCCCTCGACATCGGCTTCGGCTTCAGGTTCCGTCTCGACTCCAGCCGGGAAAAGTGAGACATCGTAGCCCCATGTTCCCTGGCTGCGGTTTCCCAGCGCCACAAGCCGTCCCTCGTGCTCAACTAGATCGATCGTCGTGTCGCCAAGATAGAGCTCAAACCGCTTCCCTTCATACGCTTCGTCGCCGGATCGGAAAGCAACTGCGTTCGGCCCCTCGACCTTCGCCGGCAGCGTCAGAAGCGCCTGCGGGATCGCCGCAGTGAACTCACGATCGATCGCCTCGGCCCGTACCGCCATCAACAAGACCGCGTACTGCCCAATGAGGTTGTTGTCGAGCAAAGCCAGATCTCCCGGTGCAACTGCTTCTGCCGATTGCCGCGCCAGTCCGACACGTGCCTCCATGGTCAAACCGTCCACTCCCATCTGGGCCGACACAAGCTGAGGTCCCGACGGTGTCTCCGCAGCCAAGTGATAGAAAATCGGCAGAAAATCTCGGTCGTACTGCGTCTGCTGCGACAGCGACACCATTTGATCGTTGATTGTCAGCTCGCTCTGCGAAATGAGAATGTATCCATCGACCGGGTGAAAGAACAGCGTATAGGTCTCCTCAAGAATCGTCGCGCCGTCCCGTTCGAGCACGAAGCTTCCTCCGCCGATTAGATCCCCCTCGATCACGGGCACCGACACGTCCGTTTCGACTCGCGTCGGTAGCAATGCAAGAATGATCAAGCCAAGCGCAACCGCGAGCCCTATAAGCAGCTTAGTATTCATCGTTAGTCCCCCATCCTGAGATTTTGCTTCACCGCGGCAATCTGAAGGAGTATAGCACGCTCCTGCCAGCCGCCAGATCCGCAAGATCTCCCTTCACGTTGGCAGACCCATCTCGCCGGCAAGCTGCCGCAGTTTGCGATGCGCGAGCGCCGGGTCGTCGGTATCGGAAACCGACGTCTCGAACGGGCAGGCTTGCCCCGGCGTGCGCCCCGCGATGTGTGGAGCGATCTGCTCTTGATACGTTGGCGTTCCGCGTTGCCGCAGCAGGCCGAGCGCTGCTTCACTCATGACAACCGTCGCCACGAAACCAGCACCTGCGTGCGCCAAGAGAAGTGCAGCCGCCTTGCCGATGATCCGATCGGCATAGCTCGCACCAGAGAGCACATCCGCCGGTAGAGAGCCTAGCGCATCGAGCAGTGGGCTGATGCCACGCTGGTCGCTGCGATAGAGGATGCACCCGTCTCGAACAACGATCAGCCGCGCGTCTTCGTCGCGCAACGTTTCGAGCAACTGCGCACCTCTCGTTTCGGTGTTCTTGCTCGTCATCAGCCCCCCTCAACCGGATCCCAAAGCGGGATCCCGAACCTAGGAAGTATACTGCTGCTTCTTCCCTCGGAGTAGAGCAAGTGGATGCAGATGGCAAGGACGAACAGACCGGACGTTCGGCCTTATCGTATCTTCTCTCTAGAAAGCGGACACTTCCTTCATGACGCCGGGTACTTATTCCATAAGGAGTGACCAATATGGAAAGGCATGGAACACCTCGAGGGCAAACGATCATTCTGTGTGCCGTGGCGGCTCTGCTTGGATGCGGTCTCGCCACTCTTGGAAACGGCAATGAGACAGCTGCTATTCACGCGGAGCTGGTACAGGCGAACACGCAGTTCTCGGTTGACTTGTACCGCGCGCTCGCTACGGATGACTCCGAGAACCTCTTCTTCTCCCCGTACAGCATCTCGACGGCGCTTGCAATGACCTACGCCGGGGCACAGGGAGAGACAGAGCATCAGATGGCGAGGGCGCTTCACTTCACGCTCTCGCAAGAGGACCTACATCCAGCGTTCGGCGCGCTGAATGGGAACCTCATGGAGTGGACGGAGGGGATCGACGGGGTCGGGCTCGGCATCGCCAATGCCCTGTGGGGGCAAGACAGGCATCCGTTCCTCGCTGAATTCCTCGACCTGATCGAGACGTCCTACGATGCCCCGCTCGAGCAGGCCGACTTCGCTGGCGATCCGGAAGGAGCGCGCGGAAAGATCAACGATTGGATCCGTGAGAAGACCGAGGATCTCATCCCCGAGCTGTTCGGGCCGGGCTCGATCACCCCTGACACGCGGCTCATCCTTGCCAATGCGATCCACTTCCTCGGAACCTGGAAGCATCCGTTCGATGAGGAGCTGACGCAGAACGCCCCGTTCCACCGGCTCGACGGCAGCGAAGTGTCGGTCCCGATGATGGTGGCCGACGCGGTCTTCGGCTGCGTCAACGGCGACGACGTCCTGGCGGTCGAACTCCCCTATGCCGGCGATCGGCTCGCGATGCTCATTCTGCTGCCAAATGAAGACGCGTTCAGTTCATTCGAGGCGGCGTTCGACGCGGCACAGTTGGATGACATCGTCGCGCAGCTGTACCCACAGCACGTCTGGCTGGCAATGCCGAGGTTCGAGTTATCCTCGGAGTTCTCGCTCGCGAGTGTCTTGGCCGATCTCGGGATGCCGGACGCCTTCTCGAGCAGCGCCGATTTCTCCGAAATGGACGGCACGCACGATCTGTTTATCAGTCACGTAGCTCACAAGGCGTACGTGTCAGTCGACGAAGAAGGGACGGAGGCCGCTGCGGCGACCGGCGTCATCATGACACTCTCCCTCCCCCCGATGATCCGCGTCGATCGCCCCTTCCTCTTCCTGATCCGCGACACCGAAACCGGGGTGATCCTGTTCATGGGCCGAGTGATGGATCCGAGTGCAGGGTGAGGCCGTTTGCAGACGGGCTACCAATGTCCACCCTACTAAATGAGACGGGCCATAGCAAAGACCACAACTGACGCAACCGTCATAAGAATGGACGAGAGGGACTCGTGCTTCGGACACTTGAGCGTTGCCCCATCCTACTCAAGTGGATACTCCTTCCGAATCGCCTCGATATCGCTGATTGTATTGGCTGTGGGAACGACGATCGAGCCATCGGCAATACCCGCTTCCAGGACGCCTATAGCATCCCAGATCCAGTCCGGGATCGTCTCCCGAGTCTCGCTCCAATTCTCAATGATCCGATCCATGTCAAGCTTAGACATGGCCCCTCTCTCTACATAGAGATCAAGATGTCCGGCAAGATCGTCAAGGTTGCTCAGGCCAACGCCGCCTTCGGCAACGCCCAATTCAACGTATCTTCCGTAGGCGCCGCCTCCCAGTCTTGCCTCAACAGCCAAACGGAACGCTTCGTCAACTCGCTTCATGCCGCTGACAAGTGTGTGCAGTCCGTCTCCTCTCCATCCCTCACAGAACTCACTCCCGAAATAGTAAGGCGGACCTGACCCCGTATTGCTGCTGGAGTGGCAGCTAGCCACGGCGGCGTAATCGCCTGCACCGAGTTGTTCCCCGAAGACGTTGTAGATGCCAACCGCTCTCTGTCCCAGCAAGTCGACCGCGGATTCGTACGCCACTGCCCCATCCGTGAACGTTCCTATGTACTGGTAGAGCATCCGGACATCGGCTGCTGTGCCCTGGATGTCTGCGTACTTGCGCAGGCCCCAGGCCATCCCGAAGCGATAGCCAGCCTCGAATGCGTAGGGGCTCGGCATTGGGATCCCAAGCACGACGCCCGTCGCAGAATAGCCGTGGTGCGCCGCCGCCATGGCAGCAGCTGCCCCGATCAATGCGGACATCTCGTTGTCGCGAAAGACGACGTTCAGGACGTTTTTGCCCGTGACGTAGGAGTAGCTGTCGATGATCGCAAATCTCTGTTCCGGGAACTGTCCCGCAGTCACAGCAAGAGCTTCTGCGTGTCTCCAGCCAATCAGCACAATCAAGTCGTATTCCCCGCTCGCAGCGAACGTCTGCTGAGCTACCAGACACTCCTCAGACGTGCCTGGGGACAACCAGTCCAGGTTCTCTTCATCAATGCAGTACTCCTCTGCGACGCGCCTCATGCCCAGCCAGGCTGCGTCGTTCAGTCCTCGATCACCAAGGCCGCCCACGCCAAAGATGACCCCGATTCGTGCTCCAGACGCAACGTCGATCCACTCAAACTCATCCTCGTCCGTGCCTCCAGGGCCGCGCACAGCGAGTGTGACCCGATAGCGGCCGGGCTGGCTGTAGGTATGCGATGGATTGAGCTCAGAGCTCGAGTAGCCATCGCCGAACTGCCAATGCCAACTAGTGATGTCGCCGATCGACTCTGTCCAGAAACCAACCGCAAGTGGTGCTACTCCTTCGACGGGGTTGCAGCAGATCTCCACGTCAGGTGGGATCGCCACATTGAGGATGTACGTAGCCGAGCGGGAAGTGGAGTTCCCGGCCTTGTCAACCACTTCGACCGAGACAGTCCCACTCGCGTCTGGCTGAATGGTCCCCGTCCATTCGCTGTAGCTTCGAGTGAGAGGTATCTCTCCGAGGCCAGTGTCGGTTGCGATGACCGAATCGACGCCGGATAGGCCATCCGACGCTGTCACGGACACCAGAATCCTACATCCGGCATCCGGATCACCGAGTTCCAGGGAGACGGATGGCTCGCTCTTGTCGATGCTGATATCGTCCACGGTCGTCGTTGCCTTGTTGCCCGCGTGGTCGATTGCCGTGCCGAACACTGACTGATTCGCTCCCTCGGTCCGTACTTGCTGGTCGGGTGCACAGTCCGCAATCCCCGACACCGCGTCCGAACACTCGAAGTGCACGGTCACGTTCGCCTTGTGCCACCCGTTCTTGTTCGGTCGGATCGCCGGCGCGCCGGTGATCGTCGGCTCCGTGAAGTCCAGCCCAACTGCGATCGCTTCCCGCTCACTCTCGTTGCCGGCCGCATCAACCGCCCAGCACTCGATGTGGTAAGCGCCATTCCCATCGTAAGGACCCAACACGAAGGAGAACGTCGCAACGCTTCCGTGCTCTCCGAGGTCGAGCTGGTCGCGACCGATTGCGGCACAGGCGCCGCCATTCAGCTTGGGGCTCCGGTAGTAGATGGTTTCGATGCCGGAGCCGGCTTCCCCATCGTCCGCCTCGATCCTGACCGTGACCCTCTCGCTGACCCAGCCGCTGTTCGACCTCGGCGTGGCAGACACCGTGACGACGGGCGGTCTCTCGTCGCAGCAGAACGATCCGTGAGTCTGCTGCGGGATCCGGTCAATCGGGATCGCACATCGGCTGGTCAACACCCCATCGGAGAAGACGTCAACCTCAACGACGTCTCCGGAGACCAGAAGCCACCCGGTTTCCAACGTTTCAAGAGCGCGGACAGCGAACGTGATCACGTTCGTACCTATCGTGATCGTCACTTCACCATCCTGATCGGTTTCGAGCTTCAGCTGGACCGCCTCGTCGCCGCTGCGCATCGCGCAGACACACCCGACCACTCCCGCATCGACGCAGACCGAACCCAGCAGCAAGACCGAGAGCAGGGACAGAAGCGCCAGGAGCGGAAGACCTCTCCATCCAACACGACCGCCTCTTCTGCGAGCAACGCTTCCTGCATCGTGATTCATCTCACTGCACCTCGAACGTGAACTCATACGGATCGCTCTCCAGGCCTGCTTCATCTACCAGCGTCAGGCGCAGCGTGACGGTCTGGGCCGCGCTGGAGGTGATCGTGAATCGGAACGCTCCATCCGTCTGGCCGTGGACTCCCGGATCGAAGCTCGTGCCGGGCTGGATCTCGACCGCGCCGGGATCGCCCCCCAACACCTCGAATCGCGCTTGGGCCATGTCCCCATCGGGATCCTCAAACCACACGAGGCCGTGTTGGACTTGGTCCACGCCGATCGTGTCCGGGAACGTCGCGCAGCTCACGACCGGAGGTGACGGTTGGGCCGCCGGTGTGAGCGGTGCGTCGACAGCGTTGTAGTAGCAGGGGCCGACAGGCCGCTCGTTAGGAATCGGCAGACCGAGGAGAGACCGGTAGCAATCGTAGAAGGAGTCGTCGATCTCCTCGAAACCCCACACTCTGTAAGGCGAAGCCCTCCAAAGGGACAGACCGGCTTCTGTAGAGACATGCCTTTGAGCGGCATCCACAATCCTGCCTGCAACATCGGCCGGGAATCCCGGACCGAATGTCAGGCTCGAGTTAGGGAACGGTCCAATGCACGCGACAACGCCGATCTCGCGAAGGATGGTGTCCAGGTCGACATTAAGGCTCGCAGCCAAATCCCCATAGTAGTCAGGGAATCGCCCGCGCAGGTCATAGGATTCGCTGCGCTCGTCTTCAGAATAGAGATCGTTATTCCCACGATCCCAGATCCACATCTCCGGGTCGTCCCCCCATTGCCACGTCCGCCCTCTCCAGCCGTCCGGAGACTGGGGCACACCCCCATACGATGCGAAGAAGTCGCCACCGCCTTCCAATAGCACATAGAGCGAACACCCATGACAACCGCTTTCGACGACGTCTGAGACCCGTATCTCCCTTCGTTCGAAGAGGCTCTTTGCGTAGGTGTATCCCGTGGTGGAATCTGTGTCGTTGTAGATCCAAATCCGTCCGTTGAGATCCTGTAGCGTTTCGATCCCGCTGTCCCTGGGAGCATAGACACTCGCAAAGTAGTAAGGGGCTCCGTACCACACGCACGCCAACCGCGGCGTCGCGCTCCCGCGCGTCACCTCCTGGAGTTCTACGTATTCATCCTCGCACACGAAGGCAATGGTGTCTCCGTCGGACGCCGAGATCGCGCTGATCTTCTCATCGCTGTCCGCGACGAAGCGCAGAGAGATGTCCAGCCCCGTCAACGCAAAGAGGGCTTCGGCAATGGCTGAAAGAGCCCCCCTCTCTGCGTCATCCAGATCTTCGAGGTATTCGACCCAGACAATCGGATGCTCCGGAGTGCCCACATCGCTGGCGCCCTGGGCGCAGATCGGGGTGCCGGTCAGGAGCGAGAGAAGCCCCAAGCTCACGATAACTCGGAGAAGCCGCTTCATGGTTGGATTCCTCCTTCCGCAGGTCGAGTCAACGGTGAGCGCCATCCTCCGAGGAAGAGGTGCCACTCAGCAGTTTGCGCGCACAGAGGAGTGCTTCCGGCTCGCCAACGCGGAAGCTCCCGCGAAATGCCCGACCCGATCCGGGAGTCAGCTTGAGACTGTCGATCACAGCTCATCATTCTCACCGATCGGGTCGAAGTCCGCGTACCCGCTTCGCACACCCTGCACGAGGTAGTCGAATCGTGCGTCGCTCGTTCCGCCCATGAGTTCTCTGACGACGATTCGCTCGGCGCTCTTGTCGGCGACGTAGAGCCCGTTGCAGTCCTCGAGCACCGTCACCTGTGCGGTGACGCCGGCATCCGCCGTGACGAGGCGGAACGAGTCGGGAAGCTCGATCGTCGCCTCCCCATCAGTGAGCTGCGCGGTCCCCCGCACGTAGGTTCCCGCCTCCGGACCTTCGAGCGAAGCGTAAGTGATGACCTTCGCCGGGTCCTCAGGGTGCCGTTGAACGAAGAACTTCGTACCGTATACCTTCAGATCGCCGGCGATGTCCGTATCGCCCAGTATCTGAGCATTCCGTGCGACTTGCAGGTCTCCTCCAACGTTCAAGCCCGCATTGGCATTGAGTGCTCCTCCAACGTTCACGGGCCCGCACGTATTGATTCCCCCGCAGACGTTCGGCGCTGCTGTGCCAACTCCGAGGCTTTGCGCCACGGACAGCGAACCAGGTCCTGCGCCTGCGCCCGGAGTGAGTCCGATTCCGACTCCGCCTTGTGAGTCAATCACGAATCTCGGTGCAGCCGGGGTCTGGTTTGCACAGCATTCGCCTCCGGCCTCAACTAGCAGGTCGTTGATCACGAAGCTGCCAAACCCTGTCGATGCAAGTTCCCAGACCTGTCCGCCGAAATTCAGTGCGGCGTGACCAGCTGTAGCGTCGAGGTAGATGTTCGCTCTCTCTGTGTCGACGACATTGAGACGGGCGTCGGGTACTGGCGAAGCACCGATCCCTGCTCTTCCAGAAACGCAGGCATCACCTACGCCACTGGGAGGGTTGACCGTTCCGACGCTCAGGGAGCGGTTGATCCTGACGGTACCTGGTCCTCCACTAGGAGCAGACGTTCCTACCCCCAGATTGCCGGATACTCTCGAGTTACTTGCCACGAAAAGGTTCGACTGAACCCGAGCGTTCCCAGCGACCTGCAGTGACCCCACAGACGCAACGTTCGATACCTCCAGGCTTCCGCTGGCCGAGTAGGTCGGATAGCCTCCCTTTGCGATGATTCCATCGTCGACCACGCGGACGTCGCTCGAGCCGGCGTCTAGTGAGATCTCAGCGATCCGCTCCAAGCTCTGCGAGTCCGGATCGCTGATCACGCCTGACGTGTTGCCGGGGATGAGTTCGCGGTAGACCCGGTACCCCGTCCGCGCGCCGATTCTTGTCAAGTCGCAAAGCCTCGAATCGGCTTGCCACTCGTAGGTGATCCCCCAGGAGCCGCTTCCGGCCGCGAGTCTCATGTAGTCGTAGCGTTGGAGATACTCGTTGCCGTCAACGAATGCCGTCACGACGTACGCATAGAAGTTGCCACCGGCGATGCCTCTCGAGTGATTCAGAGCGCCGGGACTGACGTTCAGGTTTCGCACAAGGTTCGTGGGAACCTCTGACACGTTGAGGCTGCCGCCGAGCAGATCCAGATTCGCCGCCAGTCCCAGCACGAAGCCCCGGCCAGGAAGAGTCAGGCCGGATGGTGGCGCTTCGACATCGAGCCCCACTCCGAGAAGTCTCTCGACGGTCAGCGATTCGTATCGCCCATCCTCATCCGAAGCGAATGAGATCAGGGGAAACGTCAGGATCGCCAGCACCAAGAGGCGCAGCACCAGCTTCCGATCCACGCTCGCCGTTTCGTTTCTAGACATCAAACCTCCTTCCTCGGATTGCTTAGTACAGCCATCCATCCGTGCATGCTCTCGCAGTGTTTTCTAGACGGCACTGCAGCCACCGTCATCTCTCCTCTGGTCCGCCCTTTTTGCGCACTGCGGCTTCCCAGGGTCACCTCGCAGTCGGATCGACCACCTGTCCGATAAGCAAGATGGTCTCGGTCTCGATGTCGCGAATGAGGAACAGAAATGGGCGATCCAGTCGCACGGTCGGCACGCTCGGGCCAACCATCTCCGCAGCGGTCGCGGCCATCGCGTAGGTGCCGTCCTCGTCGACGGAAATTTGCGTCTGATGGGCGACCTCTCCGAGGAAGAACTCCGGGTCGAACGTCATTCCCCGGAAGTCCGCCCTCCCAAGGGTGAACGCATCCGTCATGCCCAGGCCACCTAGGACATCCGACAGCTCAAGCGCCGTCTGGACCCCAAACCGAGGCATGTGGATCTGCACCCACTGCATGCTCAGGGTCTCCAGGATCTCTGTCACGCAATCGGGAGCAAGCGAACCAGCGAACTCCTCGAACTGCCCCTCCGCGGGCAGGAGCACGAGCATCGAGAACCGTCCGCCTTCGTACGGCAGCTCTACAGCTTGCGAACCGTCGGTTGCGACATAGGCGAATCGGTCGATCTGATTCATCATCGGCGCGGCCACTTGCCGTCCATCGAGCAAGGTGAACGTGCCATTGCGCGTGTAGTCCGTATTGAACGGAGTTTCCCATGCCGCCCGAAACGTGATCGCGTTGGCAACCAGAAACCGTGTCAGTGCGGTGATGGTCCCTGACGGGAAGAGCTCCCGGATCTGACCGTCCGTTTCGCGCGAGGCCCACCCGTTGATTGTGTCGCGGGCGCTCTCCGGAGAGGCTGAGAAGTCCAGCGATTCAATTGTGGCTCCCAAATTCCGTCGGAGCGTGTCGATGAAGAGCTGTCGTACGTCGAACCCCTCCTGCCACCAGAGTGAGTTCGTCAGCCGCAGTCGGAAGCTTCCGATGCTGCTTACGCGAAATCGCGATTGCAGACCGGCAAAGACAGCCGGGAGGTCAAACGGCGCAAACTCCAGATGAAGGGCACGGGCGATCCGATCTTCGGTCACGCCGTGGGAACCCGTGTAGACCATCGAAAGCGCCATGGAGACACCATACGGAGAGAAGACAAGGTTCCGGCCATCCTCGCGAACCGCGCGATAGAGGTCGAAAGCGAACTCCGTATTGGCTGCAACGAGAGCCCGCTCGTCGGGGGACAGCGCTCTCACCGGCGAAGGCTGATGCACTATGGCTTGTGTCGCGTCATGGCCATCATGCCAACTCACATCACTCTGCGACACTAGGATGCCAACCACAACTGCCAGTCCGAGAAACGCAATGACGACGATCCAGGCGGTCCGATCCACCGCTGCATCTCCTTCCGGCTCTCCTGCGTGCCGATTGGAGATTCAGGAGAACCGGTTCATCGATTCGCAATTATAACATAGGCAGGACACATGATGAAGCGTAACTCATCAGCTGTTCAAGTCATACTTCATGCGGAGAATATTGGGCGCGGAATCACAGCAAAGGAGAGGTCGCGCAACACTTGGTGTGGGCACTCTCGGTCTTGTGCGTAGCCCCCCTAGGCCGCTACTTCTTCCACCGCGTCAGGATCTGCTCGCGCTTGAACAACCGGATCGCGATCCACAGGACGACCGCGCCGGCTACAATCAGCACGCCACCTTCCAGCACGACCAGGCGAAGATCGACGAGCGTCTTGATGCTGCTGTAGATGATCAACGGGATCAATCCCGGAAGGATCGCCAGGCTTGAGAACTGGTACGCTGCTCGCGCGTCCGTCGCCCGCGATGAGACGATCATCGTCACGCCAACCGAAAACAACGCTAGCAACGGCGAAAGCCCGAAGATCGACGCCAGCCATGGCGCCGTCAACGTCTGCATCAGGAATTCGCCGGTCAGCAAACGTATGGCGGCAAGGAACAGGCCGAAGCTCACCCAGTTGATCACCATCGCGGGTAGCACACTGGCGAGCGCCTTGCCGAGGAACAGCTCAAGATCGGAGAGCGGCGTCGCAAGCAGCGGCTCAAGCGTCGTCTGCTCCTTCTCGCCAACGATCGAATAGACCGCGATGGCCAGCGGGATCACGGCCGGAAGGACCATGAAATACAGCAGGCTCGTGTTGAACAGCGCGATTTGGGCCACAGGATCATCCTGTCCCTCCCCGAAGGTCAGCATGAAGATCGACATCCCCACCATCACCAGCGGAAGGAAGATGACGCCGAACAGGACCATCTTGTTCCTCATCGACTCGCGCCACTCCTTCAGCAGCAGCACTCTAAGACGCATCATCGTTGCCCTCCATCAGATCGAGATACATGTCTTCAAGCGAGACGCGCAGCTCATTGACGTACTGCACCTCGCCCCCCATCTCGATCAATCGCTTCACCAACGCCGGGTTGTCCGTATCGGGATTGTCGAGCGTGACAATGAGCTTCCCATCGAGCACCTCGACACCACGAACAAAGGGCAGGCTGATCTGATCCTCAAGGCCGTCGCGATAGTTGGCCAGATGCACCACGGTGCGCCGACCGTACATCTCATCTCGAAGGGCCGCCGGCTCCCCGACCTTCACCAGGCGCGTCTTGAACAACGCCACCCGATCGCACAATCGATCGGCTTCACCAAGGTTGTGCGTGCACAAGAACGTCGTCCGTTCGCTCGATCGCAGCGACTCGATCAGATTGCGCACGGTTTTCGCCGCTTCGGGGTCGAGTCCGGCGGTCGGTTCATCCAGAAAGAGCACCTTCGGCTCATGCACCAGGGCTCTTGCCACCGCGAGCTTCTGTCTCATCCCCTTCGAAAACGTCCCGGCTAGATCGTCCCGGCGATCCCATAGCTCGAACAGCTTCAAGTACCGCTCAACCGGCCGCCGGACATCTTTGATGCCGTGGAGGCGCGCAAAGAATGCCAAGTTGTCGTACGCACTGAGACGCTTGTACAGTCCGGGCGTCTCAGTCAACACGCCAACACTCGCTCGGATCCGCTGGTTGTCCTGCCCAAGTCTAAGGCCAGCGATACTCGCTTCGCCGGCATTCGGCGCGATCAGCGCGGCGAGCATCCGCACGGTCGTTGTCTTCCCGGCCCCGTTCGGCCCGAGAAAGCCGAACACCTCCCCCTGCTCGACATCCAGGTCCAGTCCGTCAACTGCTGTCAGCGAGCCGAACCGCCGCGTCAATCCTTGTGCTGTGATCATGATCCCGTCTTCCTCTCCTCCCGCTGGATCTCTGCCAACGAGCTGACCGCTCGAACAGCTTCCGCCAGTCTTTCGGGCTGCCTCGATCCGATCAATACATCGCGGCGTCCGCTCCGCTCGATGCGTACACCCCGCGATCCCGCAAGGAAGTACCCCATCGTCGATCCCGATAGTCGTATGCCATACCCACCGAACTCCTGTAGTGCCGCAAAGGAGCGAATCGAGACCCCAACGATCGATGCAGTCGTACACCGGAAGACCCGGATCCCTGCCAGTCCGTATCGAATCGTCACCGTATCGTTGGTCACACGTGTTCTCTGCCCACCGTAGAACTGCACAAACAACAGCCCAAGCGATGCAAGCAGGACGGATGCCCAGGGCTCAAGCGCATAAATCAGGCCGCCAGATACCCAGAACAAGAGCGGTAGGCCAAGTGACAGCCACGTCACGTACGCCGGATTCTGGACATCCCAGTAGACCACGCGCTCCCCGCGCACGATCCGCTCGTCGAGCGAACGCGCAAACGCGTCTGCTTTTGGCTCGACGATCACATTGGGAGGCGGCGAGAACGGCCGAAGCGTCTCGAGCCAGATCGCGCCTAGCAACGCTACAACTGTGCAGGCTGCGGCCGCAATCCATGAGTAGCCGGCCGGAACATTTCCATGCAGGTAGATGAAGCTGCCCTGGATTGTCACCAGAAGGCCGATGACCAGCTCGTCGAGCAGCGTCAATGGATTGAATCGTTTGCGGCTCTCTTGGCGCGCCCACAGCTCGTCGATCAACGCCGCAATCGCAAGGAAGAGCAAACTCAACCCTGTCACCAGTGCAAACGCAATCCATGGAGAGCCCCATGCGGTCGGCTGACCATTGAATCCAATCTGCAGCGGAACCCGGTCAGGCCACGTTCCAGACGTGCTGAGCGATACCACAACGTATGCCAACACCAGCAGGGCCACCGGCACATGAATCCACCATGGGTGAACAATTTTTCGACTCATTTTCCCCTCCCACGCGCGCCAGGGGGAACCTCGTCCGACCGAAGACGCAGCTTGTCCATCTCCTCGTCCATCATCTCGTGGAC
>CAZORQ010000050.1:0-15375 GCA_964582285.1 uncultured Thermotogae bacterium
TCACGCGAGGGAGTATACGAGGTCACTCTATCGGACTTCCTCGAAAGGGCAACACTCCTCAGAGCGTTCGCCTGTGACGAGGATGTCTTCGCTGTTGCTCGCGATCAGTGGGACTTCGAAGAGGAGCCCACCAACGGGCAACTGCTCCTTTTCCGGAAACGGGATGACGAGTAGGAACATGAGCAGCCCGGGCGTGAACACGTCCGGGCGTCATCCTCGCCGCAAGCTCGCTTGCCAAGCGACTCACACCCCATGTTACACAGGAGACACAGAGACACAGGATTCTCAGGATTCACAAGGAAACACAGGGAGTGCGCCTCTTGAACGACGCGCACTCTCTCCCTCCGGCATCATAGACAACGCAGTTGCTGCCTACTGGCAGGACGAACA
Source organism: uncultured Thermotogae bacterium (assembly GCA_964582285.1). Classification (GTDB taxonomy): domain Bacteria; phylum Bipolaricaulota; class Bipolaricaulia; order UBA7950; family UBA9294; genus JANQEA01. Next base: position 391 of record CAZORQ010000050.1, read on the forward strand.
CCGCGAGAGCACCGCTTCTCACGGACCGTATCACACGCCTATGTGGGCGTTCGCTCGCATCATCAGGTCCTCACTGTCTGACGGAGTTGACCCCAACGAGGTGTTTCGCACATTTGTTGAGCCTGAGATAGCGCGGCGTGGAGGCTGGAAATCAGTCCTGTGCACGGATCTGGATTACGAAGACCTCTACTGCGATTTCGTCTATTGCTGGGAGAGGATCCGCTACGGAATCGGCGAGGGGCCGCTAGCTGTCGCATTCCGTCAAGCGCAGCAAGCTCCGCTGATCCTTCCGGAGAGCGATCCGTGGAGGGATCTGGAGACGTATAAGCTGTTCGTCAGCCTTGCGTTCAGGCTGCAGCTCATCAAAGGAGATGAGCCAATCTTCCTGCCAAGTCGGAGGATCGGAGACCTACTCGGTCGAAGCCACACACAGATCGTGCGCTACTGTGCTCACGCAGTGGACGAGAGCTACCTACAGCTCGTCAACGAGCACTCGCTCGTGGGGCGGAAGGCCGCGGAGTATCGGCTCGACGTGTCGCGGATCTTCGTGGTCATGAAGGGATCACAAGAGCGCATGTGCGTCAGCCAGTGAGATCAAGCGCTGCAACGCATGGCAACTCCGCACGCAACGCTTTGAACTCCTTCTTACCCCTCTTCTTGGACGAACGCGCTTTGCAAATGGGCTTCAAGTGACTACTATGGCGGTGGAGGTGAGTGGCGTGTCCATGTGTCTTGATGAGCGCAAGGCAACGCAGATGGCTGCCTGGCTTCTTGAGAAAACAGCCGGCGGACGGATGAAGTATCTCAAGCTTATCAAGCTCCTCTATATCACTGATCGAGAAGCCCTAACCAAGTGGGGCCAACCGCTCACCGGCGACTCCTATTTCTCTCTCCCCCACGGCCCAGTAGTGAGTCGGATTCAGAACCTCATTACCGATGATCCGGAATTCTCGGCATCAACCTACTGGTGCGATTACATTCGGAGAGAAGACTACGATGTTGCCCTCTCTTCTTCACCTGGCATCGATCTGCTCTCGAAGGCTGAGATCACCCTTCTCGAAGAGATCTTCGACAGATTCGGTCGGATGAGTCGCTGGCATCTTAGAGACCTCACGCACGAGTTTCCAGAGTGGCATGACCCTGAGGGGAGCTGCCTCCCCATTAGCTACCAAGAGATCCTCGCCGCCGTCGGGAGGGTGGCGGAGGCGGAGGAACTCGCACGTGAGATCGAGGCAGACAATCTCGTCTTCGAGATCCTAGAGTCGTAATTGATGATCGAACTCGGGACAACCTTCTGGGGAGGGCTCCCTGGCGATGTCAATGGCAAACACCTCTGGTTTGTGATAAGCGATCCCAACCGCAACAGCGGCTCCGTCGTAATCGTGAACATGACGACCCGCCGACCGGGCTCAGATAGCAGCTGCGTGCTCCGACCTGGAGATCATCCTGGCGTAGATCATGAGAGCACCATCAACTACCTCAAGGCACGAAACGTTCCCATAGCCAACATCCTCGCCGGCCAGAAGAGAAGGCCGGACTGTATTATGTTTGCGCAAAAGGCCAGCACGGAACTGGTATCCCGAATCCTGGAAGGCGCCTTACGATCCGACTACGCCAGCTCTGAATGTCGCAGAATAGCGAGCAGTGAGCTCCGCGAATTGCTGTCCAGCACTGCATGAGCCTGCAACAGCAGCGCACCTTCAAACATCCCGTAGACTAGGCACGCCACCTATGGCAACGACTCACACGCGATTCCGTCGTTGTCGCCATCGAGCCGAAAGACATCCCCGTAACCTCTCGATCTGCAGTAGTCGAAGCACGCCTGCGCTTCTGCTTGAGCCTGGAAATCGCTGCAGTTCAGGTCAGATCCCCCACAATTGCACGGGGAAGATACCGGTGGATTAGGAGGCGACACGACAACGACCTGCGAAGCCGATGCCGTCTTTCCGCCGTTGTCAGTCACTGTCAGAGTCGCAGTGAACGCCTGCCCCGTCGCGGTTGTGTATGTGTGTATCGCAGCAACATCCCATCCTGATTCCCCATCACCGAAGTCCCATTGATACGACACTATCGTCCCGTCCGGATCTACGGAGGATGAGCCGTCGAAGGCCACCTCTAGAGGCGAACTCCCCGAAAGAGGAATTGTCGTGAAAACCGTAATTGGAGAGCGGTTCACTTGAGGAAGTGGGTCGCCATTGGGACAGCGCGCAGCAGTGGTGAGAATCGCCACGCTGAGAATTGCAAGCACCAGCAGACGCGATTTCATGTTTTCCTCCTCTACTCATACCGGATTATATGAGAAGAGGGGCAACAGGCCAATGTGACTGGCTCTCTTGACGATCATTGCTGTTAGCAGTTAGGATGCGACATCCAGGCAGTTCGATGGTCTTTGAGAGACGTGAATCGGCGGAAAGTCAGACCCTAACCGGGCAACGGGATTCGAACCCGCGACCCTCAGCTTGGGAAGCTGATGCTCTACCACTGAGCTATGCCCGCGCAGGTCGGAAGGATTATAGCGAGCGGCAACAGGACCAACAATGCCTAGGACCGGAGCGCCTCCAGTGCCGGAAGCTGCTTCCCCCGCAGAAACGCGAGACACGCACCACCGCCAGTGGATACGTAGGACATCCGATCCGCAAACCCAAATCGCGCCACAGCTTCGCCCGTCTCGCCGCCACCGATGACGCTGTATGCATCAGACTCAGCGACCGATTCCGCGACGTTGCGGGTCCCCGCCGAAAACGGCTCGATCTCGAATGCGCCTAGCGGGCCGGTCCAAACCAGTGTCTTCGCGGCCAGGATTCGCGCGGCAAACTTCGCGACAGTCTTGGGCCCGATATCCAATCCAATCCAGCCGGCGGGAATCGCTCGCGCATCGCACGTTTGAACCTCCGCATCTGACGAGATATCGGTACCGATCACGACATCATCCGGAAGGTGGATCATCGTCTTCTCGCGGCTGGCAGCAGCTTGTATCTCGAGGATCTCATCGAGCAGGTCCTCGTCCACAACGGACGCGCCGACGTCTGCTCCCAAGGCTCGGAGGAAAGTGAACGCCACGCCTCCACCAATCAGGATCTCGTCGACCTGCGGCACAAGGTCACGGAGCGGACCGAGCTTGCTTCGTGCCTTCTTTCCGCCAACGATCGCGATGTAGGGGCGTCCAGGGGTCTCGAGTTTGGAGAGAGAGGCAATCTCCTGCTCCATCAGCAACCCGGCATACGCTGGGAGATGGTCGGCGATACCGACCGTCGAAGCATGAGCACGGTGAACGGTCGCAAACGCATCGTTGACGTACAGGTCGCCAAGGTGGGCTAGGTCGCGTGCAAACACCGACTCGTTTGTCATCTCTTCGCGATGGAACCGCACATTCTCCAGCAAGAAGACGTCGCCAGAGGATCCACGAGCAATCGCGTCCGAGATCGATTCCCCCACACAATCCTCAAGCTGCACAACAGGCCGTCCAAGCAGATCTGCCAGATGGGCTGCAACCGGAGCAAGACGCAGCCCCTCAACCACGTGTCCTTCAGGTCGACCAAGATGTGAGATGAGCACAATCTTGGCACGCTGTCCCAGGAGGTGGTGCAATGTCGGGAGCGAAGCACGAAGCCTCGTGTCGTCGGCCACTCCCCCAGCGGTCAGCGGAACGTTGTAGTCGACTCGCACCAGAACCGTCTTCTCTCCAACGTCCGCACATCCGACTCCGCGTAGTTCCATAGATCTCCCTTCCGCTTCGTCTTCCCTGACAACAGAATCACGATTGAATGCCCTTCAGATGGGGATTATAATGCGTTGCGATGAACAGTCAAAGCCTCATCATCTTCGCCATTGGAGCGTTCGTGACACTGCTCGTCACCGTCGCGGCGATCGATCAGTATTTGCAGAACGAGCATCCTCCAACCGAAGTCAGCGGCCTTATCTGGCAGGTCGAGAACGCGTTCTCGCACATCAAGGATCTCGAGGCTGTGCTCGAGATCACTACCGCGGCGACACCGGAAGAACCCATTCGGATGGTCGTACGGTATCTCAGCGGATCGGCTCCTGCGTTGTCCGTACGCTACCTTCGCCCGGATGCCGTGAAAGACGAGCGGTTTGTCGTGCAAAACGACCAGCTCTCACACTACATACCACAGCAGAACCTTGTCGTCATCAAACGGTGGGTTGGCGTCCCGCTGGCCGCCATTGGATTGGGAATCCTCGATCTCGCGGGGCTACGCGAGGACTGGGCCTCCGGCAGAGTCCAGATTGCGGTCGTCCAGGATGTCCCGGGCTTCACAGAGGACCTGTTCTTCACGACGCCGGCACTCGATGCGTCCTTTGCTCAGAGCACCGCTAGCGCGACGCCGTTCTCCGCCTCTTTGGCGTCGAAGGATTGCTCGATCTCGTTCTCCTTCTGCCCCGGAAGCGAACGGCAGGATCTCGATCCTCCGTTTGCCACAAGCTTGGGAGACATCGCGGCCTTTGGAACAAATGGTGGCTCCATCGGCAGCAGCTACATCCTTGAGATTCGCGATGCCACGTCGAGCGAGCTCCTACGGATGATCTGGATAGAGCACGAGACCTTCTTGATCCGGAAGATCGTTCTGTTCGAGGATGGACAGCGATCCACAACGCTGCATGTTGAGCGGATCGATCTCGATCAAGGACTAACGGAAGAGGAAATCCTCACCATCCCGTCTCGCGGGGTTGAGACGATTCGCGGCTAGCGTTCGATTACTCCTCGCTCGTCTGGTGAAGCTGATTTCGCTTCCGGAATTCCTTCAGATCGAGGTTCTCCTCGACGAACTCCTGGAACTCGTCTTCATCTGCAAACGGCGACTCGATCGCCGCTGTTTTGAAGACCTCATCAGAGATGAAGATCGGGCAACCGGATCGAAGCGATAGCGCAAGCGAGTCGGACGCTCGCGCATCGAATTCCAGGACTTCCTCGTGGACATCGCGTAGGAAGATCGACGCAAAGTAGGTTCCGTCCTGAACGGCCTTGATGACGACCCTCTCCACCCTCGCATCCAGTTCCTCGATCACTTGCTTCATCAGCACATGGGTCAGTGGGCGGGGAAACTCCTCGCTCTGGAGGCCAAACGCAATGGAAATTGCCTCCGCGTCTCCAATCCAAATCGGGAGTGCCTTGCGGGACAAACGGTCCTTCAGCAGAACAACAGGCGTGTTGTTCGAGGGGTCGACCAAGAGCGCCTTGATCACGACCTCACGCATTGTTGGACCTCCTTTGAGAGAACCCCATCGGAATCCGATTATACCGCCAGGAAGGAGGTCAGCCAATACGGTTCTGCTTGGTTCCCCACAGATTGCCGGATACACTCCCATGCTGGAATCCGGAGGGAGGGAACGTGTGTGGAATCATCGGCTACATAGGGACGGAGAGCGTCGCTCCTCTCCTTGTGGAGGGGCTCAAGCGTCTCGAGTACCGTGGCTACGATTCGGCTGGAATCGCCGTTCTGGAAGAAGGCAAACTTAGTCGCTTCCGTCGGGCAGGCAAGGTTCGCGAACTCGATGAGGACCTCCGCTTACTGACGATTCCCGCGACGACCGGGATCGGGCACACTCGTTGGGCAACGCACGGAGAGCCAACTGAGGAGAACGCACACCCTCACTTCGACTGTCATGGGAAGATCGCCGTGGTTCACAACGGGATCATCGAGAATCACCTCCCGATTCGCGGACGCCTGATCTCAGAGGGTCATCGGTTCAGCTCACAGACCGACACCGAGGTTCTTGCCCACCTTGTCGAGGCCCATTTCGACGGTGACCTGCGATCCGCCGTCGCCGCTGCCCTCCGGCAGGTGGACGGGGCGTTTGCGCTGGCCGTCCTTTGTGCCGACACACCGGATCGGTTCGTCGTAGCAAGGCGCGGAAGCCCCCTCGTGTTGGCAAGTGACGACACTGGCTCCTTCGTCTCATCGGACATCCCCGCCTTGCTAGGGCGGGCCACGTCGGTGCAATTCCTCGATGACGACGAAATCGCCGAACTGACCGTCGAGGGGTTCAAGATCTTCGACCTTGACGGCAATGGCGTAGACCGCCCACCGCATCGAGTGACCACGGATCTGATGGCGATCCAGAAAGCCGGCTACAAGCACTTCATGCTCAAGGAGATCCATGAGCAGGCGCGCTCTGTCGGCGAGACCATCCGCGAGAAGACGACAAGCACCGGACGTGCGATCGACCTTCCTCTTGTGGAGGATCGCATCCATGCCTTCGACCACGTCTATCTGATCTCCTGCGGGACGGCCTATCACGCCAGTCTGGTCGCGGAGTACCTTTGGGAGGAGATCCTTCCTGTTCCGATTCAAGCGATGATCGCCTCTGAGTTTCGCGTTCGCTCGCCACACCTTTCTCCTCGAACGCTCGTCGTCGCCGTGTCGCAGTCCGGGGAGACCATCGATACGCTCATGGCCGTTCGACACGCCAAGGAGCATGGCGCGCAAATCGTGGCGCTGGTCAACAACGAGCAATCGGCAATCGATCGCGAAGCGAATGCCAGCGTGTACACGAGGGCGGGAATCGAGATCGGCGTCGCCGCAACGAAGACGTTCACCGCCCAGATCGCTGCGCTCGGCTTGCTGGGGATTCACTTGGCCCTTGCCCACGGCAGTCTGTCACACGGAGACGCACAGGACGAGTTGGATCGGCTCGCTCTCTTGCCCGGCCGCATCACCGACGCGCTTCAAGCGGACGCCGAGATCGATGCCATCGCCGAGCGGATTCACCACGTTCACGATGTCTTGTACTTGGCACGTGGATCGCTGTTCCCGATCGCTCTTGAGGGCGCCTTGAAGCTGAAGGAAATCTCGTACATTCATGCCGAGGGCTACCCGGCCGGAGAGATGAAGCACGGACCGATTGCGCTAATCGATGAAGGGACGCCGGTCGTTGTCCTCCTATCCAAAGGGACGGCATACCAGAAGGTGCTCGCGAACCTCGAGGAGGTCAAGGCACGGAATGGGCTCACGCTCGTCGTCACTGACGATCCCGACGCACCATCCCTCAACCGGCTGGCGGATTTCGTGCTTCCCGTGCCCGCCGTCGAAGGCATCTCACGCCCCATCCTCTTCGCGCTGCCGCTGCAATTGCTGGCATACGACATCGCCGTGTGGCGCGGTACGGATGTCGATCAGCCACGCAATCTGGCCAAGACCGTGACCGTGGAGTAGCCCACGCGCCACATTTGGGAAGCCCCATCATGCGCCGTTCACCCGTCGTGAAACGTGATTGACCTGTGTGAATAGCTCTGCGTGATCGTATCGCTCAAGATGGGACATCCGGCAACGATCAAGAGTCTGTGACCTCACGACCTGCGGCACGTCAGAGAGAATCAGATATCAGGCGTTGTCGCTTGCCTCGATTCGTTCCTCACCTCCCAACCGGGTACGCTTCGCGTTCCTTGGGGAGAAGCCTGGTCTTCGGCGCTTCTCCTGATCCGCATTCCATCCAGAGGGGAAAGAAGTTCGGATCTAGGTTCTCAGCCAGGCTGCGAGCTCGGAGCATTGGGCACGCCGTACACTTGCTCTCCCCCGACAAACGTCATCTCGACAATCCTCTCGTCGATCCTCTCGGGACAACACGATGGATCCTCATCGAGCACCACCAGATCGGCGACCATTCCCGGTTCGATCCTTCCTTTCTCCCTCTCTTCGAAGCCAAGCCAGGCGCTGCCAGCCGTGTATAGATTGACCGCCTCCTCGGCGGTCAGTCGCTGATTTGGATACGGTCCGTTGACCGCCCAGTGAAGCCCAAACAGCGGTGAGAGCGGCATGCCGTCGGAGCCAAGCCCGAGCTGCACGCCTTCGTCGACCACACAGCGGAGCGGGTTGCTTTCTCGGTCCCGCGCTTCGCCAAGTCGATCCACATAGAGGCTCCCTGGACCCGACCAATTTCCGGTGAAATTCGGCTGCATGCACACGCAGAGGCCCTGCTTCGCGACGCGCGCAATGTGCTCCCGGTTCGGGAGCTCGAAGTGCTCGATCCGGTGCCGCAGCGCCCGATCGGTCCCGACCGTCTCATGGGCGTGGATCACCTGCTCGATCGCTCGGTCGCCAATGGCGTGAACGATTGCTTGCCAACCAGCCCGTTCCGCGTCTCGGATCATCGACACAAGATCGGCCGTCGCATGGTTGAGATCTCCGATCCCACCGCTGCAGAACGGCTCGGCAACCGCGGCGTTCCGGGCGCCGATTGAGCCATCCGCGAAAATCTTGACGCCTCCGAAGCGCAGCCACGAGTCTCCGAATCCCGTCACAATGCCCGCCGCTGTCAGCTTGTCGAATGCCGTGGCCTCGGGACAGATCGTCACACGCAGCTTCCGCTCGTCTCGATGTTTCATCAGGGAAGCAACATCCTGGAGCTTCGACATGGTGTGCACCGATGTGATCCCCAGGCGATGGCACAAACGGGCCGCCTCAGACAACGCTTCGGCCGCTGCCGTCTCATCCGGCACGATTCGCGCCAGCATCTCGGTGACGGCTTGCTCCCGAAGGTGCCCCTCCCGGCGATCGATCAACGCGTCCGGCGCCGACGGTGGAACGAGCTCCAGCGCCGCGGAGTTTGCCGTCAGCAGATGCCCATCCAATCGGATCGCGAGAACTGGATTGTCCGGTAGAACGTGATCAAGGTCGGCGCAATTGAGGTACGACCGTTGCGGCCAGTCGCTCTCATCCCAACCGTATCCGATGATCCACTCGCCAGGACCACGCACGGCGGCTGCGGCGCGTAGCGCCTCGAGGACATCCTGCCGGCCGCGTCCCACGAGATCGATCCGCCAGCCGCTGGCAACCAACCCCGTATGCATCAGGTGAACGTGCGCATCGATGAACCCCGGGAACACAGCGCGTCCACGCAAGTCAACTCGCAGTGCGTCCTCTGCCGCCTGCGCAAGCAGCTCGTGTCCTTGGCCAACCGCCTGAATCCGATCTCCATGTAGGGCGACCGCATCGAGCCCGGGATGCCCGTGGATGGACCCACCATGGAGCACGGTGGTTGCTTGCATCACCAACGGCATAGGGTGCTCCTCTCCTACCACGGGCGAACCGTTGAACAGATTCCCCGCGACCTACTGCTGGATCGCCAAGCCTGACGTGCTGGCGCCCGGGTACCCGCTGATACGGAGACCCGTCCGTTGACCGGTCGTGGGATCGATCTGCACGATTTCGTGATCGTCACGATCCACAACCCACAGGTACCCCTCGAACGCGTCCATCCCCGCAACAGGGAACAGGGACGCATCAACCAACACAGGATCTTCCTCGATCTCGAGCTGGACCCCCTCGAAGATGTTGATCGGAGGGTCAATCTCGATCGCGTAGAGAAGCTTGGTTTCCCCCTCCAGGTACCACAGACGGCCTGATTCTCCACCGCTGATTGTCCAGCAGAGCCCTTGTGGGGATTGGAGGAAGATCTCGTTTCCGATTTGCTGCGATGCACGGAAGTAGTTCGTGCCAAATGAATCGAGCACCTGGCAGCTTGCCCGATTCAGTGAGTAGATCTTCCGACTAAGGCCATCGACATGCCAGACTCTCTCCGGCTCTTGCAGACCGTAGGCAAGGTAGAGCGGATCTTGCGCTGGAGCGGTGTACTCCGCCGACACGGTTCCGGTTCCTTGGTCGATTCGGACAAGGCGCTGATTTCCCCCGCCGTAGCAGGCGACAAACACCCAGGAGGTCCCCCCGGTCTCGGCAATGGCGATCCCTGTCGGTTCGCTCACCGGAAGATCGAACGTGGCCAGCACATCGCCATCCATATCAAACTTGTAGACACGATCGAGATTCCGATCGCAGACCCAGACTGCCGGATCGACGACAATCTCGATCTCCGCGGTGTCCATCGTCCCATCCTCGCCCCTCACCGTGAGTTCCAATGTGTATTCTCCGGCGTGTTCATACGTGTACGTTCCGTCCGACTCGTACCATCTCTCATCCGTCCCGAAATCCCAGGAATACGTGGAGATCTCTCCGCGACAGCTCGAGCTGTCACCGGAGAATGTGATCGTCAGCGGAACGATTCCAGACGTCGCGGATACGGTGATCACAGCGTCGGTCTTGGGCAAAAACATGCATCCGCCACCGATCATCAGGAGTCCGAGACCCAGAATCAGCATCGCGTTCCATCGCTTCTTGAACATGTCCCCTCCTTGCCGTCATTGTACGTCTCGCGATAGGCTATGCGAAACACGATAGGCGTGTCCTCGAGCTGAGGGCAAGAACCTCTTTTCATCTTTTTTCCATCTTTATTTCTCGCGACCTCCATGGATTCCTCCTTGCTGCCGGCTACCCTATCCTTGTTCCTTCATTCTCGGCAATGTGAAGCTATCGTCCCAGAACGATTCAGTTGATGAAGGGAGGGGGTGAACTCCGTGCCGAAGAAAGAGATTTTGGACAAGCTCTCGATCTATATCCCTCAGAGAAAGATGGAGGAAAAGCCGGTCGAGCGCCTAATCAACCTCGGCGAGAAGCGTGATCGTTCGATCAATTACCTCGTCGTAGACGCAATCCTCCAGTATCTGGAGCGTGAAGAGCACAAGAGCTAGACGCACGGGCTCACGAATCCTTCCTCCGCACGATGCGGAGGGGGACGATAGAGAGCGCCCCGGGATCTCGTTTCCGGGGCGCTCTCGTATTACCACGACAGCCACGCCCCCCTGCAGCTACGATGCAGTATGATAGGCACCATCTGATCTGTGTGGTCATCCACCCACGAAAGGGAGGACCATCGTATGAAGCGGCTCGGCATCGCAGGCATCATCGTACTTCTTGTCGCCTTCGCCTCACTCGCCCAATCGAGCATGGATGCAGAAGGCATTGCCAACGGGAAGACTGTGCTGTGGTTCCACGGCACGGAGGTCACAGCGTCGATTGAGAGTGATCTCACGGTGGAAGGGTCCCTCGAAGTCGATGGCGCCATCGTTCCCTTCACTGCCATCGGCACCGCAGTGGGCAGCGGTGAGGGCGATTCGGCCATCATGACGCTCGCCGTGTGGCTTGTGATCGATGCGACAGGCGAAACAGCCGACGGAACGCCGATCACGCTGCGCGGCGGCCTTGCCGGTTCGAGTGACGATGCGGACCTTACCGGCAGCGCGCTTGGCTCGGCAGCCGGCCCATTTTTTGCCGTTGTCACGCTCGGAGAGAATCGCTACCGCGCTCTGGGGACGGCGGAAGGAAGCGCCACAGGGGACTTCGTCGTGCCGGACGACCCGTTGACCATGCAGATGGAAGGGATCGGCACGTATACACTGATCGGTGACCTCGCGCCCGATACGTCATCCGCGGATGGGGATTCCGCACACCCGGACTACGTCGAGCATCTCCCGTGGGATCCATCGTCCTGGCCTCCCGATCTCCTCACCAGGCTGCTGGCGGTTCTTGACGGAACCTACTGCACCCCGGAGGACGATCAGCCGGAGGATGAGCCGGAGCCGATCGAGGTTTGATTCGCTTCGTCGGCACCGCGTACGTGGCGCATCGATGAAGATCTTCTGCTGTTGCCTCCGGGGGCAGCCCGTATAATCGCCTGTCATGCAAAGCCAAGAGCGCATCGAGCAACACTTGCTCACACGAGCCAAGCCCGAACGATGGGGCGCATCGACAATCCTCCCGGACTATGCCGGCTTCTCGATTGTCGGCCTCCCGTCACTGATTCAAAGCCTGTTTGGCTCCGGCGAATGCCCCGCCCCATGGCAAGAGATCGCCTCCGACCTCTCCGGCTACGACCACATCATCATGTTGGTCCTCGACGGGCTGGGCTATCGAAAGCTGCACTCGCTGTTCGAGCGGCATCCGGATCTCACGCTGCGCGCACTCGGGCAGACCGGCCTGCTCTTCCCAGTTACGTCCGTCTTCCCGTCCACGACGGTCGCCGCCTTGGTCTCCATCAGCACGGGACTCACGCCGCTGGAGCACGGGCTCGTGGGGTACCGCTTATATCTTCGTGAGACATCGGCCGTGACGAATATGATTCGCTTCGCGATGGTCGGAAACGGGAGGAGTGACGCCGCATTCAATGCCGGCCTCGATCCGAAGACGATCGTTCCGGGGCCGACGGTTCATGAGCGTCTTGCCGGCGCCGGTGTGGATGTTCATACGCTCCTACCGCAGAGCATCGCCGGGAGTGGGCTATCCCGTGCACTCTACAGAGGCAGCGCGCAGCTTCACCCCGTCTCAGGCCTGTCCGACATGCTGGTGACAGCGCGCCAGCTCCTGGCTCGCGCGACAGTGCCGAGCTTCCTATCGCTCTACTGGCCGGGTCTCGACACGATCGCGCATGTTCGAGGCCCAGAGTCCGACGCCTACGTCGCGGAGCTCAGGGCAATCGATGACGCCATCCGCCGGGAGCTGCTTGGCCGATGCGGCAAGACGCTTCTCATCGTCTCAGCCGACCACGGGTTCGTGCCGATGCCTAGGGAGAGCTACATCCAGCTCGGTACGGCTCCCGAGATCGATCGGGCGCTCGTGCTCCCGCCGGTCGGCGAGCCTCGCGCAACCTACCTTCATGTGCGCGATGGAACGAAGGCACGCGTGACGGAGGCTTTGGGTCAATGGGAAAACCGGGGTCTGGTCTGCGTCGATTCGCAGGTACTCATCGACGATGCGCTGCTCGGCATCGGCAAGGCCCATCCCAGCATCGAGGATCGAATCGGCGATCTTGCCGTTGTCTCCACCGGCGACGCGGGGATCTTCCATCCATACCAAGATGCAGCCATGCTTCGCGGAATGCACGGCGGTTTGACGGAAGACGAGATGCTGGTTCCGGTCATCGCAAGTTCGTTGTAGGAAGAAGGAGATACCATGATTATCATTGGGAAGAGTCAGGATGTCGCACCGCGGGTCTATCACGACGGAACGAACGTTCTCCATGCAGAGAAGCGCATACTGGTCGGGCCGAAAGACAAGGCCCCGAACTTCTCCATGCGCAAGTTCACCATCGGCAAGGACGGGTGCAGTCCGTACCATACGCATCCTTGGGAGCACGAAGTGTACGTGCTCAGCGGACAAGGTGAGGTGCGGTTCGCCGGAGGAAGCCAGGCCGTCGAGCCGGGGGATTTCGTGTTCGTCCCTCCCAACGACGAGCACCAGTTCGCCAATCGCGGCGACGCACCGTTGGAGTTCCTGTGCATGGTGCCGCTGGACGGGGAAGACGGGTAGATGACCCAACGCGTCGTCGTCTGTCTTAGCGGAGGCGTCGACAGCACGGTCGCGGCCTACCTTCTCAAGCGGGAAGGCTATGATGTCGCCGGGCTCACCTTCTGGTTCTGGTCGTTTCCCGGCGCCCCGGATTACGCCGGCAAAACCAAGTGCTGCGCCCTGGACACCGCCGCACTGGCCGCGCATGAGGTCGGCATACCGCACGAGCAGCTCGATCTCAGCGATGCATTTCATCGCCTCGTTCTCGAGGATTTCGTGTCGCGCTACCGCAACGGCGAGACCCCCAATCCATGCGGGCTATGCAACCGTCGTCTGCGGTTCGGGATGGCGCTTGAGTATGCCTCACGCCACGGCTACGACCTCGTCGCCACCGGCCATCACGTCCGTCGCCTCCAAACACCGGATGGCACGTTGGCCCTGGCTCGTGGAGCCGATCCGGCCAAGGATCAAACGTACTTCCTCTACGGCCTGTCGCAAGACCAGCTCGAGGATCTGCGGTTCCCGGTGGGCGAGATGTCGAAGGCGGAGGTGTACGAGATCGCACAAGAGCAGCATTTCACATGTGCCGACCTTCCCGAGAGCCAGGATCTGTGTTTCGCCATCGCCGGGGAGACCTCGTTCCTGTTCTCCGAGTCCGATCTGCAGCCCGGGCCGATCCTCGACGTGGCAGGTCGACAGCTCGGAACCCACAACGGGCTCCCAAACTACACCATCGGTCAACGCCGCGGACTCGGCATCCCGTCCGACCGTCCGCTGTACGTCATCGACATTGATACAAAGCGAAACGCGCTGATCGTCGGAGCGAAGGACCAGCTGCTGCGAAGCGAGCTTCACGCCGTCGACGCAAACTACATCTCTGGCACACCGCCAGACGATGAAGCGCATCTGGAGGTCAAGATCCGGTATCGGTCCCAGGCCGTTGGCGCCACCTTCCACCGTGAAGCGGCCGATCGGTTCCGCCTCCGCTTCGACAGGCCTCAGCACGCCATCACGCCGGGACAGCTGGCCGTCCTGTACGATGGAGACCGGCTGCTCGGCGGAGGAACCATTTCCTGATCGCTGCGCAGTTCGCGGTGCAATCAAGTCCACACGTCGCCCACGCGAGTTCGTGATGGCTGCGTATCTGCGCAGTCATCACGCACGGTATAATCGACGCTCGGAGGGGTGGGTGAGCGGACGAAACCACCGGTCTTGAAAACCGGCAGGCCCACAAGGCCTCGCGGGTTCGAATCCCGCCCCCTCCGCTGCCCCTTGACAAGGAGGTTCCATCCTCCTTGTCAAGGGGGGCAAGTTCGTGCAAAGCACGAACTTGCGGTGGATGCGGACTCGGATGCAATCCGCAGTGTAGAGAGGGGCGAGTTGGCTGTTCACTTCGTGAACAGCGGCGAGTTCGCGTTCCGCACGAACTCGCATGGATGAGCTGCAAAACTCCGTTCTGTGTCATCGAGCGCGATTTCGCACGGTAACCCTGCGGTGGATGCGGACTCGGATGCAATCCGCAGTGTTGAGAGGGGTAGGTTGGCTGTTCACTTCGTGAACAGCAGACGCCTCGGCCTCTCTCAGAACCCATCTCGCCGTGTTGTTCCGTCCGCAGCGCGTGGGTAGAATGCGGTCTTGGAGAGGTAGTCAAGTGGTCCAAGACACCGGTTTGCTAAACCGGCGAGGGGTTCACGCTCCTCCGCGAGTTCGAATCTCGCCCTCTCCGCACTGATCGGCAGTTTCGCAAACGAAACTGCCCCGTGGTTGACCTGCCCCCTGGGCTGGACAATCACGATCGCGCCCGTAGCTCAGTGGATTAGAGCGTTGGCCTCCGGCGCCAAAGGTCACAGGT
>CAZORQ010000051.1:0-4279 GCA_964582285.1 uncultured Thermotogae bacterium
CCGCTCGGCCAGTGTATCCGTGTCTCCGCCGTTTCTCGCGCTTCCGTGCAGCATGATGACCTTCATTCGCTCCACCTCATACGTGATTGTAGCCGCTTGACCATCTCAGTCTTGTCTTATCTGCTATCGAGCGAGGAAAGATCGTCCTGAACCACCGAAAGGGGGATTCGCCATGCGTTCATCGTCTCTGCATCTGCTTCACCAATCGCTCTTGTTCGCCATCGCACTCCTCATGATCGTCGGTCTCTCCGCCTTGGCCGGTGCGGCGGACCTACCGCTTGCCTGGGGGTCTGGCGAGCCACCCGTAGATGGACTCGCTGTCCAATCCGCGTCTGGGGTCCTCCAGAAGCTCCATAGCCTGGCTCTGGAAGCAAACTACACCGAGGAAGAAGCGGATGCGCTGGCGGCTGCTCTGCGCGTCTTGATCGAAGACGATGTCCCGCCGGGCACGCTCCTTCAGGTATCGAAGAAGCTGCTTCCCAATCTGAGCGAATCCGATCTCTTGTCCTCGCTGTCGGAGCTGGGACAACGGATCGCAGACGGCGAAGCTCCGGGGCAGGTTGCCAATGAGATACTCAACCGCGGCAACGCCCGGAACGGTGAGGCGGAAGGGGATGACAACGGGAGCAACGGCAACGGAAAGGGCCTCGGCAAGAACAAAGACATGGAGGAGGACGAGAACCCAACTGAGCCAGTGGAGGACGATGCCCTAAACAACGAAGACAGAGATAGCCCGAGCAACAGCCGCGGGAAGCCCGACACGTCCAGCAAGGACGATGACAAGGAGATGGACGCCGACGAGGAAGACGCCAGAGGGAGCAACGGAAACGGGAAGGCAAAAGGAAAGGACAAGTAGAAACGCTAGCCTCCACTGCCGATTCGCCGGGCGGCGTGCCGTGCTAGATCGGCATGGATCACAGCGCAGGGTTCGCACAGGACTCTGCGCTGTGCCTGTCTGGCACGCTTTGCTCTGTTGCTCCTTGCGCATGGCCATCGATTGTTTCCGCGCTCCATGCCTTCCTTCATGGATCGCGCTACCTCGTCGCCTGGATTCCCGCGACAGGCAATCGGAGGACTGATGCCATATCCTGACACGCTGCTCCCGGATTCCCATGAGGCCGTGCATCAGCAAGCGTCCTTGCGACCGGATGACACCAGCAGTTGGACGCGTTACTATGCCCCGGCATTCCGAGCGCCTCGTGGCGCGGAGTGGCGAATCCGAAGGGTGGACCGATGAGCTTGGCTATCCTGTTGGCGCTTGCCGCCGGTGCGACTTGGGCTGTGGGTATGACTGCTGCCAAACCGGCGATGCGTCATATCGACGTACTCAGCTACATGCTCTCCCGGTGGGGGCTCGTCGCGCCGCTCGCGCTTCTGTTTGCCCTGATCACGGGCACATTATCCTTCCCGAACTGGCGCGCGGTGTCGCTAGCGCTTGCGGCCGGGTTCCTCGATGCCACGCTCGGCGGCTTCTTCTATCTGATGGCGATGCGACGAACGCCGGCGTATCAGACCTCAACCTTGGCCAGCACTGCTCCGCTGTGGGGTGTGCTGACCGCTATTCTTCTTCTGGGCGAGCCGTTCCGCTGGGAGATCCTCGGCGCTGCCGTGCTCGTCGTCGCCGGTGGATGCTTCCTTGTAGGTCGCCGATTCAGCCTTCGCGGCCACATCAGCGGCTCGGTTTTTGCCTTGCTTGCCGGGTTCTTCTGGGGTTTCGCGGAGACTGTGCCATCCAAACTGGCGCTGGAACACGGCCTTACACCGGCTTCGCTTCTGTTCTTGTTCGCGTGTTCCGGATTGGCAACCATCGCAGTCATGGTTCCGTTTCTCCGACCGCGGTTCCCTCGCCACATCAATCGCAAGGGAGTTGCGCTCACGGCGTTGAGTGCAATCAACGGCGCATTCCTCGGGTGGCTCTTCTGGCTATTTAGTCTGAGTATCGCTCCGGCAAGTCTGATTTCACCGATCCGCGGGTCGACGCTCGTCTTCTCGCTGATTTACTCCGTGCTCTTCCTTCGCGAGCGCCCGAAACGATCAATGCTGCTTGGCGTCCTGCTTGTCCTCGCCGGCGTTGTCCTCGTATCCATGGCGCCATAAATGACACGGCACAGCAGTCGCGCTGCACTGCCAAGATTTGTCTGTGCTCGCATTGGATGCCTACACTTTCTCGGTCCAGCACATCCAGAGCGACAGGAGGCGTGATCCGATGAAGCAGGCCCTCGTGGTAATCGACGTGCAGCCCGTGTTTCTGAACGATGCGAGTTTCCGAACGCTTGACGGAGATGATCTCGTCGAGAAGTGTGCCACACTGATCGACGGCGCGCGTGTTGCGGGCATCCCTGTGATCTATGTCCGCCATGCGGATGACGATGACATGCCCGATGGGACGCCCGAGGAGGCCAAGCGGTTCCATCCAGATCTTGCTCCCCTGCCAGATGAACCGGTTGTTGACAAGATCTTCGGCAGCGGCTTCATGGAGACGAATCTCGACGATGTCCTGAAGACGAGACAAATCGAAGGGATCGTTGCCTGTGGGCTCTCGACCTACGGATGCGTCAATCAGACAGTTCTATTCGCCAAGCTCTATGGCTACGATGTCTCGGTCGTCGGGAACGCCCACGCCGGCCCAGACTCGCCCGATTTCTCTGTCTCAGAAGGTATCCCGATCTTCCATCGTGCATGGGAGAAGGGAGGAATCCGGATTCTCGGCCCGAACGATGTGCCATTCCGGCTTAGCGCCTCTTCGCGGTGAACACGAGGAGTCACGACGGAGCAGCACCACGCAGCGAGGTACCATCTGGTGCATCTGTGAGCCAGGTTTGATCGTCGACGAGCACCGCGCTACGCTGGGCAATCCCTCTGACGATTACGGAGGATCTCTGTGAAATCACGACAGACGTACTGCCGTCGGTGTTTGCTTCCGGCCGGAAGATTCCATGTCCGTCTGGACAGGTCGGGCCTGTGCAACTACTGCCGTCATTGGGATCAAACCCAGGCAGCGTTGCTCGATGTTGAACATCGTCGACCGCTTCTCGCAGATCGGCTGAAGAAGTTCGGCGGTCGATTCCATTATGACGCCGCGGTTGGGTTGAGCGGCGGGAAGGACAGCGCATACGTTCTTCATCGCATGACCTCGGCGTACAAAGCGAATGTGTTGGCCATAACATTCGACAACGGATTCTTGTCTGACTACGCGTGGCGCAATGTCCGCGAGATCGTCCACGCATCGGGGGTCGATCACTTCGTCTACAAGCCGGACTGGGAGGCCTATCGGGCGTTCTATCGCGCGACATTGCACAAGCTCGCCGATCCCTGTGTCGCATGCTCGATCGGCGGCTATATCCTCTCTGTTCGAGGATGTCGGGACCTTCGGATTCCATTCTTCATTCACGGCCGCTCCCCAATGCAGATCTTCCGCCGCTGGTATCCGGGGACACGTGATTTGGGTATTCGGATCGTCCAGCGCAATCTCGCAGCGCACTCGTTCTCGGCGTTGCGCCGAGACTGCCGTGCCATTGCACGTCGGATGCAGTGGCTATCGCTCTACCTGATCCCCAACATTCGCCAGCGGCATCGACTGCTTCGCGAGCTGTTCGGTGCGGGGTTCAGCAAGAACGACATCACACCGGAGTTCCTTGCGTTCTTCTTGTTCGAGCCGTACGACGAGGCTTCCATCGTGAACCATCTTGAGACACTCGATATCGGCTACCAACGACCGGCGAATCATTCGCTTCTCGGGCATGGCGACTGCCTGATCCACGATGCAGCAGCGTTTCTCTATGAGCAGCACCACGGAATGAATCGAGTGCTTCCGGATGTCGCCACGATGCTCCGCTTCGGCACGATCACCCAAGAGCAGGCGCACGAGATCATTGCGGCCAACACACCGACCGAGGAAGCGGTCGAGATCTCGATCGGTCATCTGTTGGAGCGGCTGGAGATGCCGCGAACGGCGTTCGATCAGATCGTTGCGAGGGTTCGACGCAAGTCCGGCAGGACACCGTTTGACTAGCGTGCGAAAGGAGGGAACTGTGTCCAAACTGTGGATGATAGGCCTTCTCGCGGCGGTCGGAGCGCTGGCTGCCTACTTGCTCCTCTGGCCAGTTCCGATCTCGCCGCTCCGTTGGACGCCACCCGCTGCTCCGGAGAAGGTCGGCGTGTATGCACCCCACCAGAAGCTTGCGCCCGTAGAACGATTGGAAGTCGGGCTCGGTCCGGAGAGCGTAATCGTCGACCGCGATGGGAGGCTCGTGTGCGGGCTCGAAGATGGCTCGATCGT
>CAZORQ010000051.1:4379-15372 GCA_964582285.1 uncultured Thermotogae bacterium
GACGTCTTCATCGACAACCTTCCCGGCTTTCCAGACGGGCTCTCGTGTGACGAGGAAGGCACGTTCTGGCTCGCCCTGATGAATCCGAGAAACGGTTTCGTCGACTGGGCCGCCGAACGCCCATGGGTGCGGAAGGTCTTGGCTCGACTTCCGCTCGGGTGGTTCGCGGGCGCCGCGCCGCGCTATGGGTTTGTGCTTGGGTTGGATGCGAAGGCAAACGTCACGCACAACCTCCAGGATCCCTCAGGCGATCACTTCGCAGGGATCTCGTCGGTCATCCGCAAGGGGGACACGCTCTATCTTGGCAGTCTGCTGGAAACGGCGGTCGGTCGGTGGATCATCCGCTAGCGCCGCAGGCAATCCGCTCGATCGCATCGAGCAGACGATCTACTTCCGCCACCGTGTTGTAGTGGTTCAGGCCAATGCGTACGAGCCCTCCCGCCTCGGAGAGGCCAAGCCGATCAATGACGTGGATTGCGTAGAAATCGCCGCTCCACACGAAGATCGCTTCATCGCCAAGGCAGCGCGCAATCTCATTCGGAGATCGCCCCTCCAGCGTGAACGAGACGACGGGCATCCGCTCTTCGGACCGCGCCGGATCGACCACTCCGTAGATCCGAACACCGGCAATCCGTTGGAGTCCGGCGATCAACCGCTCGGCCAACGTGCATTCGTAGGAACGAACTGAAGCCATCCCCTCGATAATGGCCGATCGTCGAGAACCGTTCGCCGGTTCGCCGAATCGTCTTCCGATCGACGCGATGTAGTCCACAGCTGCCGTCGTACCAGCCATGGCCTCGAAGTGTCCGGTCCCCTGTTCGAACTTGTCCGGCGGTCCATCCCCTGCCGGAACCACCTTGAACGCCGGGAGCCGGTCGAGCAGTTCGTAGCGTCCCCACAACATGCCGAGATGCGGACCGAACAGCTTGTAGGCAGAGCAAGCCAGGAAGTCAGCGTCAATCGCTTGCACATCGATCGTAGCATGCGGCGCATACTGCACTGCATCTACGTAGATCCATGCTCCAGCCTTGTGCGCCCACTCGGCGATCTGTTGCACATCGTTCACCGTGCCCACAGCGTTCGAAGCAGCCCCTACCGCGACAAGTCTCGTCCGCGAGCTCAAGGCGCTGCGAAGCGCATCCAGATCGAGCGTACAATCGGTTGGATCGAAGTCGATCGTTCGGACGACGGCTCCGCGTTCACGAAGGGCCATCCAAGGGGCAACGTTCGCATCGTGATCGAGGTTTGTAACGAGGATCTCGTCCCCAGGATCGAGGATCCGGGCGATCGCATGGCTGATGTGAAACGTGAGCGCCGTCATGCTGGGGCCGAAGACGATCTCCTCCGGGCGCCGTGCATGGAGGAAGTCCGCCATGGCATCACGGGCTGCGCCAACCGTTTCGTCCGTACGACGCGTGAATTCGAACTGTCCATGCACGTTGCTGTTCGCCTCCGTGAGATAACGGACCATCGCATCGATCACCGAACCATGAACCTGTGTCCCGCCAGGTCCGTCGAAGAACGCGATCTCTCGTCCGTGGATGGTCTGCTGCAGTGCAGGAAACTCCAGCCTCAGCTCCGTCACATGTTCGTGCGTCAATGTCATGGCGCCTCCTTGATCTTGACCTCGCCATTTTAGACCGAAACAATGCCTTCCTTCTCGCATGC
Source organism: uncultured Thermotogae bacterium (assembly GCA_964582285.1). Classification (GTDB taxonomy): domain Bacteria; phylum Bipolaricaulota; class Bipolaricaulia; order UBA7950; family UBA9294; genus JANQEA01. Next base: position 6,048 of record CAZORQ010000051.1, read on the forward strand.
CGCTGGATAAGGGACTCGTTGGGCGATATAGTTAGTCGTCTAATAGTTAGGGAGCATACTATGAGGTGCCTGAGGAAATGAAGTCCTGCAAGACAGATCCGCGAGGGATGACCCTCAGCCAATTGCTGGGCCAGGTCTGTCGCATGACGGGATCACGAATGCGTGTACACCTTGAAAGGCTTGGCCTTCATCGAGGCCAGGGGTTCGCGTTGGTTCATCTGTGGCATCACGATGGCGTTCCCCAACACGAACTGTCTCGAGCGATGCACATCCGGCCGGCCTCGGTCACGATGATGCTCAAACGCATGGAACGCGCCGGGTGGATCACGCGCGAGCGGGATCCGGACGATCAGCGTGTTGTGCGCGTGTTCTTGTCGGCAAAGGCAAGAGACCTCCGTTCCAAGGCACAGACGGTGTTTCGTGATGTCGAAGAGGAGTTCTGTTCGATCTACACAGATGATGAGCGGGAAACGCTCAAACGGTTGTTGACCAAGCTACATGACCGATTCTCGACCGATGGGCATTGCCACCACGCTCAGCGTTTTCTTTCCGGAGCCGGCGAAGACCACGGAGGCCCATCGTGAGGTCGATCGCCAAGCTGTTCCGCTTTGCCAAGCCATACCGGTTGTACGCGATCATCGCCCTCGTGTTGCTCCTCGGAATGGTCGCAAGCGACCTTCTGATCCCACGCCTCACACAACGGATCATCGATCAGGGGATCGCCAACCATGATCTGCGGGTTGTGCTTACAACGTCGCTGATGATGCTCGGCGCGGCGCTTCTCGCCGCGCTGTTCGCCCTAGGGAACAACGCGTTCTCGGTTCGCGTGGCGCAGAGCGTTGCGCATGATATCCGCGGTTCCTTGGTGAGAAAGGTTCAGTCGTTCTCCTTCGGCAACCTGGACGAGCTTCGCATCGGAAGTTTGATTACCCGCTCGACAAGCGACGTCAACATGGTTCAGATGATCGTCATGATGTCGCTAAGAATTCTCACCCGAGCGCCGGTGTGGATCATCGGATCGGTGACGATGCTGATCGTTACCAACCCACAGCTGGCACTGATGATGGCCGCCTTCGTTCCGGTCATTGTGTTGTTCGTCCTGTGGTTCGCGCGAAAAGCCCAGCCGATGTTCTCCTGGGTGCAGCAGCGGCTCGATCGCTTGAACACGGTGCTGCAAGAGAATCTGGCCGGCATCCGCGTGGTCAAGGCGTTCGTCCGCGAACGGCACGAGATCGAACGATTCGATGACGCCAACGTCGAGCTTATGGACAAAAACATTCGGATCATGCGGCTCGTTGCGATCCTTCTCCCAACGATGACCGTGATCCTCAATTTGGGGGTCGCGGGCGCGATCTGGCTCGGCGGAAGAGCAACGCTGATCGGGGACATGACCGTTGGGCAGGTGGTTGCCTCGATCAATTATGTGATGTTTGCGATGTTCCCGCTGATGATGTTGGCCGGCATGCTCGGGCCCATTGCTGCGGCAAACGCGTCCGCAGGCCGCATTCTCGAGGTTCTCGATGCCAAGCCTCATGTGAAACAGCACCCAGATGCTCGGGTTCTCACGAACCCGCAAGGACGAATCGCGTTTGAGAATGTCTGCTTCGCCTACGGTACAAACCATGGCGAACCGGTTCTGTCAGGCGTGCATTTCGTCGCCGAGCCCGGCGAGACCGTGGCTCTTCTCGGGGCAACCGGATCGGGAAAATCAACACTAATCCATCTGATCCCTCGGTTCTACGACGTAACCAGCGGTCGGATTACCTTCGATGGAATCGATCTTCGCAAATTGGACCTTCCCTCGTTGCGGTCTCATATTGGCATCGCGCTGCAGGAGGCGGTGTTGTTCGGCGGCACGGTTCGGGACAACCTGCTGTATGGTCGTGCCGATGCGACGGACGAGGAAATCGCCGGTGCGGTTGAAGCGTCACAGTCAACGCAGTTCATCGCTGCACTGCCCGATGGCCTCGAAACAGTGATCGGTCAGCGCGGCGTAACGTTGTCCGGTGGCCAACGTCAACGTCTTGCGATCGCGCGCGCGCTGCTGGTTCAACCCAAGGTGCTCATTCTCGATGACTCGACGAGCGCAGTCGATATCGAAACCGAGGTTCGATTGCAGGACGCACTCGATCAGCTAATCGCCAAATCGGAACATACGACTACGCGCTTCATCATCGCGCAACGAATTTCCACTGTTCTACTGGCCGACAAGATCCTTGTGCTCGATGCGGGGCGGATTGAGTCATGCGGCACGCACGCCGAGCTGCTCGAACGAAGTCCGATCTATCGTGAGATATTCGAGTCGCAGCTCGGCGAACGGGGGGCTGTGTGATGTCCGCACAAGCAACTCACGAATCCCCTCGGCAAGCGCAGCCCCGCGGTCCGATGATCCGGCCGGGTCGCGGTGGCCACGCCTTCGGCGGAGAGCGAGCGAAGGACGCTCGCGGCACCCTACGACGACTGCTCGCCTATCTAAGTCCGTACCGATGGGCCATTGCAGCGGTGTTCGTACTGGCAACGTTCGGGACAGCGATGACTCTCCTCGGTCCCTACCTTATGGGACTCGCGATCGATCGGATCGTAGCCCGAGCTGGGTTGTCCGCCGTGCTCCGGATTGTCGGGATGATGCTCGGGACGTATGCGATCACATGGGTCGCCAATACGGGACAAGGCGTGCTGATTGCAACGTACGCTCAGAAAGCGATGCGATCGCTGCGCTTCGATCTCTTCAAGCAGCTGCAACGACTGAGCCTTAGGTTTCACGATAGCCGGCGCTCCGGCGAAACGATGAGTCGTCTGACGAACGACATCGATGCGATCAGTCGTGTGCTGAGTCAGAACGTGACACAGCTCTTCTCCGGGTTGCTGACGATGATCGGCATCCTTGTTGTGATGTTCATCCTCAGTCCCTGGCTTGCTCTTGCATCGATGCTCATCCTTCCCCTGATGCTCGGCCTGGTTGTGATGATTGGGAAAAAGACCCGTGCCGCGTTTCGAAGCTACCAGAAGAACCTCGGCACATTGAATGGAACCCTCGAAGAGACGTACAGCGGGCAACGCGTAGTTATGGCCTTTGGACAAGAGGAACGCGTGCTTGAGCGGTTCGATAAGCACAACGCAACGGTTCGAAAACTCGGGATCCATGCGATGACATATGCGCTATTCGTCATGCCGATGATGGGAATTCTCTCCAATATGAACGTGGCTGTCGTCGCTGGCATCGGCGGTTGGCTGGCGATTCGAGGAGCCGTTACTATCGGTCTAATCGCAACATTCATCACGTACTCGCGACGCTTCGCTGAACCGTTACGCCAACTCGGAGGGCTGTACAACCAAGTTCAGCAATCCCTTGCCGGTGGCGAGCGGATCTTCGAGGTTCTCGACGAGACTCCCGATCTCGTCGACGTCCCCGATGCGGTCGATCTCGCGGAGATTCGCGGCAGCGTGGAGCTGGACGGCGTCGACTTCGCCTATGTCGAGGACATTCCTGTTCTGCGCAACATCACTCTACACGCTGAGCCAGGCCAGGCGATTGCATTGGTCGGACCGACCGGCGCCGGGAAGACAACCATCGTCAATCTTCTATCCCGGTTCTATGAGCTTGAACGCGGTGAGGTTCGGATCGATGGCGTAGATATCCGGTGCATCACCAAGGCGTCGCTCCGGCGTCAGCTTGGCGTCGTCCTGCAGCAGACGTTTCTGTTCGCCGAGTCCGTAATGGAGAACATCCGCTACGGACGGCTCGACGCAACCGATGACGAGGTCGTCACGGCCGCGACGCTTGCCAACGCAGATGGATTCATCCGTCATCTGCCACAGGGCTATGACACGGAGCTCTCCGAACGCGGTGCCAACCTCTCTGAGGGGCAGCGCCAGTTGATTGCCATCGCACGGGCGATCCTCTCGGATCCGAGAATCTTGATCCTTGACGAAGCGACGAGTTCCGTCGATACCCGAACCGAGATACAGATCCAACGTGCACTTCGGGAGCTGATGAGCGGAAGGACAAGCTTCGTGATTGCTCACCGGCTCTCAACCATCCGGAGTGCAGATCGGATCGTTGTCATCGAGCAGGGGGAGATCGTTGAGCAGGGAACACATAATGAACTGCTGTCAGCCGGAGGAGCGTACCACCGACTGTACATGAGCCAGTTCCGAGGGAACCACGGTGGGTGAAAAGGCCCCGCGTTTCCTCGAGACAGCGTGGGTTGCGTATTCTCGGTGTATTAGTACACTCATACGCTCAACACGAATTCTTGACAACAAGAAACGAAAATGATGCCAAAGATGAAGGAGGAAAGCATGAGAAGATGGATAGGAATTCTTGTCGTATTGGCGCTCGTTGGAGCCGGGCTCGCCGGTCTCGCCCAATCCGATCTCGATCAGTTTCCCCTCGGGACCACAACGATGATCTACAACGTCCGATCCGAAGAGATGAGCGAGCCACAGATTCTCGAGCTGGTCGTGACGTCACACGAGGATGGACGCTACACGGTCCGAATGGTCACCGAGCAAACGGGGGACGAGGATGAGCTGGCAACAGGGTTCGGGTTCATCTTCGGAGCGGCAACCGTGTCCTCCGGAGCCGGGCACGATGTCAGTTACACATCGCTCGAGGCGCTGATGGACCAGCGAAACCGCCTCCAGGAAGGACAGGACTACATGCTCCCAAGCGGCGGTGTATTCACAAACATCGCTGGGGTCACCATTGCCGATGTGTGGTGTCTGGAGGGAACACTGGAAGATGAGGACAAGCCGGATGAGCGAATGACGATTGCGTTTGCATTGACGCACCCCGTCTATATCTCGCCGCTAATCCGCGCGGAGGAGCTGCGGGACGGCGAGTGGGCCGAGACGTTCGCTCTCGAACTGGTCGAGTACACCGTGACCGAGAACGGCGGGTAGTGGTGACGTTTCTCAAGATGACAGGCGTGACCAAGGAGTACAAGCTCGGAAAAACCGTGGTCCGCGCCTTGCGTGGCCTCGACATGGAGATTCGCTCCGGGGAGATCGTCGCGATCATGGGGCCGTCCGGCTCCGGAAAATCGACGTTGATGCACATTCTCGGGGCACTCGATACGCCCACCGCAGGAACGGCACAGATCGGCGGAGCGGACCTTGCAGAACTAGCAGAAAGCCAACTGGTCACGCTTCGCGGTCGAAAGGTCGGGTTCGTCTTTCAGACGTTCAATCTGATCCAGACACTCTCCGCACAACAGAACGTCGAGCTGCCGATGATCTTCCAGGCAGTTCCGCGGGCCCAGCGGGCCCGTCGCGCCAGCGAGCTCCTGGAGCGCGTTGGCCTGTCGGATCGGATGCGCCATAAGCCGAACGAACTGTCCGGAGGTGAGCGGCAACGTGTCGCAGTAGCGCGCTCGCTGGCCAACAATCCAGAGATCATCCTCGCCGATGAGCCAACCGGGAACCTCGATACCGAGAGCGGCTCCACGATCCTCGATCTGCTGAAAAGCTTGAGCGTCGAACAGGGAAAGACAGTGATTCTCGTGACCCATGACCCGGAGGCAGCCGAAATCGCCGATCGCGTCATCACGCTGAGAGATGGTTGCGTGTCGTCCTCCGGCCGACACGACGCCGAGCGGGGTGATCCGAATGCGTAAGTTCTTCGATTTCCTTCAGCTCGCAGGTCGCAGCATCCTTCACCGGAAGATGCGCAGTTGGCTCACCGTCATCGGTGTGTTCATCGGAATCACCGCCGTTGTGGCACTGATCTCCATCGGGCTTGGCCTCGAGAAGACGATCAACGAACAGGTCTCCGGAGTCTTCGGTGTGGACAACTTCGTCATTCTTAACGAAGACGCATTCGGCGGCGGGCCCCATGGTGGCGACGCCGAGGAGTATGCTCTTGATCTAGAACTGCTCAGGGCGATCGAGGGCGTCAAGGTTGCCGCAGCGATCCGTGAACGAACCGGATTCGTACAGGGACAGCCAGATGCCGCCGGGAATACGCTACAGGGATTTTTCCCTGTGGAGGGTCTGTCCCCCGAGCTGATGACCGAGTTTGAGTCGTTCACCGGAACCCTCACCGCGATGCCTGGGGGCCGGTTGTTCGAGCCCGGCGATGTCGAGGTCGCTGTGCTCGACTACGAGATCTCGCAACGGCTTGGTGTAGAGGTCGGCGACACGATTTTCGTTGCAGGCGATGGGGATAACGAGCTTGACCTCACGATCGTCGGGATCATGGCGCCATCCGAAGAGGAAGAGAATGATTCGAGCGGTGGTTTCGGGATGTCCTTCAGTTCAGGATCCAAAGGAGACACTATCTCCGTCCCGTACGACACGATGGACCTCCTATGGGGACCGGCCGACGATGTCCTTGTCACGCTCGTCCGCACCAAGCCGGGCTACGACGTCGACGAGGTCGCAGATCAAGCTGAAGAAGCGTTGAACCAGCGAGGCTCCGAGATCTCCGCCATCACCTATACCGACATCAGTGATGCCATCGGAACGATGACGTCCACCATCAGCGCCTTCCTTGCCGGGATTGCTGGGATCTCCCTGCTTGTCGGTGGCGTCGGCGTGATGAACACGATGTTCACATCGGTCCTCGAACGAACGAAGGAGATCGGCGTCATGAAGGCGGTGGGAGCAAAGAATGCGCACATCTGGATGATCTTCCTCATCGAGTCGGGCCTGATGGGACTGGTTGGGGGCATCGTCGGCACCCTCCTCGGATTGGGCCTCAGCGCCATTGCGTCCATGTTGATCGGCAGGCTGTTCGAAATCGAACTGATCGTCGTCGCCAGTCCAACGCTCATCGCCGTGACCCTCCTCGGCTCGTTTGCCCTCGGCGCCGTTGCTGGGCTATGGCCGGCGTGGCGTGCCTCACGGTTGCCTGTCGTCGATGCGTTGCGGTACGAGTAGCGATCCCGCCGTAGGGATGGCGGCGGGGCGCGCTGCATGGATTGGTCGCAGCGCGCACGTAGACGGGCTCTACAAAGGATGCGGCGGGGCTTTGGCCTCGCCGCATCATCACTTTGCTAGCCGTACCGGCAAAGGTACGATGTCGGCTTGGCAACCTTCACGTCGAACGACGAGTCTCCCGGAACGTCGAACGACGATCCGGCATCGAACGTCTTCCAGTCCTCGTTCCCGGGAAGGCGGACCGTCAGTGCGCCGCTGACGACCTGCATCAGCTCCTTCGAACCGGTGGAAAAGGTGTACTCACCCGGTTCCATCACGCCGATCGTTGCAGGACCGCTCCCATCCTCGAAACCGATCGACTTCACCTTCCCGTCGAAATACTTGTTGCAGTTCAGCATGATGCCTCCTCTGGTGCGGCAGAGTGTACGTCCTCGAAGAGTGGGGTGCCTCCATGTGCAGGTAAGGCGCTGGATCGCCGGACGCACAGCATGAGATCCGGGTCTACGCCTACGATTGGACGATCGGCGAGGCGTCCCGATCGAACGGGTTCGTTCGGATCGCCAGTGAGAAGAGGTATGGATACGCTGACTTGATGAACCACATATATTCCAACCACTGACGGACGAGCACAGCGTACGCTCGCCTCAGATCGCCCGCCAGATGCTTGATATCCGACTCCGGGAGGTCTTCCAGCGATTCGCGGTAGTTCAGCTCCTCAGCCACGTGAAGGACTGCTCGCAGCAACGCGGTGAACGCCTCGTGCTCGAGGAGGTTAGGGTTCTCCAGCAGGCGCAGGAGAAACGTCCTTCGTCCACCAAGAAACTCCTTGACTGCCAGGAGATCACTCTGCCCAGGAGTTACGTCATACCCGTGCCCCGCCAGGCTGCGCGTGCTTCGGGCGTAGTCCTTTGCATCCCAATCGCCCCGCACCATGACCAGAGGACAGAGCGCTGCAACATCTTCATCCCATTCCGCAAGCATCGCCAGAAGCTCGTTGCCGACCTCACTGAAGAACGCTCCGATCACCATGTTCATCTTCTGCAGCCGGGCACGGCGGTCCCGATCCGTGAGAAGCCGGTTGATGATCAGCGTGACAAACAGGACCGAGATCGGAAGAAACGCGAGGCTGGTCAGGCTCCATAGGAAGATATGGCGCGAATCCCGGAAGATCAGGAAGTGGAAGACGTACAGAACAAGCGAGATGCTGACCAACCAGGCTACCGCAATCCACTGCCACTTCCCTCTCCGCATCGAACACCTCCTGCCATGGCTCTCTCCCGATCCGTGCGATTCTAGGGGCAACGGAGCTTCCCGCAAAGGCAAGCCACGAGGATGAAGATAGCCTCTTCTCTCGCTTGATCGTCCAGAGGACGTCTCCGCTTCACGCGGAGCCAGGAGAGAAGGAGCTTTTGCTCCTTCTCTGGTTGGATGAGCTACAGGCGCAGGATCATATGAATGTCCTCTGGCTCGGCTTCCAAGAGCTGCGGGTCGGGGGTAGCGGTGGGCTCGAAGCCCTTGGACCGGTAGAAGCCAACGGCGGAGCCTGTCGGGGTCGCGGAGACGTACAGGCAATCGGCGCCGTCAGCGCGGGCAAGGATGAGAACCTCGTCGAACAGGCGGGAAGCAACCCCCTGTCTTCGGTATCCGTTGCTGACGTGGAGAAGTGCCAACTGCCCCATCGTCTCCGTCAGCCGCGGTCGATAGATGGCAATCCCGGCCAGTCGGTCTGCGTCGAAGGCACCAATCGCGGTAGCTCCATTGGCTACGTGTTTCCGGGCAAATCGGATCATCTGTCCGTAGCTATGCTCCCCCTCGCCGTCAATCCAACCTGTGTCATCCCAGTTGACGTCCATCGCGATGAGTGTGGACCCCTCTTGCCGGTATCCGACACGGATTTTCTCAGATCGATCCAGATCGCGAATCTTCTCGATTTCGTCCGAGAGGAGCCGTCGTAGCTTGATCACATCGCCTCCGTAGAATCCGTTGCGTCTCTGCTGCAGAAAGAGATCGTAGCTTCCGCTTTGGAACAGATGCTCAGTTGCTCACCAAACAGCAGAAGAGGCACTGCCTCTTCTGCTATGGCTCTGCCAAAGGCAGAGACGCCGTCGTCCCAGTTAACGGGGAACTTTGCAAGGTCTGTTCCATGCTGCTTGTAGCCCGTTCGGATTCGCTCTGCCCGATCAATGTCGCGCAACTTGCTGATCTCGTCAGAGCGGAGCCGTCGTAGTTTGATCACATCGCCTCCGTGGAATCCGTTGCGTCTCTGCCGCAGGCAAAGTCGATGCCCTCCGCTCTGGAACAGATACTCAAGTGCTCACCAAACAGCAGAAGAGGCGCTGCCTCTTCTGCTCTCGTCTCTGCCGCAGGCAGAGACGAGAGCGCCACCTTTTCTCTGCAGATGCTGCTTGGCTCCGTTCCTCTAGTTGTCTTAAACGGCTACCGA
>CAZORQ010000052.1:0-14311 GCA_964582285.1 uncultured Thermotogae bacterium
GAACCTGCAACCAACGGATTAAGAGTCCGCTGCTCTACCATTGAGCTAACGACCCAAGCGGTCGAATAGTACGGAAGGGTATTTTGGGTGTCAAGACTTGTTGGGGGCTGAGTGCATCACCTACGATGAGTTCATGGAACCGCTCCCGTTCGCCCCGCCGCCGCCAATGCCTCTAGCCGAGCGCATGCGCCCGTCACAGCTCGATGAAATCATCGGGCAAAGGGAGCTTCTTGGTCCAGATGGACCACTGCATGCACTAATCGAGCGCGACACGTATCGCGCGCTGCTGTTCTGGGGACCGCCGGGAACGGGGAAGACGACGCTCGGCCGGATCATTGCCTCGCGCGCGGACGCGCGGTTTGTGCAATATTCAGCGGCGTTGACCGGAGTTCGCGACGTCCGGCGAGCTCTTGAGGATTCACAGTTCCGCTGCAGGACGGAAGGGAAACGGGATCTCCTGTTTCTCGACGAGATCCACCGGTTCAATCGAGCACAGCAGGATGTTCTGCTCTCGTTTCTCGAGGAAGGAAGCGTGATCTTCATCGGAGCAACGACTGAGAATCCATCCTTCGCGCTGAACTCGGCGTTGCTCTCGCGATGTCAATTGTTCTGTTTTGCTCCGCTGAACGAGGGATCCATTCGGCGCCTCGTTGACGAAGCGCTGACCTCCGATCGCGGGTTGAAAGGGCAATTCACCATGACGGATGAAGCGATCGACTTTGTGGTCTCGCTGTCAGACGGCGACGGGAGGCGGGCACTGACCACACTGGAGTTGGCCGCGAGCATTGCAGAGGACGTAGCGATCGACGCCGAACTTATCGCGCGGGCGGTGCAGCGGAAAGGAATGCGATACGACCGGGCCGGAGAGGATCACTACAACGTGATCAGCGCGTTGCACAAGTCTGTGCGTAATTCGGATCCGGATGCAGCACTCTACTGGCTGGCGCGAATGATCGAGGGAGGTGAAGATCCGCGGTTCATTGCCAGGCGACTGATCCGCATAGCGTCTGAGGATGTCGGTCTTGCAGACCCGGCCGGCCTTTCGCAAGCCGTTGCTGCCTGGCAGGCGGTCGAGGCGGTTGGTTTGCCGGAATGCGATCTTGCTCTGGCACAGGCCACGGTATACCTGGCGACGGCGGAGAAGAGCAACGCGCTCTACCGCGGCCTCGGTGATGCCAGGCGCGAGGTTCGGGATCGGCCGATTGAGGATGTCCCACTGCATCTACGTAATGCACCGACGCGGATGATGAAAGGGCTTGGGTACGGAAAGGGATACGCATACGCCCACGATCTCGAAGAGGGCATCGCTCGAATGAACTGCCTCCCAGAAGGCCTCGTGGGCCGGCAATTCTTCCAACCGACAGATCATGGGTATGAGAGGCGGATCTCCGAGAGAGTTGAGAGGTGGCGCAAGCTCGTGGCCTCAGGGAAGCGGGAAGTTGAAAAGACTTCTGGCCAGAGGAGCATCGAGTAGAAGAGGAGGCAGCTACTTCCGGTCTTGGGCTTCCTGCCGGTCAAGATACTGGATGATCGCTTCGACGATGAGATAATTCATCGAGCGGTCTTTCTCCTTCGCCAGTTTCACCAAACGATCCAGCGGACGGTGGTCCGCCTTGCTCTTCGGGATGTAGATGGACAGCGCATCTGACCGGGTTACCATCGACCTCACCTCGCATGATCTTATTATACTTTAATGAACGCCGCTGGCAACTCTTCGCAACCAAGGCAAGCACCCCACGATCTGCCGAATCGCGGGGTGCAGCGCAGACAACAGGAAGCTATGACTGCTGATGAAGATGTCGCTTGATATCCAGCTTTGCCGATTTCTCGAATGGCTCGTCGACCAGCGCGATGGATTCCTTGTACTTGATCCGCTTGAACGCAGCCAGATTCTCGTTCTTCTCTCGGACCACCTCCCAGATGTGATCAAGCGCCGCTTCTTTCGACTCGATCCCGAGATCCTTCAAGACTGGCCAATTCGGATACACCTGCGCAGCCACGGTGGGCACGCCTTGACGGCTTCCTTCGTGAACCATGATCTCCTCGACCGCTGGGATGGCTGCGAACTCCCACTCGATCTCCTCGGGATAGACGTTCTTCCCCGTTTCGAGAACGATGACGTTCTTTGCCCGGCCCGAGATGACAAGGCGACCATCGACATACGTTGCGAGGTCCCCTGTGTGGAACCAACCGTCGGGATCGATGACTTCGGCGGTCGCTGTCGGGTTCTTGTAGTAGCCGGCCATGATATTCGGGCCCTTGGCAAGGACCTCTCCGACGCCGCCGGTGTCGGGGTCTTTGAGCTTGAGTTCGATCTCCGAGATTGCGGCCATTCCAGGCTGCTCGTCGAACGCCTCACACATCGCAAGCAGCGGTGCAGTCTCTGTTAGGCCATACCCTTCCATGATTCCGATGCCCATACCGCGGAATCCGGCGGCGGCTTCGGGGCTGAGCGGCGCCCCACCGGACGTGAAGAAGCGGAACTGCTTGCCGAACAGCTTCTTCTTCACCAAGTTTCCCATCAACGAGGGAGATGATCGGTAGATTGCACGCTTGATCCCACTCTTGCGAATTGAGTCCATCACTCGGCCGTAGAGAACGTTGTACAGCTTCGGTACACCGAGGATGATCGTTGGGTGTGCTGTCTTCATTACCAAAGCGAGATTGCGGTCGACCGGTGTGTAGGTTGTTGTGGCGCCGACAACTATCGGAGTTACCAACGTGATCGTCAATCCGTAAATGTGATTCCACGGGACGATGGAGAGGAAGTTGTCGGTGTCTGTCAACTCGACAAGCTGCACGGCCGTCAGTGCATTGGATGTGATATTGGCGTGAGTCAGCATGGCGCCCTTGGCGTTTCCGGTGGTTCCGGATGTGTACATCAAGATGGCCAGCGAAGAGGGATCGACGTCGGCGCACGGCAGTTCTGTCTTGCCTAGCAGGAGCGAGTCGAGGAAGAGAACACGCTCGTCCTGCACTCGATCCATAGACACGACAAACGGCTCGCCGGGAAGCGAGGATCGAAACGACAACACATCGTCGGTTTTCCCTCCCGAGATTACGATTCCCTTGACCTCAGCCTCTCGGAGGATCCGCTCGATCTCACCGCATTGAAGTTCCGGGTCGAGCGGCACGACGACAGCGCCACAGCGGAGAATCGCGAAGAACGTCGTTGCCCATGCGGCGCGCGGTTTGGAGATGAGCGCTACGCGATCTCCCTGCGAGATACCCATCTCGGAGAGAGCGGTGGCGAAGCGACCGACCATTTCACCAAGACGGTTGTACGTGATCTCATTTAGGACAAGCTGAACCCCACGGCCTCGTTTGCGCTCCTTCGGAATCGGCATGCGCAAAGCGATCCCGTCTCCATGTTTGGCCACAGTCGTGTCCAGCAATTTCGCAATCGTCGGATACATTGGCTTCTCCTTTTCCTCCCCGTGTTCGTCCGGTCCGAGAGATCGAGGATGAAGACCGGACGGCAGCCCTTCGTCACGCCTCAGATCACGTGTCGGCCAGATACTTCTCGACCTCGATCGCGGCGATGGCGCCCTCCCCCGCTGCGACAACAGCTTGAGCGTAGCGATTTGCGTCGATTCGTGCATCTCCGGCGGCAAACACTCCAGGGATGTTCGTACGAAGGCGTGCGTCGGTCATGATGAAACCGGCGGAATCGAGGTCAATAAGGGAACGAAGAAAATCAGTTTGAGGGATATGACCGATATTCACGAAGACGCCGTCGATTGGGATATCTTCCGTCTCTTCCGTAGCGAGATTTCGCAAGCGTACGGCCTCCACACGATCTTCGCCTACGACAGCGTCTACGACGCGATTCCACAAGAGATCGATCTTCGGGTGCTCTCGTATTCTCTGTTGAAGGATCGCCGACGCACGAAATGCCTTGGGGTCGTCCTCCGGATGGCGGATGACAATCGAAATCGACTCGACGAAGCGGGTCAAGAAAAGGGCTTCCGTGAGGCCGGAGTCTCCGGCGCCGACTTCGATGATTCGCTTGTTCTGGAAGAAGAAACCATCGCACGTTGCGCAGTAGGAGAGCCCCTTTCCCTTGAGGCGCTGAGCCCCCTCAGCCGGGAGATCCCTCGGGCGCGAGCCGCACGCAAGAATCACGGTCCTTGCCTCATACGTCTCTTCAGATGTGGTGACCGTGTGTGTCCGGGAACCAGGTTCGATCCGAAGGACCTCGTCGAGAACGAATTGCGCCCCGAAACGCTCGGCCTGAGACCGAAGCTGACGCATCAACTCAGGAGCGGAAACCGCCTCAGCGAAACCCGGCCAGTTCTCGATCAGGTCTGTCTCGTTCAACTGCCCTCCTGGCAGACCCTTCTCGATGACGACAGTCGGCAGCAGAGCACGTCCCGCGTACACTGCAGCCGTCAGACCGGCCGGTCCGGCTCCAATGATAACGACATCCACCGGATTGCCCTGTACAACCATAGTCCGGATTATAGGTCAGTTGGAATCGAGGTCCAACGGCTCAAGCTCAAACGTCCCTCTCGTCTTCTCGAGCACCTGTTCGATTTTCAGTTTTGCCTTGTCAAGATCTTCCTTGATCGATGCCGCGAGAGGAAGGCCTTCCTCGAACAAAGCGAGCGCTTCATCGAGGGATAGATCAGCCTGCTCCAGGCGGGCGGTGATCTCTTCAAGTTTTGCCAGATCCTTCTCGATGCTCATTCGGGATGTACCTCCTCAATGCGTGATGTCAGACGACCGCAGCCAAGGCGGGTCTCGATGTTGTCTCCCACGGAGATCTCGCCGGTATCTCGAAGCGCTTGGGACGAAGACGCGAGGAACGTCAGTGAATACCCTCGCTGCAAAGGGAGATGAGGATCCGAGAGACGGAGGAGCTCAGCAGCATGTCTCGCCGAGCGATGGCGAGCATTCCATGTTGCCGCTGTCGTGCGAAGTAGAACGCCAAGCTGGAGATCGAGGCGTTGCTGCATCGTATCCACAAGACGAGTTGGGACGCCAAACAGGTAGCTGCGCAGCTGGGACTGAAGCGACTGGCGACGGGAGCGCATTGAACCGTGGATGGCGCGGACCATTTGAGAAGATCGGTCGTCCAACCATGCGATAATCTCCAAACGACTCGGGACCGCCAACTCAGCGGCGGCCGAAGGGGTCGGAGCACGATGATCGGCCACGAAGTCGACAATCGAGAAATCAATCTCATGTCCGACAGCAGAGATGGTCGGAATAGGACAGGAGAAAACGGTTCGAGCCAGAGCTTCGTCGTTGAATGCGGCGAGATCCTCCGCCGATCCTCCTCCGCGACCGAGGATCAGAAGATCCAGCGGCGCAACCTTCTCGGAGAAGCGGACAGCTCGGTCGACGGCGGCACACAGATCCGCTGGCGCGACGCTTCCTTGGACGGCAGAAGGGAACAACATGACGCTGACAGGATGCCACCTTCGTTCAAGAACCGAGGCAATGTCGCGAAGAGCGGCTCCGCTGGGAGATGTAATAACGCCGATCCTCTCCGGGAACGAGGGAAGAGGCTTCTTGTGGTCAGGGGAGAAAAGGCCCTCGGCTTGAAGCTTCTGCTTGAGCTGCTCAAACGCAAGGCGGAGGGCACCGGCGGCAACCGGCTGGATGAGTGTCGCGACGAACTGGTATCGGCCACGTGGTTCATAGATCGTTAGCTTTCCATACGCCAGGACGAGTGTCCCTACATCGAGGGAGCGGTCATCGAAAAGGGCCGAGCGGCTCCGGAAGCGAACAGCACTAATCTCGCTGGCCTCGTCTCTTAGCGTGAAGTAGAGATGTCCGGATGGGGCACGCTTGAAGTCGGAGATTTCCCCCTTGACCCAGAACTCTCCAAGGTGCGACTCAAGAAGCTCACGAGCCGAGCGATTCAGCTCACCAATCGTGAAGACATGCTGTGAGGGCATCATGATCGTGGAGAGTGTAGCGAGATGGTCTCCAAAAAGCTGAAGTAGAGCACCGAAAGCTTGAAACGTACAGGGTTCGAGACTATAGTCAGTTCATGAATGGAGACGGTGAGGGCCGTTTCCCTTCCACGATGCGTCTCAAGCGACGAAGGGACTTTCGAAGTGTCTATCGGGGGGGCGCTGTGTGGAAGGGATCCTGTTTTACCCTCCATGTTCTTCCACGCGCCGGCGGCTCTCGTTTGGGAATCGTCGTGCCGCGGCGGTTCGGAACAGCGGTGGAGAGAAACCGGACCAAGCGACGTCTCCGCGAGGCGTTTCGCCGGATCACGGGAACCATCCCGTCGGTGGACATCATTGCGAGACCGGTGAAAGCGTGCGAGCGACTTAGCATCGAGACGCTCCAGCAGATGCTCGCCCGGGGCGTTGGAGAGGCGCTCTCCAGGGAGGTTGAAGCATGAACAAAGAGACGATCAAACTCACCGAAGAGGGATATGCGCTGATGCAGCAGGAGCTGGATCAGGCCCAGAAAACGCTGTATGAAGAGATCCCCGAGAAGCTCAAGGCATCGAAGCTGAACGGCGGAGACCTGCGCGAGAACAAAGAGTACATGTACCTACAAAGCCAACAGCAGTACTATGAGCGCGAAGTACGGCGGCTCACGGCGATCCTTGAGGTCGCGGAGATCTTGCCGGAGGAAGATATCAGCAAAGATGTCATCGGCATCGGCTCGAGCTTCATCCTTCAGGACCTCACACTCAAAGAGAGCGGGACGTATACCCTCGTGAGCCCGGCAGAAGTCGATCTGGACAGCGGGAAAATCTCTATGGCTTCTCCTGTGGGACGAACGCTCCTCGGCAAACGCGAAGGCGAGGAAGTTGCAGTTGAATTGCCATGGGGGAAGAGCAAGTACCGCGTCATCGCAATCAACAAATAAGGCCCGGGAGCAGTCGATGTCTGATCCGTTGGTTCAAGCCCGTCTTCAGAAACTACAGGCGTACAGAGAGAAGGGAATCGATCCCTATCCCTCGCGCGTGCCTGATGTCATGCAGATCAGTTCGGTCATCGAGAAGTTCTCGGCGCTGGAAACGGAACAGCGCAGCGGAGAGCGCCTGTTTGTCGCTGGCCGACAAATTGCGGTTCGCGGAATGGGCAAGGCGTCATTCCGTGACCTGCGAGATGGAACGGGGAAGATCCAACTCCACGCGACCGCCGATGCCATGGGAGAGGAACCCTACACCGCGCTTGGGGCCACAGATATTGGGGATATCATCGCGGTGTACGGAGAGGTTTTCCGCACGAAACGAGGAGAGCTCACGATTGCGGTTGAGCAATGGGTGATGCTCTCCAAATCGATTCGTCCATTGCCCGAGAAGTGGCATGGGCTCAAAGACGTTGAGACGCGATACCGGCACCGCTCACTGGATTTGATATCTAACGACAATGTGAGGGAGACCTTCATCAAGCGATCCCGTATCCTATCTGCGATCCGGAGAACGTTGGACGCAGAAGGCTTCCTTGAGGTTGAGAATCCGGTTCTTCAAGCCGTGGCCAGTGGCGGGCATGCGCGACCGTTCATGACGCATCACAACACGTTGGATGCCGATCTCTATCTTCGGATTGCGCTTGAACTCTACCTGAAACGTCTGCTGGTTGGGGGCCTCGATCGTGTCTATGAAATGGGGAAGTGCTTCCGCAATGAGGGTGTGTCGACAGAGCACAACCCCGAGTTCACGATGATCGAGATCTACCAAGCGTACGCCGACTACGAAGGCATGATGGAGATGGTCGAGCGTCTGATCCACGCGGGACTTGAAGCCATCGACCAGGCTCCGACGGTGGAGTTTAAGGGGAACACGGTCAACCTGGAGACGCCGTGGAAGCGGATTGGTATGGTCGATGCTGTGGCCGAAGCTACAGGAATTGGCCCGGCGGCGCTTCGCACTGACGAGGCCATCCGATTGGCCGTTTCGAAGGGAATCGATCCAACACCCTCATCGCCAGGTGAGGCGATCGAAGCGCTGTTCGACGAGTTTGTGGAACCGACGCTGATCCAACCGACGTTTATTGTGGACTACCCGGTCGAGATCTCACCGTTGGCCAAGCGGAAGCCCGGCGATGACGGACTGGTTGAGAGGTTCGAGCTGTTCGTTGGGGGGATCGAGCTGGCGAACGCGTTCACTGAACTGAACGATCCTGTGGATCAGCGGGGACGGTTCGAAGAGCAAGAAAGGCTGCGAGAGAAGGGCAATGATGAGGCGCAGCCGCTTGACGAGGATTTTCTGTACGCGATGGAACATGGAATGCCCCCGGCAGGCGGGATGGGTATCGGTGTGGATCGTCTGGTGATGCTGCTCACTGAGGCATCTTCGATTCGCGACGTCATCCTCTTCCCAGCCATGCGGAGGAAAGCAACGTGATCCATGGCCTTGCCTCGCTGGCAGGCCGAATCGGGGAATGGCTCGATGCGGCGCTTCACTGGGACCGACGAGCTGTTCACGCGATCGCCGAGCACCCGGCGCTTCGCCGTTGTGCTCGAATGTTCGTCACCGCAACCTACCTTGGCGATGGCTACCTGTGGGGCGGTCTGGGTTTTGCGCTGATACTGTTCGGACGGTCGATCGACAGGGCGTACGTCTGGGTAGGATGTGGCATCACGGCGGTCAATATCATCGTCTTTCGACTGATCAAGGTACTGATCGGACGGCTGAGACCGATGAACATCTTACCGCGGCTTCGCCTGCGGATGGTTGATGGATACTCATTTCCCTCAGGGCATGCGACAACATCTTTCGGCCTCGCCTGGGTCGTAGCTCGAAGCTATCCGTACCTTACGGTGCAAGTTTCGATTTACATCGTTGCCGCGACGATCGCGTTCTCTCGTGTCTACGTTCGGGAGCACTACCCACTTGATATCTTCGGTGGAGCGGTTCTCGGATCCATCGTCGCTGTCTTCCTTTACCCTGTGTTTCTGAGTTTGTTCCTTTGACGGAGCTTCACTGCATTGCGTAGAATTCACGGCGCTTTGACGGCATAGGCGTAAGAGGGAGGGCTTGATGAACAATCACTTCTCAGAGCGCGTGAAGGGAGCAAAACGCTCGGCGATCCGCGAATTACTCAAACTGACGGCACAACCGGAGATCATCTCTTTTGGCGGAGGGCTTCCCGCACCGGAAACCTTCCCGCATGAAGAGATGGCAAAGATCGCGGAAGAAGCAATCCGGGAAGACTACTCCAAGGTCCTTCAGTACGGAATGACGGAAGGAAGCAGGACCCTGCGCCAGGCTGTCTGTGACTGGCTGCGGCCACAGGGAGTGGATGCGTCGGTCGATGATCTGCTGGTGACGACAGCGTCGCAGCAAGCGTTGGATCTTCTCTGCAAGGCCTTCATCGACCCTGGGGATGTCATCTTCTGTGGCCTCCCGACATACCTCGGCGCCGTGCAGGTCTTCAGGCTGTTCCAGACCTCGATGGTTGGGGTTCCGCTCGAAGACGACGGGATGGATCTTGACCAGCTTGAGGCGCGGATCGAAGAAGTTAGAGAAGCCGGCACGCCAATGAAGGCCATCTATGTGATTCCGGATTTCCAGAATCCAAGCGGGATTACCATGTCACTTGAGAAGCGCAAGCGCCTTCTTGAGATTGCCAAGCGCGAGGACTTGCTCATCTTCGAGGACAATCCGTATGGACAGTTGCGCTTCGCCGGCGAACCGGTTCCATCGATCTGCAGCCTGGACGATGAAGGACGCGTGATGCTGCTTCTTACGTTCTCGAAGACCTTATCCGCAGGACTCCGCTTGGCGGTCATGCTCGCTCGGGGAGATCTGATGGATGCGCTGGTCCGCGCAAAACAGGCCACAGATCTGTGTACATCGCGGCTGATCCAGCACCTGGCGGCGCAATACATGCTGCGATACGGCATCGAGAAACACCTGGAAGAGATTCGTCCGGTCTACAAGGAGAAACGCAACGCGATGATTGAGGCACTCGAGCGGTACATGCCCGCAGATGCGGGGATCTCATGGACGGAGCCGGAAGGCGGACTGTTCGTCTGGGTCAGGCTCCCTGAGTGGATCGATACAACTGAGATGCTGGAAGCCGCGATCGAACGCAAGGTGGCCTACGTTCCAGGAACGTCGTCCTACGTCGATGGAGGAGGGCAGAACACCCTTCGACTTGCGTTCTCCCTTGCTACCCCTGACGTCATCAATGAGGGAATCAGGCGATTGGCCGATGTCGTCAAGGAGACGATAGCTACGAAGAAGGTGGCGACAGGCGCTCGATAGGAGAGGTCTCAGCCGAATGGTTGACATGCGAACGGGCAGCGAATCCGACGATTCGCTGCCCGTCCTGCTTGATCGGATCGACGGCTGACTACGGGAAGACAGCGTCCGGGAGGGCCTCGACCAGCTCGGTTGTCAACGAAATGGTGTTCTCCAGGTCATCAAGTCGAAGCGTGGAGATCGGCGAGTGGATGTACCGACAGGGAACGGAAATTACCCCGGCAAGAACACCTCCGCGCGTCAGATGAATCGCACCGGCGTCGGTCCCTCCGTAGGTTGGGAGTTTGTACTGATATGGAATGGAGGCACTCTCCGCGACGGCCTCCAACGCACCGAGAACCTTGCGCGAAACGATGATCGAACGATCGGCCACACTGAGCGCCGGGCCGAGGCCGAGGCGGACCGGCTGGCTCTCCGGCGAGACGCCTGGCATGTCGGCTCCGATGGTTCCTTCAAGCGCAATGGCAAGATCGGGCTCCAGCTGATACGCAGCGGTGCGCGCGCCGCGCAGGCCGACCTCTTCACCGAACACAAACGAGAAGACAACCGTCATCTTCAAAGCGCTCTCCGCCAAGCGACGGGCGGTCTCAATCAGTACGGCACACCCGGCGCGATCGTCGAACGCCTTGCCGGTGACGTAGCCATCTCGTAGCGTGGTAAACGGGTAGTGAATCGTCAACGGATCGCCGATACGGATTCCCATCTCGGCGGCTTCATCCTTCGATGTCGCTCCGACATCGATGAACATGCTCTCAAGAGGAATCGGTTTCTTGCGACTCTCGACGGGGACGATATGCGGCGGAGCAGTACCGATCACTCCGGCTTGCTTGGTCCCTTCGCGCGTGAGAAGGACAATGCGGTGCCCGGGAACGATTCGCTCGTCCCATCCACCGATTGGCGCGAAACGGAGGTAGCCGTTCTCATCGATCCACTTGACGATAAAGCCGACCTCGTCCATGTGAGCATCGAGCATCAACGTCTTGCTGCCCGACCCTCGGCGTACTGCGAAAAGGTTCCCCAGGGCATCGACCTTGACTTCGTCGACCAAGGGAGCAATGAAGCGAACGATCGCCTCACGCACGTCATCTTCGAAACCAGAGACGCCGAAACCATCGGATAGCTCTTGTAGAACCTCAACGGGTTGCATGTCTGGAGACTCCTTCCATTGCTGGGGACTTGCATCGATCGGCCGCAGAGCAAACGATCGTACGGCCGGATGGTACAAGGTTGGGCGGCCGGGATCATGCCGATCCGCAGTGACGATTCATGAGAGCAGCGATTGTGGCGACGGTGAACAGACGGGCTATCCAGCGCGAACGTAGCGGAGAACGCGCTCTGCAAGTCCTTTGGGAATCTTGGCTTTCTCGGCAATCTCGTCAGCCGAAGCGTGAGAAAGCCGCGCTACCGAACCGAAAGCCCTCATCAAGGCGGTCCTGCGTTTTGGGCCGATTCCGTGGACCTCATCGAGGCGTGAGGAGAGGCTTCGCTTTGCCCTCAGTTTTCGGTGATAGGTGACCGCGAAGCGATGGGCCTCGTCGCGGATTCGACGCAGCAGAAGGAGTGCCGGGCTGTTGTGATCCAGACGGATGGATTCGGACTCGCCTGGGCGAAAGATCTCCTCGTTTCGTTTGGCGAGGCCGATGACTTCTATCCCTTCGATGTTCGCATTGCGAAGCACCTCGACGGCCACATTGAGTTGCCCTTTGCCGCCGTCGATCAGAAGGAGGTTGGGGAGTTCGGAGAATTTTCTCTTGGGAAGAGAGGGATCGGCGAGTTCGGACAGCCCTCGGCGAAACCGGCGGATGAGAACCTCGGCCATCATGGCGTAATCGTCAGGCTTGCCGGAGCGCTGGATCTTGAACCGGCGGTATGCCTCGTGACGGGCTTGCCCGTTCTCAAACACCACCATCGAGCCAGTCGCCTCTCGTCCCTGTGTATTGGAGATGTCGAACGCTTCGATGCGTTGTGGAAAGACGGATAGGGAAAGGGCTTCGGCGAGATCGACAAGCGCCGCGGAGGCGGCATCTCGAAGCGATGCGTCCCGAAGCTCGCCCTTCATCGCGAGGCTCGCATTGTCATCGGCCAACATGACAAGGTGTCGCTTCTCTCCGCGTTGAGGAACACGAATGTGCACTCGGCGGCCGCGAAGCTCGGTCAACCACGCTTCGAGCTGCTGGATTCCTTCGATCGCCATGGGAAGGAGGATTTCTCGCGGGAACGAGGATGCATTCGCGTAGTACTGGGTTAGGAATGCGGAGAGGATCTCGGATTCCGAAGCACCAGCCGGAATGTGGAGGTGGTACGTCTCGCGACCAATCATGACGCCTCCGCGAACGAGAAAAACCTGGGAGCTGGCGCGGCCTTCACCGATTGCGAGACCGAGGACGTCTCGATCGATCGTGTCGGAAAAGACCACCGATCGGCGCTCATAACTGCGCCGCAACGACACAATCTGATCCCGTAGATACGCGGCTCGTTCGAACTTCTTCGCGGACGAAGCGATACGCATCTCCGCATGAAGACTGGTGAACAGACCGGAATAGCGCCCCTCAAGGAGCATGGCGACACGGTCGACCAGTGTGCCGTATTCCTCGAAGCTCACAAGATCGGCACATGGCGCAAGACAACGACCGATTTGGTGGTTCAAGCAAGGACGGCGTGGCTTTCTCAGGGGAAGGTCGAGGGTGCACGTGCGAATAGGGAAGAGCTTCTGAGCCAGCTTGAGGGTTGAGCGCATGGCCTTGGCGTTCGTGTATGGGCCGAAATAGCGTGCGCCATCGTCGATCCGACGTCGAGCGACCCGTACGCGAGGGAACGGCTCGGCGGTGATCTTCAGGTACGGATATCGTTTGTCATCGCGCAGCCGGGCATTGAACCGCGGCTGATGTTGCTTGATCAAGGAGTCCTCGAGGAGGAACGCCTCGGATTCCGTCTGAGTCTTGATAATGTCGACATCTGCGATCTCATGGATGAGCATGCGAGTTCTTCGCTCTGTCTTGGCCTGTGCCTGGAAGTACGAACGAACACGCGGTCGAAGCGACGCTGCCTTGCCCACGTAGATCACGGTGCCTTGGGCATCCTTCATCAGATAGACGCCTGGCGTCGTCGGAAGCGATCGCAGTTTCGCCTCTATCATCGTGTCTCTTGGCATCAGGGATCTCATCCATAGTAGCGATGACCGAAACGAGGCTCAAATGCAGCCTCGACGGTACTCCGATCAGTTGATCGGTATGCGAGCGCTGCTACAATGGGCGTCTCGAAACGATTCGGGGGTGTAGCTCTAATTGGGAGAGCGCCCGCCTTGCACGCGGGAGGCTAGCGGTTCGAATCCGCTCACCTCCACACGAACGAAAGGGCAGTACAGCGCGCTCTGTTGCCTCAGTCTGTCTTCGCCACAAACCCAGAAGGAGGGACACATCCAACGGGGCGAGCACCTGATGCAGTTGCTCGAACCTTGGATGCGCCTCCTAGGACGCGGTGCACGAATCCCGGCATGAATGAAGGAGAAGAGGAACCAAGCGTGGGTGGAGACGAGGGGGAGAGATCCCCGCGGGGCGCGGCAGCACGACAACCGCAATTCCCGGAAAGAGGAAACAGCGATATGGATGACAAGCGATACATGCTCAGGCACATGCTCGGCGCCATTGCCTACCGCTTGCAGAAGGCTCTTAGGGATGCTCCGCCCGGCTTCGCCGATTTCCGAGCGGCGCCAGGTATCCGCACACCACATCAGTTGGTGTTCCACATGACGAATGTCTTGGGATACGCGCAAACGTTCTTCATCGGGGGCGAATGGTATCCTGACATATGCGAGGCCTTCGAAGCGGAGGTTGGACGGCTTCACGAAACGCTGGACAGTCTCAAGCGCCACATAGAGGACGAGGACCCCTTGAGGGAGCTGACACCTGAACGAATGCTCCAAGGACAGCTCTCCGATGCGATGTCTCATGTCGGTCAGCTGGCGATGCTGCGACGGCTTCTCGGGGCTCCCATTCCGCCGGAGAACTTCATCATGGCCGATATAGACGGGACGAACGTTGGCCCTGATCAGCCATCTCCGGCCAGTCCTGATGAGCACTGGTACGACGCGGAAGGTCATCCTGAGGCCGAATGATGGATGGAGTC
>CAZORQ010000053.1:0-14085 GCA_964582285.1 uncultured Thermotogae bacterium
GGTTTCGGTCGGGGCGCCAACCTTGATTACGGCGACACCGCCGGCGAGCTTCGCCTTCCGCTCTTCGAGCTTCTCGCGGTCGTAGTCCGAGTCAGTCGTCTCGATTTGGGCCTCGATCTGCTCGATGCGTCCCTGAATCGACTCCGACTTGCCCTTGCCGCCGATGATGGTCGTATTGTTGTTGTCGACCTTGATGTTCTCTGCGGTTCCGAGCATGTCGAGTGTGGTGTCCTTGATCTGCATGCCGGCATCCTCGGCAACAACGGTTCCGCCGGTGAGCACCGCGACATCTTCGAGCATCGCCTTTCGACGATCTCCGAATCCGGGTGCCTTGACGGCGCAGCTGGTCAGCGTGCCCTTCAGCTTGTTGAGGACAAGCGTCGTCAGCGCTTCGCCTGTGACATCCTTGGCGATAAGGAGCAACGGCTTGCCGGTCTGCACGACCTTCTCGAGCAACGGCACGAGATCCTGTGCCGCCTTGACTTCTTGGTCGGTCACGAGAATCAGGGGCTTGTCGAGAAGGACTTCCATCTTCTTCGGGTCGGTGACGAAGTATGGGGAAATATACTCGCGGTCGAATTGCATACCCTCGACCACATCGTAGTACGTGTCGATTGTGTCGGAATCCTCAACGGTGATGACGCCGTCATCGCCGACCGCTTCCATCGCATCGGCGATGATTTTGCCGATTGACTCATCGTTGGCGGAGATGGCACCGACCTGAGCAGTCTCTTCCTTCGTCTTCAGTTCTCGACTCATCTTGCGAAGCTCATCGACGACACCCGCGGCGCCCTTCTCGAGTCCGCGCTTCAGCTCCATCGGGTTCGCGCCGGCAGCAAGGTTCTTGAATCCCTCTTCGATCATCGAATGGGCAAGAATCGTCGCCGTGGTTGTTCCGTCACCAGCGATATCGTTCGTCTTGGAGGCGACCTCCTTGACGAGCTGGGCGCCCATATTCTCGAACTCGTCCTTGTACTCCTGCTCCTGGGCGATCGTGACGCCATCGTTGGTAATGTCAGGGCTACCGAACTTCTTGTCGATGATGACATTTCGGCCACGGGGGCCGAGGGTGATTCGCACCGCGTCAGCCAGCTTGTCGATCCCGTCCTTCATCCGGCGGCGTGCTTCTTCGCCGAAAATGACTTCTTTGGCCATTCTTCATTCCCCCTTTGGCTGAACTACTCGATGATCGCGAGGATCTCGGATTCCTTGACGAGTAGATACTTGTCTTCGCCCTCGATCACTTCGGTATTCGAGAAACTGTCCGAGATGATGATCTGATCGCCTACCTTCACCTCGAGCTTCTCGTCGGTCCCGACTGCGACGACCTCGGCACGCACGACCTTCTCACTCTTGGCGCTCTCCGGCAGGACAATCCCCCCAGCAGACTTCTTCTCCTCAGGATCGAGTCTCTTGACCAGAACGCGCTTTCCCAACGGCTTGATTGCCATCTGCTATCTCCTCCCCTGGTGTTGATTAGCACTCAGAGCTTGAGCTTGCTAACGGATTGTATCCACCGATCCCAGTGCCGTCAAGGAAGTTGTAGCGGGGCTCGGGAGGAAGTATTGTGCCATGAGGGGGAGCCATGCCGTCCGGGAGAACGCATCTGCGAATCGAGATCGTATGCCTTGTTATCTGGGGTGCAGTTGCAGCAGTGTTCGGCCGTTGGGGATGGATGGAAAAGGGTGAGATTGCCGGATTCATCGTAGCGTACCTGTTTTCGATGCTCCTGCTGAGTCCCGACCTCGACCTTGCCAAGAGCGACTCGTACCGACGCTGGGGTCCATTGCGATGGCTGTGGGCGCCGTATGCAGCGGCGTTTCGCCACCGGAGTGTTTCGCATCATCCGCTGTTCGGACCGATCACACGGATCGCGTACGTCGGACTCCTGGCGCTCATTGGTCTGCTCGTCTACATCCTCGTCACCCACGCCGCAGCACCGCAGCTTGCTGCGCCACTGGGCCTTGTGCTATCAGTCGTGATTGGGCTGTATCTGCCGAATCTGACGCACATCACCGCTGATGGACTCCAGTCGCTTTGGGGACGCGTGCGGGGGCGGTTGTAAGCACGCTAGACGACTTCTATACTCATCGAGATGAATGAAACAGTCCTCTATGTCGTGGGCACGGTTGCGATCGTTGGTTTGGCTGTGCTGTTTTCTTTCTTCGGTCCCTACTACGAGACGGGAATCGCATCGTGGTACGGACCCGGGTTCGACGGGAACCTGACCGCGAACGGGGAAATCTATGACATGAACGGCATCAGTGCTGCGCACAAGACGCTTCCGTTCGGGACGCTGGTTCGAGTGGTCGATCGCGACACCGGACGCAGCATCGTTGTTCGGATTAATGATCGCGGTCCATTCATCGAAGGACGGATCATCGATCTCTCCAAGGGGGCGGCCAAGAAGCTCGGGATGATCGATCGCGGGATCATCGATGTGGGCTTGCGGATTGTAAGCTGGCCGTAGGCGGCCGCTCAGATTCAACCCTTCACACGCGTTTCGCGATATCATATGCTACGTCGTCTCGCGAAGAGCGAAGTCGATCCTTCTCGCAGACGGCCCGAAAAGAGGAGAGAAGGGAGATTGCACTATGGGCCTCACAGTGAGTGAGATGCGTCGTGGGATGGCGATTCTCTACGACGGTGAGCTGTATGAGATTGTGGAGTATGAGCACTCGAAGCGTGGCCGCGCCGGTGCTGTGGCCAAGACGAAGCTGAAGCACCTCAAGACGGGGAAGGTTCTTTCCGCCACGTTCAAGGGGCCTGAGAATACCGAATCCGCTTTCCTCGAAACACGGGAACTGCAGTACCTCTACCACGACGGGACCGACTACGTCTTCATGGACAACGAGCGGTTCGACCAGTTCCCGATAACGAAGGATGCACTCGGAGAGCAGGCGGAGTTCCTCGTAGAGGGAACGAACGTTCAAGGCCTCTACTACAAGGACGAGATGGTCAAGGTGGCCGCCCCGAATTTCGTTGAACTGAAGGTTGCACGAACCGAACCCGGCGTGAAGGGGGACACCGTCTCCAACGTCGAGAAACCAGCGACGCTCGAGACCGGGGCTGTCGTTCAGGTGCCGCTCTTCGTCAAGGAGGGAGACACACTGAAGATCGATACTCGGACGGGCAGATACGTGGAACGTTTATAGGGAGGAAGCATGGCCGACAAGAGAGTGGAGATCGTCGATGAAGACGGCCGCATCTCCATTGCTGAAGACGTCATCGCATCGATCGCTCGGATCGCTGCGGAGCGAGTGGATGGGATTGCGCAACCCTCCGGGGGGACATCTAGCGGCCTGATGAGCATCTTCGGTGGCGAGGACCTCGCTCCGAATATCAAGACCGAGCTCACAGGGGAGGATGTACGGATCGAGCTCCGTATTGCCGTGGAGTACGGATATCCCGTTCACGAGGTGGCCCAAGGAGTGCAGCAGAATGTACAGCACGACATCGAGAGCCTGGCGGGTATCAGCGTGACCGGCATCGACGTCTACGTGAAGAAGGTCGCCCCGCCGCACACGCACGATACTGAGGAATAGCGAGGAGGCTCAAGATGGCAGAGGCAGACACGGGGAATGTCGGGATCTCCAAGGACGTTGTTACGGCAATCGCGGGGATTGCCGCTTCGGAGATCGACGGAATCGCCAACCTGCGAACCGGAGACAGCACGTTCCGTCGCGGAGAGGGGATGAAACGGTTCGTCGACACGACCGTTGACGGCGATGTCGTCACTGTGACGGTGCGGATTACGGTTCTCCATGGCAACCCGATCCACAAGGTTGCCAAGCAGGTGCAAACACGAATCAAGGCGGAGATTGAACGGATGACCGGTCTCAGCGTCAGCGCGGTGAATGTCGATGTGCAGCGACTTGTGGAGTCGGATGACGAGCCAACACCGACCCCTGAGGAGGTCGAGGAAGAATGAGACCCTGCAGGCTGCTAAGCGTTTTGCACTACCTTGCGTTCGTGTTCACGCTCGGTCTCGGCGTGGTGCTGGTACTGACCGGGGCGGGCGTGCTCTCAGAGGTGTCCGCGGCCGCAGCCTTCACAACCGTGGGGTGGACGATCTTTCTCATTCTCGTTGGTGTCGGCGTGCTGCTCGTGGCGCTGCATTTCCTGATTGTGCTTGCGGACGATCGTCTCAACGCGGTGCTGTATTCCCGCGTTGGGGAGTGGGGCCGGGTTGAGGTGTCGCCGGCAGCTGTCCGCGAATTCATCAGTGGGATTCTTCGCAACGAGATCGGGATCAACCGATTCCGCGTGTTCCTTCGGCGTCACGACAATGGTGTCGCGATCCGCGTGCGAACCGCGCTGACGCCGGACCAGCGTGTCACCGATGTGGGCGAGCGGATCCAGCGGGAATTGACGCAGCATGTCGCCGATCGGACGGGTGTGGAAGTGCGCGAGGTCACAGTTTTCGTGCGGAGCATTCGTACCCATGACACGGAAGCAAGGTCAAAGGAGACCGGCAGCAATGAATATGACGCTTAACGGAAAGATCGTCGGCCTGGCGATTGGGTTGCTGGTCGGCCTGTTGTTCATTCTGTTCGGCTGGCAAATCGTGCTCATTCTGCTCGGATTCGCCATTGCCGGATTCCTGATTGGCATGTGGCTTGACTCACGCGAGGACATCAAACGGCGACTGCAAAGACTGTTCCGGCGATTGTTCGGCACCTGATGCAACGGCGCGAAGCACGCGAGTTCCTCCTCTCCGCCTTGTACCGTTTGGAGCATGTCCAGGCTTCCCTGCCGGAGATGCTCGAAGACGTAGAGGTGGGAGACCAACGTGGGTACGTCGAGGCTGTGTTTGTGGGGCTGCTCGATCGACGCGACGAGATCGACCGCATGATCGGGGAGAAGGCGGTTGACTGGCGCTTTGAACGTCTCGCACTCATCGATCGGAACATCCTCCGGCTAGGAGTCTACGAGCTGCTGTTTTTCGACGACGTCCCCCCTGAAGTTGCAATTGATGAAGCAGTCGAATTGGCCAAAGAGTACGGGACGGAGCAAGCCCGATCGTTTGTGAACGGCATCCTCGACCGGATCTGGAAGGAGCACAGCAAACCGACATGACATCCGGATATGCAGATCTACACCTGCACACTGTCGCCTCCGACGGAACGACCACAATCCAAGAGCAGGTACGCAGAGCGAAGGCAGTCAGCCTGTCATGCATCGCGATTACCGACCATGATGTGATTGCCCAGGAGGTCTCGGAGCGCGTGCGGATGATCGATGGCATCGAAGTGATTACCGGGGTCGAGATCAAGGCGGACTTCGATGGCATCACCGGCGAGATCCTCGGCTACTTCGTGGATCCGAAATGTGAGCGTCTGCGATCGTTCCTCGCTGGAATGGAGACGGCGAGAATTGAGCGGATGGAGGAGATGATCCGTCGCTGCCGCGAGGAATTGGAGATCGAGCTGGACTTGACGGAAGTCCGTACGGTAGCGGCCGGCAACCTCGGTCGGCCGCATCTCGCACGGGTCCTGGTGAATCGAGGGATTGCGACCGATTTCTCCGACGCATTCAGTAGCCTGCTCAAACGCGGCGCCCCGTGCTATGCGCCGATCGACAAAGCCGGATTTAGAGATGTGATTGAGACGATCCACGCAGCGGGTGGTGTGGCCTCGTTGCCGCACCCATGCTTGATGAACGTGCGCGATTGGGGAGGCGTCCTTGACTTGGTGTCCGCCGCTGGGATGGATGGCATCGAGGTGTTCTACGCGTACGACCCGGCAGGGCGCGACATGTCGATCGAACCACGGATGATGCAAGCGATGGCGGAGAAGCGGGGCTTCCTCCTTACCGGTGGCTCGGATGACCATGGCCCGGACTCGACGAAGGAAAGCATCGGCGCGATCCGCGTCCCCTACGAGCGGGTCGAAGCATTGCGAGCGGCGCTTCCGATTCCCGTCTAGTACTGCCAGCCTGCGTCATCGCTCGCATGACCGTCAGGCCATGCGAGCGGGTCCATCGAAGCGTAGCAAGCCCGGCGTCTCAAGCGCATCCAACGCGAGTTTCCGACATCGTGAAGCTCGCCCGCGCTGGATTCCGAGATTGTCGTCAGCCAGCCCAATGGGAGTTTTCAGTATCGTGAAACTCGCCCGCGCTGGATTCCGAGATTGTCGTCAGCCAACCCAATGCGAGTTTCCAATATGGTGAACCTCGCCTGCGCTGGATTCCGAGATTGTCGTCCAGCGCCCCCCTCACCCCGACCCTCTCCCGCTAGGGGAGAGGGGGAGAATCGTCGGGTGTTGCACTGGGAATTTCCCCTCCCCCTCGATGACGGGGGAGGGCTAGGGTGGGGGTGCTGATCCTTCCTCGGCGATCTGACACTCCGAGGAAGGGGCGAGAACGGAGTGGCTGAGGAGCCTGTTCTCGCGTTAGATGGGCTATCGCGCGTCGGCCCCCCTCACCCCGACCCTCTCCCGCTAGGGGAGAGGGGGAAGATCGTCGGGTGCTTCGCTCGCGTTCCCACCAGGGGAGAGGGGGGAGATCGTGGGGTGCTGCACTGGGAATTTACCCTCCCCCTCGATGACGGGGGAGGGCTAGGGTGGGGGTGCTGATCCTTCCTCGGCGATCTGACACTCCGAGGAAGGGGCGAGAACGGAGTGGCTGAGGAGCCTGTTCTCGCGTTAGATGGGCTATCGCGCGTCGGCCCCCCTCACCCCGACCCTCTCCCGCTAGGGGAGAGGGGGAAGATCGTCGGGTGCTTCGCTCGCGTTCCCACCAGGGGAGAAGGGGAAGACCGTCGCTCGAAGGGCGAGTGGGTGTTGCGACGAACTACCTGGCTTCGTCGTCAGCCACCCTTCCATCTACCAGCGTGATCAGCCGGCTCACGCGATCGAGCAGCCGGCTGTCATGGGTGGCGAAGAAGAATGTGGCGCCTTTCTCCGTGTTCAGTTGGCGCATCAGATCTATCAGGTCGAGGCTTGTCGCGGTGTCGAGGTTCGCCGTCGGCTCGTCGGCGAGGACGATCGATGGATCAGAGACCACTGCCCGTGCGACGGCCACCCGCTGCTGCTCGCCGCCGGAGATCCGATGCGGATACTGATCGGCGTACTGATCGATCCCCAGCTCGGCGAGCACTTTCCTGGCGCGTTCGATCCGCTTCCCGCGCACGATCCCTTGGAGCTCAAGAACGAACGCAGTGTTCTCGAGCACCGTGAGCACCGGAATCAGGTTGTACGCCTGGAAGACGAAACCGATGCTGGTGAGACGGAGCTTGGCGAGCTGGTCTTTCGACAGTCCGGACATCGGCTGCCCTTCAAGATAGATCTCGCCGGATGTGGGCCGATCGAGCCCTCCGAGCAGATGAAGCAGCGTCGACTTGCCGGAACCGGAAGGGCCGGCTACAGCGGTGAATTCGCCCTCGTGAAGCTCGGCGGTTACGCCGCGGAGCGCCGGGGTCTCGATCGTTTCCGTGACGTAGGTCTTCTCTAGGTCCACGGTGTGAATCAACGGATTATTCGACATAGCGCATCGCCTCCATCGGCTCCAGCTTTGAAGCCTTCCAAGCCGGCAACCAAGCCGCCAGCATCGCTACAACAGCCATCGCCCCTGCGGACAGCGCCACCTGGCCCACGGTGGTGCTCATGTGCAGCACCGGCGGGATGCCAATCTCCCTCATGTAGTCGGCCATCTGCCCCCAAAGGGGAATGCCGCCGAACGCTTCGACAATGAGGATGATCCCCACGCCGACAACGACGCCGTAGAACGCGCCAGCCAAGGTGATCAGCCCCGCTTCCGCGAGCACCATTCCCATCACACGGATCCGCGACGCGCCGAGGGCGATGATCAGTCCGATCTCTCTCGTGCGTTCCATTACCGACAAGTAGAGTGTGTTCACGACCACCAGCGCGCCGAGACCGAAAAACACGATCGCCATGATCAACAGCATCGGTGTCAGGATCTTCATGAAGCCATCCATCACCGGCAGAAGCTCGAGCCAGCCCTGCACCTCGTATCCCGCCGGGAGTGCGGCGCGTAGCATCTCGACCTTCTCCTCCATCACCGCGGCGTCTTGAGGGCCTGCGACATCGTCGATGCGGATGACGATCGCGGTTGCAGCCGTTGCACTTCGAGCCAACTGTCGGGCGGTCCCAAGACTGGCATACACCATCGATCGGCCGATCGTTGCCTCGGGTGCATTGAAGATCCCGATGATCGGCGCGCGGATCGCACCGAAGCTGGCTTCAGGATGGGCGCCGAGCAGCACCATCTCATCACCGAGTCCGAGATCCAGCAGCTCGGCCAGCTCCTCTCCGACGACCACACCGTCCCTCTGGCTGGTGAGGAACTCGCCTTCGACCATGCGGTCGGCCATGTTGCTGATCGGTCCGATCTCTTTGGGGACGACGCCGCGAACGAACACGGTGCGAGTGCGTTCGCCGACGCTAGCCAGTGCCGGAAGGTCAAGCCGTACGGTCGACCACTCGATCCCGTCCACCGAAGCCAGCGCCGCCAAGGCATCTGCGGGATCGCTCATCAACGGGATCGCCGATCCGGTCGCGCGCGATTCGATCGCGTGGATCTGCATGTGCCCCGTATCGAACCGGGTCGCGGATTCGAACATGTCCTGCACCATCGCATTGATGAAACCGAACATCACGATTAGGAAATAGATCGGAATCAGCACCGCGAGCAGCGTCAGGATCGATCGCCGCCGGTTGCGCATCATGTGCCGCATCGCCGCTTTCATTCGGCCTCACCCCAGCTTTCGAACGTCTCGATCGAGAAGAACGTCGCGTCGAGCTCGAGGTCGAACTGTGGACCCTCGATCCGCTCGATCGTGCGATCGCCGAAGCTGCCTTCGATGACGATCGTCGTGGCGAACTTGCGATCACCGAGATCGATGACGTCGGTGAACTCCGCGGTCTGCAGCACCTCGCCGCGCTGGTCGTAGTAGACGATCCGCTCCATCACATCATCGGTGGTGATCCAAAGCTCCAGCTTTCCGTAGACCACCGGTGCATCGAGGTGCGGAATCAGCGTCAGGAAGTAGCTCTCAGGTACGTCGCTCCCTTCGGGGAGGCCGACCACGCTGACATCGTAGTCGTCGGACAGCGTGCCGTGGGAGATGTCCGCCAGCGACGGGCCGGCGCCAAACAGGGCATCGCCAATCGCGATCGATGGCAGCTTGATCGAGCCGATCGCCGGCGCGTAGTACCACAGCTCGTCACCGAGTTGGAGATAGCCGGAGTCTCGATCGATCTCGGGCTCAAGAACCCGCACGAGCGCCAACTCCTCACCGAGCGTCCAGACCTCGAGGCGATGCAGTTTTGTCGCGCTGCCGAGCGTGATCTCGAGCGCGATCGTTCCGTGGAAGCTGTCGCCTTGCCACGCCGCATTGACCCGTTCGAGGATTGCGTCCGCGTCGAGCGCCGCGTCCGAACTCCCTTCGGGAGCCTGCTCCTGCGCCCCGGCGGAGATCGCTGCAAAGCCGATCAGCAGCATCGCGAGCCAAACAAGCGGGCGTCCTATGCGATAGGTCCTATTGAACATGCGTTACCCCTCCCGAATCGCGGCAACCGGTTCGAGCCGATTGACCCGCCGCGCCGGATACCACGCGGCCACAAGGGCGGTGAAAACGACCACGCTGAGCGCGGCCACCCAATACCACCCGGATGTCGATGCATAGACCACTCTTGGCACACCGATCGAGCCGACCATGTCGGTGAGCATGGAGATATCCCATCCGACGCGGCTGAGGTACACCAACAAGCCGTAGCCGATGCCGCCGCCAAGCACGAACCCGATCGCTGCAACGATCGTCGATTCGACCAGCACCATCCGCGCGAGAAGCTTCCGGCTCATCCCGACCGCAGTCATCACGCCGAACTCGCGTGTGCGCTCGAGCACGGAGTAGAACGCGGTGTTGGCGACGCCGAAGCCGGCCATCAGGCTGATCATGATTACGAATGGGATCATCTTGATCGTGGCGCCGGAGATCATGAACCGGGCGAACGGGTTCAAGTCGAAGTAGTCAGCCACCGCGACGCCTGGAAGGCCAGCGAGCGCCGCCCGAGCGGTCTCGACGGCGCGGGGAGCGGAGGTTCCCTTAGGAAGCGCGATCGCTAATGCTGTGGCTCCGCCGAAGCCAGCGACGGATCGCACGTCATCGATCGACGCGACCGCCATGTGCTCCAGCTCAAAACTGGGCGCGTCGAACAGGCCGGAGACGATGAACGCGCGCGAGTCGGTCCCATCCGCCCCGATGGCCAAGATCACGACCCGCTCGCCGACACGGACATCGAGGTTCTCCGCCAGCACCGTCGGCAGCAACAGCTGCCCAGAGCCGTCGAGATACCGTCCCTCAACGACCAGGCTGTCAAGCCGGGTGACCAGCGCTTCCTTGGCCGGGTCGATCCCACGAAGGAGGATGCCGTCGGTTCCGTAGGCGCTGCGAAGCATGCCGCCAGTCTCCATCCGAGGCGCAATGCCAACGGTCCGCAGGCCGGACAGCGCATCGAAAGCGGCCGTGACCTGCTCCGTGGACAGCGCGTGTTCGGCGATCGGGTCCTCCGCGTAGGCCGTGGTCCGCACCTGGAAGTCACCCTGGTTCCAGTCGACCTGCGTCGCGGTCAGCGAGCCAACCATCCCGTCGGTAAGCCCAAACAGCACGAGAATCACCAAGCTGCCAACCGCAACCGTTGCGATCATCAAGACCGTGCGCTGCTTGTGCCGCCACAAGTTCCGCCAGGCAATCCGCCAAACCGTGAGATTCATCTCGCCTCCTATCGTCCTGCCGTTTCCGCTTCATCGCGTTGCAGTGCTCACGCTCTCCAACGTTCGCTAGCTCATCCACCGAGAGAACCGCCTCGCGGCTCTCTCACGCGCTGGCGCCGCTTGAGCGGCGGCTGCGCGCAGGGCAAGTGAGCCCGTCCGCGATCACCTGCGGCATCAGCTCGTACATCCGCTCGTACAGCGGCTCTGGGATACGATCCCGGTTGATCGGCAGAAGCTTGATCATACCGAGGGCATAGATCAGTTCCTGCGGATCGCCGGCGATGATCTCTCCCGCCGCCTGCTTCTCCATGAACCACTCCGCCAGCGGCACGAACAGCGCGTGGGCCCGCTCGAGGATCTCGTCGAAGTCAAGCGCTTGAGCCATCCGTAGCAGCTCGTCCGGATTATCGAGAGCAACCTTGGAGAACGGATTGGTCTCGATCTCGTGGACGGTTGCCGTCATCAGAAGGACCAGCGCTTCGCGGGCGTCATCGGTGGTCTCGTACGATGCTTCCGCGAGCCGTCTCATCATCGCCGGCATCTCATCGAACATAATCTGGACGTACAGCGCTTCCTTGCTGTCGAAGAACAGGTAGAAGCTCGCCTTGGCGATCCCCGCTGGGCCGGTCAGGTCCTCGATTGTGGTCTTCTTCAAGCCGTACCGAGTGAAGCAGTCCCGCCCGGCTTGGAGCAGTCGCTCGCGGATCGTCTCCTTCTCTACCGCCGTGAACGCTCGTGGCATGGTTGTGTCCTTGTGAATGTTTGTCGTATGTGGTTGTAGAGTATACATGCTGCTCCGGCCAAGTCAAACGGCTGGCCGGAGCAGCCGCAGTTTGCCGCGGCCAAGCCGCGCCAAACGTGCTGCAGTTTCGCATCACATATTCGGTCAGGACGTTTGATGCGATAGTGCTGAGCATCAAACTCCAAGGTGCTCCACCATCCGGGAGAGCACCCAAACATGCTGGGCTGTCTGCTTTGCCAAGAGGACGAGCAGAGCAGGGAGCGGTTTCGCGCTACGGTGTCCGATCAGGACGTTTGATGCCGCAGGGCTGAGAATCAAACTCCAAGGTGCTCCACCATCCTGGGGAGCACCCAAACGCGCTGGGCGGTGAGAGCGGGAGTCAAGTGGGTTCGGCAAGGGGGGCAGTGCAAGGACCATTCACGCGTGATGAGAGTGCAGGCCAGGGGTAGTAGGTCGAGAAGAGTGCCAAGGTGCCTCACTCATTTGATTCACCTATTTCCTAGAGGTAGACTGCCACGCAAGGATACCAATGTCAATACAAGAGATGAAGAGGCGTGAAAGGAGCAATCGTGATGGGGAGAACGGGGTAGCGCGCGTTGCGATGCTAGTGTATGCGGCTGGACGCAGATCATTGCCGGGCGCTCCTGTCCCGGCAAAGCACGTGGAAGGATAGAGACTGCGGAGGCAATGCTAACAGGGGGGGTGAAGTACAGTGCCGGACGAGACTGCCGCAACCGGCTCGGTTGACTCCTCAGAGAAGAGGGGCGAGGAGGATTGTCAAACGGTATTAGGCGAATCCGCAGATTCTGGCACTCCGGACACTGGTGAGCTTCGCGGAGCGCTGCCACCGAGCGAACCGGAGCAAGTTCCTCCAGAATCGGAGCTTACTGCTTCAAGCGAGAAGCAAACCACATCGACTGGGCCCGTTGGGCGGGCGCTCAGGAGCTGGGGTCCCTGGAAACGCTGGGCCCATTTCCGGAGATTTCGCGGACGCGAGCTGGAGGTGCGTGACTTCTGGCAGGGACGCGACCCGAAGGAGAATGCTCAAGGTCGCCTCCCTGAAGATGAGCACGTTCAAGTGCCGGCAGTCTGGGTGGCCGAGCTGTATACTCCGTCGACTGCCGCTGGGCTGCTCGCCGGAATCGCTGACTTGGGATGGGAATACGGGAGAAGTCGCAGCGATAGCCTGACCAAGTGGATGAGTGACGCTCGTGAAGGGCGTGGGGCTGGCTGGACGAGCCTAGGCCTTGTCTCTTCACCGCAAAATCCCCACCTTATGCGGGAACGAACGGCGGCGCTCCCGGAGGGAGTGACAGCGGCCTTGCCCGTTTTGATGTCCGTCACTCCAAGTGTTACAGCTCTAGTGATTGCTTTCTTGATGGAGAACGATACTGCCGACTTGCTCGATGAACCCTTGCGAGCCAGCTTCTCGACGGCGATTCGCAGAGATCCATTGTTTCGCCCTTGGCATGTAGTACGATACGTCTTCAGGAATGGATCAGCGCGGTTCGGGCACAGCGTCCACCACCCAGACATGATCCGCCGTGAGAGAATCCAATCCGCCATGCGTGAGCTGGAGCGAGGGTGCATCGACTGGGTGCGCGGGCACCTTCCCGGTGCATTTGCTGCACTAGCAGGTGTGTCTCTTCCAACTGCGACTCTGTTCGTGACTGAGAAAGCCCAACCACTCACTGAAGAAGCTCGCAAGATCAGAGCATTCAACGGGCTCGCAATCGACCGCGACTATGACGCATGGGAATCTGACGAGTGGCCC
Source organism: uncultured Thermotogae bacterium (assembly GCA_964582285.1). Taxonomy (GTDB): domain Bacteria; phylum Bipolaricaulota; class Bipolaricaulia; order UBA7950; family UBA9294; genus JANQEA01. Next base: position 13,254 of record CAZORQ010000053.1, read on the forward strand.
AGAGCACGCCTCGTGTTGCCGCGCTCATGGGACGGCGAAGGATCACGCCTTGTATTCGCTTGTCGGAGACGCGATGCGTTCCCAGATCAGGCAGGCTATCCGGACCCTAACTCCAACTGGACGATTGCGCAACGTGCGGACTATCTTGTGCGAGGACTGCTATCACGCTGGTCGTTAACATGCCTTCTCGACAGCTATCACGAGCGTCTCTCGGCTCTGCGTGATCGGACTGCCCGTGATGGTGGCTATCGTCCAGTCCATGACCTTAAGCAGCTTCGATCTCTTGCACGCACTGCGTTGTACGATATTGCCGCATGCGCCCAGGAGATAGAGGAGTTCGTGGAATCCGATCCTGCGTACCGCCACGATGTTGTCGAGATGACATACGTGCGCAAGGTACGCGGCGAACGACCTGACTTGCTTGGGGGCTTGCGCTCGTCGCAAGGGATACGCGCGCAACAAGTCCAACGCGAGTCAGGCCTGCTTCAGTCTACTCTGTCAACCAGCAGCGATCTGTCTCAGACGATATCCAGCATTCGGGTCCAGCGTCTGGTTGTTCTGCTCACGGTCGTCTCGATAGGTGTAGCGCTGTGGGCGGTCTCCTTGGCGGTCAGGGCTATGCCGTAGTCGACAGAGTGGGAGTTCCGGGGACATAGTACGAAACGTGTTCGGCTCCTATCACGAATGGAGTACTGTGTTTCCGGAACTCCCAGAACTCAGCTGACCGTGTCAGTCCTGATTAGACGAAGATGATCGAGGGCGGAGGAAGAACCGGGTTCTACCATTGGATTTTGTACGGAGACGGGAACACCCCCGTTGATGTAGACTAACC
>CAZORQ010000054.1:0-13522 GCA_964582285.1 uncultured Thermotogae bacterium
GTCTCAGCAACGGATTCACGATGATCGGTCTCCCGTTCTACGCGAAGGACATCGCACAGGGGCTGATTCTGGTCATTGCCCTTCTGGGCATTTGTGTATTGGGGCGCAAATCAATGCGCGATATCAAGCTCTGAACCGCAGCAACAAGAAAGGAAGGTATCGAATGATCAAGGTACTGTACGCTGGCGATGAAGTGATCCTCGTGACCACCTATTTGAAGGGGATGAATGCTTGGACGGACGGTGTTGTGCACGGGGAAGCTGATCATGCCCTTAAGGCACTCAGAAGTGATCCAGACATCGAAGTCGACTACATCCCCACGCATAGTGCACAGCGAGACTTCCCGCACGATTTCAGCAAGTACGACGTGGTCATCGTTAGCGACATCGGCACAGATACGCTGATTATGTACGAGGACCGCTTCCTGAACTGCCCCATGGGAAAGAATCGCCTAGGCAAACTCAAGGACTTCGTCGAAGCAGGAGGCGGGATTGCCGGAATCGGAGGCTGGATGTCATTTGGCGGCATGTTCGGCCAGGCAAAATGGCACAAGACTCCCTTGGAAGACGTCCTGCCCGTGACATGTCACCCGTGGGATGACCGTGTTGAGCTTTCCGAAGGGATGATTCCGACAATCGTTAAACCCGAGCACCCCATTGTCAAAGGTGTGGACTGGGACAACGCGCCTGTTCTCTTCTCCGGATACAACGAGGTCGTGCAAAGGCCGGACAGCGAATTGCTCGCTGAGTACAACGGCGATCCTATCATGGTCGCGGGTACATTCGAGAAGGGCAGGACGTTTGCTTTGGCCACCGACTATGCGCCGCATTGGGGGCGAGGTTTGGTCGACTGGAAGGAAGGCTACACGAAGTTCCTAATCAATATGGTGAAGTGGCTTGCCAAGAAGCTCTAGGAGCTATCCGGCCCGGAAACAGAAGGGGGACCGATGAAGAAGATCCTCAACTCGCCCGACTCGTATGTCGATGAGATGATCGAAGGCATCCTTGCTGCATACCCGAACCACCTCAAGGCCGCCGCCGTTTCCGACCGAGGCACACGCGGACTCGTTGTGGGCAATGCCCCGGTTAAGGGAAAGGTCGGCATCGCCACAGGAGGAGGCTCGGGCCATATCCCGTTGTTTCTCGGATACCTCGGGAACGGACTGGCCGACGGGGTTGCCGTTGGGGACGTCTTCTCGTCCCCTTCCGCACAGGAGATGTTCGACGTCACCCGTGCGATCGACTCGGGCAACGGTGTGCTCTATCTCTATGGTAACTACGGCGGCGATGTGCTGAATTTCGACATGGCCGCCGAGATGGCGTCCGCTGAAGGGATCCGTGTGGAAACCGTGCTCGGAGCCGATGACATCGCCTCTGCACCACCCGAGGATTGCAACGCTCGCCGAGGAATCGCCGGCATCTTCTTCGCCTACAAACTTGCCGGCGCCAAGGCCGCGCAAGGGGCATCCTTGGACGACGTCAAGCAGATCGCCGAAGCGGCCGGTGCAAACACCCGAACGATGGGTGTCGCATTGTCTCCGTGCACGATCCCGGCCGCCGGGGTACCGACCTTCGAGCTCGATGAGACGGAGATGGAACTCGGCATGGGAATTCATGGCGAGCGGGGCATCCAACGAGGTCCTCTCAAGACCGCCGATGAGATCGTCGCGTTCATGATGGAACGCATCCTGGCGGATCTCCCCTACGCCTCGGGCGACGAAGTCGCCGTGCTCGTCAACGGCCTTGGCGCCACGGCTCCCTCGGAGCTATACATCATGTATCGCCACGCAGCATGCATCCTGGACGGCAAGGGAATCAAGATTCACCGCGCCTTCGTCGGCGAGTACGCGACATCGATGGAAATGAAGGGCGCTTCAATTAGCTTGCTGCGGCTGAATCCTGAACTTCAGACGCTGTTGGACGCACCCTGCCATTCGCCGTTCCTGCTTCAACAGGTCGGTTGATCCAGGGCAGCACATCGTGGAGAGACGAACGTAGTCCGGCCTATCAGCTGCCGGGGGAAGATGGTGAAGATGTCATCTGAATCGCTAGGCGCCGAGCAGTTGCGGTGCGCGTTCCGCGCGATCGCAGCCACCATGAAATCGAGAAGCGAGCAGTTGAGGGAACTCGACGCCGCATGCGGCGACGGCGATCTGGGCATCACCGTCACCAAGGGATTCACCGCGATCGAGAGGCGACTCGACGATCTTGAGGGAGAGCCGCCATCCCGCTTGCTCCAGTCGTTGGGAATCACGTTCAACAACGCTGCCGCTTCAACCTTCGGCGTGTTCTTCGCTACTGCGTTCATGCATGCCGGGAAGAGCATTGGCAAACGGGACAGCATCGATGTGGCAGACTTCTGTTCAATGCTCCGAAGTGCAGCGGATGGCATCACGACGCGGGGGCGGGCAAAGGTCGGGGATCGCACAATCCTCGACGCACTCGTTCCCGCGGTCGATGCCGCTCAGGCCGTCGCCGCGCAGGGGGGAGGTTGGCCAGACGTTCTTGCGGCCGCCGCGACCGCTGCGCAGGAAGGCGCCGAGAGTACAAAGGAGCTTCTTCCGAAGACGGGTCGGGCACGATGGCTAGGCGAGCAGGTGAGGGGGATCCAAGATCCTGGCGCGGCCTTCGTCAGCTTCTTCCTCGAAGCGTGCTGCGATGCATTGGGCACCATCACGGAAAGCGGGCAGTGAAATGAAGATCTTCATCGATACAGCAGATCTCCCTGAGATTCGCGAGGCGTGTTCGTGGGGAATCGTTGATGGCTTGACAACCAATCCATCGCTGATCCGACGGGCCGTCGAAGGACAGGATGGTGTCAACATCGAAGCCCACCTCGAGGAGATCTGCCGTATCGTCCCAGGACCAGTCAGCCTGGAGGTCGCAAGCCTAAACACCGAGCAGATGGTCGCAGAAGCCGTCGGCCTGTACGATCGATTCAATCGGATTTCCGGAAACGTCGTAGTCAAGATCCCGGTCAACACCAGCACCAAGGACGGAGATCCGGATTTCGAGGGCCTCAAGGCGATCGTCGAACTCGCTCAACGCAAGATCCCCGTAAATGCGACGCTCATCATGACGCCTGAGCAGGCGCTTCTCTGCGCCAAGGCCGGTGCAGCATACGTCAGTCCGTTCATGGGGCGTGTTGACGACTTCACTTCAGACACCCATTCGGCGAAAGGCCTCCTCGCAAGCAGTGTCCTTGTCGCTGAAACCGTTCACATCTTCCGCACCTATCGTTTCGACTGTGAGGTTGTCGCGGCCAGTGTGCGCCACGTCTCACACGTCCGCGAGGCCGAATCCGCCGGTGCAGATATCGCCACAATCCCATTCCCGGTGATCCTTCAAATGGCCCGCCATCCGAAGACATCGGAAGGAATCCAGCGCTTCACGGCGGATCTCGTCCCCGCATACTCGGAACTCCTGTCCGTCCTGTCGACTCGATGACGGGCCAACCTGCCGTGACGGCGCCTCTTGTGTATCATCGGAGGCAGAAAAGAGGAACAATGGGGAAAGTATCCGAGGAGTCCCGACGATGACGAAACGTGGGCCAACGATCAAGGATGTGGCCAAGCGCGCCGGCGTATCCATTGCGACCGTCTCGAATGTCATCAACGGAACCCGGTTCGTCAGCAACGAACTCCAGACACGTGTGCGAGCCGCCGTCGAGGAACTCGGATATCGTCCATCCGCCATCGGACGTGGTCTGCGCAAGGGGAAAAGCCACTCCATCGGTGTCCTCCTGCCAGATCCAAGGAACCAGTTCTTTCAGATCGTTGCGGAGGGGATCGAGGAGCAGGCAGAGCAGCATCGGCATAGCGTCTGGTACTGCAACACAAGGGATGAGCCATCAAGGGAACGCACGTGCATGTCGATCATGGCCGAGCGGGGCGCTGACGGGATCATCGTCGCACCAAGCCCCGGAGGACGGGAGAGCATTCGTCCATTCTTGGAGACCCATCTTCCGATAGTCCTCATTGTACGGCAGATCGAACGTTTCGAAGTCGATCAGGTCTTTGCGGACAGCGTCGCAGGAGCGTACGAGGCAACCCGATACCTGATCCAACTAGGACACACACGGATCGGCCTGCTCACAGGCGTCCGCGAGATTCAGACATTCAAGGAGCGCCTGTTCGGACACCAAAAGGCTCTCCTGGATCACGGGATCCCGTTCGACCCTGAACTCGTGGTTGACGCCTACTCCCATGTCGTAGAAGGGTGTCAGGCAACGAAGCACCTTCTGGAGAACACGGACGTCACCGCCGTATTCGCAACGAACTATCCGATGACCCTTGGAGCCCTCAAGGCAATCGGAGATCTGGGCCTTGACTGCCCAGGAGAAGTCTCGCTGATTGGGTTCGACGACTTAGATTGCGCTGTCGTCGTTCGTCCCCATCTGACCGTCGTCGACCAGAAGCCCTACGACATTGGGCACATGGCTGGCTCAATGCTGTTCGAGCGCATCCGCTCGGCGGGTGGCAAGCGGCAGCCTGACCCACGGGCAGTCAAGATCTCTCCCCAGCTCGTGGTCCGCGACTCTGCCACCGCACCCAAGCCCCGAGGATCGAACTGACCCTTGGGGCAATCTCCAGCACCACGACAGGCACCCCGCCAACTATCAAATTGCGCTCAACGCACTGACCTGGCTTGCTGACTCCGGATGTGACTGACGCTCGATGACAAACCCGCTTGCGGACACTCCCGCTGAGCCACCAGCCGTCCCGGCCGAGGAGCTCGGCGCGGATCGCTTTGGATCCATTCTAGCACTTCGGTGCCCGCTCTGATCCGAGCTGTGTCGCGCTCCGCTCACACGTGTCATTGGCCGCCAACGAGCATGATCTGCAGTCAACACCCTCTCGACAACCCATCGTTTCTACTCGTCTAGAGGCTCGCTGATCCACACCGTGTCCGTCACAGAGCCCGTCTCGTCCACACCGCCAATCACGTAGATTCGCTCCGGTGAACTCGCGATCACGGCGCTGAAGGAGAAGTTCCTCGGCGGTAGAAGCGAGTGTACGACGAACCACTTGTCGTCGAACCAGTTGTATGCGTAGATGTCTGCCTGGTTGGCACCCCCGACAATGTGGATTCCTCGGATTCGCATCGTGTGCACGACCACGCCCGTGTGCCCGCCACGTGCCACTGGCATTTCGGCCCGGATCGTCCAGCTCCGAGCCCGCGGGAAGTAGCGCTGGTTCGCAGTTGCCCCAGGGGATTTCATGCCTCCGATGACATAAACACTGTCTTCGACGGAGCAAGCCAGAGCCATATTGCGGGCCACTGGCATCGGAGGAAGCTCCTCGAACGCGCCTCCTACAGGATCGAAGACGTACGCAGCGTTGAAGTAGTTCTCCTTCGGAACGAACAACTGCGAGCTGTGGCTTCCTCCGAAGAGGTAGATCTCGCCGTCGTGGACGACTGCGGACATTCCCGCCACTGCGTCGGGTAGATGTCCGGCTTCCCTCCAACCATCGGACGCGATGTCATACGCGAACACCGTATCGGTCACGCTCCCAGCCACGTCCGCTCCCCCGAAGACGTAGATCGTCCCATCGAGAACGGCTGCGGACATGTTGAATCGTCCCTCGGGGAGTGCAGTAAGTGTATTCCACACATTGCTTGCGGGATCGTAGGCTTCGCAGATTCGCCCTGTTGGATCGACGCTTTCCAGACCGCCAATGGTGTAGATGATGCCTGCATGCGTAGCCATTGCGCCAAAGTATCGAGGTGTAGGCATTGGCGCTCCCTCGCTCCAAACGATGTCGACTTCAGGCGCCTCGACAAAAGTTGATGGAACACTCGTATCAGCCAGACTCGGTGTTCCCATCTCTCCTTCCGCGAACGGCACGCCCTCGTGTGTGCGGCCGCCGATGACGTAGATGTCCCCATCGACAGCGACCACAAATGCATCCTCGCGAGCGAGTGTCATGGGCTCACCGATCAACCACGCGCCAAATTCCGGCACATACACATCGACCGATGCTGAGGAGAGTGCATGTTCGTCACGTCCGCCGACGAGAAACATCGCTCCGTCGACCTCGGCGCTCCCCCAGAACCGCCGCTCCCAGAAGACCGGCTCCCGTCTTGTCCAAATGTCGTTTCCGGCATCGTAGACCTGCGCATTCGCGGAGGCCATCGCCGAGATGCCTCCAAGAACGAGGATTTGATCTTCGCTCACGGCAATCGCCGTGGTCTTGAACCGGGCAATCGGCATGGGCGCAATCGATGAGACGGCAAGCGTCGCCGGGTCGAAGACGTAGCATGCTCTCAAGTAGTCCTGAGGGGAATAGGGATCTACACTCGTCGCGCCCCCGAACAAGTAGATCAGATCGCCAGCGGTGGCAGCCGACATGGCACAGACCGCTTCAGGGAGCAGAGCGATTCCTGCCGTCCACGTATCCGATGCGATGTCGTAGACGTCGATCGTGTCGCGTACATCTCCGTTGAGGGTCGCTCCCCCGAATAGGTAGATCTTCCCGGCGTGTGCCGCGGCCGCCGGCCATTGGCGACCCTCGGCTCGTCGTGCCATCATGTCAATCGGATACGGAAGATCCGCGAGCCGCTTCCACGAGTCGCTCGCCGGATCGTACACTTCGACCAGCGTCCCCGATGTCACATCGTAGGACTGACCGTGAACCGTCATTTGATTCCCGTACTCGATGCCTCCGATCACATACAGCAGACCATCTACTTCGAGAATCGCTCCCGAGTGCCGCGGCAGGGAGAGCGGGGCTATCGAGCTCCAACATATCGGCACATCCGCTGCAAGGATGCCAACACCACAACAGAGCAGTACAGCCACCAGGCCAACAACTAGAAGACATGCGCGAGAAACCGACATCCTATCACCCCTTTGGAAGAAGCACGAAGATGAGCACGGCTCCGAAGATCAGTCTAGATCATCTGGATCGCGCGCGTCCAATTCGCCGATCGGAAGCTCTGAGAAGGGACGCGGAGGACTACCTGTCGACCGCTCGGAAGAGCCCCGGGCGAAGTCAGCAAGAGCCATCCTTACCCGTCCCCACAGCATCCTCCGGCGTGTGCTGTCCAGGCTGCTGCTACGAGAAATCCGCTATCGGCGGGAGGCGGCTCGCTAGATCCACAGTGAATCGCGCCTCTTTGGGGAGCGTGGCGACCGTCGACATGGTGCGCTCTTCCAGGCAGTCCTCGACATCGGATGCGGTGGCCGTGTCCGGATTCTTCGAGCGAGACGCGAGAAAACTCTCCAGACGTTCGACTTCATGGATCGCCTTCTCGGTCAAGCTTCTGCGGAGTCCTCGTTTGCGTTCGTCTGCCTCGAAACCGTCTCGATCCATCGCACACCTCGCGCGAGGAGCATAGTACAGTGCTGCCTGCTCGCCCCGAACACTTGTCGTCAGAGGGAGCCGCTCACACGCCATGCGCATGTTGCCTCTTGATCAAGCACGGTGTGCCATCGACGGCCGTTTCTCCTGTGGTATGATGGCCTCATCATGAAGCCCTTTTTCGGCTGCGCTCTCGCCGCAATTCTTCTTTCCGTATCCGCAGCGGCGGTTGATCTGCCAATGTCTGTATTCGTCGTGCACTGCGAACCGACGAATGCGAATGAAATGCTGTGGTCGGAGCTGGTCGATCTTGTGGCCCTGGCAGATCGGTACGCGATCCCCCTGTCCATAGACTTCACGGCACAGTGGGCAGCGATGATCCTCGGCAACGACGGGAAGCTCTCCGCTCTCGAAGCATGGCTCGAGGCCGGGCACGAAATCGGCTGCCATCATCATCCCTACTGGGCAACCAAGGACCGCCAAGCACGTTGGGATGGCTACACCAACACGCCGTTCGACGAGATCCTGCCTGAGGATCAGGCCGCACACGTCGGGACGATGGACGACTACATGGCCCTGCTTGCGGCCTTGCCCGGCGACCGCCGCTCGGGATGCCTCGGCAGCGATGATGCTCGTGATCTGGAGGACTGGCCCTGTGAACTGCTCTACTCGACTCGTGGACAGTCGGTTGCCGACGCGGTGAGCCAGCCGGCCGAGCGCGCCTTTGGGAAATGCGAGGTCCTCGAAATCGGACATGCGCTCATCACCAGCGCCAAGCGCGCGGAGCTTCGGGCAGCGTTCGAGTCGACTGCATCGGACCAGATCTTCGGCGTGGTTGGGCACGTCTACAACTACCGTGACTTCCCGATCGTCTTCGATCAGTGGTTCGCGCTGCTTCACAGCCTCGATCCCAACGGCGAGCGCCGCAGGACCGTCTCCGACCTACTCCACGAATACCGTTAGCGAACTCTGCCCCCGATGTCGTGCTGCACGGCCCGCATCGCCTCGCGTGTCCTGGCGCAGTCGCTCCTCTTGCCCACCCATTCCGATTCCGCCACACTCTCAGCGGATGAGCAAGGAGGTCCGCATGACATTTCGCGATCTGGTCGAAGACGTCCGGCGCTGCTTCGCGCCTTTGAATCTCGATGACTACGAGGGCGAGTTCGGGTTCGTCGTCAACTCCTCGGTTGATATCGCCCGTGTGGGCTTCGCCACGAATCTGACCCCCGTCACCGTCAAAGGAGCACGGCAGGCGGGCGTGCAGGCTCTGCTCACGCATCATGACGCGTGGCAGTTCATGCACGAGATGCGAGCAGATGTCCTATCGATGCTTGCGGAGGCTTCCATCTCACATTGCTTCGTGCACACTCCACTTGATGCGGCCCCCTTCGGTACCGCGGTTTCCCTGGCCGAGGAGATCGGCCTGAAGCCACACAGCGAGTTCGCTTCTTACGAGGGATTGCCGTGCGGCCGCGTCTGCGATGTCGCGCCTCCGGTCGCTCTCGAGACCCTTGCCGCACGATTGACCGCGGCCACCGGAGCCGGCGTTCGCCTATGGCAGAACAACCCCCATGCGATTCGCCGTGTCGGGATAACCACCGGCGGCGGGAATCTGACGGATGTGCTGCGAGAGGCCGCGGATCTGGGCTGCGACACCTACATCACGGGCGAGACCAATCTCTACACCACCCAGTACGCGCGGCATCGCGGGATGAATCTACTGATCGGAACGCATACACACACCGAATTCGCGGGTGTCGAGAGTCTCTGTAGCGAGCTCCGCCGTCAAACAGGGCTCGAGTTCGTGCCGATCCATGAGGAAGACGGCGAAAGCGGTACCCCGGCTGCAACGACCGCTTCCGTATAGGACAAGACCGCCAGAGCACACTTGATGTCCTCTCAGCTAGCGGGGCGCCTTCATGCGAGTGACCACATCGTCGAAGTCGTCCTTCGGGATTGGCCCCTGTTGGATGACCTCGCAGAGTTCTTCCACCTGTTCCACAGTCCGGAATCCGGGAATCGGTACCGCTCTAGGACTTCTGGCCAGGATCCACGCCAGAGCCCCTTGGACATAGCTTCGACCTTGCGTCGTCAAGGTCGATCGAAGCGATTCGGCGCGCTCGAGCATCTCCGAGAATCCGTCCTCTCGCAGCCAGTCGCTTCTGCGATCTGCTTCAGGAAGAGACGCTTCAGGCCCCCATCGACCTGTCAGGATGCCGCACATCAACGGCGCCCGGTTGATGCTCGCAAGATCCTCCTGGTCACAAAGCGCAAGCATCTCCGGAGCATCCATGAACAGGTTGAGCCGATGCTCGACGGCAGTGCAGTGGGGTCCTTGTGCGAAGAGCCTTGCCCGCTCGACATCGTCCGTGCTCCATCCGTAGAAGCGAATCTTTCCCTGAGACGCCAGATCCTCCAGCACGTCACGAATCTCCTCAGCTTGAGCAAACGGGAAGTCGCGTAGATGAAACAAGTACAGATCGATCACATCGGTGCCGAGGCGTCGGAGGCTGTTCTCACAGGCCTGCACAACGTACTCCGGAGTGACGTCGCCCGCAGGCTCTTCCCCCGTATCCTCGTCGAACAGTTCCCCGAATTTCGTGGCGATGGTCACCTTATTCCGTAAGGCCCCAAGCGCCTTGCCGAGCAAGCGCTCGCTGCGCCCCGCACCGTATACGTCAGCCGTATCGAACAAGGTGATCCCCCGATCGATGGCCACGCGGATCGCGCGCGTCGATTCCTCGACTGCACTTGGAACCAGCATCGTCTCGCGATCACCTCTTCGAGAGTATCCCAGCCCGCCAATCCGTGCCGTTCCCAGTCCGATGGCGCTGACCTCAATCCCGCTTCGACCGAGCGTTTTGTCCAATGGCACACCTCCAACCTGCGCACATGTTCCTATTCACAGAATGCAGCGTGTGACCGTCTCCGTCAATTCGGAGTGCTTCTGCTCCAGGCCGAGTTCGGCGATGACATTCGGCCGATAGGACCTGCGTTCTCAAGACGAGTGACTAGACATGGCTGGGATCTGCAACAATAGGGGAAGGAGGATTATGAAACAGCCAAGAGAGCGCCGAGTGGTTGGCAGCCTGTGCATCATCGTCTGCCTTACAGTAACACTGGCCGTCCAAGCGGCCGATCCGATCATCAACGAGTTCCTCGCCTCGAATAGCGGCGGGCTGCTTGATGCGGACGGAGAGCTGTCAGACTGGATCGAGATCTACAACCCCGGACTACGTTCGGTCACTCTGAGCGGATGGAGCTTGACCGACGATGCCGAAGCGTTGACAAGATGGACGTTTCCCACAGAGACAATCCGCCCCGGCGAGTATCTGGTTGTCTTCGCGTCCGGCAAGGATCGCGCTGTGGCCGGCAGCGAGCTTCACACCAATTTCAAGCTGAGTGCCGGCGGCGAGTATCTCGCGTTGGTCCGACCGGATGCGTCGATTGCTCATGCCTTTGCACCGGAGTTTCCCGAGCAGGAAGCAGACGTCTCGTACGGCCTCGCAGATGGCGAAGCGCGCTTCTTCAGCACGCCGACACCCGGGCAGGCCAACGGCACGGGGACCAAGGGAACCGTACCCTGCGTGGTCATGGATCAGTCTCATGGGCTGTTCTCTGACCCCATCGACGTCAGGCTCAGCACAGAAACTCCGGGCGCCAGCATCCGCTACACGTTGGACGGAACCGAGCCCAGCGAATCGTCAGGCGCGCTGTATGCGAGCCCGCTACACTTGGCTCAATCCACGATTCTTCGCGCTCGGGCGTTCAAGACCGGATGGACGCCATCGGTCACCGTGACGCAGTCCTACATCTTCCTGACAAGCGTGGCCAGCCAGCCCGAAGCTCCTGAAGGATTCCCCGCGACATGGGGAATCGATCGCTTCGAGACACCGGCTGTCCCCACGTCCGCGGACTACGAGGTCGATCCCGAGATCGTCAACGCAGGTCCGTATCGTGATGAGAGCGGAACCTTCAGTTTCGCCGACGCGTTGCTCTCCATTCCAACGATGTCCCTGGTGATGGATCCTGACGACCTATTCAACATGAGTCCAGATCCTGCCCTCGGCGGGATCTACACGCACCCCGAATCCGAGGGCCCCCTCTGGGAGCGCCCCGCCTCGGTAGAGTGGATTCCGACGGACGGCTCGGAGGGGTTTCAAGAGGATTGCGGAATCCGAATCTACGGCGGCATGGGCCGCTCTCCATGGGCGAAGAAACACACGTTCCGCCTATTCTTCCGCGGAAGCTACGGTCCCACACGGCTGAAGTACGCGGTCTTCGGCGAGGATGCTGCCAGTTCATTCGACACGCTGATCCTTCGCGCAAATTTCAATGACGGATGGCACATGCTGTGGGATGCCTGGAAGCTGGATCGTGTGCAGTCGATCCGCGACGAGTGGCTTCGAGCCTCGTACATCGACATGGAGCACCTCGCCCCTCACGGCACGTTTGTACACCTGTACATCAACGGCCTGTACTGGGGCTTGTACAACCCGGTCGAACGCCCGGATGCGGACTTCTCGGCCGACTATCTTGGCGGAAGCGCCGCAGACTACGACGGCCTGCACGACGGTGATCCGATCGATGGCGACCGCGTCGCATGGGAGCAGTTGCTCAGTCTAGCCAACGTGGGACTGGCGGATGCCGCATCGTACCAGCGCATCCAGGGGAACGATCCGGACGGCACGAGGAACCCGGAGTATCCGGCTCTGCTCGATGTCGAAGCGTTGGCCGACTACATGATCCTCAACTTCTACGCCGGAACCGACGATTGGGACATGCACAACTGGTATGCCGGCCGCCGCCGAGACGGCGACGATGGATACCAGATCTATGTCTGGGACGGCGAGATCATCGCCCTCGACTTGGAGGGGCAGAACCTGGTCGACCTCGATATGGATGGCTGTCCAAGCCGGGTCTTCCAGAAGCTTCGCGAGAACCAGGAGTTCAACGTGCTGTTCGGCGATCGTGTGTATGAGCACTTGTTCAACGACGGCGTGCTCACGCCGACCGGCGCGGCCGGGCGCTACCGAGAACTGGCCGATTTCGTCGACCGCGCAATGGTCGCAGAGTCAGCCCGTTGGGGCGACACCGTTCGTGATACACCTTATACACGAGAGGTCGAATGGGCGACCGAGCGCGACTGGCTACTGGATGAGTACTTCGTCCGCCGAGGCGACATCCTGCTCGGTTTCCTTCGAGAGGCCGGTCTGTATCCAGGCATCGAGCCTCCACGCTTCTCGGCGAACGGCCATTTGCAGCACGGCGGGACAATCGGTATGAACGCGCGGCTGACGATGACATCGGAGACCGGCACGATCTACTACACCACGGATGGAAGCGATCCTCGGCCGCTCGGTAGCGGAGAGACGGCGCTTCCGGGAACGGTGCTCGTGTCTCGTGGCTCCGACTGGGAGTACTTGGATGATGGATCCGATCCGGCGGACACGTGGCGCACGGGAACTGGAAGCTGGCCGGTGGGCACCGCCGAGTTCGGGTACGGAGACGGCGACGAAGTAACCACGGTTCGCTGTGGAGACACCGCCGACTGCACGCTCAACCAGGTGACAACGTACTTCCGGAAGAGCTTCCAGGTGACAGATGTGGCAGCGATTGCCTCTCTGCGAGTGCAGCTGATTCGTGATGATGGCGCCGTGATCTACCTGAATGGCGTCGAGTTGGCACGGAGCAACATGCCAGAGGGTGCCGTGACGTCTCAGACACTCGCCTTCGATTCCGAGATCACCGAAATTACGTGGCAGGAGCTCACGGCTTCTGCGGCATCTCTCCGGAACGGAAACAACGTTCTGGCTGTGGAGATCCATCAATGGTCGAACACAAGCAGCGACATCAGTTTCGATCTGGAACTCGTGGCCGTGCAGGGAGCGAAGACCGTCGGATCGTCCGAAACCCGTGGCATGACGTATTCGGGCCCCATCACGTTGGTCGCATCCACAACCGTGAAGGCGCGGACGTTTGCCAACGGCGTGTGGAGTGCGCTGGCCGAAGCCACATTCACAGTACCGACAGCCAGCCCGCTCGTCCTCAACGAGCTCATGGCGGACAACACATCGACACTGGCTGACCCCGACGAGTCCGATGCGTACGAGGACTGGATCGAGATCTTCAATCCCGGAACATCGGACGTGGACATGGGCGGGATGTACCTGACAGATGATGCCTCGGACCCAACCCGCTACCCGATTCCCAATGGCG
>CAZORQ010000055.1:0-13184 GCA_964582285.1 uncultured Thermotogae bacterium
AAGGGGGAAGATGCTCGATTCGCGGTTCTTACATGGGCTGCTAGGATCCTCTTGGGCTGTGGCCGATCGCTGCCATATCCAGTCGGCTATTCGTCCGCAGCAAGCGCGATCCGGAACCCCATCCGCCGGCGCCCCCCCGGCCAGCCATGACGCCTGGCGGCTACGCGGCTTGTCGGCGCATCGTAGCCCCAGCGTCCACTACGTACGACGTGGTATGTACCGGACGATGGTCCGTGAGGGTCGACCTCCGGCGATTCCTGGTAGTAGTGTGGATCCCAGAAGTCCCAAGCCCATTCCCAGACGTTGCCCGCCATGTCGTACAGGCCGTAGCCGTTTGGCGCAAAGCTTCCCACCGGGCTTGTGTACGGAAACCCTCCGTCACTGTAGTCGGGATGATCACCACGTGTCTGGCTCGTGTCATAGGGCTGCTCGCCCGTGCTGTCGTAGTTCGTCCGGGTATGCTGGATCGTGTCCGTGTCGCTCCAAGGGAAACGATGTCCAGCGGCCCCGCCACGCGCTGCCTTTTCCCATTCCGCCTCCGTTGGCAACCGGTACCCGTCGGCCGACCAATCGCAGCTCCAGTCGCTGAGGTCGTAGCACGGCGTCAGCCCTTCCTTCTCGCTGCGGTAGTTGCAGTACGCCACCGCACCGTACCAAGAAACTTCCACACATGGGTATCCCGAACTCTTGGTCGCCTTGAGGTCGAAGCGCTTGCCGTCCCAGGTAATCCGGCACTGTTCCTCATCGAGGTGCAGGAGTTTCTGCGCGTCCCCGTCTGCGTTGTACACCGCAGACGTCGTGACTTCGACTCGGCCGTTGTCGGCCGCCCACTGCAGGACCTCCACCATCTGATCGTTGCTCACCTCGTAGCGACCGATGTAGAAATCGCTCACCATTACCGTGTGCACCGGGCGCTCATCCGGGCAACCCTCATTGAAGCCATCCCCCATCTCGAAGCGTCCCGCCGGAATCAACACCATCTCCCCCGCGGCCACCGCCGCAGGAACATCGACCTGCGCGACACCCAAACTGCCCATCGCTGCGCAAATGATGCACAACACCATAGACGCGATCCGAAGCCGTTGCATTGCTGGATTCTCCTCTCTGCTTGCCCTGGTGCGACCGATCCATCGTCTACCTGACGGATTCCCCAGCGATGTTTGCGCCGAGGTCTGACAGTCGAGTCGATCGATTCCAGCATACCAGAGCCTTCGTCTCGATGACAACTGATCATGCGAGGTTTTCCGATGCCGTCTGCGTTTCCCGACCCATCGCCTATGGGGACGGCAGGGCAGCACCGACGAGCGTCGTGTGCTTTTCTGCTGTCTCAAATAGCCAGACGCTCGACTCCCGGAGAAGCCGAGCGCCCGTTTGGCGAATCCTGCGGGCGGAGGTAGTGCAGGATGTAACCACCATACTCCGACATCATGACAGCATCGTGGAGCTTCGTTGTGGTGGATGTGTTCTCCATACGCGGAACGCGTGATCGGCTTCACAACTCGAACAGCCAGCTCAGGATGTGATAAGCATTACGTTCAGGGACGTTGCGATGCATCTGCTCGTTCGAGACTGCCCGTCCAATCGGCACATCTTGTGAGGTTCCGGTGAACAGTCTCCCGCATTGGCGTAGTTCGTTGCTACGTTTGTGAGTCTTCCAGCCCCAGCTGGTGGGACACCCACTCGATCCGATCGGCCGTTGCCTGGGCGTTGAGACCGTGCTTCGCATCGTACCAGCCAAGCTGCTTCGGCTCTTCGGCAGCATTGAAGAACTGCTCGGCTCGATCGATGGGTACATGAACGTCTTCGCGAGCGAACTGGAACAGCAGCGGAGCTGGCGCTAGCTCTGCCACCTGACCGATCGGATCGATCTCAGCCATCTGCCGGATGAACGCCTCGCGAGCGTCCCCGTCGAGCCGTGGGTAGTAGAGGAACCAGTCGGAGAACCTCGGTGTACCTGCCATCAGCGCATAGCACGACGGACGTGGGTCGACACTGCCCATGAGAACACCGTACATCGCGCCGAAGTCGTGGCCGACGTAGGCAAACCGCTCCGAATCGACGCTCGCTTGACCGAGCAGAAGGTCCGTCGCTCGACACAGCTCGACCACCTGCTCTGCCGAGGCTTGGTAGTCGTCAGCCTGGGTGCGCTTGAGAAACCACTCCCGATCGGACCAGGCCGTCTCGATCAGTAGCGTCACTGCGCCGCGCTTCGCCATCGTTTGCGCTTCCTCGTAGAATTGCGTTCGATTCGAGTCGGCCGCCGCCGGCTCGTACCAGTGAACGTATAGGATCGCCGGGAACGGCCCCTCCCCGGTTGGACGCAGGAGATAGGCGGCACGGCGCCCGCTCGGCGTCGCATACGTTAGCTCCGATTCGATCCATCCCTCATGCTCTCGCAACCCGACCGGTCGCGGGTCGAGCGATGCATCTTGATCGTAGTCGAACGGCCCACGGCTGGTCACGAGGAATCCTCTTCGCGGTCCGCGCCAAGCTGCGTCAACACCGACTGGATGCTGGCGCGATACAGTGTAGTGTCTTCCCATCGCGCGTATTCCGTCTCCCGCATTCGCTCGACCGCTTCATCGATCGTGCCCCCGACCGCGGCAACCGGTCGCACTGCATCGACGACCGCGTTAAGGAAGCTCCGCTGAGATGCCATGTCCGCCTGCGTTCCGATATCCCCGTGTCCCGGCACGTACATCGCCAGATCGAGCGCTTCGAGCTCGCGAAGCTTCACCGACCACCCCACAGCGCTCCCCTCCGGCGCAATGAACGGCGGGGAATTCTGGAAAAAACCAAGGTCGCCGAGGAAGATCACCCGATCTTCGGGACAGACAAGAACCAGATCGCCGTCCGTGTGCGCCCGATCGACCGGTATCAACCGAACCGTTCGCGCGCTGCCGCAAAACTCGATCTCGCCGCGAACGACGATCGTCGGGACGACCGGCAGGATCGGTAGCTCCTCGAGAAGCCACTTCCGCGGGTACAGATTCCCTTCGGCGTTGCGCCGCACGGACTCATCCTTTGCCTCGGCTATCGCCGCCTCGAGCTGCCCGAGAAACGCTCTCAGTTCCTCCGGATCGACATCGTCGCTGTCGTCCGCCGACATCGCCGCGTGGGTGCTCCGGCTTGCAATGACCGTCGCCTCGGGGAGGAAGACATGATCTCCCAACACGTGATCTCCATGCGCATGGCTGTTGATGAGATAGCGCGGCGGCCAGCCGGTCAACGTCTCGGCTGCCATGCGAAGCTCGGCTGCCGCAGCCCGTGTGAGGAACGCATCGAACACCAACGTTTCCTCGCCAAGGTCAACGATGCCCGCATTGCTCATCGCGCCGCCGCGGAGGGTGTTGATTGCCGCAAAGATTCCGTCGGTCAAGCGTTCCAGTCGGAAGTGCTCGTTCTCCAAGACGGTTTGCTGGTTTGTCATCCAGCCCTCCGTTCGCTCATCGCGTAGCACCCGGCTCCGATGCCTGTATACCGCTAGATCGTTTCCAATAGCTCGATCGCCCAGTCGAGGCTGAGTTCGATCAGCTTGGCACGGGTCGGCGCACCGGTTCGCTTGTCCCATCCCTGGATCTCGTAATAGAGCTTGACGGCTTC
Source organism: uncultured Thermotogae bacterium (assembly GCA_964582285.1). GTDB lineage: Bacteria > Bipolaricaulota > Bipolaricaulia > UBA7950 > UBA9294 > JANQEA01. The sequence goes on from CAZORQ010000055.1 coordinate 3,604, forward strand.
GTCGATCGCTTCCTCCGCAATCGATGCGCCCTCCTCGCCGGCAAGCATCAACGGTTCGGAGAACCGCATCGGCTGGCAATCATCGGCCGGGCCGATCCCCTCGCGCGCGTTGTACAACCGCGCCAACCCCAGCGCACGTTCGCCGACTCGCAATAGCTCTACGCCGCTGACATCCCAACCGCTGACCGCGCGCACGATCTTCTGGTAGTCGTTCAGCCCGTAGGGCTCGAACATGCAGATGCAAGCGCAGTTCTTCATCACCTGCAGCGAAATCGCCGTTGCGGCGAGGACCGGCTTGGCTGTCGGTAGCGTCGTGCGCTCAAGCGGCGCGGTGAAGACCCCCACCGATTGCATCCGATCGGCCCCTGCTTCCGACTCCACACCGGAGTCGTGGAAATTGTGCATGTGATCGGCGCCGGTCGGAGAGGTCAAGTATCCGATTCCAAGGCCGAACTGGAACCGCGGATCATGCATCGGATACTCCTGCCCTTTGGTGTGCACCGCATAGCGCTCCGTGTCACGGCCAGTCTTGCGGGCCGCACGCAACGACCCTTCTGCAAGCAGGTCACCGAATCCGTCGCGCCGGGCGATCTGCTCGACAAGCTGCGTCATGGCCTTGTGATCGCCAAATCGCGGCTCGAGCCCGCCGGTGTCCTCCACGGTGAGCAGTCCTCGCTCGAAGCACTCCATCGCCCACCCGATAGTGACGCCGGCGGATATCGTGTCGAGCCCGTACGCGTTGCATAGCTGATTGGCGTACGCGATCGCTTCGAGATGGTCGACGCCACAGATCGACCCCAGCGACGCGAGGGTCTCGTATTCGGGGCCACCGTACGCCCGATCGACGTGGTACGCCCCGTCGGTCTCGACAACGCGTTTACAGGCAATTGGGCATGCATGGCACGTATCGCGATCGACGAGGATCTCTTCGGTCATCGTCGTACCAGAGATCTTTGCCGCTCCTTCGAACTTCCCTTCGCGGAAGTTTCGCGTGGGAAGCCGACCGAGTTCATCGAACATCATGATCCCGCCACCGGTGCCGTGTTCGTGAAGCCCCGCCCACCGCTCTTGGAGACTGAGCACGTAGTCGGCGACTTCCTTCGCTCCATCCGGGTCCGCGATCTCAACCGTCCCCGTTCCCCTCACGGCAACCGCCCGGAGCTTCTTCGATCCCATCACCGCGCCAAGCCCGGTCCGACCTGCAGCTCGGTTGACATCGCTGATCACACACGCATACCGAACCAGATTCTCCCCGGCAATTCCACACTGGATGACACGGATCCGATCGTCGCCGTGCTCAACACGGATCGCCGTCTCAACATCGGCCGTCTCCCGACCCCACAGCTCTGCGGCATTCCGGATCTCTGCTTCTCCATCGTGAACCCACAGGTAAACCGGAGTATCCGATGCACCGGTAACCACAACAGCGTCGAAGCCAGCGCGCTTCAGCTCCGTGCCCCAGAAGCCGCCGACATCGGCTTCGCCAAACCCACCGGTCAGCGGAGACTTGGCACCGACAGCGTGCCGCCCGCTTCCAGGAATCGGCGTGCCCGATGCAACCCCTGTAGCGAAAATCATCGGGTTTTCTGGCGCCAACGGATCGACGCCTTGTGGCGCCCGTTGGAGCAGCTCATGGGCGATGAATCCCCACCCACCGAGATACATCCTGTAGTAGCTTTCCGCTGGCTCTTCAACCGTGATTCCCTTCGTTGTTAGATCCACATGCAAGATCTTTCCGCAATAGCCGTTGGACATGCTCTCTCCCTTCCGACGTGTGGACGTTGGGTAGGATCAGCGGGCGGAGGGATCGGCACCATCGTGGTGCGTTTCACCCTGGCTCTCCCATCCGAGTCATGTTTCGAGACATGCAGTTGCGTTTCAACTTCTCACGCGCTTGCCCGAACCGCTCAATCACGAGACCGCATCGTCCGCGTGGCACTTGACGCGCCCCAAAGGTGCCAGCAGATTGTGCGCATGTCGGCAGATCGACGCAACTTCGTCCGGCCGGAGACGCCACAGGTTGCTCGGACCCTGAGAACCCCGCACCTCTGCAAGAGAGAGGAAGTGAATCAGTGCCGTATGGCCGCTCGATCCACACCTATCAGCATGGATCCATATACCGGATCCGGTGTCCCGTTCCTTCGACCGCAAGCGCCCCAGCGTAGCCTTCGGGAACATCCAGATCGTACAGCGAGAACGCCGAGACTCCGCCGGGCTCAAGGTCGGTCGAGAGGACCGCCGGCGGCTCATCGGCCCCAATCGAGACCGAGAATCGTCCCAAACCGGCCGGAACGCCCACGCCAGCGCCAACCGCTTTGAGATACGCCTCTTTTCGGACCCATGTGCGGAAAAACGCAGTCTCCAATGCTTCGTCCGCGATCGATCGAAGCGCCGTGACTTCGACATCGGAGAAGAACCGCTGCGCGAGGCGATCGATCCGAACCCCTGCTCGGATCTGTTCGATGTCAACGCCAACGCACGCGTACCGCGTGACCGCAAGCAGCGCCCACAAGCCCGAATGCGAAAGGTTAAATGAGAGATCGATAGGAGGCTCCACAGGGAGCGTTGGCCGCTTCCTCGGGCCAACGTAGCGAAGCTCCACCTGATCTAGAGGAAGTCCGCTGTAGGCAGCAAGAATGCGGCGGATGTGCATTCGGTCGCTGGCTTGCGTAGACAAACGCGGAAACTCCCAGACGTGAACCTCTCCGTCTCCCAAAGCTCTCGGCTGCGCTGCGCTTCGGCTAGCAGCCATCCTGTGGGGAGTGAGGCTTGTAGGATGGGATGAGCTGACGAAGGGTCTCGACAATCGTCTCACGGGACCCATGCTGCACCACATCTCTCAGCTCCGTCAACCTCTCAGCCAGTTCCCCGCCTTCCCATCGAGAGCCCAGGCGGGCAATGAAGACCTTCTCGTGCGTCGTGGAGTCGGTTCCTTCTTCCGCAGTAAGTAACTCTTCGAGCAACCTCTCCCCAGGCCGCATACCGGTGAAGACGATCGGAATGTCCTGATCCGGCACCAATCCATGCGCTCGGATCAGATCCTTCGCCAGCTCAAGGATCGAGACAGGTTCTCCCATATCGAGCACGAACACCTCGCCCCCTCGCCCCATAGCCGCCGCTTGAAGGACCAGCAGCACCGCTTCAGATGTAACCATGAAATAGCGGTGCATTCCCCGATCGGTGATCGTGACCGGTCCTCCGCTCCGGATTTGCTCCTCGAAGATCGGAAGCACGCTTCCCCGGCTTCCAAGCACGTTCCCGAATCGGACAGCCATGCATTGGGTATCTGAGGAACCGTTGTGCCCATGCGCAATCAGTTCAGCCACTCGCTTGGTCGCCCCCATGATCGAACACGGGTTGACCGCCTTGTCAGTCGAGATCACCACGATGGATCGAACGCCTGCAGCAGATGCTTCTTCCACCACATTGCGAGTTCCGAAGACATTCGTCTTGACCGCTTCTCCTGCAGACCGCTCCATAATCGGCACGTGCTTGTAGGCTGCCGCGTGGAATACGAGATCCGGCCGCCCCTCTTGAAGCACTTGTCCGATCCTCTGACGGTCGCGAATATCTGCGATGCAATACGAGATCTCTCGATCCGGAAATCGGCGCCGAAGATCTCGTTCGAGGTGGAACTGACCGGTCTCATCGTTGTCCAGGCAGATCACATGGCGTGCCTCGAAACGCAGAACCTGGCGGCATAGTTCTGATCCAATTGATCCGGCGGCTCCGGTGATCAACACAGAGCGGCCCTTCACAAGCTGTGCGACTGCCGTCGTATCGATCGTGACCTGGTCGCGACGGAGGAGATCTTCCGGCGTCACTTCGCGCAGTTCACTCGCATGAACCTTCGAGCTGTACAGCTGACTAAGCGGTGGAAGGATGCGGACATCCTGAATCCCAGCTTCTCGCGCCCGGGCCACAGCATCACTGACGACCACGCCGCTTGTGGATGGCATCGCGATCAATACGGCCGCCGCGCTCAGAGACTCGATCGTCCGACGTAGCAGCGGAACTCCCCCGACAACCCGAACCCCATGGATGATCAGCCCTCGTTTTCGGCGATCGTCATCGAGGAATCCTACCGGGAAGTATGGGCTTGTTTCGTCATCCAAGAGGCTTCTCGCCAAGCTCGTTCCGGCATCGCCGGCACCCACGATGACGGCCCGTTTGCCCTTCGAATCACGTCTGCCGCGGGTTGTCCCCAAGAGGAGTCTGAGAAGCCGTTTCGACAATCTCACACCACCTAGACCAATCAGACTGAACGCAAAGTCGATCGCCAGAATTGATCGTGGCATCGCCGTGAAGACATGAACCTCTCGAAGAACGAAGAACGCTGCTGCAAGCGCAAATGATCCGAAGACTGCCGCGGAGATGGCACCGAATACCTCTCGCATGCCCACATGATCCCAACTGAATCGGTACATCTTGAGCGCTGCGAGGATCGGTATCTTGAGTCCTATCGCCAGCGGGATGCAGTACAGCATGGTCACGCCGTGCGTTGCTGGAATCTGCCCGTCGAATCGAAGCCAGTAGGCAAGATACAAGGACGCTGCAATGACAAGAGTATCGGCAATCAGGAAACAACTGCGGTGCAGCCAGGAGCGGGCCATGGGTTACTCCCTTCATCGATTCCGAATCTCTGTGGATCACGCCAAGCTTCCCACAGGTTACCCGATTGGAGCATATCGGCCCAGCACAGCTTTCGGCATTGAGGGGAAGCCTCCATCCTCCCCCTCATACACCAGTCCAGAAGCGGATCTCATCTCTGCCGATCCCCCCCCAGAGGCGAGTAACGTACGTGAAGCACGGTGAGCCCAGCATAGGAGAAGAACACAAGCAGGATCGCGCCACTCGGCCAATGCCACGCCGCTACCGCAACCCCCGCAAGCACGACGTTGAGTCCGATAACCGCCATCGAAACGGCTGCGTGTGAGTGCCCGCGCTGCACAGCCCCCTGATACGCATGTGATCGGTGGGCTTTGTACGGAGGAAGCCTTTTCGCAAGACGTCGTCCGAAGGTCAAGAAGCCATCTACAACAAAGACACCCAGCAGTATCGCCCATACCCAAACCGACACATCTGAAATCCGACTGGTTGCAAGCGCCACTGTTGCGAAAACGAATCCGAGGAGGTTGCTCCCCACATCTCCCATGAAGATGCGAGCCGGAGACCAATTCCACCACAGGAATCCGAGCAATGCCATCGCCACACCAATCAGAAGCCACCCAACATGCGGCTCGCCTGATACCAAGAGCAGTGCCCCTGCTGCCACGCTAACCACGATGCCTTCACTTGCCGTAATCCCGTCGATGCCATCCATGAAGTTGTAGATGTTCGTGAACGCCAGAATGAACCCCCATGCCACCACATGTCCAGCCAGGCCAAGTCGAACATCGGCAAACCCCAAGGAGAGCACTGGCAAGCCGCCGATCCAGAATGTCGCCCACACCGCTGCAATTGCGTACAACCCAAGACGCACGAAACTCGGGAGTCCCCGCAAGTCATCAAGCCATCCGACGATTCCCACGAGAACCCCGCCCCCAAGAAGGGCAATCCAGATTCCGGAGTGTGGAGCTGATATGGCTAGGAATCCGACAAGAGCAAGCATCAGAAGCGCCGCAAAACACGCGCCTCCTCCTCGGGGTGTGGGGGTCTCGTGCGAACTGCGCTCAGTCGGGACGTCGAGAATCTGTCGTCGAAGCGTCAGCTTCCACATGGCGCCTGTCCCCAACCAGCTAAGCACGAGAGTAGAAAGCAGTGCCAAGACCAGCTTCACATCCAGCGTGTCCTCCTACGCGGCGCCCTCGCGATTGACGAACCAATCCACGGTTGCAGCCAACCCCTGCTGCATCGATATGGGAGCGGACCACCCGAGTTCGTCCCAGAAGCGAGACCCATGGGTCGTTAGGGGGCTCGTCAATCGCTTGACCTCTTCGCCCATGCCAACGAGTCTCCCGGCCATGCGCAGCAGTGATGCCGGAACCGGCACCTCCACAACCCGTCTGCCCATCAGTCGGCCAAGATCGAGAAGGAACTCCCGGGTAGTAGGCGGCATCTCTGCATCCGTAATATGGTAGATGCCTCCAATCGGATGCTCAGACTCAATCATGCATCGAATCGCATCGACAAGATTCCCGACATACAACATGCTCCGCCTCGCCTTGAGACAACGAATCGGAAGAGGAATCCCGCTTTGAACCAGCTTCAGCATCCGCGCGATGTTGCCCTTGACATGTGGACCGTAGACGACAGGTGGTCTAAGAATGCTCGCCTCGATGTCACACCCCCGCGTTCGTTCAAGGATCATCTGTTCTGCTTCTCGTTTGGATGCGCCATACGGATTCTCCGGAAGACACTCACTGGCCTCCGTATAGGGCTCTGGCCCTCCTTCGCCGACCGCCTTGATCGAGCTGAGGTAGATCAGCCGGTGCACACCATTCCGAAGGCATGCATCCACGACGCGACCCGTGACATTGACGTTGACTTCGTGGAACCGGCTTGTCAGGTCCTTTTTGTCGTGGGCAGCAGCATGCGCTACTCCAATGAGGTGGACAACAGCATCGCAATCAGAGAGGCCTGCGTCCCAGCAATCCGCGTCTCCAGCGCTGTCGATCCGCCAGACGTCCGCTTTCCCCGAGACCTTGCAAGCCGCCTCCTCTGATCGCACCATCGCACGGATATCGTGCCCCCCGGCCACAAGCTTCGCCACAAGATGCTTGCCAATGAATCCGCTCGCTCCCGTGACCGCCACACGTTGTGTCATGTGAGCGCTCCTTCCTTGGAGAATGGACAAGGCTTGGTCGAAGTCGAACCCTGAGCCATCACGACTCCGTTCACAACCGCTCCTCCAGAGAGCTCAAGGAAGAGGCTTCCCGAAGAGCCGCTTTCCACAGCGCCCTTCCCGCAGATTCCCGCCGTATGACCCTACGTACTCTCGGAGCTGTTCTTGAGGACACAATCCGCTCCCTTCCTGCGTCCCAGCTCCCGTCCTAGCGAATTCGCGGGCAATGATATCCCAGGACAATCTGTACCACTGTCGAAGACACATCCGCATTCAGATATTCCTCCGGAGGCGTCCAGTTCCCTCGGCCTTGAATTGCAACGTTTACGGATCGCACAACGGAATCCGGTTCGACGCCGCTCAGGATATTGCTCCCACACTCGACGGTTTCGGGACGTTCGGTCACATCACGGAGCGTCACGTTGGGGATGTGGAAGATGCAGCATTCCTCCTGCACAGTTCCACTGTCGGAAAGCACGCAGCGGGCACTCTGCTCAAGCGCGACGAAATCGAACAGCCCAAACGGTTCAAGAAAGCGAACTCCCGCAGGAGCGTCAAGTCCAAACGCCTCCATTTTCTGGCGCGTGCGTGGATGTGTACTCACGATGACTGGCAACTCATGCTCCTCGCGGAGGCGAAGCAGCGATTGGGTCAGCTTCTGCAGCCGGGACTCAAGGTCCACATTTTCCGCCCGATGCATGGTCACAAGGAAGTACTTGGCCGCTTCCAGCTCAAGGTCGCTGAGGACTTGTGATGATGAAATCTGCTCAGCATACCGTGTCAGTACTTGAAAAATGGGGTTGCCGATTACGAAAACCCTCCAGTTTGCCACCCCTTCACGAAGCAAGTTCATCCGGCTTCGTTCCGTATATGGCATAAGGACATCGCTCGCGTGATCGATGACCCGACGGTTCACTTCCTCGGGCACCCGATCGTCATAGCAGCGGTTGCCCGCTTCCATGTGAAACACAGGAATCCCCAACCGCTTGGCGACAAGCGCCCCCAGGGCGCTGTTCGTGTCACCCAGAATGAGAACGCCATCGGGCTTCTCCTGAGCGAATACTTCGCCACAACCCGAAAGGATCGTTCCCACCTGCTGCCCAAACGAACCTCGAGCGTTCAAAAAGTAGTCCGGCGCTCGAACACCGAGTTCGTCGAAGAACAGGTCGCTTAGCCGTTTATTGTAGTTTTGCCCAGTATGAATCAGAACATGCTCGCAGAGACCGTCGAGCTGCTCGATAATACAGCTCAGGCGAATGATCTCAGGTCTTGTGCCGAAAACGGTGGCGATCTTCATCGTTTCCGTCCGTTCTCAAGCTCAGTGTCCAGGCAGGACCTCACAGGGCTGCTCGTGAAAGGTAGGATCTGTCGTAGCATTGATCTCCCCCTTTGGATATTCTATCTTCATCTTCTTCGTTCTTGAACTCAGCAGACGCTTGTGCAGTCGCACAATCACATCCCCAGAGGCACACTCCGCTTGATCCCCCCCGAGAACAGAGCTTCGTGGATCTTCTCGCCAAATGAAGTGCCGGCGATTCCCTCCCGAGTATTGCGATAGGTAGCCAAGTCGAGGCAGCTGCCGTTTCGTTGCGTCGGGCAATATCCCGGATTCTGGGATGGAAGCATCGTAGATACGCTTGCAGGTCGCAGCGTTCGCTACTGTATCGTTCTCTCGGCATGCAAAAGGCACGTGTTGTCGTACCATCGCCTTGCAAGAGATAGCAGCAGTTGCTCCAGTCAGCATCCGCTAAATCGGCGCGTTGGCCGGAGATCCCTTCTCCCCTCTGACAAGATCCCCTCCCGTCAAGCAGCGTGTGCTTGTCTCCAATTGTCATAGTCAAACGGATCGTCAGCCAGTTCTCCCACCATGGATTCCCAGTCTCCCGCCGCCAACCCGGTCTCGGTTCGGAAGAGTGTCCCATCCAGTGATCGGTCGACAACCACGCCCGCGAATGGTTCAATCGACACGTCAAGGGAGTACGCTCTCTTGACCAGATTCAGCAAGTCGTACTTGCAAATCGGATGTGCCGCTATCTGATACAGCCCCTCTAATCGTTGCTCTCGTTGAACCAGTCTGCCGATGATCTTCGCAAAAGCTTGAGAGGTGATTCCGGAAAAGACCGCTTGTGTATATCCCCGAACGGTCTTCCCTTTCTGAGCCATAAACCATTCAATGAGCCCACGTCGTCCGCGCAGCTCTCTTCCGATGATCGATGTGCGTAGCGTCAGGCAGTTCGAACCCATTATCTCGCCAAGCGCCTTCGATCGGCCATACAGATCCTGTGCGTCAGATGGATCGTCCTCAACATACATGCCACGAACGCCGGAGAAGACACAATCCGTACTGATGTGAATGAGATAGACACTGCGCTCTGCGCAGAGTTTTGCCATCCGATGAGGGAACAGCGAGTTGATCTCAATCGCCACCACTGGGTCCCGAGCTTCGGGAAGCTGTTTCACTATTCCGATGCAGTTCACCACGGCATCGGGCTCGACCATGTCCAGCGCTCGAAGCATGGTGTCCGGCTTGCGGGCATCCACACCGTCCAGGACGCGGTCAGCATCTAGGATCTCCGTACTGCGAAGTAGATCGGCATCCCGTCGTACGGTCGTCCACACATCCATCTTCGGTGAGAGGATCTGGCACAGCTTGTGCCCCAGCATTCCAAGACCCCCAAGGATGAGCACACGTGGTTTGGCACTATCCCCGTTCGTCATCGATCCTCCCCCATCTATGGGTGACTTCGGCGTTCGTTCCAATGAACATGCTAGCAGCCCATTGATCTACTGTACAACC
>CAZORQ010000056.1:0-12726 GCA_964582285.1 uncultured Thermotogae bacterium
GAAGTGCCCGCCATAAACGGTCAAAGAGGCAAACGGCAGTTGATTCTCCCTTGGGTTTCTCGTGCTGAGGAATCGACGCTGATCCTTCCGTGCCAGAATCTCGGAGCCAAGGATCGCAGAGCGTTGGAGAGACGAAGCGTGCGAATCTCACGAGACAAGATGACCGACAAATCCACCAACAAACACCCTTCGGCAACTGCCTGCTGAGACTCAGGGCAACCCTTTAACTACGCCGAAGCCTCTATGGGTGGGTAGGCATGCCTTGCGACAAGCAGCGGAGCTGGGCCTGGGCGTATCAGAGGGGAAAGAAGGCTAGTAGGCTCCAGGGAGAAGCGAGATGAGCCACGACGACAGGACTCACGAGACAGTGATCGCGAACTGGTCGCCGGAGAAACGGTCTGAAGCTGCGAAGAACTTCGCTGAATTCATTGCCATCCTTCGCAAATGGGACAGCATCGAGCGCTTGGAAAGGGCGAAACGCATGTTGGAATCGGCATCGTCTGAGGAGTAGTCTGGAGAGTAAATGAAGAAGACGGTTGCATACATCCGAGTCTCCACAGAAGAGCAAGCCAAGCACGGGCACTCCATTGAGACCCAGCGTCAAATGCTAGCTGACTATGCGAATGGTCACGCCCTTCAGATCGTTGCGACATTTGAGGAGTCACACTCCGCGTACAAACCGGGGCGGCCTGAGTTCAAAGCGATGCTAACTTTTCTCCGAAAGCGCAAGGACGTGGGTGGTGTTCTCGTGTACAAGCTTGACCGACTCGCCCGCAATCTCAGCGACTACTCGGCTCTCGAAGAGATGGAAGGCGTTGACATCATCTCTGCGACGGAATCCCTCCCGGACGGAGCATCAGGGAGGTTCGTTGCCACAATCCATGCAGCTGTCTCACGGCTCTACAGCGACCAGATAGGTGAGCGAGTGAAGCATGCCGCCCTCACGAAGGTCCAAAACGGAGGATGGCCAGGACCTGCTCCGACAGGCTACATCAATGATACGGAGTCGAAGACTTTGCAGCCTGACCCGAAGATGGCTCCGATTGTCCGACTTGTCTTCGAGATGTACGCCCGCGAGGACATTGCACTCTCAGGGCTCGTGAAACGAGCCAAGGAGCTAGGCCTCAGAACACGCAAGGGAGGCACGCTATCCAAGGGGCCGGTTCACCACCTGCTCAGGAACCCGATCTACTACGGGATGATCCGACGGGAAGGCAACCTGTACCCAGGCAGTCACGAACCACTGATCTCCAAGGCACTCTTCGATCGAGTACAGGAACGTTTGCGGGGGAAGAGTTCTCCACTCACGAGGCGATCGTTCCCGTACCGGGGCTTGATGACATGCGGCTACTGCGGCTGCAACATCACTGCATCCCTGATCAAGGGCCGTTATCGCTACTACCACTGCACACGAGGCAAGGGACAGTGCGCCCAGGGCTTCATTCGAGAAGAGCAGATAGGTCGGCTCTTCCTTCCTGTTGTGGAACAGGTGCACGTATCGGAATCCATGACCAGGATGCTCCTCGCTGAGATCCGGACGGAAGGGAAGCGTCGCCAACGAGAAGCCAAGGTCCGAGTGAGGGTGATCAATGGCGAATTGAGCGAGCTTCGTGAGATGCGAGACAGGGGTTACGAGGACAAGCTGAAAGGGAACGTGTCAGAAGTGCGATGGGTGGAGATGGAGCGGCGGTGGGCGGAGAGAGAAGACCAACTGAGAAACCAGATCGCTGCTCTTGAAGCTGGAGCGGGACCCGCAGAGGACGAAGCGGAAGTTGCTTTCAAACTCCTCCAACGCGCTCCTGAACTGTATCAACGGCAATCGCACGCCGAACGGGTCGGATTACTAAGAACGCTGCTTTCAAACTCGATCCTTGAGGGCGGAAAGTTAGATCCTGTCTACAAAACGCCCTTCAACTTAGTCGCCGAAGGGGTCTCCCGTTCTAGCTGGCTCCTCGGGTAGGACTCGAACCTACAACCATTCGGTTAACAGCCGAGCGCTCTGCCAATTGAGCTACCGAGGAATGTGAGGCGATTCTACAGCGGGTCCGGAAAGCCGTCAACCGGAGAAGCCGCCTCCGTTTCTCGAGAAGTGCCCGCACCGAATCGCGCCATCCGTCTAACCCACAGCAGCAATCTCCAGCAAGTGGCGGAGAATCTCCGCTGCCTTCTCCAAATCGTCCACGCGAATTCGCTCATCGGTCGAGTGCGCCGCCTGTCCGCCAAAGCCGATGACAGCCGTCTCCAAGCCACGTCCCGAGAGCACCAAAGCATCGGTACCGCCGAGCATGACACGCGTCGTCGGCTCGAGCCCAGCGGCCGCTATTGCCTTTTTGGTCAGGCAGATGATGTCTGAATCTTCTGGCGTCATCGATGCCCGGTACTCGATCCGCAAATCGACATCGGCCGTTGCCCCAACTTCGGCAGCGGCAGCCTCGAACGCAGCCTTCATCGCCTCAGCTTGACGAACGCACTTGTCATCATTCAGGCTTCGGCACTCCGCCTGAATCATCACCCGTTCGGGAGTGCCGTTTCGGATCATCCCGCCATGAATCGTCCCTACGTTGGCGACGGTCTCGGGATCGAGTCTTCCCTCTTCGAACCGGGCAATCGCCTTCGCTGCAACCCGAATTGCCGAGATTCCTTCTTCCGGCTCGGCAGCATGTGCCGCTTTCCCGATGATCTCGATATCGAGTGACGCGTGTGTCGGTCCCCCAATCACGATCTCACTCAGAGACTCCGAATCGACGATCACGCCCTGTTTCGCATCCAGAAGTGAGAGATCAAGATGCTTCGCGCCGACCAGTCCAACTTCCTCACCTCGCGTAACAACGATCTCGACCGCTGGGTGTCTCTCGGCTGTTAACACCGCTTCGACAATCGCCGCAAGACCTGCCTTGTCATCTGCCCCAAGAATCGTCTCTCCCTTTGATCGGATGACACCCTCTGCGACGATCGGCTCGATGCCGATGCCCGGCTTCACCGTGTCTGCGTGTGCAGCGAGAAAGATCGGCGTCGCGTCGGTTGCGTCCTTCGCTTCGACCTTCGCAATCAGGTTGCCATGCTGATCAATCACGCACGTCGCATGCAGCTCGGCTTCGAGCTGAGTCTTTGTCTCGTCGATGAACCGGGCTTCGTTTCCAGATTCACTATCGATCCTCACCATCGAACAGAACCGTTCCACCAGCTTGCTTCCCATCGTGTCTCCTTTCGGATGCCCTGGAAGTATACAGAGTGTCCAGATGCCGGGACAGGATACGACTCGGGTTGAATGATCGATCACCCTGTTGTATGGTCGATCGACATGGATACTCCTAGAAGACCGTACGGCTGGCGGTTTGTCCTCGGCGCGATTGCCGTTTTTGCAGTCTGGTACTTCGTCATCCAGCCCCGCTCGGAGGAGCTCACTGCTTCGGAGCAAACCGCACTTCTCCATTTTGCGCGTGAGCAGTTGGTGTCAACGGTGAACGGGAGCGGCACGATTGAGGTCGACGAACAGGATCTGTCGACGCGTCTCTTGCGCTCCCAGAGCGCATTCGTCAGTCTCCTCCTAGACGGCGAGCTACGCGGATGCATGATCGATTCGTTTGACGTGCATGAGCCGCTCTACAGGAACGTTCTTCGGAATACGATTCTCGCTGCCACAGAGGACGCACGTTTCCCCGCTGTAACATCGGATGAGCTCGAACACATCCGGATCGCCATCTCGATTCTCAGTACGCCCACGGAGGTTCCGTACTCGGAACCCGACGAGCTCGTCGCCGCACTTCAGCCGCTCGTCCACGGCGTCATCCTTACAGTCGATGGAACCACCGCATCGTACCTCCCCGATGTATGGGAGGAATTCCCCGAACCCGAGAGCTTTCTTTCCCATCTGTGCGAGAAGGCTGGGCTCCCAGCAGAGCGATGGCGCCTACAGCCATACCCCATGATCGAAACGTACCAAGCAGTCCGATTCGCAGAACCCGAATAGCCAGAAAGCTCCGGCTTCTCGTTGACACAGCAATTGACAACAACCGCGGCTCCAACTACTCTGGGCACAGCCGAAGTGAAAGGGTGAGCGCACGTGCCGAGACGCCCAAAGCCGCTTCCCGAGAAGCTGTACGGAAGTGCATTGAGTTGGGAAGGATGGACGTTTCGTGTCCTGTCCTCAGGAGCTGGCTTGCGATGGATTGAGCTGAATCCTGTGTCGTTCGACGAGCTCTCCGCGAGGCTTGATGTTCGGATCCTTCCGGACGATCAGCCGAACGAGAGGGTGCTCGCTGAGTTGCACGAATACCTGCGTGGGGAGCGAAAAGCATTCTCGCTCACACTAGACATTCGAGGCACGCCATTCCAACGTAGCGTGTGGGATACCTTGCTGAAAATTCCGTACGGAGAGACTATCGCCTATGGCAATATCGCTGAGCGCATTGGCAAGCGGAGTGCTCTTCGTGCCGTCGGGCAGGCTGTCGGCTCGAACCCCACACCGATTATCGTCCCATGCCACCGCGTCGTCGGAAAGGACGGCCACCTCGTGGGTTTCGGCGGTGGCCTTCCACTCAAGGAACGACTGCTCAACCTGGAACGCGGTAGCCTCAGTCTGTAGTTCGAAGTCACCTACCATATGGCTCTCCTTGTATCACCGATCCGATGGATCGCCCGGATCCGGCAGGCCAGAAGGATCTCCTGTTTCGATGCACATGCTTGACCTGCGTGATGAGGCGCATCTTGACGGGATGCATCTACCCGTTTATGATCATATCCATATATGCAAGAGAGAGTGGCCCAAGGAGGTCGCCTTGACATGCACTACCAGCTCTACGAGTCGTCTGATCAAAGGCCTGCTAGTCCTCACCCTCGCCGCGTGGGGCTTCTCCGCCGTCGCCGGTGCCTGCAGCTGCAACGCACAGCTCGACGTCACGCTGGCGCGAGAGCGGGCCGATGCAGCGTTCGTTGGCCGCGTCACTGAGCTGCGACTCGCCCCGGGGTTCAGCGAGGATCCGACCATCTCGTACGCAACAGAGGATCTGCAAGTCATCCTCGTCGTTCACTCGCAATGGAAGGGTGATATCGGCGATCGAACACTGGTCCGCACGGCGTTCACCTGTTGTCTGTGCGGATTCACGTTCGAGACAGGCGAAGAGTACCTGGTCTACGCGGTTTTCGGAGAGGATGGAACACTGCGAACGTCGCTCTGCACTCGCACCCGGCGACTTGCCGATGCTACGCACGATCCAGTCGTGCTGGGAGAGCTGAAGCCAGTGTCAAATACCTTACCCATCGCAGAAGCCGAGACTTCGCCATAGCCGCAGTACTCTCCGTCGAAACCGGAGAGAAAGGAGACCCCATACCTGCAAGCAAGAGATGTGTCGATATCGAGTTCCAGCGATCGCTGGCCTTCTCACTCGTCATCGACCTGTCGCTAATCGCGATGGCTGACGAGTACGAGGGCTTCGATCAGTGGATCTACTCGACCAACGCGGCGCTTTCCAACGACTTGCGCTCGTCGATTCGCCTCCTGTTCAAGACGTTCGCCAACGAGCTTCTGTTCGATAGGCTAGTCGAACTGGTTCTCAAAGGCAATGCTACTCCGCCAATCGAGGACCTTCCGACGTTGATCCGCTGGGTCTCTGATCTCGATCAATCCACGATCCATGACTCACATGTCAGCCTTCTCCGGCGCATCGTTCGGTCGCAACGGGAGAGCGACGATTCGGTCGATGCTTCGATCTTCGCCGACCAGTCGAGATTGTCCAAACTGCTCAACGTCACCCTCGCTGCAAAGCTGAAGGATTCGGAGATTGAGCGACTCGTCGCTTTCTTGATGAATCCGGAAGAGCTACAGGCCGAACTGACGATGCTTGTCGTTCGGTTCTGGGACAGGCACTACCGTATTGAGCACGCGAGGTGCCGCCCGATCGAGGAGCGCAGTATCAACCACCATCGGCGCCGAGACCTCCCTGACAACCCGCTCCGTGCATTCACCGAGATCACCGGGCGAGACATTCCAAACAGTCTCGAAAGCCAAATTGCCGGGGCAGAGAAACTGATCTTCATTCCGTCCTGCCACGGAGGGCCGTACGCCAGCGTCGGCACGGTTGAACACGTCTCCAACGCTCTCGTCGTCGCCTATAACTGTCTCCCGGCCCATTTGGACAGCCTCAGCAGCAACTTGAACGCCAGCCACGTGTTCCCACCGCTGAAGGCACTGGCCGACGAGACGAGGCTCGACATCCTCAATCTCCTCGTCGGACGGGAGCTATACGCGCAACAGATCGTCGATCAGATGAACATCAGCCAGTCAGCGGTGTCACGCCACCTGCGACTACTCGTCGCTGGCGGCATCCTCCGGGAGCGCAGGCAAGAAGGGATGAAGTTCTACTCGATCGACAGCAGCGCGATCGGACGCCTGTGCGGCCGCCTCGACATGCTACGCACCGATCGTACCTCGCTGAACGACGCGTAGCCGCAGCCACCCGGACGAACCAGCAGAAGAAAGGGGACAATAGCATGCCCAGCGGATTCAATGATTGCATCCTGCGTGTGAACCTGTCCAACCACTCAATCTCCAAGGAGTCTCCAGGAACCAAGTTCTTCCGCACCTATTTCGGAGGCTGGGGATTGATCGCGTACGAGCTTCTTTCATCGGATGCAGCAGACACCGACGCTCTGTCGCCGGCCAATCGGCTTGTTTTCGCCTCGGGCGTTGTCACCGGGGCACCCGTCCCTGGAAGCGGCCGCCACGCCGTAGGTGCCAAGTCCCCCTTGACGAACGGGTTCGGGGAGTCGGATGTTGGCGGCTTCTGGGGAGCCGAACTCAAGGCAGCAGGATTCGATGCAGTGGTCTTCGATGGGAAGGCGGATTTCCCCGCCTACCTTCTAGTCCAGGATGGAAACGCGGAGATCAGGGATGCTCGACACCTCTGGGGACGGTCGACGGCCGACACGGAGAAAGCAATTCGCGAGGAACTCGGCGACGCCAACGTTCGTGTCGCGCAATGCGGCGTAGCAGGGGAGAACCTGGTGCGATATGCCTGCATCATCCATGACGTCAACCGTGCAGCCGGACGCTGCGGCCTCGGTGCCGTTATGGGTTCCAAGAACCTCAAGGCCGTCGCCGTCCGCGGGACAACCCCGCCGTCAGCTGCACATCCGAAGGAAGCCCGTGAGCTAACAGCCGGAGTGAACGCACTGGCCGAGCACTTCGCACATCTCAGCAAGCACGGCACCGGGGGCAATATCACCCGGCTCCACAAAGCGGGGCACCTGCCAACGCGCAATTTCCAAGATGCAACGTTCGACCGATTCGACGCCATATGCGGCACACGGATCACCGAAGAGTACCTCGTCGGGCGTGACACATGCACCGCCTGCCCAATCTCCTGCAAGCGCAAGGTCAAGGTCGACGGTCAGTACACCGTCGATCCCATCTACGGATGCCCCGAGTATGAGACAATCGCCGCTTTCGGCTCGACGTGCATCGTCGACGACCTCGAGGCAATCCTGTACGCCAACCAGCTGTGTAACGCCTACGGCCTCGACACCATCTCGACCGGCGTGACCATCGCCTGGGCGATGGAGTCGTTCGACCGCGGCCTGCTCACCCTTGAGGATACCGGTGGCCTTGAGGTACGGTTTGGCGATGCCGCCGGGATGGTCCGGCTCGTCGAGCTAATCGCTCGCCGGGAGGGGTTTGGCGATGTGCTCGCCGAAGGCTCGCTGCGAGCCGCGCAGACGATCGGGCGCAACACAGAGGGGTTTGCCGTACAGGTCAAGGGCCAGGAGGCGCCGATGCATGACCCGCGGGGCAAGTTCGCCTTCGGGATCGGCTACGCCACCTCACCAACCGGCGCCGACCACATGCACAACATCCACGACACCCACTTCGTGTCCGACGCGATGATGGCTCGATTGGCAATCCTCGGCATCCACGAGAAGGCGATGCCGTTCGACGACCTGTCTCCAAAGAAGGTCCGGCTGGCTGCATACCACATCACGTGGCAAACCTTCGTCAACTGCATCGGACTGTGCATGTTCACGCCGTACGGCCGCGAGCAAACCGTCGAGCCAATCAACGCCGTTACCGGTTGGAACACCAACCTGTTCGAGCTGATGAAGGCAGGCGAGCGGGCCCTGGCGATGGCACGCGTCTTCAATGCCTGCGCCGGTCTGACCCCAGCCGACGACTTGCACCACCCTCGCTTCACTGAGCCACTGGGCAGCGGGCCAAAGCGGGGGTCGTACATCGATCCGGACACGATGCGCAACGCGATTGCGCTCTACTACCAGATGATGAGCTGGGACGAGAGAACCGGGGCTCCGACATCGGCCAAGCTGTATGAGCTCGGATTGGATCACCTGACAGAGAAGCCTGTGCCAACGTCAGTCTCCGACGGTGCGGTCGTTTGAAGAGCATGGTGAGATTCGCAATTCGTGCGGCGTTGAACAGCCATGCCAAGCAAGAGGCTGAGCAGCGCAATCCGTTACAGGGTATGCATGCAAGCTCGAATTCTATACAGCGAAGTGCTCCACTTCACACCTCTCGAAGGCAGTTGGTGACTCTCGCGATCGGCTGCGCGACTGCAATCGCCCTTGCGGGCTGCTCGTTTCTTCCGATGCCCCTCCTTGCTGCTTTGAACCTCTCACCGGAACGCGTTCGGGATGCGGCTGCTGGCGAATGGTGTGTACTCCTTGTGACCACAACCACGGCAGCCTGGTCCGCTAAAGGCGAGAGCTGGATCCCACTTCACGTCGAGTGCGATGGCGGAGAGATCGAGAAGCAACCGGACGGACTCGCGCCTGGTGACGTCGGCGAGATCTGCGTAATACCGGACAAAGACGCTGTGGGGGGTGAGGTAATCGTTCGGGTTACAGGGAGCGATCCTGCCTTGTGCGACACAGCTGTACTCGATGTTACGGAACCTCTATCCAGCCGAGAGTCGTTCATTCGCCAGGCGAGAACCGTTCGCGATGCCTTCGTCCCTTGGCTTGAAGCAATGCACCCAGAGCTTGACATCACTTCGAGAACCACTTGGACCGCCGTCCCAATCCGTTCCCACCGCCTGGTGGTCACGCACTGCCTCTTCCTTTCGGATGCTTGGGAGATCACTGTCTGGTGGCATGTCACAACGCCGCCGCACGATTGGGCACGCATTGCATTGAGACGTCGGGGAATAGAAGCGAAGCCGTCACTCGCATTCCAGATCGGATCGCTCTTGAACCAAACCGAGCCTTCATCGATTCCGCCCCCCGAGGAGCTCATTCGCTAGCAGATCGTGGCACGCGCGTGCCACGGTCCGTCAGCAGGCTCGCCGCACATCCGAAGGCGAAGCGCCGAAGTAGCGCTTGAACTCCCGGCTAAACTGGGACGGGCTCGAATAGCCAACTTGCACGGCTGCAGTCCCGGCTTTTAGGCCGACCTGAGCGAGCAACGCGTGCGCGCGATGAAGGCGAATGTGCTTGACGTACTGGATCGGCGACTCCCCGGTTACTTGCTTGAAGGCTCGATGAAATGCCGATGGACTCATCGCGGCGATGCGCGCCAGAGCAGGAACATCGAGCGGGGTCGCATACTCCGCGTGAATGAGCGCCAGAGATCTGGCCACACGTGCGTAGGGAGTGTGTTGCTCCGACAGCATGCGCAAGACCCTCCCATGAGATCCCAACAGAACACGGAAGAGAATCTCGTTCACAATTCCTTGGCCGAGCGCCTTACTCTCGAGCGGATCCTGCAGACACATCACCAGGCGCTCGACCGCGTTGGCCATCTTCGCATCAAGCCCTACGGGCTCTACCGCTCTGGGCACAGGTCCATTGACGATGCAGTTCTCCAGAGCGAGATCGCTTCCGATAGTCAAGATCAGGTCCCTAAGAACGTTTGGGTTCACGTCAATGGAGATTCCCAATAGCGGTTCATCCGCAGATGCGTGCGTCTCGACCTCGAAAGGAATCGGCACGCTAACCACGAGATACGATCCCGCGTCGTAGCGGAACGACTCGCCACCCAGATAGCCCACTTTGTGCCCTTGACCAATGATGATGATGCCCGAGTCATACAACAGCGGCCGCCGGGAGATGGGCTCGCTGGCGCCAAAGACCCGCACGCCAGTCACGGGGGTTTTCACTGCGATCTCTGCCCCGGAGATCCCGTAGGTTGAAACAAAACCCCGAAGAAGTGCCGCCAATGTCTCCACGTCTCTCCTTTGCCCTACATGCGACCGGATGCTTAATCGATTATCCCGCGCAATCGGGCAGATGCAACATTCGAGGTTCAGCAAGCAGTAATAGGCAAGAAACGAAGAGTCCTTGTGCTTGTTCTTCGCCATCCTTGGCCGTATGTTCACTATCACGGTCTGAATCCGATCGACGGGATGCACACGGGCGCTTCAAAGAGCTGTGCACATGCCGTCGGCCCGGACGAAAGCAACACCTGCCTGCTCGGAAAGGAGCATCATCGTGGAGAATTTCTTTTTCGGTATCCCAACCAGAGTCTTCTTCGGTGTCGACGCGATTCAGTATCTTGGTTTCGCGATCCGGAAGGAAGACGCAAAACGGGTCCTATTTGCCTATGGTGGTGGAAGCATCCAGAAGAACGGTGTGTACGATCACGTCGTGAAGGGATTGGACGCCGCGGGGCTCCAGTTTGTCGAGTTTCCCGGGATTCGCGCGAATTCGCCCTTGGACGATGTGCATCGCGGCATCGATCTCTGTAGGGAACATCATGTCGATCTTGTCCTCGCAGTTGGGGGAGGATCGGTAATCGATGCCTGCAAGGCAATTGCCGCTGGGGTTCCCTACACCGGCGACATTCGCGATCTTCTCGCAGCTGGCGCAACGAAGATTGAAAGCGCATTGCCGTTGGGAACTGTGTTGACCATCGCCGGCACAGGAAGTGAACTCGATTCCGGGGCGGTGATTACCGTTGGCGAGGACCACAAGAAGGTATCTGTGGTCCATCCGCTGTTGTACCCTCGATTCTCGATTCTCGACCCAACGTACACCTACTCGGTACCTGAACATGCCTCGATGGCCGGGAGCTTCGATACCCTGAGTCACCTGATGGAGAGCTACTTCCTTCCCGACGCAACGACGGAGGTCCAGGACCGAATGAACGAAGGCGTCATGAAGGCGATTCTGCGGAACGCGCCTCGTGTCAAGGCCAATCCCCGGGACTACAATGCACGAGCCAACATCATGTGGGCCAGCAGTATGGCATTGGCAGGATTCCAGTTCTCTCTCGGGAAGACGACGATCGACTTCCCCGTCCATTCACTGGGACATGAACTCTCCAGCCTGTACGGGATGACCCACGGCGACACTCTGGCACTGCTGACGCCTGCCTGGATGCAGTTCGTACTAAGGCAGGTCCCGGAATCGGTCCTCAGCTTCGCCACGTTCGCTCGCAACGTATTCGGCGTAAAGCACAACGACGACTCCGTGGCCGCATCCCGCGGAATCGCCCACCTTGAGGCGTTCATTGCCGCCATCGGCCTCCCGCATTGCCTCAAGGAGGCCGGTGTGGAGAAGGATAGGCTGGCGTATCTGGCGGACAAGGCAACGGAATTCGGCCCACTCGGAGGCCTCTGCTCGATCGATCGGATGCAGGCACTCGAGATCCTCGAAGCCGCCTGGGAGTAGTCGGACAGCCTGCGGGCCGAGCACGCACTCGACTCTTCGACGCTGTGGGCCAGGCGCCTACGATGGCAGTGTTCGGCCCGTCTCCCGTTTGCGCTGCTCCTCGACATCCGGTTCGATGTGAACCGTCATGTTGACCGCCTTCTCACATGCCCGGCGGACCGCCCCCTCGACGTCCGTCGAAACCTGATGCGCATCGACGATCAACAGCCCGGGATCGACGAGTACATGAACGTCGACAAACGTCTCGCGGCCGACGCGTCGTCCACGAAGCTGGTGCCACTGACGGACACCTTCCACGCCACTGATCGCCCGCTCGATCGTTTCGAGGTCATGGCGGGTCAGCCCTCCTTCGGTCAGTTCATGAAGCACACGCGTTAGTGTCTTGACACCAGCAATGACAACCATCAGGCCGACGATCACGCCGGCAAGCTGGTCGGCATGCCCGTAGCCGGCTAGCCCACCGATCCCACCGGCCAGGACGGCAATCGACGACAGTGCATCTGAGCGATGATGCCATGCGTTCGCCTGCAACGCTGCGCTGCCGACGGCTCGAGCAACCCGGGCTGTCCGACGGTACAGCCACTCCTTCGCGGCAATCGAGACCAAAGCCACAGCGACAACGCCGACTCCCGGGAAGCTCTCTTCGCCGGTGAACAATGCAGAGATCCCTTCCCAGGCAAGGAAACCACCGACCAGGATCAACGCACCGGCGACGATCCCGCCGGCCAACGTCTCGAACCGGCCGTGCCCGTACGGGTGCGCCTCATCCGCTTTCCTCCGCGCAAGATGCATGCCACCCAACACAGCCAAATCGGTCGCCATGTCGGACGCCGAGTGAATCCCGTCGGCAACCAACCCAGCGGAACCGGTCAACAGACCAACTGCAAGCTTCAACGCAAGCAGGATGATGTTCCAGAGGATTCCAAGAAGCGTAACGCGATCTCCGGGATCGGATGGACGTCGCATACGGCTTCGCATGGTGAATAGAGTGTGCCCGGCATGCCGGTCAAGCACAAGAGACGAGCCCCCAGAAGACGGCTCGTCTCTTGTTGTATCCCAAAGAAAAACCAGGCGGCGTCCTACTCTCCCAGTCCGTCACCAGACTAGTAC
>CAZORQ010000057.1:0-12095 GCA_964582285.1 uncultured Thermotogae bacterium
ACGCGGGATGACTCACACAGGCTGCTAGCTGGCGTGCATCGACAAGTCTCACTTTTTGAGGAGAATGACCCTTGTCCTATGCGTACACCCTTGGCGCCGCATATGCTGCTGTCCATAGAGCGATCGAAGCTGCGTTCAGCATGGGAAGGGAAAGAGGGAGGCGGAGGATGGCCGTCACTGCTCGAGCGTACCGGTATCCGGAGGACTACGATGCCGTGGGACGGTTCCTTGTCCGGACCTACGATCCGATGGCGGTTCATCGAAACTGGCTGCAGCCACGCTGGGAGTACATGCACTACCACCCAGCTCTTCAGGAGCCGGGGCTTGACCTTGGAACGTGTGGTGTGTGGGAGCATGGCAAGCAGATTGTCGGCGCGGCGCACTTCGAGCATCGCAGAGGGGTCAACTATCTCCAGATCGAGGCGGAGCATGCTTGCCTGAAGGAAGAGATGCTAGCGTATGCCGAGGCCCATCTGTGGGGTAGGTTCAAGGATGGAACGAACGTCTACGTCTACCTGGATGATCGCGATGAGGAAGCCCAATCGATCGCGGCAGGCCGTGGCTACGAACCGAAACGGGAGCTGGCGGAGCAGACGTCGACGCTTGCGCTCCCAGACCGGTTCCCGGAGGTTCGGGTTCCGGATCGGTTCCGCGTCCAGAGCCTCGACGAAGCGTTCGAACTCGAAAAGGTTCACCGGATCATGCATCGCGGATTCAACCATCAGGGAGAGCCGCCCGAGGATGGGCTGGACGACCGACGCAGGAAGCTGTCTGCCCCGAACTTCCGCAAGGATCTGACGATCGTGGCTGTCGCTCCAAGCGGTGAGTACGTCTCGTTCTGCGGGATCTGGATGGACGATGCGAACCGGATCTGCTACGTTGAACCGGTTGCCACCGACCCGGATTATCGACGGATCGGGCTGGGGACAGCCGTGGTCCTTGAGGCGATTCGACGCTGTGGGCTCGAGGGAGCAACAGTTGCTTACGTTGGCTCGGATCAGGCATTCTACCTGTCGATGGGGTTCGAGGTAACCTGCTCCCAGACGCCATGGAAGAAGCACCTGTTGGACTAGACGTGTTACTTGGCGGAACGGCCTGGCTGTCGGAGTGATCTGCCGCGTAGATCGGGGTAGACTGAATGTACGATACAGCGAACAGGGGGTACTGATGGCGAAGTCACAGGACAAGCAGAAAAGCACGGACAAGAAGAAGGCACAGAAGACGATCAAGGAGAAACGCGCCGCAAAACGGGCCAAGAAGGCCGAGAAAGAGCGCCAATCCTGAAGCGGACGCTCATGCAGAGCTGACGCACAGCCTGCAACTCCACACTTCGCTGATGGAGGAGGTCCGATAATGACCGAGCGGCTCAAGGCGCAGATGGAGCAACGGGCGGCGCTATTCAGGAAGCTTGTCGATCGATTCGGGAATGGTGTGCTCGATGTTGTTGCGCAGCACACGATCGAGCAGACGAGGGCAAGGCTGGAGGGCGCCGATCTTGAGCGGCGCGATCTGAGTGCGGTGATGGAGCTTCTCTGGGATCAGATGGTCGACGGAACCGAGTTCGAGGTCGTCGAGCAAACCGAGACGGTGTTGCGGCTTCATGTGTCCAAGTGTCTGTTCTCCGACGAGATGCGCCGGCTTGGTGCGGCGGACATCGGCGATGCATTCTACTGCGCCTACGATCACGGTTTTTGCCAAGGCCTCAACCCCGCGATGCAGTTCACACGGATGAAAACGCTGATGAGCGGCGATGACTGCTGCGACCATACCTATGAGTTGAGCGCACACGACGGCTGACGGGCGCATGGGCTCGACTCGGCAAGAGGGGGAGAAGGCATGACGAACCCTGTTCGCAAGACGCACACTACGGCATGCGTGTTTCCCCGCTGGGGATTCGCACTGCTTGCCGCCGGCGGCTTCTGGGCGTCCGGACTGTATGCCGGGATCGCCCGTGCCGGCGATGCATCGACCAAGGTGCTTGTCGGAGCGATCGGGTTCGGCCTGATGGGACTCGCCATGCTGTGGGGTGCAGTCAGTCGGCGTCGATGAAGTCCTTGGTTGGGGCGATGTGGTGATGGGCAGCTTCGACGGCATGATTGGCAACGATGTCGGCCTGGCTGTGGCCACCAAGCCATGAGGCAGTCGGTCATGTCGGTTGGTAGAGCAAGATCAAACGCGGGGAGCTCGGTGCGAACCTGCTCCAATGCCCTCTCCGACTGATCGAGTATGGCGCTATGTGCGCTTTCGTCGAAAGATCTTGCTGCCGTCGCGGTGCCAAGTCTTCGGTCACTTCCGTAACCGCAACGCGCTTGGCCCAAACTCCGCGTATGTCGCCATCCTTGGCTATCCCGATCCGGCCAACCCTCCACCGTCGACCACGAGTGTTGTCCCGGTGACGAAGGAAGCTTGTTCGCTTGCCAAGTAGAGAACCGCGTCGGCGATTTCCTCAGGACGACCGACCCGCTGGAGCGGACGATCGACCGATTCGGCGAGAATCTGCTGATGGCTTTGCCCAAGTTGCTGGGCTTCGTTCGCGAGCATCGGCGTGTCGGTGTCGCCCGGACAGACGGCGTTGACTCGGATGCCGTCGGGCCCGTGGTCGATGGCCATCGCCCGCGTCAGCTGAACGACGGCCCCTTTCGATGCGCAATACGAGACGGCGTTCCGGCCGCCCACGAGGCCCCACCCGGAGGCGGTGTTCACAATCGCCCCACCGCCGGTTGCGATCATCACTGGCAGGGCCGCCTTGGACATCAGGAAAACTGATGTCACATTGACGGCCATCACCCAGTTCCATTCCTCTTCGGTCGTTCCGAGGGCGGACGCGCGGCGGGTAACGCCCGCGTTGTTGAACAGCACGTCAAGGCGGCTCCACCGATCGGCGATCTTCCCGACGGCGGCTTCGCACTCGGCGAGCTTCGTTACATCGCAACGGATGAACAATGCCTCGCTGCCTGTTTCTGCTATGCTTGCGGCGACGGTTTCGCCGGCTTCTTGTGCAATGTCGATGACTGCGACCGCTGCGCCCTCGCGGGCAAACCGCTCGGCCGTGGCCTGGCCGATTCCCGACGCGCCGCCGGTGATCAAGGCGACCTTGCCGTGCAAGCGGCCGCTGTATCTGTCTCTTCCTTCCGGATTCATCGAGTGTCGGCTCCTTCCAATTCCCGGTGTATGTCGCGGACGGCTGCGACCCTTACGACGCGTACGTCGTCAACGCCGCAGCATACGCGGACGTACCCTGCGAGGGATTGATCGACCGCTTCGTCGCCGGTGTCGACGAGCAGTGGGCGAGTCGTCAGGCGGTCGAGCTTCTCCGGGGCCGCGATGACGATTACGTTGTTGCATCCGACGTGACGGAGTACCTCGGGACTGATCGGTTGGTTCCCCCGGCCGAAAAGGTACCCCTGACCGCCGATGGGTGTCACGACGATACGTGCGGACTGCTCACGGGCGAGCAGTTCAAGCAGCTGGGCTTCTCCAACGTCCGATGCAATGAGCGTTCGACCGCGGAGGACGTCGACCCCGAGCAGGGTCTTGTCCAGGCCCAGCTCGTCGAACACCGCTCGCGTCGTTGTCCCCGGCGCGACGATGTAAATCGTCTTGTCATTCATTTCATCGGCGAGGTGTCGTGCGACGGCCTTGATGCCGATTTTCCCGCTAACCGCCTTGGCGCCCTGCAGCCGGATGGCGTCGTCCGGAACCCGCAGTACGCCACAGAGGGTCGTACAGACTACCCCGTGGCGGATCGCGTCTTCGTCTGCGTCGAGAACTTCAGCCTCTCGCGTGCGCCTCCATGTGCCGGTAGCAAACGCGGCGGCGAGGTCACCGGCCACGGCCGATCCTATGGCGTACGCGCCGGAGTGGATTTTGACTCCAGCAGGGATGCCGAGGACGACCTGACGTTCACCAACGGCGTTGTACACATCACGAGCTGTACCATCGCCTCCGGCGAACAGCAGGAGATCGATACCGAGCCGGTGCATCTCGCGGGCTGCCGTCTTCGTGTCCGCGGCCGTGGTCGGTCCTTGGTCGGCTTTGCGAAGGATCCGGACTGACCGGGAGGGGATCCCACACCGGGCGGCAACCGCCTCCCCCATCGGCCCAGGACAGGTTACGAGTTCGATCCGATCGGCGATTGAGTGAAGGCGGGTCATCGCATCGGCCGCGCGGTCGAGCGCCTGTGGTATCGCACCGAGTTCGCGCGCACGGCGCTGGATCTCGACACCGTCGCTTCCCTTCAGGCCGACCCGGCCTCCGAGTCCAGCAACCGGGTTAACGATCAAGCCGATGCGCGCATGATGATGAGGCCGTGAGCTCAAGTTGGTCATTGTGGGATCTCCTACGGGGCCTGCGAGGATGCGTCGCGTTTCTTGAGGTATGCACGCCATGTGATCGCCCACTGCGCTGGATCGTCGAGCGGAGTGTGATCGGCGCGGTGTACCGTGGAATTGTGTGGAGCAGTCCTCACGAGACCCGGAGTGGTCCGTGCTTCGTCTGCGACTTGCCGCAGGATCTCGACGTACTCGTCGAGATCCGCTTGGGAAAACGACTCGGTCGGCTCGAGCGTACACGGTTCGGGAACCACGAACGGGTGATGGCTCGTCCAGTAGTGTACTCCGTAGTCGGCGGCGCGCAGCCCGATATCCTCTGATGATACACCGGCCTCGGCACACAGCGACTGCAGGCTGTAGCGCACTTGTTCGATCCGGTGATGGCCGCTTGCGTACGGCGCCTCAATCCCGGCGATCTCGCACATGCGTTGGAGAAGGTAGTTGTTGTTGAGTACTGCAGTTCTAGATACCGTGACCAATCCCTCGGCGCCGAGGCTCATCACCCACGCGTACGCCTTCAGAATTGCTCCGGTGACGCCGTAGAAGGCACGCAGCTTGCCGATCGATCTCGGACGATCGTTGTCGAGACCGTACCGCTCGCCGTCGAATGTGACGAGTGGCGTCGGTAGGTATGGTGCGAGACGATCGGTTGCGCCGAGAGCGCCGGCACCCGGCCCGCCACATCCGTGCGGCGTCGAAAACGTCTTATGCAGGTTGAAGTGGCATAGATCAAAGCCGGCGTCGCGGGCGCGCGTGATTCCGAGGATACCGTTGGCGTTGGCCTGATCGTAGAAGCAAAGACCGCCTGCATCGTGGATGACGCGGACCCACTCGGCGATGCGCGGATTGTAGATCCCGGTGTCCTCGGGGTTGGCCACCATCAGGCCCGCCGTCCGCTCGGACACGGCGGCTTTCAGCGCGTCGAGATCGGGGTAGCCATCCTTGTCTGGATAGAGGGTCACGGTATCGAAGCCGGCCGTTTTGGCGCAGGCGGCGTCCGAAGGGTGGGAGAAGATCGTCGTGATGATCTCGCGCCGCTGCTCCGCTTCGCCTTGCTCGGCATGGTATGCGCGCAGGATCGATGCGGCACCGTAGATCGCAGCGGATCCGGCGCCGGGCTGGAGCGAGAATCGATCCATGCCCGAGATTTCGCAGAGGATTTGCTCGAAGCGGTACAGCACCTCGAGAATCCCCTGGGCGGTTTCCAGTGGTTGGAGAGGGTGGATCGCGGTCAGTGTCGGCATCGATGCCAGGCGCTCGTTGATCTTGGGAGAGTACTTCATCGTGCACGTTCCCTGGCCGATGTCGACGTTGAGATCCAGGCCGAGGTTCTCTTGCGATAGCCGCATGTAGTGACGCACAACCTGGGGTTGTGCGATTTCGGGCAGCGCAGGCGGCTCGGTGCGACGAAGCGCAGGCGGCAGGGCGCCTACGACGTCCCCGGCGACATCGTGAATCTCGTTTTCGACACGTGGTGGCAAGATTCCCCGTTCGCCCGGGCGGCTGAGCTCGAAGAGGATTGGCTCGTCCCATCGCGCTTGGTGGAAGCGTCGTGGTTTCGGATGACCGCCTTCGTAGCGTTTGTCGGTGATGTTCTCCATCTAGCTCACCGCCCTTCGCACGGCATCGACCAGGTGGTCGAGATCCGCCTTCGTGTGTTGTTCGGTAACGCAGTAGAGGGATGATGCACCGAAGGCCGGGAACATTGAGGAGAGGTCGACCCCACCGAGAATCCGTTCTGCAAGAAGCATCGTGTTGATCTCGGCAACGGATTTGTCCGTCTCGTCGAAACTGACGGTGAACTCTCCAAAGTGCGGTGCATCGAACGGTGGTGCGGTTACGCCGTCAATGTCATCGAGGAGAGCCATGGCATATCGTGCTCTCTGCATGATGCTCTCGCCGAGTTCACGCATCCCCTGCGGACCCATCAGGGCAAGGTAGACCCCGGCTGCGATCCCCCATAGCGCCGACGCGGTGCCGACGAACTCGGCGCCCTCCTCGCGGCGCGCGAACGAGGTCCGGTCGTACGCGACATCGCCAAAGCCGTACTCGCCGGGTACGCTGGTTGGCGTCAAGCCGAACAGCCGAGACGGATACTGCATCACGTACTGTTCCTCGTCACGGGTGGCAATGAAACCAGCGTGGCCGCCGCCGTACTGCATCGGAATACCGAGCGATTGGATGTCGCCGCAGGCAATGTCGGCGCCGTAGCTCGCTGGTGGGGAGATAACCCCGAGGGAGATCGGGTCAACGCCGACGACGCAGATCGCCCCCGCCGCGTGCGCCCGATTGGCGACCTCCTCCGCGTGCGTTTCGAGCGTTCCGAGGAAGCTTGGGTTCTCGAAGTAGACTGCCGCGACGTCCAGCGAGAGTGCAGTGTCGAGCATCGCGAGATCGAGTCCTCCGGTTGCGGGCATTGCGGGGATCATCTCGATGGATAGGGTCGGTCCGCAGTAGTCACGCATCCTCGAGAGAACGTCCGGGCGGATTGTTGAGGCGACGAGGATGCGACGGCGATCGGTGATGCGCACTGCCATCCGGACCGCAGTTGCCGCCGCCTGCAAACCGTCGTATGTTGGAACGTTGACCACGTCCATGTCGAGTAGCTCGCCCATCATGCTTTGGTATTCGAACAGCGCCTGGAACCGGCCGTGGTCGTCGTACGGCTCGCCGGCGTAGGCTGTGAGAAATTCGCTTCGTCGGGTGATCTCTTCGCAGACGGCCGGCACATGATGGTGATAACAGCCTGCTCCGAGGAACGAGACGAAGTCATCGCAAGTAGTGTTCTTCGACAGAAGCGTCGAGATGTGTCTCGTCAACTCGACTTCGGACGGCAGCGGCTCTGGGAGGTCGAGCAGACGTCGGAGCCGGAGGTTCTCAGGGATGTCCTGGTAAAGCTCATCGATGTCGGAGATCCCGATCCGGGCGAGCATCCGTGCGCGTGCTGCCGGGGCGGAGTTTGGGATGTAGGGATGGATGATGGGCTGCCTTGCATTCATGCTTCGCTCCGTTCTAGGTGGATCCGTCCTTCGCGCTAGGCATAGCACTTGCTAGGCCAAGATGCTTTGTCCCCGCTGCGCTTGAGATTCGGGGTCGTTGAATCTGTCGAGAATCCGCGTCTTCGAGGACGTCAGGTGTTCCTCCATCAGCCGACGTGCGCCGGCTTCGTCTCTAGCGAGGAGCACGCCGGTCATCTGTTCCGTGGTTTCGCGATCCTCCGCGAGCCCTTCGACGCCCATCCACGGATCGCTGATCCGCACCCGGGTGCTATCCCGCAGAAGCAAGCGGATGAACCGGGTCAGTCGCTTGCTTCCGGAGAGGGAGGCGACGCCGAGATGAAAAGCATCATGAAAGCGCACATACGCCTCGAGGGAAAGGCGATCCTGCTTCGAGAGCCAGTCGAGTTCTCTGCGGCTGTGTTGGCGGAGATCGAGGATGTCCGCCTCCGCTCCCCGGCGGGCGGCGAGGACGGCTGCCTCTGGTTCCAGGAGAAAGCGCAAGTGGAACACCTCGTGAACGTCGTGGATGCCGACCGGGACCACTCGATATCCGATTCGGGGGAGGACCTCGATGAGACCCTCTTGGCTAAGCAGCCCGAGCGCTTCTCGGACCGGCGTCTTGCTGACACTGTAGGCCTTGGCAAGCCTCGCTTCTACGAGAATCTCCCCCGCCGGGATGTCAGCGAAGACGATGCGATCCCTGATGTCAGCGCGAATCGAGTCAGTCAGCGAGACCCGATCTGATGAACTCTGGACGTTTCGTCCGCTGTGGGGCGTCGGATTCGGCACGTCCCCTCCCGGGATCTGATATACTAAGCAGTATATCAAGTGACCTGTCAGGCTCCAAGGTGGATTCTTCGATCGGGGCACACTGGTGTCAGACATTGGAGTCTCCCGCGATGAAATCGAAGTGGAGCATACCGAATACCTGATTGGAGGAAGGCACATGGGACTGCGCCGGGAAGGGTTCGATGTCGTCATCTGGGACTTCAACGGGACGCTGGTTGATGACCTCGATCTGGTCGTACGTGCGGTGAACCTTCAGCTGGCTGCGCGATCGCTACCCCTGTTGACGGTTGACCGATATCGTGAGGTCTTCGGTTTCCCAATTGCCGAGTACTACCGCAGGATTGGGTTCGATCTATCCGCTGAACCGATAGAGCAGCTCTCGGCCGAGTTCCATGCTGCGTATGCACCCGGCCTAATGGGCTGCCCACTACACCCTGGCGTGATGGACGCCTTGGAGCAGTTTCGGGCGTTTGGTGCGAGGCAGTTCGTGCTGTCAGCGATGGAGGAGAAGCTGCTGCACTCCGCGCTTGCGCGGCTTGGGATCAAGCGTTTTTTCGAAGCACTCTATGGATTGGCTGACCGGAACGCCGCCTCGAAGCTCAAACGAGGACGCGAGCTAATCACCGATTATCGGATCTCTCCACAGACGGCGCTGCTGATAGGCGATACCGATCATGATGCTGAGGTCGCCGAAGCATTGGGCATTTCTGTGGCTCTGGTTGGTGCAGGACATCAAAGCATCGATCGATTGCAGACGGTCGGTTGTCCCGTCTACGCGTCGCTCGAACAGCTCACACCGCAGTTCTCCGCAGTATCCAAGGCGAGCTCTGCCTGAGATCCGTCCAGTAGCGGACTTGCAGGAAGACCAAGCTGACACTCCTAGCCACCTGTCCCCGGCATCTGCAACGATCTCATGAGCTTCTGCATTACAATGGCTCGACGCCATGAAGACACAGCCCAGCTTGGACCAATTAATCTCGATCGATGGGAAGCGCGCGTTGATCACCGGCGCCGCGGCCGGGATCGGCAAGGCGATGACCGCACGATTCGCCGAGGCGGGCGCGCATCTGACCCTCGTCGACATCGATTCAGAGACGCTGGCCGCAACGGCGCGTGAATTGACCGAGTCAGGGGTAGCAGTCACGCCTCACGTCGTCGATGTGTCGGACGAAGACGCTGTCGACCGGCTATGGATCGAGCTGAGAGAGAACGAACCGGACATCCTCGTCAACAACGTGGGGATCTATCCGTTCAAGCGGTTCAGCGAGGTCGATGGGGCGTTCTATGACCATGTGATGCGGACGAATCTTTCCTCAACGGTTTGGATGTGCCGGCAGATGATCGATCGGCGTAGGGACCGGGGCGGGATCATCATCAACATCGGCTCGACCGATGGGATCCGGCCGGCTGCGGACGAGCTATCGCATTACAGCATCAGCAAAGCCGGCGTGATCGCGCTGACCCGGAGTCTCGCCAAGGCGCATGCAAGGCACGGGTTCCGGGTCAATGCGATCGTTCCGGGTGCCATCCTTCCTTCCGGAGCCAAGCAGGCGGTCCAGAAGATGGTTGACGGCGGTGTGGGGGCCGTGAAGATCGGGGCCGAGTACGTCCGACGGACTCCTCTTGGACGATTGGGCCGATCGGACGAGGTGGCCCGGATCGCCCTGGTTCTCGCAAGTGAACTCGCGAGCTACGTGAACGGCGCCGTGATCCCGGTGGATGGCGGATTCCTAGCGGCCTGAGCCGCGTGCGGTGACGGGGAGATCAAGGTGGGTGAACGTGGCAATGAAGGGAGTGCACGTATGACAGCCGAAGGAACAGGCGCGAAGTGGGAGCTGCCCGATGATGATGCGTACGCACAGATGCTTCACGCATCCGATCTGTGGAGAGGGCCGTGCATTCGCTCGATGATCAGATCTCTCGACCTTCCTGCAAGCAGCTGCGGGCTCGATGCAGGCTGCGGGATTGGCCGGCACACGCTGTGGATGGTGGAAGCCGTAGGTCCAGCGGGCCACGTGACCGGCGTCGACTTGTCGCCCGGATTCGTGGAGCGAGCCAGTCGGATGGCCGAGCAGGCGGGCCTGTCGGACAGCGCCTCCTTCCAGCAGGGAGATCTGAACCACCTGCCGTTTGACGATGACAGCTTCGACTGGCTGTGGAGTGCGGATACGATCTACTTCGGGCCGAGCGCCGAAGGGTATGCAGCCGAGGATCCGTTGCCGTTGATCCGCGAGCTCTCTCGGGTTGTGAAGCCCGGCGGAAGCGTCTACCTCATCTACTGCACGGCGCAGAACCTGCTTCCCGGATACCCGCTATTGGAGGCCCGGCTCAATGCGGCTTCCGCAGCAGCCGAACCATTCGTGCGTCAGAACAGACCGAAGTTGCATTGCTTGCGCGCACTGGAGTGGCTTCGCGATGCCGGCCTGGAATCGCTTTCGGCTTGTGCCGTGGCAGATGGCGTGCACGCGCCACTCGATGACGAGCTGAAGAACGCGCTGACGGGTCTGCTCCAATGGCGCTGGGGAGCCGACCCTGTGTCGAAGCTGTCCTCCCAGGACGCGGCGGAGTACCAGCGGCTTTGCAGCCCCGACTCGCCGGACTTCATCCTGAATCTCCCCGACTACTTCACCTTCTTCACCTGCTCGATATTCAGTGCCAGGGTCGTAGGGTGAATCCTGCGGAAGCGGAACCTCGCGCCGATCCCGTCTACCGAGACGAGTTCACCGTTTCGGAGGACGTGATCGACGGGAATGGGCACGTCAACAACGTGACGTACGTGCAGTGGATGCAGGACATCGCCATTGCGCACTTCGCGGCGATCAGCGGCGTTGACTTGATGCGCGATCTCGATGGAACGTGGGTCGCGCGATCTCACCACATCGAGTATCTCAGTCCAGCGTTCGCCGGAGACCGGATCGAAG
The DNA here is from genome assembly GCA_964582285.1 of uncultured Thermotogae bacterium. Taxonomy (GTDB): domain Bacteria; phylum Bipolaricaulota; class Bipolaricaulia; order UBA7950; family UBA9294; genus JANQEA01. The sequence goes on from CAZORQ010000057.1 coordinate 11,041, forward strand.
CCAGCACATGGATCGCCAGCCTCCGTCGCGTACGTTCCGTGCGACGCTATGCGTTCACAAGGGTCTCCGACGGCAAGACACTCGCAAGAGGCGAAACCGAATGGGTCTTCGTGAGTACCGAGAGCGGGCGCCCGACTGCGATTCCCGAGACGATCCGGCAGATCTTCACCCTTGCACCCGAAGGTCCGGGATCATGAACGCACTATCTATCGTCAACCCTTGGTGGGCCGCACTTGTCGTCTGGGGCGTCGTGAATGCGGTCAACCTTCTGCAGGCAGCGGGGTTCCTTTCGCGGGTGCCGACCGGAAGCATGGCGGTCAATCACCTGCTCGGCCGCGTGATGATCGGCCTGGCCATCCCTGCGATCGTGGCCCTCGTCGCGTTTGTTCGCGCGGGCGCCGGCGTGCGGCACTGGATCGGCCCGGGCGTCTACCTGGCGTTCGTGGCGCTGATGATCGCTGTGGAGTATGTCTGGCCGGTCGAGTTCCGGTCACCGATGCGCTACGACATCCTCGTGCCGTACTTGGTGCTATTCTTCGGCGCAATCCTCCTGATGGGGCTGCCCATGTTTCGCATGAACCGTCCGCTGTGGCTTGTCACCGTGACCACCACGATCCTGCTTCTGGGCTCGATGGTGTTTGCGATGAGCAAGGGTGTTGGGTGAGGGGAGAGACACTGTGCGCGTCCCGCGATTTCGGCTCGGTGTAGCCGAGACTTACAAGCAGTCCGAACAGGCCCCTGCGTTTCCGCGGAGCGTTTCTCGCAGCAGCCGAGGCCGAAGCCTTGATGTTCCGGCTATGCTGAAACTCACAAGCTGCCCGAAGGGCAGCCCCCGACCCTGTTTCCGCAAAGCGGAAACCCGCAAACAGCCCTGCGGGCTGCCCCTTGCCCCAACCCCTTCAAATCCGTAGACTGCTGTTCGACAGGTTGCATGTCAATATGCGGAAAGAAAAGGAAGGAAGAACGGGGGGGATAAACAGCGATTGTGATGACAGCGCTTAGTGATGCTAGCTTGCACCTTCGCACACCAGCAATAGTTGGGCAAAGCTGCAAAG
>CAZORQ010000058.1:0-11690 GCA_964582285.1 uncultured Thermotogae bacterium
CAGAGCCGGCTCCTCTCCGGCCCAAGGGAGACGCTCGAGAGTCACCGAATGGCGTTTGCCGCAGAGACGTCGCGCAGAGAACGGCGTGTGGTGTCGTTGGGTCAGGAGATCGCCTAGCGGGATCGGTCGCTGTTGGTATGGCAGCGCCGTTCTGGTCAAGGAGTGTGGCATTGCGCTTCGGAGTCCCTCATCCCAGGTCTCGGCGTCGCGTCCCCGGCGGACGGACCGGCGGTGGGCTCGCTGACGCCCTTCTCCTTCTGCGTACGGACTGCCTGCCGAGTTGGACCTGAACGCACCCGGTCAGGCGAGCACGCCGAACCGGCGGAGGGCGACGAGCACGATGGCGATCGCGGTCAGGGAACCGAAGAATCGGAACGTGTAGCGCGTGAACCGCTCGGGGAGCAACGAGTCTCTGCGCGGAAGCCTCCACATCCCGGCGTGTGGTTTTCTCCTTGGCGCTTGGATCCATGAGTGGTTGTAGGACCTGGGTGCGTTCACTTGCAGGATCCGCGGGTGAGCTCGACGGCGGCACTCACAACATCTGATCCCGTCTTCGGGCGTGCCTACGGGGAGTGCGAGCCGGCGATTCCGGATAGGAACGCTTCCCTCTGGGCGGCCAATCGCTCGACCATCCAGCGGCGCTGCTCCTCGGCGGACTGTCGGATCGATGTCAGCGCCATCGCCGACTGCTTCCGCCCCGCGCGGAACTCCTCGGCAGACTCGACGACAACCCTTCGGAAGATCTCGTTGTGCCACGCCGCGAGGGACCAGATCTTCTCCTTGTGCTGCGCGGTCCCGTCCGGAGTCGGGAGGAGGCGCTCGAGGAGATCCACCTCGACGAGAGACCAGCGCAACTGGGCTTGAAGGCAGCCAGGCTCGGCGGCCCACGGGTAGAGCACATCGCTGAGATAGGCAAACCACGCATCGATGCGCGGATCCCCGAAGGAGTAGTCCGGATGGATCGGGTCTCCCTTGAGTCGCCCTTGACGCTGAAGGTCCTCCTCAAGTGTCGTCCCCGCGTAGGGCAGGGTCTTGCAGAACGGTGCCACGGCGCTGCCGTCTCCACAGATCTCTTGAAGGAACTGCGCGTTCTCCAGAACCAGATCGAAGGTGCTGGCCGGATCGAACAGCATGAAGCCAAACTCATACCGGAGATCCAACGCCCTCAGAGTCCGGATCGCGTCCCTGTTCTGCGCTACGGTGATGTGCTTGTTGAGAGCCCGGAGGCCCGTCTCGTTGCCCGACTCGATCCCGAGATAGACGAGGAACAGCCCAACGTCTCTGAGCTTGCTTAGGATCTCCGGCTCGACCTCGTCCGACCGGCAACTCATCTTCCAGAGGACCGATTGGCCGAGGCCGTGCACCTTCAGGGATTCTGCGAATTGCAGGGCCCATTGGCGATCCGCGGGGGCAAGGAGTGAGAAGTCGTCGTCCTGAAACAGGAAGACGCGTACTCCTTGGTCGTGGAACAGCCCGAGCATCTCCTCCACCACGTTCTCCGGGGAGCGCACGCGCCGAATGCGACCCGGCGGGGCGGCGTAGAACTGGCGGATGCTGCAGAACGTGCAGTCACGCGGGCACCCACGACTTGCGAGGATCGTGCTGAACGGGACGCCCAGGATCTCGTCGGGCGACCTTGGCCGCCGCGGGAATGGGAGGCGATCCAGATCGTCGATCAGAGGGCGAAGAGGCGTCTCGACGGTCTCGGTTTCAGTCCGGTAGGCGATGCTCCGGACATCGTGCCAGGCCTCGCCTTCGCGAAGCCTCCGCGCGATCTCCAGGAGCGTCTCCTCTCCTTCGAATCGAACCACGCAGTCCAGTCCGGGCATGACGTCCAGGACATCACGCGGTCTCAAACTCGGGTAGTGACCCCCGGCGCAGATGAAAGCTTGTGTTCCCTCCTCCCGCAGAAGACGGACGAGGTTCGCGAACCGTGGCGTGAAGTACTGATAGATGATGGAGAGTCCGATGATCAGCGGGTCGCGATCCGCGACGAGTTGAAAGACTCGAGACGTATCCAGGCGGCAATCGACGAACTCGACGGAGAAACCATCCTGTTCGAGCACGCTCGCGAGGTAGCCGAGCCCAAGGTTCGGCTGATCCTCGAATCCGAAGAGGAGCACAGGTCGCGATCTCATGAGCATCGCCCCCAGAGACGGCCATGCGTCGGCCGTCCCCGAGAGGCGTTCCGTCTTCCTGCGCTATCCCTGCCGCGCGTACTTCGACAGGATCTCCGCTTGCTTCTCCATGAGCGCCAGCTGCGCGTTTCCCTGCGCCCGAAAGGCGTTCAAGTTGGCCTTCAGCTGAGTGCGTGCGGCGTCGACGGCCGCTTGCTGGAGGGCGACGATGTCCTCCTTCTCGATTCCCTGCTGAACGAGCTGGTCGATCCCCCGCATCAGGAAGCCGGGCGGATCCCCCGGGCCCGGGCCTGGGGGAAACGGAGGGAACGTGATTCGCTGGAAGTATCTCCAGTCCCACGGAGGCGGATCGACCACCGGGTTGACATGCCGCCACTGCGGCGCACTCCATTCCTCGTTTGCCATGTCAGCACCTCCTCTGAGCTCGAAACCGACGAGATTCCTGTGCCTTCGCAGCACGGACCTTCTGCAAGACTCGTGCGTACAGGGATAGAGAGCTACGGTGACTGTAGGCAGTGGACTCATCCTATAGTGATCTCTGTAATCGGTCAAGAGGCGTTCGTTGAAATCAATCCCTCCCAAGGGGCGCTACGTTCCGAACGGGGAATCAACAGGCATCTCGCAGGAGGGTGGGATCCGCTACTCGTAGGATCCGGAGCCTGTCGGCTCGATCCGGGTGGGAGTGGTGCCACTTGGTCTGTCGCGGAACGGGCAAGAACAGCTCGCTTCGGACTCAACCACAAAGCCTTGCCCCGTCTCGCTACTCACACTCCTCCGTCGTGAGATCGGGAAGAAGACGGTCGATCTCGCGGATCGGGCGATACAGCGATGCTCCCAGGCAGGTGAGGATGCCGAGGACGGCTGTGGTCAGGAAGAGAACGGCCATTCCCGCTCCGGGCCCCGTGCCGACGAGGGGCCCTAGTACGCGTGCAAGTCCTGTGTCCGTTGTCATTGCGGGCTCGAGAACACGGTCGACGAGCGGGCCGGCGATCAGGAACCCGAGGGGAATCGTCGCTTGCCCGACGACTCGGTACACGCTGAAGAACCGGCCCTGAAGCTTGTTCGGCACCTTGGCCTGAAGCATGCTTGTGTTGACGCTGGTCGCGGCGACTGCGAAGAAGGTGGCGAAGAAGCCACCGATGGACCAAAGGACGGGCGTCCGGGCGACCGCAAGCACGAAGAAAGACATGACCCGGCGGATGCCGCGCAGCCACAGCACGGCCCGCATACGTCGGCGGATTCGAGATCCCCAAGCGGCAACCACCAAGCCGCCGATGACACCTCCCGCGCCCATGATGCTCTGCACGATGCCCAGGATGATCTTGTCGTTTCCGGTTCGGGCGAGAACCATCGCCGAGAAGGTGATCATCGCAGCCGAACCGGGCAGGTTGAGCAGGAACAGCAGCGTGATCACGCCGATCAAGCTCGGGCGTACACGAACGTACGTCAGGCCTTCGCGGATCTGATCCCACAGTCGAGTTCTTCTCGCGACCTCGCTCGGTTCCGGCCTCGGGATACGGACGATCGCCAGGGTTCCCATAGCGACAGAGAACGTGAGCAGATCGATCAGCAGAATCCCGCGAAGACCGACGGTCACCAGCAACGCGCCGGCCAATACCGGCGCGGCCAGCGAGGAGGCGAAGCGGTTGCTGCTTTGCATTGCATTGGCGCGTGCATAGTGGCGGCGGTCGACCATCATCGAGATCGAGGCAATGAACGCCGGAAGCTGGAACGCCTCGAAGGCGGAGGCGAACAGCCCCACTGCGTACAGATGCCAGATCTCCAGTGTCCCCGTGCTGTGAAGGATCAGGAGTGCCAGCGTCGACACGGCCGCCGCCGCGTCGCTCAGGATGAGGACCAGCTTGCGGCTATGTCGATCGATCATCGCTCCGGCCAGCGGCGCCAGCAGAACGGTCGGAGCGAACGAGAAGAAGCCGATCAGGGCCAGCGATGTTGCCTCCCCCGTCGTTTGCCACGCCCACACCGAAATGGCGAAGCGCGTCATTGCCGATCCCAAAAGCGACACGAACTGGCCGACCCAGATGGTGGAAAAACCTCCCATGCCGTGCGTGAGGGCCGAGGCTCCGAGTCGTCGTCTTGCGCTCATGTGTCGGCCCCTTCGTTCTCGATTCGGGTGTCGGGCACGTCGTCCTCCTCTCGTAGATCGCTTGTCCGGCTCTGCTTCTTGTGAAGCGCCCTAGCCGGATGCGAAGCCGTGGATTCTCCGAGCAACAGATGGAGAACGGGTGGACCGCGATCGAATCGCGGAAGAAGAGACCCATTCGGATGGGCGAACGGGAACCGGACGACGGAGGGTCCGTCGCAGCCAGAACGCACTCGCTCGTAGGCGAGCTGCGACATGAACTACGCTCGTTGATCGGGAGTTGTGGAGCTAGGGAGCCCTACGAAGCCATTGACTTCGTAGCGCTTTCCAGTTGCGCCCCACCACATCCACTGCCTCTGGAAAGCATGCGAGAACTGTACCCGAGTGCGGGGGAACCGCTCAACTTCAGGCACGGCGCACGGAGCGTGTCCCGTGGCGCTGGTCTAGCACCGAGAAATGCCGAGAACAGAGACCTGATCACTCGCTTCTTCGCTCACCGCTACCGTTGGGCAGCAGGAGGCTGGGTTGCAGGGTATGCCTACCCTGCAGCATGATCGGCCGAACAGCGGGCGCGGATACCGCGATGCTTGGTAGTTCCCATCCGGGGCGGTCACAGAGGGAGGTCATGATCCGATGAAGTCCAATGCCCAGATCATCCACGACGTCCTCGAGCAGGTCGTCAATCAGAAGAGAATCGATGCATGGGACGAGTACTTCAGCCCGAACTACGTCGCGCGGGGCGCTCCGTTCATCGGGTTGGGCTTCTCGCGAGACACCTCAGGAGACAAGCACATCATCGACTTCGTCATCCCCGGCGGTCCTGCTGACGGAAGACTCCAGGTGGGAGACGAACTGCTCTGGGTCGAGGATGAACGCCAGCGCTGGGCGACCTATGAGGACATCTCGGAGGGTCTCCGGTGCCACCGGGGCAGCAGTCTCAAGGTGGGCGTGCGTCGGGGAGAGCAGACCCTCGAGGTCGAACTGACCCGAGGCCTCGTCCGAGGCTTCGATACCGACAACGATCGGGCGAAGTCGGAGATGCAGCACTTCATGACGAGGGAGATCCCAGACCTGAGCGTCGAGATCAAGATGACGCTCGAAGACGGGGACAAGGTCGTCTGTCTGAAGGAGTATCGCGGCACCCACGCCGAGTTCGAGCGAGAGGCGATCTGGAGAGAGATCTGGATTGCACGCTTGTCCGAAGGCAAGATCGTCGAGAGTTGGCCCCTTCCCGATGTCGATGCCTACTGCAGGCAGCTTGGCTACCAGCACATCCCGCCCAGCACCTGAGGCCTCCGTGGCGCCCGCTGCGGCCCAATGCGAAGTTCCCTCAAGGACTCCCTGCCTGCTCGGCATTGCCGCGCATCCTTTGCCGAAGCGACACAGCATTTGACCTCGAACACGGCCTAGGAGATCAGACAAGAGGCAGGAGAGGGGAGTGTCGCTTGCTGCGGAAACGGGCATGTGGCAACCGATTCCGCCCCTGACTCCGCGTATTCCAATCAAGGGCACGGCTCCATATACTCCTGCCGGTCAGGAGGTGGAGCATGCGAACCTACCGCACATGGCTCGTTGTTGTGGGAGCTGCGCTGACCGTCGGCGCGCTCGTATCGTTTACGCTGGCCCAGCAAGCCACGCCGGACGAGGTTAGCGACATCGATGCCTTCACGACGGCACTCGTGCTGGACGGGTTCACGGTTCAGGAAGGAGCGATGGGGGTCATCCCGATCATCGATCTGTACAACATGGGCGTCCTTCCAAGCTGCTACGGCAACAATCCCAGTACGCCGTACGTGATGTGCTTCGTTCCTCCTCCTCCGGGCCAGCCCGTGGCGGTCGAAGACTCTCAGGGCACTGGCTCGCTGGACGGACAGACGCTGATCCAGTATCGGTTGCAGCCGGACGAGGCCATCGTGATGATCGGTCGAACCCCGCCTGCGTGCAGCTACTTCAGCTACCGGAGCTACATGTACGATCGCTTCTCCGCCATCAAGGGAGATCGCGAACGGATCTTTGCCAGCCTTGGCGACACGCTGAACCTGCTGACAATCAAGACGAGCGGGACGCCCGACGGACAGGCCGGAGATCCGTTCGGCCAGATGACCATGATCGTCGTCACGGCAGACCGGGGCATCGACCGGCGGGTCAGGGCCGCCGCCGAAGCGTCCGGCATCTCTCCCTCGATCATCAACACGGACGTCATTCCCTCGGCGCTCGTCACCATGGGGCTCGACGCCGACGCGGACAAGTTCCTGATCCTCCTCCGGCTTGCGTTCTTCCAGGATCGGCAGGCCGGACAGGCGTTCATGAGCCAGCCTCCGATGCAGGTCTTCCGGTTGACGCCGACGGATCCGACGACACTCGATCCGTACGATGTCCCCGACCTGCGGGTGCGCGGGACGGGGAAGACGTCCGAACTCGACCTTCTCGGCGCGCTCGAGGAGCTGCGGCAGGCGATCCTTGCCAAGCATGGCGCGGCCCACGCCACCGAACTCGGGACAAGCGTCTGGCTCTACGAAGGGTTCGACGCGATTCAGCGTGGGATCGACGTGATCGGGGAGAATCGCGACACGGTCTATCTGAGATCGGAGGACTTCACCCTGGCCGACGACCCCGAGGAGTTTCTGATCGTCTACGGCGTCAACCACGAAGCGACGGGCAAGGTGATCTACTCGAACTTCGGCGTCTACGGAGCGGCGGCCATGAATGGCGTCGGGGCCGTGAGCAACGCCGAGTTCGCCGGGACGGCCGAGGCGTACCTTCCGGAAAACCCGTTGGCCAAGTACCTCTACGTCTGGAAACTCAGTCGCTGCTGCGATTGCGAGTCGGACTGCCTCACGGTTCCGTGGGGCGTGAAGGCCTACGGGATCGATCTCGACAAGGCCGGGTTCATCGCCTTCCGCGCCTACGTCGAGCCGGAGACAAAGGTCGGGCCAAGCTGGTCCGAGATCGTCTACGATCGGGTGATCAAGTTCAGTGCGCCGGACTAGGAACGAAGCGAGAGGGTCTGCCAACGGATTCGGTGCGATGACGGGGGGACTCTCCCGCTAGAGTAGACTCGCCGCGACCGGGCTCGGTCAACGGTCTCCTCGTATGCGCCATCAGCGTCCTGCCCTGAGCACAGGGTCACATCGCGAGAGGCTGGCGATCAGGTGCTCGCAGGATCCGGAGCTTACAAGCTCGATGAAGGTTCGGGCGCTGCACCTTGCCCCTCCGTTCGACGTCAGAGACGTCTGACTCCGGCTCCCCGGCAGCAACCACCCATTTCACACGCGGAGCCAAGGTCGCTACGGTTGCGGTGAACGTGTGCCATCTCGCGGCATGCTCATCGGAGGGATCGACAATGCGACACGAACAGCATGACGTGCTGGTCGTCGGTTCGGGAGCGGGGGGAGCGACCTTGGCCAGGGAGCTCACCAAGCGCGGCAAGGCGGTGCTGGTCGTCGAGCGGGGCGAATACGCTACGAAGCTGGGCAGCTTCCGCCACATTCTTCCAAACTTCGATGCCAACCCGATCACGAAAACGCCCAGGAAATCCAAAGAAGGCGTGATTCTCTGGAGGACCCTGATGGCAGGCGGCTCCACCGTCGTCTCCTGCGGAAACGGGACGCGATGTCTTGAACGGGACTTCTCCGACTTCGGGGTCGTTTTGGATCGAGAAGTCGGAGAAGCGGAGGCGGAGATGCGGCTTGCGCCGATCGACGAGAACCTCCTCTCCGACGGATCGCACGTGATCGCCGAAGCCGCGCACGACCTCGGCTACGAGATGGAGCCGATGCCGAAGTTCATCGACCCGGCGAAGTGCAAGACCTGCGGTCAGTGCGTCATGGGGTGTCCCAATGATGCGAAGTGGACTGCGACGAGATACCTCGATGAAGCGGTCGAAGCTGGTGCCGACATCGTGTACGGGGCAATCGTCGAGCGCGTCCTCATCGATGGCGGAAGGGCAGTCGGCGTCCAGGGGACCGGTCCGCGGGGCAAGTCCGTCGAGTATCGGGCGAAGGCCGTGGTCCTCTCGGCCGGCGGGCTTGGCACGCCCGTCATCCTGCTCAACTCGGGCATTCAAGACGCAGGGTCGCAGTTCTTCACGGACCTTCTCGTGAACGTGTACGGGGTGGCCAAGGGCGTGAACCTTCTGAGAGAGCCACCCATGGCCATGGTGAACCACGAGTTCCACGCAGACCGAGGCTTTATCCTTTCGCCGTTTGCCAACCACCAGAGGCTCGTACGGGCGATGGAGTTGGGCCCTCGGGGTCTGACCCTGCCAGCGAATCGGCTGCTTGGGATCATGGTCAAGACAGCCGATTCGCTCACGGGGCAAGTCTTCCCTGACGGCTCCGTGTCGAAGCCGGTCACCGGTGAGGATCAAGCTCGATTCGATGAGGGCGCAGCGATTGCGACGGAGATCCTGGTGAAGGCGGGCGTCGATCCGAAGTCGATTGCCATCTCTGGGCCTCAGGGAGCTCATCCCGGCGGGACCGCGGCGATCGGCCAGATCGTGGACGAGAACCTGCAGACCTCAGTTGACGGGCTCTTCGTGTGCGATGCGAGCGTCTTGCCCAGAGCTCCCGGCATGCCGCCGATTCTGACCATCGTTGCGCTCGGGAAGTGGCTGGCGCGACGACTGGGTGTCTAGGCATTCACGGGACACAGCACTTGGCGTTTCGTCCCGCGGGAGGTTTGGGAATCGGGTGTTCGCGGGATTTTGAATCTGCGGATTCGATACGAGTTCGGGTGGTGGGGGATTGGTCGGTCGCGGGGCACCAAGCGGGTGGCCTAGTGACTGCTCTTCGGATTCGAGACTAGCGGCCTAACCCCTCTGCTCAATGTCCCCTTCCCTTTCCGGGGCTCTGGCGACTCAAGTGAGATTCGAAAATAAAGCTCTGACCCCCCGCTCTTCCTTCCTTGCCGGCGCTTGCAGGCAAGCTCAGGACGATCGGAAGCGGCAGCAGATGAAGGGGTTGACTTGCCGGATTCATACGTCTAAGATATGACAACATCTCGCCTTACAAGGAGCGTGAGGACATGGGTAAGACGATGCTGGTAGCGGCTCTCATCCTGGGTGTATGCATGCTCGGTGTACAGGGAAGCACCGCCGGGCAGCCTGCGAGCGAGTTCCTGGTACCACTTCCCGCCAGCGATCCGCTCTCGGATGAGGAACTCCTGGAGGCGGAAGGCGAACTGGGCTTCTTCCTTTCCCTGCTGATCCTGACAGGCATCGGTGCCGCGGCCGGCGCTGGGGGGAAGGCGATCGAGGAGCAGTGGTTCGATGAGGACTACGGCATCGACCGCGACGACATGCGCCAAATCGGTTCGGGTGCTGTGCAGGGAGCGATTGGGGGTCTCGCGGGTGGAATGGGTGCGCATTTCATCCCGATGTAGATCCGCCCTCATCACGGCGCGCACACGAGACAGAGGATTGTGATGAAGGATAGCGCTGATCGGAAGCCGCCTGGTCAAGCAAGACTACGGTTGGGGGCGGCAGCGTTTTGGATGTTCATGGTCACGGCGTTCGTGGCCCCGGGAGTCTGGAGTGCGATTCTCGGATTGCCACAGCCCGTCCCAGGGGGCACTCGGTCATGGGGAGCCTGGATCCTCCTATGGCTAGGAGTCTCTGGGGCCACGTACGTCATCTCGGTCGGTGTCTTCCGCCTCATCTCGAGGAGAGGCGATAGACGATAGCAGGTTCGCTCTGGAGCGGCTGTGATCCCAAGATACTGGAGAGTCGTCGGGCAAGGAACTGGTTGCAGCTGGCTCCTCTTGGCTGTGATGCTCGGATCGTCGATCGCCGCGACGCCAGCTTCGGTCCATGCAGCCGAGTCGTACGTGACGTGGTTGGATCAGCGGTTTGCAGGGGTCGTTGCCCAGACAACTGAGTATTCCTGCGGTGCGGCGGCCGTCGCGGGCCTTCTCAGCGTGTTCTATGGGATCCCTGCAACGGAGAGCGAAGTGCTTGGCATCATCGAGGAGTTGGTGCGTGTCCGTGGCGAGGAGCCACGCGACCGGGGTGGTCTGACGGCCTATGACTTGAAGGAGTCCGCTATCTTGCTCGGGCTGCACACGGCCGGATACCGACTGAACAGCAGGCAAGTGGAGGATTACTTCGCTCGAGGAGGACTTCCGGCCATTGCACACGTGACGAAGCCCAGGCCTCACTACCTGGTTGTGGTTGGGGTGACGGATGGGCTCATGATGCTGGCTGATCCGGGCTGGGGGAGATACGTGACGACGATCAGCGGCCTTGCTGAGGATAGGAAGATGAGCGGGATCTTCATCGTCGCCGTGCCGACGGAGGAACAGGCACGACATGCACGGGAGGAGCAACGCCGAGCACTCGACTGGATGTGCCTGCGTGCGTCTCGGCTATCGGAGCTGCGGGAATGCATCCTGCCGTGAGAGGAGCCGCCGCGTTCCTCGTGTTCCTCCTAATCGCCTGTACAGCCCACCCGGCTTTCGCCCAGTACGACTCCCTGCGGAGCGTAGATGATATCTCGGGCTCAAGATTCACGTGGGAAATGGCAGGAGCATTCTTTCCCCACGGTACAGAGGGTGCGATGGTCGATGAGGAGGGCGAGTATTACGCGTTCACACGCTACTCACACGAAGTTCAGTTGACCTTTGCCGCATCCTGGCGGGTCGATCGTGTTCTCAGCATGGGCTTGTCGATGACAGGTAGTCGGATACTGATCCGCGAAACCCGGACCTACTACTCGGGTGACGAGAAGCTGTGTGACGCTGTCACCAGGACGACACTTGGGGGATACTGCGAAGTACGCATATCGCCGGAGGGTCTACTAGATCCAAGAGTGCGCGTGACGCACACCGGGCAAGATGCAGTGGAGATCGCGATTCAGCTGAGTCGTATCCTTGATCCAACGGTACTGGCATGCATGATTGGAGTCGAGGGCACAGCATCGTCTCCCGATAGGTGGATATCCGCCACCCTGAGTGCCGGTTTCGTAGCGAATTCGCGTGTCAGCCTATCAGCGGTGGGCCAGTGGAGTATCCCTGTGGAGAGCGCTCACCTCCCGGCATCCACGGTGAGTCTGCATACTCGATATGCGCTTGACTACGATGCAAGGCGCGCTCTCCACTTCCGTCTGTCTCTGACAACGACAGGAGAGGTGACTTGGATCGGCTGTGGTGCTTCGATCCGAGTGTCGAGCAAGCGTGAGGGAGCGCTTGACGAAGGAGGGGGCTGAGCGCTCGCCCTGCTACAACAGATGCCTTAGGTTCTCTCCAGCCGGCCTTCGTCGGAGAAGAAGATGTCCATTCTTCGAACGTCACGCTGAGTGATGTGGTGAGGGAAACCCGGAACAGCAACGCGAATACGCCGAGACATGCTCGGACCTTATCATGGAAGAGCGAGTAAGGGACAGCCCGGGTCAACGAGTTCCGTACTACGCTCCGGAACTCCTCGGACTACAGAATCCGCAGCGCCCCGTGGG
>CAZORQ010000059.1:0-11587 GCA_964582285.1 uncultured Thermotogae bacterium
TTCCCGACAGCCGCTGGACCATCAATCGCTATTCTCACCGCATCTCCCACATCCGATGTCCACTGTTCGTTGGACGACATACGAACACCTTTGCCGACTCGAACTGCCGTGTCAAACGCCGATGTGCCAGGTTTGCAGCGTCTCGATGCTCAAACGCCGCGTAGAACGATGATCCACTTCCACTCATGCCGTAGTAGGTCGCATCAAGAGAGGATATTGCCTCATGATACGGAGCCAGTGCTGGGTGAACAGCCAGAGCAGCCTTCAGCAGATCATTCTCGCCTCGCATTAACTCAGTGTTCTGCATCGCGCATTGCGCTCCGCCAACCTCGTCCCAGTGTGCGTAGATCCGGGCGGTGGCGCAGTGGATCTCTGGAACGAGCACGACGAAGTGCTTCTCCGGCTCCTTCGGAAGCTGTTCCACATACTCTCCTCTGCCGGACATGTGGATCAATCCACCGTGGAGGAATAGGGGGACATCCGACCCGATGTCGGACGCGATGTCGCACAGAACCTCGAACGGCAGCGTAGGCGGTGTCTGCCTGTCAAGTACACACAGAACAGCCGCTGCATCAGAGGATCCTCCACCCAACCCCGCTCCGATTGGGATCGACTTCTCGATGCGTATCGCAGCTCCCTGATCTCGCCTCTTGTGGGCAAGAAGAACCGTCGCTGCTTGCTCGACAATGTCGCTTCCCTGAGGTACAAGATCGTTGTCGACGCGAACATCTTCGCTGTCAAGATCAATTGCCAGGCGGTCGGCAAGATCTATCGTCTGAACCTCAGACAAGATATCGTGGTATCCGTCGGGCCGACGTCCCAGAACACGCAGCGAGAGATTGAGTTTCGCGTAGGCCAGAATGTGAATCGTCATTGCTCGTGCACAACCTCTCCCCCTCGAATAAGCAAACGGACGGGATTGTCACCGAGCCCCCCTAGCAAATCCCGATAGTCTGCAAGGTCAAGAATCGCAAGATCGGCTTGCTTCCCGGGCTCCACAGTCCCGATCTCTGCAGCCGCCTCAAGGGCGTGCGCGTTGTGCAGCGTGACCGCGCAGATCGCCTGCTCGAGCGACATGCCAAGAGCGGTCACGGCGAGCGCGATAACCAACCAGATTGACCCAGTGCCGACAGCTGCGAATCCTGCATTGGTCCCCAACCCTACGGCCAATCCTCCCTCGATCAACATGTCAGCATCCGCATAGGGTTCAGTGCCAATAAGCCCCTCAGCAGGCAAGAGGATTGGGATTACGCCAGCGCGTCTCATTGCTCCGGCATCCTTGATGCCAAGTTTGGATACATGGCCAATGGAGGTGATCCCGAGTTCCTCAGCGACCGAACCCAGATCGCTTACGCTCGTGCCATCTTGATGAACGCTCAAGTGGAGGCATGCAGCCCGAGCAGCTCGAAGCATCGTCCTAGCCTCATCGAGCGAGTAGGCGTCGGCCCCACACTCGACATCGCAGAACCTCGCCAGGCGAAGGCGGCGGACGGTCGGGATGGCATCTCCGATGAGGCTGGCCATCCGATCCGCATGCGAAACACCCGACGCCGGAGCCGCCTCAAAAAGCGTAGCGATAACTGCAGGTTGATGGCCGTCGCTTGAGCGAGTTGCAGTGGACAGGTTGCGAAGTTCGGTCAGGTTTCGGCACTTCATCTCCATCGTCGTGATGCCGCTGACCATGGCACGGCGCAAGCGGCTGACAATCGCTTGCGCAGCCTTCGCGGCGGCATCGGATTGTGAATCCGTTTGGGGTTCGCTCCCATTGCTTTCCACCACAGTGGAAGGGAAGTGTGTATGTGCATCAATCAGGCCGGGGAGTACAACTCCGCCGCGGGCGTCGATCACTTGATCGATGGGCTCCGACTCATCCGTTCGGCCAATTGCGGCAATGCGGTGATTGCGGATCAGGAGTTTAGTGCGCTCGTGTATTTCGAGAGATGAAGCCGCGAGTGTAGTGCTGGTCGGAACGGGCGTCACGAGCTGCCCGATGTTGACGATCAACGTGTTCATGGACGTCGAGACTATAGTGATCGCAGAACTGCTTTACAACGGAACTTGTGATCGATACACTGGCCCGAACCAAGCTCAACCTGGCAGGTGACACGGCAGGCCGATGCGTGCGTCGAGACCACAGGGGAAGCAAGATACGGAGAAGCCCAGGCGCAAGGTCGGGATTGTAGCCGTTGTCGGTCAGACAAACGTCGGCAAATCCACGTTGCTCAACGCGGTGCTTGGACAAAAACTGCTCATCACGTCCGAGAAGCCACAGACAACTCGGAATCGCATCCGCTGTGTCCTGAACACCAAGCAAGCTCAGATCATCTTCGTCGATACACCGGGCCTTCATCGGCCGAGGAACCGGCTTGGCCGACACATCCTGCGGGAGGCTCATCGTGCAATCCGTGGCATCGATGCGATGCTCTACGTTGTCGAACCTTGGGGAAAGGTCATCTCCGCAGATCGAGATGCCTTTCTCCGATGGGGAGATCCATCGTTCCCGATTCTTCTCTTGGTCAACAAGATCGACCGCGCTGCAGGGAACCAGTTGGAGGAAACGCTTGTCGCCTACGAAGCGACAGACCGCTTCGCTGAGTTGATACCGATCTCGGCGACGCAGCATATCGGGCTTGATGACGCGGTGAAGACACTGATCAGCTATCTTCCGTACGGAAGCCCATTGTTCCCCGAAGATGCCACCAGCGAGCAAGGTGAGGAGTTTCTTATCCGTGAGTTGATTCGCGAAAAGGTCGTGCAACTCACGTATCAGGAGATTCCTCATTCGGTAGCCGTCCGAATCAAGTGGTTCCACGAGCGTGAAGACGGGCTTGTTGAGATCAAAGCGGAGATCGTTGTTGATCGGGCATCACAGAAGGGAATTGTGGTTGGGAAAGCCGGCGGCTTGATCAAGAAGATCGGAACGCTTGCGCGAACCGATATCGAGACGCTCCTTGGTAGCCGGGTGTTTCTCGATCTGATCGTGAAGGTCGACGCACATTGGACGAAGGATGAGGAGCAGATACGACGACTGACGGGAGAGGCGTAGGCGGTGGCCGATGGCCGAGCGACGTAGAGCGACACTGCTTCTAGTCTGCAACGAGCAGGCGCGCGAAGACACGCTACGTGATCTGCTCGATTCCAACTACGACGTATGCGCGGTCCGATCGAATCAGGATAGCCCAGCTTCAGTTGTCCCCGACCTTGTCCTGTTTGCCGCATGCACCGACAGTGCCGAGGGCAAGCGCGCCCTCAAAGCGTGGGTCGATCGCTATCCCGATGTCTATACCCTGGCCTTGATCGACGGGGATACACTCGAGCTTGGGCTTGGAGCAATCGCTGCAGGAGCCGCTACGTGGCTACCACTATCCATCGATGGAGAGCAACTCCGCCACGTCATCGGACACATGACAGCTCGATCTCTGCATAGGGCAAAGCGCGCAGCGCAGCACCGCCGAGCGCACGAGCTGCTCGAGAGCGCTCCGATAGGTGTGTTTGAGATCCAGGACGGGTATCTGATGTATGTCAACCGTCATCTTCTCCAAAGGCTCGGATATGGGATCCACGAGCTCATTGGGAAGCGCCCGGAGGAGCTTGAACTTATCATTGAGCAAGAGCGGCCTCGGCTGGTCGATGAACTCAAACAGCGAACCCAAGGGATCGATGCACCCAAGCCAAACATTTACCACTTCGCCACACGGTCAGGAGGCGTATTCGTTGCGGAGGTTTGGTCGCGGCTTGTGGAGACCTCGGATGGCCCAATCATCGAGGGAACAGTCCGCGATATCACGTTGGAAACGCGCCTGACGCAGATACAACGCGTCGTGATCGAACTCGGAGAAGTCATCCTCGGGGAATCGGACATCGACCGGATCCTGCAGCTCTCCCTCGACACCATCACGGAGTACAGCGGGTTCCGTCGTGCGCTTCTGTCCCTCTATGACCTGTCGGCCCCTATCCCATTCCGAGGGGAGGTCCATATGATGCTCAGCTCAGGGCTGAGCCCGGACGAGTTCAGGACGCTCCAGGAGACATCGCCGATCCCGCTCAGCGAACGAGAGGCTGTCTTCTCCGATCGGTATCGCCTTGGTCCCGCCTACTACGTTCCACACGATGACACCCCGTGGGATGCCGATCGCGGAATCGGGGGAAGCGTCTCGCTGGAGGGATGGCATGCGGATGACTACATGTTCATCCCGTTGCGCGGAACTGCAGGCATCATCGGGAGTATCTCGGTGGATGATCCAATCGACCGAAGTGCGCCGACCGTCATGTCGATCGAACCGGTTGCCGCACTAGCAAATCTTGCTGCACTCGCAGTTGAACGGGTCTTCAAGATGAGACAGCTCGAGAAGCAGAAGGAACGGCTGCATGTCTTGTCAGCGTTTGGGCAACAACTCGCTCGAGTGAATGATGTGCGAACCCTGTGTGAGCTTGCTGTAGCGCGTGTCCATCAGGACATGGCCTACGGCGTCTGCTTCATCTATATCGCAGATGGGATGCGGCTGGTGCTGGAGGCCATTGCTGCGAGCGATATCATCCCGGAAGCGCACATCCCTCAGAAGGGATCCAGGCTCCACGTTGATGGCCCGGGGATTGCACGATGGGTCTTCCAGAATGCGCAGCCCGCTGTTATTCCGGATGTGCGTGAGGATGAAAGGTGCAAAGACCTCGGAACTGTCATCCGCTCGCTGATGGCGATCCCGATCATCGGACGGAAGGGCCCGATTGGCATCATTGAGGTGGCCAGCGAGCAGGCGACAGCATTCGACGAGCAGGATGTGGAGGTTGTATCTACCCTTGCTGGGCAGATCGCGACGGCAATCTCTGCTCTTCGACAGCGTGACTCACTGATGCGCATCTACTCTTTTGGCCAACGGCTCGCAACGGCTTCGTCACGCAGCCAGGTTGTCGCCAGTACGTTGGATTTTCTTGTCGAGCAGTTCGATTTCGAGTTGAGCAACATCATGCTCACAAACGACGGAGAGTCACTCACAGTGGCTGGACTGCGCGGACCGTACCATCAGGATGACTTTGCCGTCGGGACAACAATCTCCATGGGAGAAGGAATTGTGGGCTGGGTGGCGAAACATCAGCGTCCTCTCCTTTCCCCGGATGTGACAAGCGATGCTCGATATGTCGAGTCGTTCTCTGGCACGCGTTGCGAGTTGGCTGTTCCTATTCTTTTCAGCGGGAATCTCCTCGGTGTGATCAATGTGGAGAGCCAACACGTGGGATTTTTCGATGATGAGGACCGGCAGCTCCTGGATGTTGTGGCCAACCACCTTGCCATCGCGCTGTCCAATCTCGAATCGCAGGACACCCTTCGTGAACAGGCGATCCGCGATCCTCTCACTGGGCTGTTCAACCGGCACTACTTCAACTCGATTATCGCATCCGAATTGAGCCGTGCCGACAGGTACGAGCAACCCCTGGCGTTGATGATGATCGATGTCGATGGCTTCCGCGCGATCAACAACGCGTTCGGCCATCTCAGAGGGGATGAAGTCCTCCATGAGATTGCTCGCATGCTTGAACGGAACGTGCGTGGCGCGGATAGGACCATCCGCTACGGTGGTGATGAATTCCTTGTTCTGATGCCGGAAACGGACGGGAAGGGTGACGCGCGGATCGTCGCCGAGCGGCTTCGTCAGAAGATCAAGGAGATCCCTGAGAAGACAGGGATTGCAGGCCATCGGATCGACCTGAGCATAGGTCTCTACACCCGCGAGCCACGCGATGAGTGCTCCCTCGAGGCGATATTGGAGGAAGTTGACCGGCGGATGTATGCAGACAAGCGGGCCAAACATGCCGGCCAAGACTGAACGCCTGCGCGGCCCTGCAGCTCTCAAGACATGCGTCGATCTGCAGCAGAGGATTCTCGGGGATCGAGCAAGAACTGTTTGGGATGTAGCTGCCCTCACCGCCGTTTGTCAAAGCGGTGGGCTCGTATTGGGTGTGCAGCATCCTGAAGGCAGTGGACCACGTTTGCGCGGAGCCATCGTCGATCTTGTGGCCAGCATCGACAGGTATCCAGCACGGCATACGGTGTTCCGCGCCGTGCTTCCGTCGGAACGCAATCATGGTATTGGATATGGCCTCCGAGTATCGGAACGGAGGATCTGCCAACAGGATGATGTCGATTTGGTCTTCTGGTCGCTTGACCCGCTTCGAAGCGATGAAGCGTACTTGGCATTTGGCAAACTAGGTGCCGTTGCTACGGGGTATCGTCAGGAGCTTTATGGAGAGATTCACGACAGCCGGAATCTCGGCCTGCCGACGGATCGACTTCATGTCGAGTGGTGGATCGATTCACCACGTGTCAGCTCGATCCTCGATCGGGGGAACCCGCCACCGTACTTCAAACTCGGCGTCCACGAGATGAACGTTCTGACGAAGACGCGCCTAGCCTCCAGCGGGATCCGGAGGCTTGTGGGATATGACGATGCCCCGCGCGCTGAACATGTGCTAGTGGAAATCCCCGTGGATCTCGACAAGGTCCGCGATACGGACCTCGCGATTGCACGTGAGTGGCGGTCGACCGGACGACAGGTGTTTGAGCTGCTGTTCGAAAGAGGGTACGTTGGCGTCGGGTTCGTCCACGAGGGCGGCCGAAGCTTCCACCTGTTCCACAAGACGGACCGCAGAGCAGCGTTGCGGGATTGCTGAACCAGAGGCAAAGGAGGCAGCATGAAACGAGCAGAACTGGCAAAGCGGATCGATCACACGCTCCTTGGTCCAGCCGCAACCCGAGCGTCCGTCAAGCAGCTGTGCACGGAGGCGATCCAATACGGCGTTGCCTCCGTGTGTGTCAACCCATGCCACATCGAACTGGTCCGGGAGCAGCTGGGAGATGCACCGGTCAAGGCTTGCACGGTGATTGGGTTTCCGCATGGCATGACCACCGCCGAGACCAAAGCATTCGAGGCACAGAAGGCGATTGCAGCCGGCGCAGATGAATTGGATATGGTCATCAATGTGGCCGCTCTCAAGGAGGGGAACTATGTTGCGGTAGCCGATGACATCCGCGGCGTGTGCACTGCGGCAGAAAAGGCGCCGCGCGGTGTCGTGGTGAAGGTCATCCTTGAGACAGCCCTTCTCTCAGACGAGGAGAAGGTCGCTGGCGCGACACTCGCCAAGGCTGCTGGAGCGAAGTTCGTGAAGACATCAACGGGCTTCGGTCCCGCGGGGGCAACTGCAGAAGACGTGGCCCTATTGCGCGCGACGGTTGGCGAGGAGATGGGGGTGAAAGCGGCAGGAGGTATCCGTGATGCGGCGACGGCGATCGCCATGATTGAAGCCGGCGCCAGCCGGATCGGCGCCAGTCGGTCCGTTGAGATTCTGGAAGACGTCGAGCCCGAGTAGTATACGGTCGTCGACCTTGACCCCCTAACAGCGCGTATCTATAGTTACGGAATCCGGGGGGATATCATGCATTGTCAGCTCCGATCGGCGGATCGCACGTACTTCGATGGAGACGCATCGATGATTGTCGCGCGAAGCCCGCGCGGTGAATTCGCAGTCATGGAAGCGCATGCCCCGTTACTCGCCGTGCTGGATCGAGGGACGATCCGGATCCAAACGGATGGCGGCGCGAGGGTCTTTGTCTGCGAGCCGGGGACACTGCGTACAGTCGGCGATCGGATCACACTGCTGGTCGAACTCGCTGTGCCGCTGGAAGAGATCGAGCTGTCCGATGTGAAGGCGCAGATGTCGCAACTCGATGCGAGCAGTGAAGAGGAGAGCGCTGAGGAGAGGGAGCATCTGATGCTCTTACAGGACGTCAAGGAGCGGTATGGGTAGCCGGGTGGTTGTAACGGGTATTGGGCCGGTCAGCCCGATTGGAAGCGGCAAGCAGGCGTTCTGGGAGAGTCTAAAAGCCGGGAGAAGCGGCATCCGCCGTGTCGATGATCAGGTTGATCTCACGGGGATCGACGTAAAGATTGCCGCTCCCATTGACGAGTTCGATCCGCACGAGCACATCGAACCGAAGAAGGCTCGCCGCCTCGACCGATCCACTCAATTGGCGCTTGCGGCAGCGGCATTGGCTTTGGAGGATGCAGGCGTTAGCAATGAGAATGTCGAGCTTGATCGATTCGGCGCCGTTGTGGGGACGGGAATCGGCGGCATGCAAACGTTTGACGATACACTGAAGACAATGACCGAACGTGGTCCAAGGCGCGTAAGCGCGTTCTTCGTCCCACGCATGATGCCCAATGCGCTTGCAGGCGAGGTCTCGATTGCGCACGGGCTTCGCGGGGCGAGTTTCGGCGTTGTATCGGCGTGCGCCAGTGGGACCCATGCCATAGGGGCCGCAGCCGAACTGATCTCATCCGGGTACGTCGATCGGGCGATTGCCGGCGGTGCCGAGGCGGTCTTGATCCCGGTGACATTCGCGGGTTTCGCCCGGATGGGAGCGCTGTCGAAGCGGAACGATGAGCCGGAGCGCGCGTCGCGTCCGTTTGACGCCAAGCGGGATGGGTTTGTCATGGGCGAAGGGGCGGGACTTGTCCTTCTGGAAGCGTACGAGCTGGCCGTCGCACGGGGCGCACATATCTACGCCGAGCTAAGCGGATTTGGAATGTCATCCGACGCGACACACATCACCGCGCCGTCGGAGGACGGCTCCGGTGCGTCGCGGGCGATGCAGATGGCGCTTGACCGGGCTGGTTTCAAGCCTGAGGAGATTGACTACATCAATGCGCATGGCACGTCAACTCCCGCGAACGACTGTGCGGAGACCGCAGCGATCAAGACGACATTTGGCGAGTCCGCGAACCGAGTGAAGATCAGCTCGACAAAATCTCAGATCGGCCATCTGCTGGGCGCCGCGGGCGGCGTTGAGGCCATTGCGACCCTCCTTGCTATGGAGCACGGCTTCATCCCTGCAACCCTGAACTATGAGCACCGCGATCCGCAGTGCGATCTAGACTACACGCCAACGTCTGTCGAGATGCCTATCCGGGTAGCGTTGTCGAATTCGTTTGGGTTCGGCGGGCAAAATGCGTGTCTGGTGTTCCAGCAGGTGTAGATTGCACCAGCGTTCGCAGCCGGGCTAGAACTGGCGGATGAATCGAAGATCGTTGATCAGGAAGACGCGGATATCATCGATCCCGTATTTCAGCATCGCCATCCGCTCGATACCGAGGCCAAACGCAAACCCAGTGTAGATCTCCGGGTCATAGCCCACCGCGGACAGCACCGCCGGATCGACCATTCCGGCGCCCATGATCTCCAGCCAATCGCTGGCACCGGGAGCTTTGATGTGGACTTGCACAGACGGCTCGGTGAATGGGAAGTAGTCCCCCGAAAACAGCATCTCGTACCCCTCCCCGAAGAACTCCTGCGTGAAGACCTCAAGAACGTACTTCAGGTGAGCGAGCGAGAGCCCCTCTTCGACCCACAGAAGCTCTATCTGGTGGAACACAGGCGAGTGGGTCGCGTCCTGTGTATCACGACGATAGCAGCGGCCGGGACAGATGATCCGTACCGGGGGCTCCGTCTGCTCCATGACGCGGATCTGGACCGGCGATGTGTGGGGACGCAGGAGCGTGTTCTCATCGATGTAGAATGTGTCCCAATCCGCTCGAGCCGGATGCTCGATAGGGATGTTCAGTGCATCGAAATTGTAGTACTCGGTCTCTATCTCGGGGCCGGCAGCAACACTAAACCCCATCCTCATGAAGATCGATTCAATCTCGTGTTGAACCCTAGTGAGTGGATGCAAATGGCCGAACGAGCCCCTGGTACCGGGCAGCGACATGTCGACTCGCTCCATGTCGAGTTGCTTCGCGAGCCGCTCGCGTTGGGCCTCCGCCTCTCTCTCTGCAATGGCCGCGGTCGCAGTTTCCTTGAGCCCATTGAGCAACTGACCTGCGGCGCTGCGATCACTCGAGTCGAGCTTGCCGAGATGCTTGAACAGCTGCGATACGCGCCCCTTCCGCCCGAGAAAATCGACGCGAAATGTGCCGATTGACTCGTCGTCGTCAATCAACGCGAGGCGCTTGTGCAAATCGCGTTTCAGCTCTTCGATTTCGGCGCGAAGCTCATCAAGGGTCATCATGTTGGCGGATTATATCTGTCGCTTTTCCCGTTGACAAGACGGTTTCCGCTGTATAGTCTTGCCGCAGTCGATGCGATGGGTATCGGCTTGTGCCCTCGGAAAGGACGGTTCGCACGCATGGCAGACTATCCCAATCGGCAGCGCGCGCTGCTGGAGGCAATTGGAGAACAGGCATATCTCGCGGTGAGCCACGAAGGATCGGATGCTGCAACAATCCGCTATTTGACGGGATTCACAGGAGAGGGTGCCTTTCTCTTGACGAAGGACGAGGCTGTCCTACTAACCGACTCAAGATACACCGAGCAGGCCAAGCGGGAGATTGACGGCGTTTCGATTGTTGAGGATAGAAAATGGAGATCGAAGGCAACCGCCGATGCTATCACGGCTCGCGGGCTGGAGCGCGTCGTGTTCCCTTCCACTCGGGTGAGCTTCCATTGGGTTGAAGAGATGCGCAAGCATGGTGGATTCACGCTGATTCCCGAGCAGGACCCGGTCTCACTGCTCCGGCGAACGAAGTCGGTTGAGGAGCTTGCCTGCCTCAAGAGAGCTGCCGCCATCGGCGATGAGGCCTTCAAGACCCTGCTGCCCGAACTGCGAATCGGAATGAGCGAAGCACAAGCTGCACTGCGTCTTGAGGTTCTGATTCGAGAGACGGATGCGGAGGGGTTGGCCTTCCCAGTGAACGCATCAGCAGGCGCGAATACGGCACTCAACCACTACAACCCCTCTCTCGATCCGAAGCTGCTTGAGGAAGGGGATCTGCTGCTGTTCGATTTCGGAGTGTGCTATGGCGGGTACCGATCTGATATGACGCGCACCGTCTCCGTGGGAGCAGCATTGCCTCAGGCGACGGAGATCTACGATGTCGTTCTCCGCGCTAATGTGGCTGCAATCGATGCTGTGCGGGCCGGCAAGGTCGCATCCGAGATCGATGCAGTCGCTCGAAATCTGATTGCCGAAGCGGGATATGGCGACTACTTCGGTCATGGTCTCGGTCATGGAATCGGCCTCGAAGTGCACGAAGCCCCGGGCCTGAGCCCGCAGATCAGCGATGCACTCGAAGCGGGGATGGTTGTGACCATCGAACCGGGCGTCTACCTTCCTGCCTTCGGTGGGGTTCGGATTGAGGATGATGTGGTCGTGGGACCGAATGGCTGTGACGTAATCACCAGCTTCCCCAAGGATACGCTCATCGAGGTCGGGTGAAGGCCGTGAGACAAAGACGACTCGGAGTCCTGTTCGTTGGAATTCTTTGCGGACTGCTTGCCTCGTGCACGTTCATGGGGAGCGCGCCGGAAGCCCGCTTCGATGTATCCCCAGTTGTTGTGTACGCAAATGAGCCGATCGAATTCGACGCCAGCGCGTCAAGCGGGGGCGCAGCCATTGTGTCCTACGCGTGGGACTTCGGCAACGGGGCAACCTCCTCCGGCAAGCAGGTGACCACGAGCTATCAGGATGCGGGCACCTATGCGGTTCGTCTGACGGTCGAGGACGTCAACGGAAAGGTAGGCAGCACGGAACGTCTGA
>CAZORQ010000060.1:0-10927 GCA_964582285.1 uncultured Thermotogae bacterium
GAAGCCCATTCAGCTTAGTCGCTGAAGGGGCTCGTTCTGCCAACTGGTACGCCCGGGAGGATTCGAACCTCCGGCCAGCGGCTTAGAAGGCCGCTGCTCTGTCCTCTGAGCTACGGGCGCGAATTCAAGGCTTCTCGACGGAGCCTTGAGTTCGTGCGAGTCTCACAAACAAGACTCGCGCTGGGCGTTCTCTCGAACTCGGTGACTCCTCGAGAGCCACTGACTTCATCGCTTGCGCGTCTCATCGTCAGTGTGCGTCGGACGTTATCTCATGTCAATAGCGACCTTCCGAGTCGTGCGGACATCTCCGCGCGAGCCCGAACGACCGCCTGGAGCGAGAGACGGGGATCGAACCCGCATCGCTGGCTTGGAAGGCCAGAGCTCTACCATTGAGCTACTCCCGCATTCGGAGAGGCCGGATTCGAACCGGCGGCCTCAGCGTCCCGAACGCTGCGCGCTGACCAAGCTGCGCCACTCTCCGTTTGGCTGCCGGCTTCGCTATTCGATCGTCACGAACGCCACGCTGCCGTCCCGCAAGACAGTGAGGACAACTCCTACGCCCTCGCCGAGTCCAGACATTGTGCTGTTCCATTCGTCAACCGATTCGATCGGTTGATGATCGACCTCGACGATGACATCGCCTTCCACCAGGCCGGCTCGATCGGCCGGACTGCCTGCGGTGACGTCCATTATGACGACGCCTTCTGTCGAATTCAATCCGAGATGGCGGGCGACGATTGGGGTGATCGGACCGACGGTTAGTCCGAATTCGGAGATGGCTTCCTCTTCGCCGCTCTCAGGCTGGCTCCCCTCGTAGGTTGCCAGTTCCTCTTCGCTGGGACGTTCGCCGAGGGCAACGGGCAGCGTCAGCTGCTCTCCTTCACGGATGATCACGATCTCGACAGTGGTCCCCTCCGCTAGAAGTCCAATCTCTCGATTCAGATCGTCTGTTTCTTCGATGTCCACGTTGCCGACGCGGATGACGATGTCGCCGACCTCCAAGCCGGCCTGATCCGCCGGATCGCCGGGGAACACGCGGACGACCAGTGTACCTGTCTGCTCCGGGTCGATCCCGTACTCCTCAGCCACCTGAGGTGTGATCTCGGTGTGCTGGACACCGAGCCACCCGCGGCGGACTTCTCCGAAATCGACGAGCTGTGTCAAGATATCCTTCACGCCGTTGATGGCGATGGCGAAGTTGATCCCTTCCACAGAGACGCCGCTTGACGAGCTGCGGGCAATCATCGTGTTGATGCCGATCACTTGCCCAAGCGCATTGACCAACGGTCCGCCGCTGTTGCCGGGGTTGATCGCGGCGTCGGTCTGGATGAGGTTGTTGAAGTTGCCGACGCCGTTTGGCTTGGCGATGTCGCGATCGGTTGCGCTGATGATCCCAAGGGTCACGGTGTAGGACAGGCCGAGCGGGTTTCCGATGGCAATCGCCCAATCGCCGATCTCCACGGTGTCCGAATCCCCGAGTTCGGCGGCGACGAGTCCCGCCGTGTCGCCATCGAGGCGGAGTACGGCTACATCAAGAAGGGTATCTGCGCCGACGAGCACGGCATCGCGTGTGATCCCGTTGATGTCCGTCACTTGGATCGTATCCGCCTCCGAGACGACGTGGGCGTTGGTGAGCACCAGGCTCTCCCCTTCATGCTCGAAGACTAGGCCCGAACCGAGCGACTGGGTTGTACGCTCTTGGGAGTCGAGATCGAGCGGATCTCCGAAGAAACGGCGGAACATCGGGTTGTCGTAGAACTCGAGGAACGGATTCGACACAGCGACCGTTCCCGTGACATCGATTCGTACCACCGCTGGCCCGACGGCTGCGATGGCCTGTTTGACGGCTGTATGACCGGACTGCGTGATCGACTCGTTGACAGCTTGTGCTTCCGTGGTGCTCCCCTCTTGGGCCGAGACGACGATCGGGGCGATCGCCACTTGCCTTTCCGAGGACTCCATCCACACGAGTGTTATACCGGTGCTCACAATCAGCGTGGCAACCAATCCTACGATCCATGTCTTGCGCATTGCTGGACTCCTCCTTCGTTTCAGCTCTGTATGAGAATTGCGGTAGGATTATATCGGAGGATGTGAAGCAACGATGAAGAACCCGGGGCTTGATCATGGATCCGAGGATGGCGCGTCGTCGATGGGCGCCATCAAGGCGGTCGCAGCCTTCTCGGGTGGATTGGACAGCATTCTTGCGGCGACGCTTGTTCAGCGATTGGGGATCGAGGTGACTCTCCTGCACGTGCAGCACCTGTTCAGCGCGGACGAGAGAGGCCGTGCGCGAATCCGCGCCACCGCGGCACAGATCGGAATACCGCTTCAGATCGTCGACGCCTCCGAAGAGCATCTTGAGGTGATCCGTTATCCAAGGCACGGCTACGGCCGGGGAATGAATCCGTGTGTGGACTGCCGGGTGTTCATGCTGAAGATTGCCAAGCGCGTGATGGAGGAGCAGGACGCGCAGTTCGTCGTGAGTGGTGAAGTGCTTGGTCAACGTCCGAAGTCCCAGCATCACCGTGCGCTTCTCCAGGCGGCTGAGGAGAGCGGACTGGGCGACCGGCTGCTCCGACCGCTGTCGGCGAATCTTCTCCCGGAGACACGTCCTGTACTGGAAGGCTGGCTGCGCAAGGAGGATCTCATGTCGATCCAGGGACGTAGTCGTCAGGAACAGACTGCGCTGGCGCGGGAGTTTGGAGTCACTGAGTACCCCCAGCCAGCTGGGGGATGCCTGCTGGTGGAGAAAGCCTATGCCGCCCGCGTACGCGATGCGTTTGACCACATCGGCCGGGAGCATGTCGGTCTGGATGAGTTTCGACTGCTGAGAATCGGACGGCAGTTCCGCCTCTCCGATTGCGCCAAGGCGATCATCGGACACAATCAGCGTGAAAACGACGCGCTGGTCTCATTCTCGGAGGGCCGGATCCGGATCGATCCGGCAAACGTGATGGGGCCGACGACACTGATTGAGGGAGATCCGAACGAGGACGAGTTCCGACTGGCGGCTGCACTGGCCGCGCGATACTCGGATCACGCTGGAGCTTCGACGATCTCGATGGTTGTGATCGGTCGGGGAATCGAGCGGGTGATCGATGTGGCGCCGCTTCGAGTCGACGATCCCCGCATTGCCGAGTGGTGTCTTGGCTGCTGAGAGCGGGGATGTGGCGGAAGAACGAAACCAGAGACACCCACCATGAAGAGCATGAAGGGACTCATAGGGTTCATTCTCTCGCAGAGCCGCGGAGTCCGCAGAGGAAGAACCAAGCCAGAAGCGTCTAGCATGAAGCACATGAAGCGACTGATAGGCTTATCCTCTCGCAGGGCCGCAGAGCGGCAGAGGAAGAAGCAAACCAGAAGAGTCCACCATGAAGCGCATGAAGGAGCTGACAGGGCTATTCTCGCGCAGAGGCGCAGGGGAAGGGCCAAACCAGAAGCTTCTACCATGAAGAGCGTGAAGAGCATGAAGGACGTGAGTTGACAGGCCCAGTCTCTTGCAGAGCTGCGGGGGGCGTAGGGGAAGAAGCAAACCAGAAGCGGCTGGCATGAAGATCATGAAGGGACTGACAGGGTCAATCTCTCGCAGAGCTGCGGAGTTCGCGGAGGGGAACGACACCAGGAGCGTTTGGCATGAAGAGCATGAAGGGTTCGTGTTGAATAGGCCTGGCCTCCCGCAGAGGCGCAGGCGAGCCCAACGAGAAACAGCGATCATGAAGAGCATGAAGGGCTTGGGTTGGATAGGGCCATTCTCTGGCAGAGGCGCAGATGGTGCGCAGGGGAAGGACCAAATCAGAAGCGTCTAGCATGAAGATCATGAAGGGCTTGAGTTGGATAGGCGCATCCTCTCGCAGAGCCGCAGAGTACGCAGGGGGGAACCAACCCCGAAGAGTCTGCCATGAAGAGTGTCGGCAGGAGGCAACACAAACAGAGAAGTCGAATCCCCCGAATCTGCAATGCTTGTCCCTGCTCTGCTTCCCTGCGCTTGCTTTCTCTGCGTTCTCTGCGGCTCTGCGCGAGAGCGGTTGTGAAACAAGAGGCAAAGCGAAGAGGCACATCGAGTGTCCCAAGCCCGCGGTGCTGCCCTCCCTTGGTCTGCTTCCCTGCGTTGCCTTCCGCTGCGTTCTTTGAGACTCTGCGCGAGAACGGGTGTGAAACGGACGCTGGACGGCGTGCGGCCTACGCAATCAACGCAAGCGCTTCGCTTCGTTGGGCATGATCGGTGTAGAAGCTTCCCCGGATTGCCGACGTGAGCATCTTCGTTCCCGGTTTCTTGACGCCTCGGAGGGTGATGCACATGTGCGTTGCCTCGATGCGAACGAGAACGCCCATCGGATCGAGTTTCTTGACCAGCGCATCGGCGATCTGTGATGTCAGTCGCTCCTGAAGCTGTGGGCGGGATGCGGCGATATCGACGGCACGAGCGAGCTTGCTTGCCCCGACGATCCGATTCTCGTTTGGGATATACACGATGTCGGCCTGCCCGACGAACGGCAGGAAATGGTGCTCGCACATCGAGAAGAACGGAATGTCCTTGAGAACGATCATTTCCTCGTATGGCTCCTGATACAGCACCTCGAGAACATCGGCGGGATCCTGATCGATCCTGTCGAAGAACTCCGCGTACATGGCCGACACGCGGCGCGAGGTGTTGGCAAGGACCTCAGGGTTGAGGTGATCATTGCCGATCCCCTCCAGGATTTCCCGCATTCCGTTCTCGATCCGATCTCGGTCCATCGTGGCTCCCTCCTGTTTGTCAAAGGATAGGGGACAGCAACTGCATCGACAACAGCCTGTCGCCAGACGCGCTGAGGAGCTGTGCCCTGCTTGCCCTTGAGGAACATGAACCGCTGTCCTACACTTCGCCCGCTGCGCGCATGAGCACGCGGATACGAGCACGCGTTCACGAGGAGGAACCATGGAGGCACCAGCAGGCTACCGCGTACTCGCGGAGATGCCCTACAAGCCGGCACCCGTCGAGCACGGGTACACAGACAAGACCCTCTACGTCGATGTTGATAGCGGTGCGATCGAAGAACGTGCGGTGACTCAACAGATGAAGGATGTGTTCGTCGGCGGACGTGGCTTTGGATTGTGGCGGTTGTGGAACGCGGTTGACGACTCGACTCGATGGGACGATCCAAAGAACGAGATCGTCATTTCGTCGGGACCGGTCGGCGGCACGACGACGTACCCGGGTTCAGGGAAGTCGATTGTCGTCAGCCTCTCTCCGCTGACGGACTGCGTGATTGACTCGAACGCCGGCGGCTACTTCGGTCCGTATCTCAAGTTTGCCGGGTGGGATGCGATCGAGCTTCAGGGAATCGCCTCCGAGGACGTCGTGGTGTTTGCTGATGGTGTAGAAGGTGTTGTCCAGCTGCTCGCGTGTCCTGAAGCCGATCTGAACACGCATGTCCTCGCGGACAAGCTGATGCATACCTTTGCCGCCTCGGACACGCCGCGAGACATTGCAGCGATCTCTACCGTAACCGCCGGCGCGGGGGCGGATCACACGCGGTGGGGCTGTCTCAACTTCAGTTTCTTCGACATGAAGCGCAATGGTGTCCGGATCAAGCAGGCAGGCCGTGGTGGCACCGGCACCGTATTCCGCAACAAGCGACTCGCGGCGCTTGTCGTCAAGAGTCCGGCGGTCAACGCAAACTCCAACAACCCCGCACATCCTGAGCGGCTTCGAGAAGCTGGTGCGCGGATCAACAAGGAAATCCTCGAGCTGGATGCGAGCCAGTGTGACATGCGGCGTGTGGGAACATCGCACCTGGTTGAGATCATGAATGAGTACGACCTGTTGCCGACGCACAACTACAAGTTTGGCCAACATCCCAAAGTGGGTGAGATCTCGTCTCCGGTATGGCGAGAACGATTCAGTCAGAACATGCCCGATGGCTGTTGGCTTGGATGCACGATGTCGTGCTCGCACGCCGTCGATGACTTCCCGCTTCGCACCGGGCCGTACAAAGGCAGCCGAGTCATCGTTGACGGACCGGAGTATGAAACGGCCGGAGGAAGCGCCAACATGGGGTGCTTCGATCCGGAGTTCGTGCTCGAGATGAACTTCTACTGCGACACGTACGGGATCGACACGATCGGGTACACGACTGGGATGGCGTTCGTGATGGAGTGTTTCGAGGCCGGCATCCTCGACACGGAGAAAACCGGGGGGCTCGATCTGCGCTTCGGCAACGCCGACGACGCACTCAAGGCACTGCACCAGATGGGATGTGGCGAAGGATTCGGGGTGACGATTGGCCAAGGGATTCGTCGCATGAAGACGCTGTTTGCCCAGGAGTACGGTGCTGATATGCAGTTCATGCAAGACATTGGGATGGAGGCCAAGGGGTTGGAGTACTCGGAGTACGTCACCAAGGAATCGCTTGCGATGCAGGGCGGGTACGGCTTGGCGCTCAAGGGTCCGCAGCACGACGAGGCCTGGCTGATCTTCATGGACATGGTCAACA
Source organism: uncultured Thermotogae bacterium (assembly GCA_964582285.1). GTDB lineage: Bacteria > Bipolaricaulota > Bipolaricaulia > UBA7950 > UBA9294 > JANQEA01. The sequence goes on from CAZORQ010000060.1 coordinate 6,480, forward strand.
ACCAGATCCCGACATTTGAGGACAAGGCTGAGGCGCTTCACTACTTCCCGATGTGGCGGACATGGTTCGGCCTGGTCGGCCACTGCAAGCTGCCTTGGAACGACATCGAGCCGGCGGACAACGCACAGACCGACGAGCCAGCGAAGGTTCCTGCTCACGTCGCCAACTACTGCGATGTGTTCTCGGGGGTCACCGGTCTTGACGTGGAGGGAGCGGACCTGATCCTCCAGTCAGAGCGGGTGTACAACTTCCAGCGTGTGTTCAACGTGCGGATGGGATTCGGCACCCGCGAGCACGATGCGATTCCATACCGCTCAGCCGGACCGGTGACGGAAGAGGAGTACGAGTCTCGCGCCGATCGCTACGATGACCAGCTCACCGAGAAGGTCGGGATCGATCCGTCCGGCATGGCGACAGCGGAGAAGGTTGCCGCGCTGCGTGCGTATCGCGAGGATCAGTACGAGCAGCTAATCGACGCCGTCTACAGACGCCGTGGCTGGACTGAAAACGGAATCCCGCGTGTCGAGAAGCTGCACGAGCTCGGAATCGACTTCCCCGACGTGGTCGATGTCGTTCGTCCCCTCCTCTAGCGGGAGCTGATCGGAGGCAGGCTGTGAAACGGATCGGGATCTTCGGAGGGACATCGCCCGAATCGACGGTCACGTACTACCAGCGGATCACGCGAGAGTACACACGTCGGTACGGGAACCACGGCTATCCGGAGATCCTGATCTTCAGCGTGACGTTTCAGCAGTACATCGATTGGATGACGGCGGGAGACTGGAAGGCGCTGGCGGCTGGCACGATCGATGGGCTGCGCACGCTGAGTGCTGGGGGCGCCGAGCTTGGCCTGATCGCGACGAACACCTTCCACAAGGTGTTCGACGAGGTAGCCGCATCGGTGCCGATCCCGTTGATCTCGATCCTCGATGTCGTTGCCGAACGGCTCAACGAGCTGGGTTGTCGTAGGCCTGCCCTGTTGGGAACCGGATTCACCATGTCGGGCTCGTTCTATCCACAGCGCCTGTCGAGAGATGGGATCAAGCCGATCTCCCCGACGCTGGCGGAGCAAGACGCGATCAACCAGGTGATCTTCCATGAGCTGAACTGCGGTTTGCTCACATCGGCGTCTAAGGAAGCGCTGGTCGGGATCTCCAACCGTCTTGTCGCCGAGGGTGCCGATGCGGTGATCCTTGGCTGCACCGAGCTGCCGCTTCTCGTCAAAGAAGGGGATCTTCCGGTGCCGGTGTTGGATACCACAACGCTCCATGCTGATGCCGCGTTGGAGGCCGCTCTGAGCTAGTCGGCGGTTGCGCTTTCCCCGGAGGCGGTTGGCGGGTGCGTCAGGATCCATTTCGTCTCGTGCAGTGGGAGTAGAAGTGCTTCGGCCGAGACGAGAGCGATCATGACAGCGGCGATCCCGATGAGTACGACGCCGACCCCGGACCGGTCGACAAACAGCATTGCCAAGCTGAGTGCAGCCGGTTGGAGTACGCCTCCGAGGAAGCGGCCGATCCCGAAGATCCGTCCGCGGTGCTGCGTTGGTACGATCTGCTGATACAGGCTGCTTTGATAGATGCGACCGCCGGTGCAGCCGAATCCGAACAGGAAGAAACCGATGAACGCAGGAACCGGGTGGATCAGGAGTCCCAAGGCGAGGAATCCCAGAGCGTAGAGAAGCTGTCCTCCAATCCACATCTTCACCTTGGGCCACTTCGTCCCGATGCTCGAGGCGAGCAAGCTGGCGATCAAGACCCCGCCAATCGTCACGCTCTGGAAGAATCCGAACCCCTCTGATTCCATCCCAAGCGCGGCCGAGACCACGGGGGGCATGAAGAATAGACAGGCAAAGACTAGCCCACTAGTCTGGGCCAATGGGATATACCGGCGCAACAGCGGCTCCCGGACAATGTATCGGAAGGTGATGCGTAGGTCTGCCAACGGGTTCCAGCGAGCGCCCGGCTCGGCATCGGCGACCGACCCATATTGGGCTGGAACTGCCAGTGCAGCAAGCGCGCCGACGAAGTACATCAATCCATTGAATAGAAGGACCGGTGCGGGCCCCCAGATGGCAAGGACCACGCCGCTTGCCGCGGCTTCGGCCATGTTGTCCGCCATTCCCCACGAGCTGAGGAGGCCGTTGATGCGGACAAGGCGATCCTTTTTCACCAGGTCGGGCAGCAATGAATCGAACGCCATGCCGCAGGGTACGACCACCATCGATGACCCGATCAAATAAGCCCACAGATGCCACATTTGGAGCAGGTTCGCCTGGGCAAGGGCGAACAGGCCGAGACTCAGCAGCGCCTGGCCGGCGTGGAGCCAGATAAGGGCATTTCTGCGATTGAAGCGGTCGACAACTGGGCCTGAGATCAGCCCCATGACCGCTGTTGCCAGGGTCCACGCACCTCCAAGTCCAGCGAGCGAGATGGCCGCCTTCCCCGAAAGCGTATAGCCAGTCCACAGCACGGCGATCTGCGTGAACATGTCCCCCGAGTTGCCGAGTGCGTAGCCGGTCAAGAACGGAAACAGACGCCGACTCGGCAGTCGTTCACGCTGTCCACTGGCCTCCGGCATGTGCCACCCTTTCAATCCGCAGCAATCCTCTTCTATGGGGTTTCATGTATCTTACGGAGTCGAAGGGAAGGACTCAAGGGAAACGCCTGTGATTGAAATCCCAACCGCATTTCGCTAGAATTGACCCGGGTGGTGAGATGGCCAAGCAAGCGCAGAAAACACAGGCCTATGAGGCCGATCAAATCAAAGTCCTCGAAGATCTGGAGCCGGTTCGCCTTCGCCCCGGGATGTACATCGGGAGCACCGGACAGTCCGGCCTGATGCATCTGATTGAGGAAGTTGTCGACAACAGCATTGACGAAGCCTTGGTAGGAGCTTGCTCGGAGATCCGTGTGGTCATCCATGCCGACAACCGTGTCTCAGTAAGCGATAACGGTCGTGGCATGCCGGTCGGAATCCACTCGGAGTCGGGAGTTCCCGCAGTCGAGCTTGTCATGACCACGCTCCACGCCGGCGGGAAGTTCGATAACAAGAGCTACCATGTCAGTGGCGGTCTTCACGGCGTCGGTGTTTCCGTTGTCAATGCGCTTTCCGAACAACTGATTGTCGAGGTTCACCGCGAAGGGAAGATCCATCGCCAGGAGTTTTCCCGCGGCGAGAAGCTGACTGAGCTTGAGAGCGTTGGAGAAACGAAGCGGACCGGCACGACGACGACGTTCCTGCCCGACTCGGAGATCTTTGGCGAGATCCAATACAACATGCCGAAGCTATCGCATCGATTGCGAGAGCTCTCGTATCTGAATGGTGGCCTCACGATCATCCTCGAAAACGAGGCGGCGGGGGTCACTCGGAAATTCCAGAACAAAGGTGGAATTGCGTCGTTCGTCTCTGAGCTGGCGGCGAAGAAGGAGCCGATTCACCCCAAGCCGATCTACGTGGAGGGGAAGGAATCGGGCATCGAGATCGGGATCGCAATGCAGTGGACCGGGGCATACGACGAGTCGATTCATGCCTTTGCCAACAACATCAACACCGTTGATGGAGGAACGCATCTCACCGGGTTCAAGAGCACGCTGACGAAGTTCATGAACGACTACGGGCGTGACAAGAAGATCCTCAAGAAGAATGACGCCAACCTCCGTGGAGAGGACATCCGCGAGGGACTTGTCGCGATTCTCAGTGTCAAGATCCCGAATCCCGAATTCGAGGGACAGACGAAGACCAAGCTTGGCAACCCCGAGGTGGCCGGGATCATCGGTGGCATCCTTCAAGAGCAGTTAACGTTGTACTTCGGGAAGAAGCCGAAGATTGCCCGAACGGTCATTGAGAAGTCGGTCGGGGCCAGCCGGGCGCGTCTTGCGGCGGCCAAAGCGCGGAAAATGGCGCGACGGAAAGGACCCCTTGCTGCGACAGCGCTTCCCGGCAAGTTGGCGGATTGCTCGAATCGTGATCCAGCATCATCGGAGCTGTTCATTGTAGAGGGTGACTCGGCAGGGGGAAGCGCGAAACAGGGCCGCGACAGGAATTTTCAAGCCATCCTCCCGCTGCGCGGGAAGGTCCTCAATGTGGAAAAGGCAGCGCTCTCGAAGCTGCTTGACAACGCGGAGATCAAGGCGATGATCACTGCGGTCGGAACGGGAATCCGCGAGGAGTTCTCGCTCGATCGGCTCCGGTATCACAAGCTGATCATCATGGCCGACGCCGATGTCGATGGCGCACATATCTGCACGCTGATTCTGACCTTCTTCTTCCGCTACCTGCCGAAGCTGGTCGAAGAGGGATACGTCTACATCGCAAAGCCTCCACTCTATCAGATCAAGAGTGGAAAGCGGGTTGCGTACTTGCACTCCGATGATGAACTTACGCAGTATCGTGCGGAGCATACCGGAAACCTTTCTGTGAAGCGGTTCAAGGGGCTCGGAGAGATGAAT
>CAZORQ010000061.1:0-10466 GCA_964582285.1 uncultured Thermotogae bacterium
ACAGCTACGTCTCCCACTCCGGCGGGGCGTACAACGATTCCACCGGCGTTTGGGACATCGGCGCACTGGCCGCCGGCGCCAACACCACCCTGCAGATCACCGCGACGGTGCTGGGCAGTGGAACCTACCTCAACGAGGCCGAGGTCTCTGCTGCCCATCAGCCCGATCATGATTCGACGCCCAACGACGGGACGGGCGACGACTACGATGACCAGCCGACCACACCGAGCCCACGCATCGACCTCTCACTCGACAAGGTGGTCGACAACAGCACCCCCAACGTCGGCCAAGACGTGACGTTCACCATCGTCGTCACCAATGCGACCGGCTTCTCGAATGCCACCGGCGTCGAGGTCTCCGATCTGCTGCCCTCCGGCTACAGCTATGTCTCTCACTCCGGTGGGGCGTACAACGATTCCACCGGCGTTTGGGATATCGGTGCACTGGCCGCCGGCGCCAACACCACACTGCAGATCACCGCGACGGTAGACGCAGCGGGAAGCTACCATAACTACTCGCAGGTCTCTGGCGCCGATCAACCCGACATCGACTCCACGCCGGCAAATGGGCCGCAGAACCCCACAGAAGACGACGATGACATCGCATCGACTACACCAAATCCTGTAGCCGATGTCGATATCGACAAGCAAGCTCCAGCGACGGTGCTTTCCGGCCATCAGATCACATACACGCTCGTGATCACAAACAACGGTCCAAGCCCTGCCACGAGTGTTCGAGTCACAGACAGTCTGCCCGCAGGTCTCTCGAATCCCACGTACGCGATCACCGCGGGAGGTTCGGGATCGGGCATCTGGATCGGCTCGCTTGACCTCGGCACAATGGCCAACGGCGCCTCGATCACCCTAGCGATCACCGCTGATGTCGCGCCTGGTCTTTCCGGCACGCTGACCAACACCGCTTGTGTCGACGCCACGGAGGACGATCCGGACGGCGGCGATTGCGACACCACAACGACAACGGTTCAGACGCCCGGGATCTCTATTGTCAAGACCGGTCCAAGTGTCGTGCTGGTCGGGGAGACGATTACCTATGCAATCACCGTAACCAATACCGGAAACGTCACCCTTCACAATGTCGTTGTAAGCGATGCTTTGCTCGGACTAGTGAACGTACCGCTTGGGAGCCTGGCTCCTTCTCAGAGCATCACCCTGAGCCCGGCTCCGACGTACGGGCCGACAACTGAGAACGATATGCCAGGTCTTGACAACACTGCCACCGCCGACAGCGACGAGACCAATCCGGTGAGTGACAGCCATTCGGTCATTGTCAGAACACCCCTGGCAGACCTCGTCGTGGAAAAGATCGTCGACGACCCACTCAGCTACGAGGGCAGCGTCGTAACATTCACGATCAAGGTGACAAACGCCGGTCCAGACACCGCAACGGGCGTAGTCCTTGAGGACGCTCTTCCGCTGGGACTTCAGTATGCATACGACACGGGAGGCGGAGACTACAGCGAGGTCACCAATCAGTGGACCATTGGCACGTTGCCCGCCGGCTCCTCCGCATCACTCGGGGTGTCAGCGCTAATCGAGGACGGCACGCTGGGCACGACAATCACCAACACAGCCACAATCACCAAGTCCGACATCGAGGATCCCGACACATCGAACAACGAGGATTCGGCGTCTGTGGTCGTCATCGCAGCCGACCTCGCAGTAGTCAAGACGGTCGACAACGAGACGCCAGCGGAGGGCGACAAGATCATCTGGACCATCACGGTGTTGAACAACGGGCCAGACGATGCCACGGGCGTCGTGATTTCCGACATCCTCCCGGACGGCCTAACATACGTCAGCGATGACAGCGCAGGCAGCTACAATGAGGTGTCCGGCGACTGGGTCATTGGACTTCTCCCGCATGCCGCATCGCGGACGCTGCATGTCACAGCTGAGTTGGATACCGGCACCGCCGGCCAGACAATCGTCAACACTGCACTGATCGACGAATCGGATCTCCCCGACCCGAACTTCGCCAACGATGAGGACTCCGCGGAGATCACCGTCCGTGACGTCTCCGTCGCTGGTGCAGGTGCTGTGGAGTGCGAAGGCCGAGTGATCATTAGTGAGATCGCTTGGGCAGGTACCGCCGCGAGCGGTGACGATGAGTGGATCGAGCTACGCAATATCGGCAGTGAACCGATCGACCTGACCGGCTGGGTTCTTCGCTGGAGGAAGAAGCTGCCTGTATCGGGCGATGATTTCCGATGGAAAGTCATTCCCCTGTCCGGAATCCTTCCAGCGAGCCCCGTGTCGGCCTGTGAACTCGCCGATCGCGATCCAACGCCGGCGATTGAATTCGTGCGACGTGATGATGGCCGCTCGTGGCGCGTCGTAGCCCGACCGGTAACGCTCGATGAAAGCTACATGGTCCTCGAACGACATAGCGATCTTACTATCCGCAACATCGATGCGGACATCATCTACGACGATCTCGAACCTTACCAGATGGAACTCTCCAACGAGGGAGACATCATCGAGCTGATCAGTGCAGACGGAGAACTCATCGACACCGCGAACGCATTCGACTCTACCGGCGGTAGCTGGCCTGCTGGCGATCCGCTAACTTTCGCAACGATGGAACGTGTCGATCCTCTCGGTCCAGACGAACCTGAGAACTGGCACACGAACCTGGGCATCGTTACGCGAGGTGTCGACGCCAATGGACGACCTCTCGTTGCTACTGGAGATGTCATCAATTCGCAGACACTGGAAGAGATGGAGTTCTTCGCCAACCTGCAGCCTACGAGCTTGATGAGCGGCGAGCTGTTGGAGGTCGAGCTCGATCTGCTACGCAACGTACGTGCTCAGACCGGTTGGCCATGGATCCGCGTTAGTCAGCCGACGGGAGATAGTGCCATCGGCTTGGAAGGCGCCGGTGGAGGACTCGAGTCGATCTTCTCGTTCACAAGCCGGTATGCCGATGACGGTCTCTATGTGCTTGGGATCGACACGGCCGGATTGCCACAGAGCAATTACCTTGTCTGGATCGTTTACGGCGAAGGAGAGACCGTACTCGTTCCGATCACGATTCGGTAGTGCAGATCTGCAAGCGCAGGGAAGGCTCCAATTGCGTCGGTTGGAGCCTCTTCTGCAACAGCCGTCCGCGCTGGTGGTAGAGCAATCGAAATCCACCCCGATCCGGTGCGCAGCAAGTCCACAAACAGATGGCCGTGGAGCCGCGAGGCATCCCGATGACGCCACTCATGGCCGTCAGAGTAGGGTCGGTCTTCGACGTCCGTCGGTTGTCGCTCCTGCACGTCCTCTCGTATGATCTCCGCGTCATGCCGAAAGAATCTGATCGTTCAATCCGGACCCTTACGCAGGAGTTCCTGCAGCAGAGCATCATCGCTGGTGCCCGCCGTGTCATCGCACACCGCAACCATCTCGACCGGATCAACGTCTTCCCGGTGCCCGACCGTGATACGGGAACGAATCTTGCCCAGACCATGAGCGCCATTGTCGATGGACTGCGACAGCCGCTCCCTTCGCTTGCAGCTGTTAGCTCATCCGTAGCGACCAGTGCGCTGATGGGCGCGCAAGGGAATTCTGGTGTGATCTTCGCTCAGTTCTTCCAAGGATTGCGTGAGGAACTCAGCGATTCGGTCACCGTGTCGGTCCAACGCTTCGCTGCCGCGCTTCGGAGAGCCTCCGCAAGGGCGCGGGAAGCGCTCGCTCAGCCCCGCGAGGGCACCATCTTGACCGTAATCAGTGATGTCGCCGAGCATCTCTCCAGGCATGCGGAGCGCCTTCCCGATTTCAGAGCCTTTCTGGATGAGGGGCTATGCGTAGCCCGCCAGTCGCTCGCAGAGACGACCGGCCGCCTCGCCGTGCTGAAGCAAGCCGGCGTCGTCGATGCCGGCGCACTTGGATTCGTCCACTTTCTCGAAGGGGTACGCGATTTTTTTCATCGTGGATCCAAAGAGGAACCCTTGCCTCAGCAGACAGACGCCCTCCCTGCCGCGCCTCTGCGCCCAGTACCGCAGGAACTCAGCTTTCGATACTGCGTTGAAGCCCTAGTTCTCGGCGAGCATCTGCCTCATCGCGATGTCATCGAGCAACTCGCAACGCTCGGGGATTCCGTCGTCGTTGCCGGAACGAGCACGGAAATCCATGCTCACGTCCACAGCAATGTGCCCGCCTACGTTCTGGAGGCACTCGCGCAGTTCGGAGACGTACAACGCCCCAAGGTTGAGGACATGCTTGCCTCAATCGCGACGACACCGGTTGCTTCGACGCGCAGCGGCATTGCCCTTGTCACGGATTCGGCCTGTGATCTGCCAATCGAGATCCTCACAAAGCGAAAAGTTCACGTCGTTCCGGTTCGATTGGCATTCGGCGACACGGTCCTGCGCGACCGCGTCGACATCACGCCAAGGGAGTTCTATGAACGCCTGACCAAAGCCTCTGTCTTCCCGAAGACCTCACAGCCCCGCCCGATGGACTTCCTTGCTCTCTATCGACATCTGGCACAACACCACGAGGGGATCGTATCCGTCCACCTCTCGGCCGAAGTGTCCGGAACGGCCCAGGGAGCACAGACTGCTGCAAGGCAAGTTACCGAGGAAACGGGCATCCCAATTGAGATTGTCGATTCCCGATCCGCCGCAGCTGCTGAAGGGCTCACGGTCTGGGCCGCCTCGGAAGCCATCGAGGCAGCCTGTTCACTCGCCGATTGCGCCGCAATTGCCCGTGAGGCAGCGCGAAGTGCTCAAGTCTATGTGTTCGTCCCCTCTGTCGAATACTTCGTACGTGGAGGGCGCCTCTCCCCGTTGAAGGGACGACTCGCACGGTTGCTGCATCTGTCTCCCGTACTTACAGTTGAGGACGGACGGATTGTGCCCGCCGGCAAGTCGTTCAGTACACATGCGGCCCAGCAACGGGTTCTTCGCAAGAGCCTGCGGCACGCACGCAAGATGGATCGTCCGGCATTCGTTGTCAGCCATTCGGCCGCCCCGGCGCTTGCCGCGATGTACCGAACGCAACTTCTCCTCAAGGTGCCCAATGCCTCCGTATGGGTCACGGATACCGCGCCCGCCATCGGGAGCCATGCCGGGCCCGGCGGTGCCGCGATCGCTGTGGTCGACGCTGCTCTTGTGGATCGACTGATTGAGACGAGGAATGGATGATCGCTCTCGCCACACTCCTCGTCTTGTCATACCTTCTGGGCGCCTTCCCATCTGCAATTATCGTTGGTCGCCTATCAAAGGGAATCGACATTCGTCAGCACGGAAGCGGCAATGCTGGGGCAACCAACGCATGGCGGGTTCTGGGCTGGCGCGCCGGGCTGCCAGTGGCACTGATTGACGTCGCCAAGGGGGTGGCCGCGGCAGCAGGTATAGCCCGGATTCCGCTCGGTCAGCTGCCCCTGACGTTCGATGTTGTCGCGATCCTGTGTGGGCTTGCCGCAGTAGTTGGACACGTATTCCCAATCTACACGGGTTTCCGCGGCGGGAAGGGCGTCGCAACGGCTGGAGGCATGCTTCTCGCTACAGCTGCGATCCCTGTAGGGTGTGCTCTGGGACTGTTTCTGGTCGTGCTTTTCTTGTTCGGCAAGGTATCGCTCGGATCGATCCTTGCCGCTTGGGCGATCCCCGTATCGACGCTCTTGCTCGACCGACTCACAGCTCTTGACTATCCGGTCCTGCTAGTCGGACTCACTGCTGGTCTGGCGGTGTTCATTCTCTATACGCATCGCTCAAATATCGCGCGCCTTCTCAGGGGTGAGGAGCGGTCATTCCCCAGGCTTCAGCTCTGGAAACGCTTCCTACGCCGCTAGTTCATATGCTTCATTGTCGCTATTGCTGTACTGTACTGCGTTTGACGCCTCTCAAGGTGGGTGCTACAATCGGGCCGGATTTCAGCCAAGGGAGATGAGATGGAAAAGAAGCCGCTCCGGGAGATGCGTAACCGAAATCTCCGGAACATTGCGTTCATCACAATCGTCGTAATCATCGGTCTGATCTTGCTTCAGTCGTGGTTCGGCCGTGACAGCGGGCATAGCGAGATCAGCTGGAGTCTGTTTCGAAACTTCGTCGAAACTGGACAGGTTGCTCAGGTTACGATCAAGGATGGTGTCGCTCGGGCGGTTCTTGTCGACGGAAGCGCGTTGGCCGCCCAGCTCCCGAAGGACGTAACGCTGTACTCAGCACTGCTCGATAGTAACGTTCCCGATGTCGAGTACCAACCTGACTCGGGCGGCAGCATCCTGATGTCAATTCTGATCTCCTTGCTGCCGATCGTTCTCCTCATCGCCGTATGGGTGTACATCATGCGCAGAACGCAAACCGGCGGCGGAGCTCTGTCGTTTGGGCAATCGAAGGCAAAACTGGTTCGTCCCGACACGACAACCGTCACATTTGACGACGTCGCGGGCAATGTCGAGGTGAAGGAAGAAGTCCAAGAGATCGTCGAGTTCCTCAGAGACCAGAAGCGGTTTGTCAAGCTCGGCGCGGAGATCCCAAAAGGAATTCTACTCGTCGGCGCGCCGGGGACCGGCAAGACACTCCTCGCCAAGGCGATCGCTGGTGAGGCAAGAGTTCCTTTCTTCTCGATTAGCGGCTCGGACTTCGTGGAGATGTTTGTCGGTGTCGGCGCGGCTCGCGTCCGCGACATGTTCGAGAAAGCGAAGGCAAGTGCACCATGCATCATCTTCATCGACGAGATCGACGCCGTGGGGCGGAAGCGAGGGGCGGGTCTCGGCGGCGGTCATGATGAGCGGGAGCAGACGCTCAACCAGCTGCTTGCGGAGATGGATGGATTCCAGCCGAACAAGGGGATCATCCTTCTCGCCGCCACCAATCGACCCGATGTGCTCGATCCCGCTCTGCTTCGACCTGGGCGGTTCGACCGCAGCGTCCAGGTGCCCTATCCGGCGCAGAAAGATCGCGTCGAGATTCTCAAGGTCCACTTGAAAACACGGAAGACTAGCGACGATGTAGATCCCGAGATTCTCGCACGAAAGACGCCCGGCTTCGTTGGTGCCGACCTGCGAAATCTATGCAATGAAGCAGCATTGCTTGCGGCACGTCAGACCAAGGATCAGATCGAGATGGTGGACTTCGAGGAAGCCACCGATCGGCTCCTCCTCGGCCTTCGCCAGCGAAGTGTGACGCCCACCGAGAAGGAGCGGGAAGTCACCGCATACCACGAGGGGGGCCACACATTGCTGGGACACCTACTGAATTCGGAAAGCTCGGTTGTCCACAAGGTGTCGATCTTGCCGCGGTCGCACGGCTCGATGGGTGTGACGCAAACATTGCCGCTCGAAGAGCGGTGGATGCCTACGGAATCCGAGTTCCGGGCTGTGCTTGTCGGAGCGCTCGGCGGCCGCGCCGCGGAGGAAGTGGTGTTCGATGAATTCACCGCCGGCTCGGCCGACGACCTAAAAAAGGCCACGCGCCTCGCGACAAAGATGGTCATCGAATGGGGAATGAGCGAAGCGCTCGGCCCGATCAATCTTGGACGAGAGCGCACGAATGTGTTCCTCGGTGAGGACATCATCAAGAGCAACGTGCATTCAGAAGAGATCTCGACGATCGCCGATCGCGAGATCCGGAATCTGCTCACAGCCGCGTACGATAGGGCGAAATCCCTTCTGACCGAGCATCGCGACGCGCTCGACCAGTTGGCCCAGGAGATTCTTCGACAAGAGGAGATCGCCGGAGATGAGCTGACGGAGCTGCTGAACCGTCTCGTCCCCTCACCAGCCACAGGATGATGGAAAAGACAGTCGCCACAATCGAAGCGGTCCGATCTTCCTTGAAGTCAGTCATCGAACCGGAGCTGGGACTGAACATCATTGATCTCGGTTTGGTCCGAGGGATTTACGTGACAGAGAGGCGGATCGACATCGACCTGACTCTCCCACGACCTGACTCTCCGAAGGTTGGAGCCATTGCGGCGAACGTTGAGCAAACCGTTCGTGGCGCGTTCGAGGAAGTCGACACAGTCGAAGTCAGTCTTGTATGGGATCCGCCGTGGTCGCTCGAACACCTCTCGGAAAAAGGCAGAAAGCTGCTCGACATCGACGCTTGACTCTCAGATCTCCGATCCCACGCCGTATGGCTTCGCTCTAGTGGCCTCGCAGTCGGCCAATGAACAGCCAAAGCGGTGTACAGCGGACGTAGACCACGTAGAACGTGACACCCGCGACGAGGGGGGCAAATACAGCGACGGCACACGGGCTCTGCCCAACGAGTCTTCGAATCGCCCATGTGACGCCAAACAGTAGTCCACAGCCAATTGAAACGAGTCCAAGTTGTCGTATCGGCACGTTTGGGCGAGGGAGCAGGAACAGCCCAAGCAGCGAGGCATTCACGATGCCTGCAACGGCCGTTGCCAAAGCCAGGCCAGCCTCCTGCATCACGGACACAAGCACCAGGTCAAACATGATGTTGATCCCAACGCCAACGACGGCCGCGAGCAGTGGAAGGCGTGTGCGCTTCAGCGCGTAGGCGGCGCGCGAGAAGATGTAGATCAGGCCGTACGGGAAAAGGCCAATGAGATAGAAAGAAAGGACACGTGTCGCGCGAGCCGTGTCGCTCGGCGTGAACGATCCGTGCTCGAATAGCAATCGGACGACATCCGCTCCGATCACAAACAGCCCGACCATCGCAGGCAGCAAGACGAGTGCACCCAATGCCACTCCCTCACTGAGATAGGCGGAGAATCGCTCCGCATCCTTCCGGGCCCACGCTTCGGAGAACCTCGGAAGAAGCGCTGTGGCTACGCTGACCGCGAATACACCAAGTGGCAGCTGGAAAAGACGCATCCCGTACTGGAGCGATGCGATCCCCCCGTCTCCGAGGTGAGAAGCGAGCTTGTTGTCCACAAGCAGATTGACCTGCGTAACCGCGAGGGTCAGCAACGCAGGCATCATGAGCCGAACAAGCCGTCGGATCTCTGGATGAACGGGCCACAGGACCGGCCGGAAACGGAACCCAACCCGGTGGAGAGCAGGAAGCTGAAACAGCAGCTGCCCCCCCCCTCCAATGAGCACGCCAATCGCGAGCCCAAGAGCGGGCTGCTGCGGAAATCTCGGCACCAGTACCAACACACCGAGAATCATCCCCACGTTGAACCAAACTGGAGCCAGCGATGCTACAAAGAATCGACGATGGGAATTGAGAATCCCCATAAACACAGCGGAGAATCCAACCAGGGCGATGAACGGGAAGACCACCCGTGTCAGCGCAATAGCGAGCGATAGCTTCTCTGATGAGAATCCACTCGCGAGGAATGGGACATACATAGGAGCAAACGCGACCCCGAACCCAACGACGAGCGCAAATAGAACGACAAGCCAAGTTAGAAGCGCGCTTGCGAACCGGTCAGCATCGTTGCCGGCAATCCGCTGCCCAGTGTACAGCGGGACGAACGCCGTGGACAGCGCCCCTTCAGCTAGGAGCTGGCGCAGGAAGTGTGGCACGAAGAACGCGATGAGGAAGGCATCGTAGGCGCCGCTTGTCCCAAATCGGTCCGCTATCGTAGCGTCGCGCACCAAGCCCAGCAGGCGCGAGCATCCTGTTGCGCCTGCCATCAGCAGAACGTCGAGGACAAGTCGCCTCATGGAGTGAGTGGGACAAGACAGAGAGCCAGAGCGTGCAGGTCTCTGGAGCCCAACTGGTAGATCGAGGATGGATCGCGAACAAGCAGGGAGTTCGCTCCGCATTGGGTGAGTACGATCGCGTCTCGGATGGGGACCGGCATCGCATCCAGAAACGCCATCAGTTCGGCGAACACTTCTTCCTCGCTTTCCCTCTCTCCCGTGAACGTTAGGAGGATCAGTCCGCCGTGCCAATCGGTGGCAAGAACCGTCCAGCTCGTCGCAGGATCCTGCGACGAGTGGCCCGACCCCACCGCGGGGACTCCGGAATCAACGAGGATTGGCCCAGCGGTGAACGCGTGAGTGAACATCTCATCGTCCGGTCCGATGCTGCACTCCAAGGTCAGCGCATCCCCAAGGCGAATGAGTGACAACCGAGCCTTGGCATCGCCGCTTGCCACAAGAAGCGTGGCCGTTGGATCACCCATCACAAAGGGGCCCTCATAGACGGAGACCACGCGATCGCTACGTACCTTCACGACCAGAAACGATCCTGCCACGCCACGGGCGATCGTCCCAACGTATCCCGGAGGGTAGGCAACCACCTCGCCGTACAGCAAAGGGCGATTCACATCATCCAGTGCAATCCTCTCCCCACTGTGTCGAGCATAGATGGCAGCGTGAGATGAGAAGTACGTCCACCAACCGAACAGATCGAACCCCAAGCCGCTGTGCACTTCTCCTTCGAGGACATGCGGAATCCCATCTACGATGAGAAGATCCACTGGAGAGAGGGTTCGTGGGCACCCGAGGCTTGTAGCGGCAACAGCGCCCACTGAATCTGCCAACTCCTCGATGGATGCGAGCCCCTCGTGCGTGCCGGTCGAGCGTACTGGCGT
>CAZORQ010000062.1:0-10014 GCA_964582285.1 uncultured Thermotogae bacterium
GAGGAGGATTGGTAGGAATGTCCGACCGTGAGACCGGTACCGTGAAGTGGTTCAACGACAGCAAGGGCTTCGGCTTCATCGAGCGCGAAGGTGGAGAAGACGTATTCGTGCACTTCAGCTCCATCCGAGGCGAAGGGTTCAAAACCCTGAGCGATGGGCAGAAGGTCGAATTCACGCTGGGTCAGGGCCAGAAGGGCCCGCAGGCACTCGACGTCGAAGTCATCTACTAGACAGGGAGTACAGATCTAACGGGAAGCGGCGTATCGACCACGGTGCGCCGCTTCTCTCATTGGACCGGCCTCGCCTCCACATCTGCACGGGCAGAGCCCAGGAGTGTAGATCAACTGCGCGCTTCTCTCGCCGTGGTTGCAGCAGGCCTCTGGCAGCCCCTTGCCAAACGTGTCTTTCGTACGCCCAGTTTGCAGTTCCCCGAGTGAGTGATATGCTTGCGGGCCCTGTATCACTGCGCGGCTCGATGCACACGGCAGTTGCCGGAGGTGGCGCCATTAATGATTGAAGCCGTGGTTCTTGACTTCGATGGCTTGATTCTCGATACGGAGACTCCGCTTCGCCGCTCGTGGAACGAGATCTACGAGCAGCAAGGGTTCTCTGTTTCGCCGACGGCATGGGCGGAGATAGTCGGATCATCGGCCGACCCGGAAGAAGCCTATGAGCTGTTCGAGCGACATCTTGGGCATCCGGTCGACCGGATGGCATTGCGGACCCGAAGACGGCGCAGAGAGGGCGAGCTGCTGAAGCGCGAGCACATCATGCCGGGGGTCCGGCAACTGGTCAACGATGCAAAGGCGCAAGGCGTTCGCCTGGCGGTTGCGTCAAGCTCGGAGCGCGAATGGGTTGTCGGCCATCTGGCGAGGATTGGACTGCTCGGATCGTTCGAGGCGGTCGCATGTGCCGAAGATGTCATTACCGCGAAGCCTGCTCCCGACCTGTACATCGAGGCCCTCCGATTGCTCGATGTCTCTCCCGATAGCGCGATGGCATTCGAGGATTCCGTACATGGCGTCAAGGCGGCCAAGGCCGCCGGGTTGTTCTGCGTTGCGGTTCCGAACCAAGTAACACGCCACCTCGCATTCCCGGAGGCGGACATGGTGGTTGACACGCTTGCCGATCATCGGCTCGACGAATTCATCGCGATTGCGGCCGCGAATCGTGGTTGACGCGTCGATCGATAACGCGCGAAGGAAACGGATACCGGCACTGCACCGGTTGACAGATTGCCGGGGCTCATCTTAGGATGGCGGTCATCTTCACGGATGAGGGGGATACCATGGCTCGACTCAAGATAGCCCTGTTGTTGTGTGCTGTGTTGGCGGTCGGTGGATGGGCGGCCGAGTCCGACGGCCTCACGGGGACTGTCGGCACGGAAGTGATGTTTCTTCCCGGTGTAGCAACCGACTTGTGGGTTGATCTCGATTGGAACGTGAGTGGATGGAGTATTGGGAATCTCACAACGCTCACGGTCTTCCCTGCGTTTGCCGTGAGCTGGACTGGGAGCGTTGGATACTCCTTCGCTTCAGTGGACCTCGGCGGGGCTTTGGCGATCGATATCTACCCATTTGCCTTCGAGAGCCTCGACATCCATGCTGCCATTGGCCTTCTTGACATCGAACAAGATACTTACACGCTTTCGGCCGATGCGAGCCTGTTCTCCGACATTCTCCCGGTGTTCGGCACCGTTTTGGCGCTGGATATCGATGCCTCCTACGGGATCTTTGCTGCATGGACGGACTTCGATCTTGGGATCCCAGGGTTCGACGTCGCCATCCTCTTCGGGGTCGAGGCGCGGGTCTTGGGCCTCGACTTGGAGAACGGGAGCCTCACGGCCGATCTTGGCGCCTCTACGGCGCTCGTTCCGGCGTTCGACGCAGAGCTATGGCTGGATCTGGGGCTCGTGCTGGGATCCGTCACCGTGACAGCGGAGACGGCCTTCTCGTTGACGCCGTTTGACCTCCTTCAGCAGGAGATCAGAGCTTCGATCGAGTTCGGTGCGTTCACATGCTATGCTTGGATTGAGTTCACAGGAGCTGGTGCGGTGTCCGCGGGTATCGGAGCCACGTACGATGTCCCGGGATCGTCAGCAGCCTCCGGAAACGATCAAACGGCGCCTTGACGGCGCTTCGCCCGAGGTAGGACGGCGCGGATTCCATCCTCCCCGCGGATGATCGCGAACTCCATCCCGTAGGTCCGTTGCAGGCCCTCCTCGGTGATCGCGGCTTCCGGCGTGCCACACACAACCGAGCTCCCGGCAGCAAGACAGACGACTGTGTCTGCGTGAAGGAGCGCGTTGTTCGGATGGTGCGATGTCACAACGAAGGAGAAGCCGTCGTCGGCGAGTTGTGCCACGACGCCGAGAATGTCCTGTTGATGCCGCGGATCAAGGTGCGCCGCCGGCTCGTCCATCAGCAAGCAGCCCGCTCCCTGAGCGAGCCCCCTGGCGATCAGAACGAGCTGTCGTTCACCGCCGCTGATCTCCGTGTACGGCCGATCTCTCAGCCGCGCGATGCCGACGGCGTGGAGTGCCTGCTCGACAGCTGCGATGTCTTCCTTCCCTGGGTGCGCGAACAGTCCCATGTGAGGTGCGCGTGCCATCAAGACTGCCTGCTCGACGGTATACGAGAAGACGGGCTCGTGCATCTGGGGAACGACGCCCAGACGGCGCGCACGCTCACGGATGCTCAGATTGGCCAATGGGATATTATCGATGGCTACGTATCCCGAGTGAGGTGTCCGGATCCCACTCAGGCAGTCGAGAAGCGTCGTCTTCCCGGATCCGTTCGCCCCGAGAACGTACAGGATGTTGCCCGACTCGACAGCGAGCGTAATGCCGCGGAGGACATCATGTCCGACGCGATAGGCATAGCATAGCTCGTCTGCAACCAGTCTCATTGCGCTGCTCCCCTTGTGCGGAGGAATCGCAGGAAGAGGACGAAGAACACGGGAACTCCGATCAGTCCGGTGAGGATTCCCAGAGGGATTTCGCTTGGCAACGCAGTTCGAGCAATGGTGTCAAGAATAAGGAGAGACGACGCCCCAATTGCGGCCGAGGCAGGAATCAACGCTCTATGATCTGGCCCAACGCAAGCCCGTGCGACGTGGGGAACGACGAGTCCAATCCAACCAACCATCCCGGCCACTGCCACCGATGCGGCGACCAACACCGTGCCGACAGCGATCACCACGATTCGCAGCGGACGGATGCGCACGCCGAGTGCGGATGCCTCAGCGTCCGGCAGGGTCAGGAGGTTCATGCGCCACCGAAGGAGGGCGAAGAACGCAAGACCCAGAGCGGTGATCACTAGCAACGGTGGGAGGATCGTCCATCGGCTCCCGCTCAGTCCGCCGAGGAGCCAGTAGGTGATTGCGGGAAGATTGCTCAGCGGATCGGCGACGTACTTGATCAGCCCAAGCAACGCATTGAACAGCGCACTGATCAGGATGCCACCGATAACGATTACGAGGGTTGAGGACCCAAATCGCCACCCCACAAGCGACACCAAACCCACGGCTACGAGGGCAAATGCGAACGCTGATCCTTGGACTGCCGCGGCGCTTGCAGAGAACAGGAGGGCAATGGCCGCACCGAACGCAGCCCCTGAACTCACTCCAAGGATTCGCGAATCGACGAGAGGGTTACGGAAGAGCCCTTGGAACGCTGCACCACAAACGGCGAGATTCGCGCCGACGCATGCGGCGGAAAGCGCGCGAGGGAGACGAACACGGAGGATCAACGAACGAAGGGTCTCAGAAGCCCCGTCGAATCCAAGCAGCGCCGTGAACGCCTCATCGGGCCGTACACCGTAACGTCCGAGCAGAAGCGCGATGAGAAACAGCACTGGTGGGCAAAGGCTCAGAATCAAGATGGCGCGCCGGCGCGGGGCACTCATTGGCCGGCCATGTGCTCCAGTTCGGCCTCAGTCAGGCTGTAGTTGTAGTAGGAGACATAGAACCGTTCAATCTCGGCCGAGAGATCGATGTGAACCAGATCGGGGTAGAACAGTTTTGCCATCCATGCGACGCCGAGGAGCGATTCAGGAACCGGTGCATCCATCGGAGCGACTACCCGAGGCATCCGATGGATTCTTCCCTGTCGCACGGCGTTGATCGCTGCCCAATCGGCGTTTTCGAGGATGTCCTCCGTCTGGACCGGTCCGTATGGAGGAATGACAATCACATCAGGATTCCAGAGGAGAACCTGTTCGAGGTTCACGTCGTTCCAGTAGCCGGACAGGTCTTGCGACACGGACACCCCGCCCGCCGCCTCGATCAGGTGCGTCTGGTACATGTCTCCGCTGGCTACGCGGAGCAGGTCGGTCCCGAGGAAGAGAACGCGAACCCGAGTGTCGGAAGAGATGGATCCGACATCCGATGAAACAGACGCGACGAGACGGTCGTAATCGTCTACGAAGCGACTCGCTTTCTCGAGGGGATCCCGACCGAGCGCTTCTCCGGTGAGAAGGACAGCCGCCTTAAGCTGCTCCGGCGTTTCGACGAGATAGCGAATGACCGGGATGCCAAGTTCGGTTATCTGATCGGCGAATGCAGCGTGACGCGACCCGTCGACAAGAACCAATTGCACATCTCGAGAGACGACTTCTTCGACATTCGGATCGCCAAACGCAAGGATCTCACCAAGCCTGGGCTCAAGTCGGAACATCGCATCGGACGCCTTGGCGAGTCCCTTCACTCCGATGTACCAGGCCATCTCGAGACGTTCGGACGCTCCAAGCGTGTAGATGTAGAACGTTCCCGCACCATAGACACTGGCCAATCGCTCAACCGGCTGGGGCACCTGAACAGTAGCTCCGGTTTGGTCTGCAATCTCGACAACATCCTCGGCGAACGCTGTGCACATCAACATCAGGATTGCGGCCCCCACGACCGCCCCACGGGCCCCTCGTGTCATTGGGTCTCCTTTCCTCCGGCAGCACACTCTGCCGCACTCTCCTCAAGCCATCGAATGGTGCTCTCTACTTGGCTCCGACGGTACGATGCAGCCAGCTTGCCGAGCTCAACATCGTCGGATTCAACCTGCTCCTGCATGCAGAGATGCGTATGCAATGCCCGCAGCACCGCAATCTGTCGGGCAACGAGGTCGGCAACGCGTGCCGGCGCGAGCCTTCGAACGAAGTAGAGCTTCGCGAAGAACTCGATGCGGATCTGCCGCATGTGCGCAACCGGCGCCGCTGCCCAGTCCCAGAAGGCAGTGACCCCTTTTGTCGTGATCCGATAAACATTGCGTGATGGTCCGGACGACCCCGCCTCGACAGAACTCTCCACCCACCCCGCGCTTCTCAAACGGCGCAGCACCTGGTACAGCTGACTGGACGCGATTCGCCACAGGGCACCGAGTCCCTGAGAGAGGCGATCGCGGAGCTCATAGCCGTGCATCGGCGTCTCGACGAGATACCCAAGCAAGGCAAATTCAATGGCCAAGCCTCTCGACCGCCGCGTGTATTCCATAATGGAATAGTCTATCGCAAGAACTTCCTCCCAGCTACTCCTGTGCACTCTGCTCTCGGCGTGGTATGCCCTGGAACAGGCCGAAACTAGATCGGCGGCGAGAGTTCGACAATCTGTGCATCGATTGTCGCGCCGATGTCGAGCAGCGCGAACGTTGGTCGGCTGTGAGGTGGGGCAACAGCACCCGGGTTGATGAACAGCCGATCATTCCAATGCCTAATTACCGGGGCGTGGAAGTGCCCGAAGACGATGATCTCAGCATTGGGCAGCTGTGTGGCCATTGCTTGATAGAACAGCTCCATCTCCGGCGCTTCGTAGCTGAGGCCGATGTAGCGATTCTGCAATGCATGCCGCTGGTGACCATGCTTCAGCCCCACCAATCGGCCTCCAAGTTGAAGCGTCGTACGGTCTGGTAGACTGCGCGCGACTTCGGGAGGATCCATATTTCCCGAGACGGCTGTCGTCGGCGCAATCCGACTCAGAGCATCGATGACGTCTCGATGAACAAGGTCGCCGGCGTGGAGAATTGCATCGACTCCAGCAATTCGTGCGAGGAGATCTATCGGCAGGGAAGCGAGTGATGTTGGAACATGTGTGTCGGCGATCAACGCAACTCTCATGGTACTCCCCGCTTCCGGTCTGCGTACTCGCTGTAGCCGCCGATGTGGTTCGTCAACGTTCCGTCATGGAGCTCGACGATGCGCTCGACCACACGATCGAGGAAATAGCGATCGTGTGAGATGGTAAGGACGGCTCCCTCGAACATCTCCAATGCCTCCTCGAGGATCTCGGCCGAGCGGATGTCGAGATTGTTCGTTGGCTCGTCGAGGAGAAGGAAATTCGCGCCGGATATCACAATCAGCGCCAGTTGCAGACGACTGCGCTCTCCTCCAGACAAGTCCTCTGCTGGCCGCCTTGCTTGATCGTAGGTGAACGCGAACCGTAGCAGTGTCCGCATGGCGGAATCCTCCGAGATTCCGGCGGTGAATCGGAGATGATCGAGCAGAGAACAGCCTGGGTCGAGTGTCTCGTGCTCCTGGGCGTAGTACCCGGTGCGGATGCTCGGACCGAGCGTGACAAGTCCGGACGTCGCTTCTTCCTTTCCGAGAATGATTCGAAACAGCACAGACTTCCCTGCGCCGTTCGCCCCGACCAGTCCAACCCGTTCTCCATGGCGAATCAACAGATCGAGGTCGTTGAGAACCTCGTGGTTTGCGCCGGGCGCCATTTCCAGAGGGAACGACTTGCTGAGATGCTTGATCTCGAGGACCTTCGTGCTCCCCCGCCACCCGGGGAGGTTGAGATGCATCCGGCGCTCCTGATGGGAACGTTCGACGCGGTCCATGCGCTCGAGACGTTTGAGGATGGCCTGTCCCCTCTTGATGAACTTCGTATTGTCGTACACTGCCCCCCATGTCATCAGCCGCTTGGCCGATTGCTCCAGCCGCCGGATCTCCTTCTGTTGGTCGGCAAACTGCCGATCCTGAACCGCGCGCTGATGCTCCTTCTCTATCGCGTACTCGGAGTAGTTGCCCGAGAATCGCGTGAGCTTCCCTCCTTCGAGTTCGACAATCTCATCGACGACAAGATCGAGCAGATAACGGTCGTGTGACACCAAGACCACACCACCGGCGAATGCGCGAAGGAACTTCTCCAAGTATCGCTTCCCGTCAAGATCGAGGTGGTTGTCTGGCTCGTCGAGGAGAAGGATGTCGGGACGGGCGATGACGCGGGCAGCAACTCCCACGAGTTTTCGTTGACCGCCGGACAACTCGACGACTGGACGGTCGAAATCCATGTCGAGGAAGCCGAGGCTGTTGAGAATCGAACGAATCCTAGCATCCAGTGCAGGCCCGCCGAGGCGATCATACCGTTCGATCAGTTCCTCCTGGGTGTGCAGGACCGCTTCGAGGGCAGTGCTGTCCTCGTATACGTGGGGATCGGCCAGCTGCTCCTCAACCCGTGCGAGCGCATCTTCGATTTCCAAGAGCGCTACGGCGCCATGTCGTACGGCGGCGAACACTGTCTCGCTTGGCGCGAACTCCAAGGTTTGTGGAAGGTACCCGATCGTCAGGCCAGTTCGGTGTGCGACGGTTCCTTCGCCGGGAGAGATCTCGCCGACGAGAGCTTTGAGAATCGAGCTCTTACCGCAGCCGTTCGGCCCGACGAAACCGACAATCCGATCGTCATGGATCTCCCATGACAGATCGGTGACAACCGGTGCCGACGAATACGAGACAGTGATTCGATCTAGCGTGGTGGCAATCATTCTTCCTCCGGACGACAGGCTAGTCGAGCAATCTCCGAACATCCAGGCTGAATCTGGCCCGGGAAAAGGCACGTACAGGTCCACGGGTCGGGAGAGGAGTTCTCCTATGTAGTGCGTGCGGCCTACGGACAGATCGAACTCGCGCAGCGAGACCACAACGTGCATCTGCGGACGCAGCGTGCCATCACGACATGCTAGAACAGGAGAACCGCGGCAGTCAGGATGAAGACAAGCATGATTCCGATCGTCGTAATCGGCAGTGGATCCCGTCCAATGCGAGACATCGGGGATTCGCATTGCTCGAACACACACAACCTGACAGCATTTCGAAGTTGTATCTCCTTCTCTCTACCGACGCCGGCGATCGCCAGGTCCCCGACGAAAATGACCGGGTACTTCGATGGGAAGATTCCGTACTCCGTCGATAGGGTCCACATCAGATCGGCGGCTCCCGGTTCGGTATCCACGATGTGGATGACATACAACTCCGGGTAGATCTCAAGGAGACCGTCGAGCACTTCGTCCATGTGACGGCAGTCGTTACAGGCCTCTCGGGTGAACACAACGACATCCGGTTGTCTCTCCGCACCGGCGAGGCCGAACGACAACAGAAGCCAAACCGCGATTCCCATCCACAACATCCCGCTTCGTTTCCGGTCGTTCATTGCCCCTCCTTGTCGTGATCATGCCTCATCCACGGACAGATCGGCAACCGATCATGCCTGCGGCTAGTGGTCAACTCGCCGTCTGGAACGCTGTTTGAGAAGCCGACGAAGCTCCGGGAGAGCGGCCTCAGCTGCCCGCTCGCCTGCCTCGATCCCACCCTTCGCCTGCAGGTAGCTCATGATCGACAAAGAGAGCTCAGGTCGAATGAGGAGGTCCGGTGGGTGGGCGGCCAGTTTTTGGCGCAGGATCTCCTGTACGAGAATGGAGATCGATTGATTGAGAATGCTGTACAGTCCAGGCAGTGGTCGCTCAGGCCGTTCACGGAACAGCGACTCAAGGAGCTCGGTCAAACTGTGCGGAATCCAGGACTGATGCGTGAGACCCTCTCGAAGCTGCTCACCGATCCGATCCCAGACCTTGCGACCTCTAGGGGTTGTGCGTATTGGCCTTGGTGTGATGTCGACTGCGATCACGAAGTCGGCGCCAAGTTCGCGGCAGGTCTTGACGGGAACTGGATCGACGAGACCGCCGTCCACAAGCAGACGATCTCCTCGTCGGACCGGATGGAAGATCCCGGGGATCGCAGTGGACGCGCGAACGGCATCGATGAGCGAGCCCTCTTGCAGAGCCAGCGTCTCCCCTGTATCGATATCGCAGGCCATCGCGGCGTAGGGGATCGGGAGATTCTCAATGCGAACGTCCCCGAGAACCTCGGTAAGGATCTTCAATAGCTCGTTGCCGGAGCTGAGACCGGCTCGTGGGAACGTCGGGAGGAAGCTTCGGAACAGCCGATGGGCATCTGTATCAAGCCATTCACGCTCGACTTGATCCACCGGCAGTCCGACAGCATGAGCTGCGCCGATCAGCGCTCCGATGCTAGAACCTACAACAACCGACGCAGAGATCCCCTCACGCTCCAGTACCTTCAGGACCCCAGTGTGCGCCGCACCCCGTGCACCGCCCGAGCCGAGGGCAAGACCGATGCGGGGAGCTGTCTTGGAGAGCTTGCGGATCTTCATGCCTTGTATCCTAGCCGACACGGTCCGAGCGGACCACGGGAGGCAGATCTCGATGTCGAATGACTCCGCCCGCCTCTGCAGAACCGGTCTGGTTGAAGGCAGAGCTTGTCATCGCATCAGCGGCATCCCCATTCAGTGTCTAGCGTTCGTCGCCGACTCGCTCGATCTCGAAAACCACGGGGCGCAAGCCGTCATTGCAGCAGGTAATCGTCACGCCGGGCCGCTCGATCCAAGGGACCGTTGCGTTGTACATCACCATCGCTACTTCGTGACGGATGTCGGGCCATGCACGTTCGCAGAATCCAGCAGGCTTTGTGGGCCAGTCCTCTGAGACGAACGTCTGGCCTTCCTCGAAGATCGGGCAGACGGTGAAACGGTTCCGAAACGCTTCATCCTGGATGTACGTGTCGACCAGATCTTGATGCAATGTGCGTTTCAGAATGGTGATTCGGACCTTGGGCATGACTACTCCTCGATCCGTTGGATCCGAAACGTCACCGGCCGGAGGCCGTCGCTGCAGCAGGTGAACTCGGTCCCGGGCGTCGGGTTCGCTCCCATCATCGTCAGGGCGACGACCTT
>CAZORQ010000063.1:0-9415 GCA_964582285.1 uncultured Thermotogae bacterium
TCCATCTCCTTCGCCCCGTCTTCGCCGGCAATCGACAGGTTGATAGTGGAGCACCGTGAGGTCTTCGAGAAGAGCGGCTGAAGTGCCTTTCGCTCAATGGCAATCGGTGTGCTTTCGATCGAAGGGCCGTAGACAACGCCGGGCACCAGTCCGTTTCGCCGAAGGGCGTTCACCTTCCCGGCGGGCCTCTGCTTCACTTCCAACGTATGCATCCTAGGTCACCTAGCTATCTCTGGATTTCGTCTAGTAATGAGGAAAGAGGTGGCTCACCGACTTGTACTCGAAGATCCGATGAATCGTCTTCGCCAGATGTTCGCCCACGTGGATGTAGTCGACAATCTCACTCTCGTTCGCTCGCTCGTGGAAGATGGTATTGGTCAGAACCACCCGTTTCAAGGGAGATTCCTCTACCAGATCCAGCGCGTTCCTGGAAAGCGTTCCGTGGGTGCAATACGCGGTCACCTCATTGGCACCGTGAGCGAGAAGGACATTGGTCGCCTTCACCATTGTCCCGCCGGACGACAGGATGTCATCGACGAGAATCGCCCGCTTCCCGGAGACTTCACCGATAACGTTCATCACTTGAACATCCGAGCCGTCTTGAGATCGGCGCTTCTCGAGAATGGCCAGCGGACTGTCGAGATGTTCGGCAACCATCCGAGCTCTCACGGCCCCACCGGCATCCGGAGAGACAATGATCACATCGTCCAATCGTTCGTACGTTTCCTGGATATGGTCGGCGAAAATCCTGTCGGTCCGAAGGTTGTCGACCGGTATGTTGAAGAACCCTTGAATCTGGCCGGCATGGAGATCCATGGTGAGCGCTCGATCCGCACCCGCAACTTCGATCAGATTGGCGACCAGTCGGGCCGAGATCGGAACTCTGCCCGTGTGCTTGCGATCCTGGCGTGCGTATCCGTAGTAGGGAACAACCGCGACCACCTGTCGCGCCGATGCGCGACGGGCTGCATCGATCATGATCAGCAGCTCCATGAGATGCTCGTTGACCGGAGGGCAGGTCGGCTGAAGGACGAAGACATCCGCACCGCGAACCGTCTCTCGAATCCTCACACGGATTTCGCCGTCCCCGAACCGCGTCACTGCGGCGTCGCATAGTCCGATGCCGAGCGCCTCGGAGATTTCGTTCGCCAATTGCGGGTTTGCACTGCCGCAAAGAAGCTTCAGCTCTCTACCGATCATCCTTCGCACCCTCCTCGGTCTTCCGCTTCGGCTGTCTGTTTGTCTGGCGCGCCCGGCCGAACGCGATCTTCCCCGCGGGCACATCCTCCGTAATCGTCGATCCCGCAGCCACGACCGCCCCGTCTCCAATCGTCACCGGAGCCACAAGAGATGCATTGCTTCCGATGAATGCGTTCTTGCCGATGTCCGTGCGGTGCTTGCCCTCACCATCGTAGTTGCAGGTAATCGTCCCCGCCCCGATATTCGTCTCCTCGCCGACACTGGTATCTCCAATATATGCCAGGTGCCCGGCCTTGACGCCTCGTTCGAGGCGAGCTTGCTTCACTTCGACAAAGTTCCCAACTCGCGCTTCGGGCCCAACATCGGCACCCGGGCGAAGGTGTGCATATGGCCCAACTCGTGAGTCGGCACGAACATGCGCATCCTCAACAACAGAGTAGCGGATGGTGCAACGTTCCTCGATCGTAGCGTCTTCGATCCAGCAGTCGGGACCGATTCTGCAATCCGGTCCAACCTGCGTCGCACCGCGTAGGTGCGTTCCAGGATAGAGGATGGTTCCCGCAGCGACGCAGACCTGATCCTCCACGTAGGTTCTGTCGGGATCGGGCACGATGACGCCGTTCCCATGTAACGCATCAAGCACCCGTTGACGTGCTTTCGGATCGGGCTCGAAATCGCCCATACACTGGTTCTCGGTCATCTCGCCCCTTTCCCCGATAGGTGATCATACGCCACGTGGAGAACCACGATCAAGCCAAAGAGCCCTTGCAGACGGCACCTTACGCCTTATACTCGAACCCGTCCGTGGGATCGGCCACGGACAATCCTCATCAGGAGGTGGTCGATGATGAACAAGCGCGTCTTCTCCGGCATCCAGCCGACCGGGACCATGCACGTGGGCAACTACATTGGGGCGGTTCGGAATTGGGTCGCCATGCAAGACAAGTACGACTGCGTGATCGGCATCGTCGACTACCACGCGATCACGATCGATGTCGATCCCGACGAGCTGCGTCGCGCCTCCCAATCGATGGCGCTCGACCTCCTCGCCTGCGGTATCGATCCGGATCGAACGATCCTGTTCGTCCAATCCGACGTGCCAACGCATACAGAACTCGCTTGGATCCTCGGGTGCGTCACGTCATTTGGCGACCTGAGCCGGATGACGCAGTTTAAGGACAAGTCCGCCGGGAAGACATTTGTCTCCGCTGGATTATTCACGTACCCGGTGCTTCAGGCAGCGGACATCTTGCTGTACCGAGCTCATGGCGTGCCGGTCGGTGAGGACCAGGTCCAGCACCTGGAGCTGTCACGGAGGATCGCCCGCCGGTTCAACGCCCGCTTCGGCGACTTCTTTCCGGAGCCGGAGCCAATTGTCGGCAAGGGCGCGCGAATCATGTCCCTCTCCGATCCATCGATGAAGATGAGCAAGAGCGCCGGTCCGCAACACTACGTCGGCGTGATGGAAGACGAGGCGTCAATCCGCAAGAAGGTCCGCTCCGCGGTGACGGATGCTGGACTCGAGGCCGGAGCACAGATGTCACCCGGCGTCGAGAACCTGTTCGAGATCCTCGAGCTGGCTGAAGAGATCTCCGGCGGATCGTCGATCTCCTCTGAGCTTCGTTCAGAGTACGCGCAGGGTCAACTGATGTACTCGCGATTGAAAGACGAGACATTCGATCAGTTGATGAGCCTTCTCCAGCCGATCCAGCAACGACGGGCGGCGCTAGAGGCATCAGGCGACGTCGTCGGTATCCTCAGGGATGGCGCTCGGCGCGCACAGGCGCTGGCCGATGAGACAATCTCCGACGTGCGAAGACGCGTCGGATTGGGAACCGGCTAGCCGCGCACGCCGCCGTCTGGGAAGGACGATCGGATCTCGCCCCATACCGCATCGATCTCTGCTTTCGACAATGCAGCCAATGGTTCCCACGTGGGGTCCAGCAATCCCTTGCCAGCCACACGGAACGGCTGCAGGATGTATCGTTTCGCGCCAGCAAGGTGATCGACGATCCGCAAGAGACTCGCACGATCTAGCGTCGGCGCGACAGTCGTTCGGAACTCGTACTCGGGAGCAGCATCAATGATCAATGCAATCGACTCCTCGATCGCAGCGACATCGCAGGATATCCCTGCAAGCCGATCGTACGCGTCGAACGGCGCCTTGATGTCCATTGCGACGTAGTCCACCAGGCGCCGTTCGAGAATTTCGGAGAGCGTTCCGGGGTTCGACCCATTCGTGTCAAGCTTGATGAGAAACCCAAGCTGCCTGAGCTTGAGGAGAAAGGCAATGAGGCCGGGCTGTATCGTTGGTTCCCCGCCGCTCGCGACGACTCCCTCGACAAATCCGGCGCGTCTGCACAACCGATCGAGAATCTCTTTGCCATCCAGCGGCGTGCCGTAGCGAGAAGGATCGACCAATTCGGGGTTATGGCAGAACGGACAACGGAAGTTGCACCCGATGGTGAATAGCGCCGTGGCAACTCGCTCAGGAAAGTCGACCAGCGTCATCCATTGAACGCCCCCAACAACCAAGATTCCCGTAGTGGCGTCGTTGCCGCTTGATGCATGCGTCCCGGGCTGCCCGGAGAAAAGGTCAGGGAGCGATTCGCCGCGACGACGCTCCCCTATTTCGGACATCGCGATTTCATCCCGAGATCGACGCGGAGGCGAAAATCCTCCGGTCGGCGAACTCGGCTTGCTTCCCGTCGTTCCACTGCTCGACAGGGCGGAGATACCCTACAACACGGGAATAGACCTCTGTCTTCGCGCCACAGGTCGGACAGGCAGCATGTTCGCCGACGAGGTAGCCATGCTGCGGACAGATCGAGAAGGTCGGCGTCAACGTGTAGTACGGCAGCTTGAACGTCTCCGCAACGCTGCGAACAAGATGCTTCGTGGCCCGAACACTCGAGACGCGTTCACCGAGGAATCCATGGAAAACCGTTCCACCGGTGTAGCGGCTCTGCAGCGGATCCTGCAGATCGAGTGCTTCAAACAGGTCGTCGGTCCAACCGACAGGAAGCTGGGTCGAGTTCGTGTAGTACGGCGTGCCGCTTCCGTATGCCTCGAGGTTGTAGATGCGCAGATCCGGGAATCGTGCGAGATCAAGCTTTGCCAAGCGATACGTCGCTCCCTCGGCCGGTGTTGCCTCAAGGTTAAAGATATCGTGACTCTCGACTTGATATTCACCGATCCGCTCGCGCATCCAATCCAGCACGCGAAGCGCAAATTCCTGCCCCTCTGCGTCTCCGATCGTACAACCGAGAAGGTTTAGAAGCGCTTCGTTCATCCCGATCAGCCCGATCGTCGAGAAGTGGTTACGCCAGTAGCCGCCTTCCGCCTCCCTAATTCGCTCGAGGTAGAACTTCGAGTACGGGTACAGTCCCTGTTCGGTCAACGATTCAAGCGTCTTGCGCTTGATACTCAGCGCGTCTCGAGCCAGATCCATCAGCGTCCCAAGACGGCCGAAGAAATCATCCTCGTCGCTCGCCAAGTATCCAAGGCGGGGTAGGTTGAGGGTGACTACGCCGATTGAACCGGTCAATGGATTCGATCCGAACAATCCGCCACCGCGGCTGCGGAGTTCCCGATTGTCAATCCGCAAGCGGCAGCACATGCTCCGCGCATCTTCCGGGTGCATGTCGCTGTTGATGAAGTTCGAGAAATAGGGGATCCCGTATTTTGCCGTCATCTCCCAGACCGGATCTAAAACAGGGTTATCCCAATCGAACTCCTTGGTGATGTTGTAGGTTGGAATCGGAAACGTGAACGGCCGCCCGCACTTGTCTCCTTCGTTCATCACCTCTGCGAACGCCCGATTGAAGAGGTCCATCTCCGCTTGATACTCGCCATACGTCGAGTCTTGTAGCACGCCACCAACGATCACTGGCTCATTGCACATGTAGCGAGGAACCTTCAGGTCGAGCGTCACGTTGGTAAACGGAGTCTGGAAGCCAACCCGCGTTGGAACGTTCATGTTGTAGACGAACTCCTGAACGTTCTGCTTCACCTCATCGTACGACAGTCCATCAGCCCGGATGAAAGGAGCCAGATACGTGTCAACGTTCGAGAACGCCTGCGCCCCTGCCGACTCTCCTTGTAGCGTATAGAGGAAGTTGACGATTTGAAGGAGGACCACGCGGAAGTGTTTAGCCGGCTTGGATTCGATCTTCCCTCGTACGCCCTGGAACCCCTGGAGGAGCAGGTCATGAAGATCCCACCCGACGCAGTACGCTCCAAGTGTTCCCAGATCATGAACATGGAATTCGCCGGACTCATGTGCCTCTCGGATCTCCTCAGGATAGATCCTCCCGAGCCAATAACGGGAGATGATCTTGTCGGTGATGTGGGTGTTCAGCCCCTGGAGCGAGTAACTCATGTTGCTGTTCTCACGGACCCGCCAGTCTCGATCCTCGAGGTAGTCCTCGACCAAAGGGAGCCCGGCCATCAGGCCGCGCATTTCCCTCATCTCCTCGTGCTGTTTCCGATAAAGGATATAGGCCTTCGCCGTTCGCAGTCTGCCCGCCTGGACAAGCGTCTCTTCGACGATATCCTGGATCTCCTCGACCGTCGGATACTCGCCGACGAACCGCTGATCTAGCAGCCGGACAACTTGCTCACAGAGCGCCGCTGCAGCATGTTCGTCTGGATCGCCGACGGAACGCATCGCCTTCCAGATGGCTGTCGTGATTTTTGCTTCATCGAATGAAACAATACGCCCATCTCGTTTGACAATTGACTGCATGGACCCCCCCATCGAATGCGAGCCACCAGCTCGGTGCGAAAAGCATTGCCATCCTAGCACTACGAAGACCGACCGACAATCGGCGGTGTTGAGGGCGAACATGCTGGAATCGGCACAGGCACGGGGGCAGGTTCTGCTTTCGGGTCTTCTCCGGACATCGATCACGAGGATTACTCCGAGATCGATCCCGTTCTCCGACGAGACAGACTCCCATCGCATGTGAATGAAGAACGGTCCGTTGCTTGATTCGCGATCACCGCTTCGCTAACATCGAACGTCATTCCTGACCTACAATACGTGAAGATGAAACTTCGAAGAGGTGAGTACGATTCCTAACATCGCTTCCGCAAGCAAGCGCTTGCGCCAGAGTCAGAAGCGCAGAGGTCTGAATCGGTCCAAGAAGGCCGCAATCAAACGGGTGGAGAAACAGATGCGTCTCCATCTCGAAGCCGGGGACAAAGACGCGGCGCGTGCACTCATTCCCGAGCTCGCTCAGGCCGCGGACAAGGCCGCCAAGCGCAACACGATCCATGCGAACAAAGCTGCACGGATCAAGTCAAGGTGGGCGAAAAAGGTCCAGGCTTAGAGGAGGAGGCATCCGATGCGGCAGTTCGATTTCCTCGGCAAGATGAAGTACTTCGTCCCGCTTTCGTTGCTGTTGATCGCGATCAGCGTGATCTTCTTGATTCCCGGAGTTCGTGGACTCAAGCTAGGAATTGATTTCACCGGCGGAACGGAGTTCACGGTTCTGTTCGCAGAAGCTGTCGAGACTGCGGACATCCGAGCCATACTCGGGGAGATCGATGCAGGTGCGATCGACCTGACGAAGAGCGTCATTCAGGACGTGTCAGAGCGAAACACCAAGGTCATCACCACACAGCTACTCAGTGTGGATAACAACCAGCGCGTGATCGATCGGATTGAGTCCAGCCTTCGCAACAACTTCCCGGTCGAAGACATCAGCCGACGGCTTATCGGACAACAGGTAAGCAAGGAGCTGGCCCAGAAGGGATGGCAATCGATCCTACTCGCGATGGTCGCAATCCTCATCTACATCTCCTGGCGGTTCCGGCTGCGCTATGCGATCGGCGCCGTCGCGGCAATCCTGCACGATGTCATTATCGCCCTTGGCGTGTTTGCCATCCTTGGCGTCGAGGTCAACTTGGTGACGATCGCCGCGTTTCTGACGATCGTCGGATACTCGCTTAACGATACGATCGTGATCTACGACCGCATTCGCGAGAATCTCAAGGCCGATCGCCGACAGTCGGTATTCGAGATCATCAACCACAGCGTCAACCAGTCACTCAGTCGAACGCTCAACACGTCGATTACGACGTTCATCCCGGTGATCATCCTGTTCGTGTTCGGCGGCAGCGTGCTCCGAGGCTTCTCTCTCGCGCTGCTGATCGGAGTCATCGTCGGAACCTACTCCTCGATGTACATCGCCAACCCGATTCTCTACGCCTGGAGCCTCAAGGCGGACAAGCTGAAGAAGGGAAGATGAGATCGATCCTTCGGAACGGGAGGGAGTGGCAGCTTGCTCCCGCCCCGGACGAAGACCTCGTCGAGGGGATCCGCGCAGCACTCGGATGCGTACGCCCATTCGCCATTCTCCTCGCCGATCGCGGGGGCTCGGCGTGGGAATCCCTTATTGATCCTGGGCAACGTAGTTTCCACTCGCCGTTTCTCTTCTCTGATATGGAGCGAGCCATCGATCGTCTTGTCGCAGCCATCGAAGCGGGAGAGCGCGTTTTCGTCCACGGCGACTTCGATGTTGATGGCCTAACCGGCGCAGCTGTTCTGTACCGCGGCCTTCATCCACTGCTTCCTCCGAACACGCTCAAAGTCGATGTCGGAGATCGCACAAACGGACACGGCCTGTCTCGACCGTTCGTCCTCCGCGCGATCGAAGAGGGCTTCGGTTTGGTGATCACGGTGGATTGCGGTATCTCCAACAATGCCGAGATCGAAGCTCTCGGCGCTGCAGACATCGACACCATCGTCACCGATCATCACATCCCGCAGGAATCACTTCCGGCAGCACTGGCGATCATCGATGCACATCGTCAAGGAGAGACGTACCCCAACCGACACCTTGCTGGCGTCGGTGTCGCGTATAAGCTGATTTGCGGGCTGTATGAGCGTCTCGGGCACCCCGTCCCAACGCAGCTGCTCGATCTCGTAGCCCTCGGTACAGTTGCCGATCTCGTTCCACTCTCGTCCGATGGAGAGAGCGAGAACCGTGCCTTCGTCCGGGAAGCGTTCGCGCTTGTCGGAAGAGAGGAAGGTTCATCTCAGGGTCTTCGTGTGCTGCTCAGCAAGCTGTCCGTCAACCCGAAGAAGATCAGCACATCGGACATCGGCTACCTCATCGCCCCGAAGCTGAACGCAGCCAACCGCGCCGGCGATCCGAAAGTGGCGTTTCTTCTTCTGATCACCGAGAGCTCGGATCAAGCAGAGTACCTCGCTGAAATTCTCCTCGACTACAATCGTGATCGGGAGATCGCGCAGAACGATCTCATTGCGCAGGCGCAGGAAACCCTCCGTGAGGAAGGACTGAACCCACAGGAGGACGGGCTTTCGATCGTCTCAGGGAAGCACTGGAGCGAGGGAATCCTCGGCTTGGTGGCTTCTAATCTTACCGACCGGTTCCGCGTTCCGTCGATCGTGATTTCACAGGGAGACCGCGTCAGCCGCGGATCTTGCCGAAGCATCGGCGAATTCGACATCAGTGCGTGTCTAGAGGCCCATAGCGATCTGCTGCTCCAGTATGGCGGACATCGGATGGCCGCCGGTTTTTCCATTGCCAACGAGCAGCTTCCCACGCTGAAGAAGCGCTTGCGTGCGTACGTCGCTGGACACCGTGAGGACTTGCTGCGGCTTCCGCCTGAGCAGATCGACACACAGCTCGCGATCAATGAAGTCGACCTGAGGTTCTACACCGACCTAACATCGCTCAGCCCCTTCGGCCCGGGTAACGCACGCCCCCGCTTCCTTCTGACAGGCTGTACGTTCTCCAAGCTCACGTTGGTTGGGAACCGCAAGCAGCATCTGAAAGGGCAAGTGGCTCAGAATGGTGCATCTCTCCCGTTTATCGCGTTCCGCATGGCCAAGTACATCGAGCTGTTCGAGCGAACCGATCCGGTTTCTCTTGTGGGCTACGCCGGTTTCGACGATTGGCGCAGCAGCGTCCAGATCCAGGGGATAGACCTCGTGAACGGGGACGCATAGCGCCCCGTTGACGGGCAAGACGCGTCTCGAGCCATCGCAGGGCGATGCTCGAGCCGGGCGAGAAGCTTCAATATCGCTTCTCGCGTAGGTGACGCGGCGACACCAACCTGCCCTCACGCAGACAGCCCACACCCTTCTCACAATCCCGTCCCAGGGCGATACTCGAGACCACGCTGATTGCTCGCCAACACAAGAACGTGAAACGTTCTTGTCCCTCTTCTGAGTTCCGGAGGA
>CAZORQ010000064.1:0-9372 GCA_964582285.1 uncultured Thermotogae bacterium
GCTAGTCACTGCTCATCAACTCAAGGAACTGGTCATTGTCCTTGGTCGCCTCCATCTTCCCTTTCACGAACTCCATCGCCGCCTGTGGATCGTTGAGCTGCGACATCATCTTACGGAGGATCCATACTCTGTTCAATTCCTTTTCGCCAAGCAGCAGTTCTTCCTTGCGCGTTGCGCTCTGCTCAACATCAATCGCAGGAAAGACGCGCTTGTTCGCCAGCCCGCGATCGAGAATCAACTGCATGTTTCCCGTCCCCTTGAACTCCTCGAACACGACCTGATCGAGTTTGCTCCCGGTATCGACCAACGCCGTGGCGATGATCGTCAGGCTTCCGCCGTGTTCGATGTTCCGTGCTGCACCGAAGAATTCCTTCGGCTTGTACAGCGCCGAGGGATCCATGCCGCCGGACAAGAGCTTCCCGGATGCCGGAATCGACAGGTTGTATGCTCGAGCCAACCGGGTCACCGAGTCCATCAGGATGACAACATCTCTGCCAAGCTCAACAAGACGCTTCGCTCGATCGGTCACGAGTTCGGCGATCCGAGTGTGGTGACGAGGCTCCTGGTCGAACGTCGCCGCCACGACCTCACCATGGGGTACCGATCGTTTGAAGTCCGTAACCTCCTCGGGGCGTTCGTCGACCAGTAGGACGAACAGTTTGACCTCAGGATGGTTCGCGATAATCCCATTGGCAATCTGCTTAAGTAGCGTCGTCTTCCCAGCCATCGGTGGTGAAACGATCAATCCACGTTGTCCTTTCCCTATCGGGCAGAACAGATCTATGATCCGAGTGGCCAATTCCCCTGGATCATGTTCCAATCTGTACATCTCGTCAGGATGGAGCGGGACAAGATCCTTGAACTGCGGCCGGCGCCTCGAATCATCTGGATCGAGGCTGTTCACACTCTCAGCCTTCTGCAAGGCGAAGTAGCGTTCATCGTTCTTGGGTGCCCGGATCATCCCGGTGATAAGATCTCCGTCACGTAGCGCGAAGCGCTTGATCTGCGACGGGGACACGTAGACGTCCGTTCGCCCTGGGAGACAGCTCTCGCCACGGAGGAACCCGTAGCCATCCGGATGCAGTTCCAAGATGCCGTCGGTGAAGTGCAGCTCGTGCGCCTTCGCGACATGTGCCATCACTTGCCGCAGAAGATCCTCTCGTCCCGATTGCTTGTTGTTCTTCAACCCGAGCCCTTCAGCGCACTCAAGCAACTCATCGATTGTCTTCTCACGCAATTCGCGTACTTCCATCATCGAAATCACCTCAGAACTGAATACCCCTGCACACGATCAGTGCGGTCGCACCGAGATACGTCACAAGCAGGGCAGCAGAATCAACTCCTATTCCCAGCACTCGTCGCCGGGAGCGCACTCCCAGTGACACCATGGCCACAACCGTCAGCATGACGCCGCAGAGCGCGACGATAAGCTGATCATTCTCCCCGCCTCGTAGGTCCGCGTAGATCGAACCCTTCCGAAATGCCAGATCGGCGAAGAAGATCGTCAGGATATTGAACATGTTCGATCCAAAAAGGTTCCCTACGATCATGTCGTGGGCTCCGATTCGCAATGCACCAATAGACGTAGCCAGCTCGGGGAGCGACGTCACAATCGCAATGAGAATCGCCCCCATGAACGACGCCGACAGACCCGATGCCAAGGAGATCTCCTTGCTCGCCCTGATCAGAAAGATCCCAGACACCACAATAATCACAGCGCAGATCACGAAACCGATGACCGCAGTCCGTAGCGGGAGTCCGTCCCGCCGCGTCTCCTCCTCCACCGCCTCATGTCTCTCTGCGTGAAACAACAGAAACACACCGCCAACGTATCCAACAACGATCAGAAGGCTGACCGGGCTGACCCCAAACAACACCGTTTGCGGAGCCATGATGATCCCGAGCGCACCGAAGAGCGTCAGCAGCACGGCCATCCCCCCGCTGAGGGTATGGTAGCCACGCGCCTTCAGGAGAAACGGGCCTCGTCCAAGAAGGAGAATGTCCATGATGGCAATGATTGCCACGTTAAACAGATTGCTACCGAACGCGTTTCCCAATGCGATATTGGGAACATCCAGACTCGCCCCGGAGACCGTTGTTGTGAGTTCCGGGATCGATGTAAGTGTCGCAAGGAACAGGAGGCCGATCCATCCTTGGCCGATCCCCGTTCGATTCCCGATGGCTTCACCGTACGGCG
This sequence comes from uncultured Thermotogae bacterium, assembly GCA_964582285.1. GTDB lineage: Bacteria > Bipolaricaulota > Bipolaricaulia > UBA7950 > UBA9294 > JANQEA01. The sequence goes on from CAZORQ010000064.1 coordinate 2,198, forward strand.
CAAGTCGTATCCCAGCGCAGATGATTCCCGTCGCCGCCAGGATGAAGGTCACCCAATGGAGTATCATTCGCTTCGCACGCCTCGCCTGTTAGCCTCTTGATCCATACCTATCGTCCCTCTACAGTACGATCTCGAACCGATCATCGGTGCTTGCATGCGCTCCGGCAGCAAGCCAACATCGATGGCCTGCGGTCAAGCGATACATCGAGCCGGAGCTAGAGTTTCTTGAACAGCCACCTCACCATATCCCCATACATTCTCAATCGATCGAGACTGCCCTTGACGAAACCGCGCTTCTCCTCCTTGAGAATGTGCGTCACGCCGTCGAGCTTCACGTATTCCTTCCGCCATCCCTCCTTGGCTGCGAGCCGCGAGAGCGCCATCTCGATTCCATACTTCATCTCCTCGACATTTTCCTGCGCTCGCTCCCACAACCTCCGGGGTATGATCCGCTGTCCAGACGCATACGGATTGATCTTCTGAGCAAGATCCGTGTTCTTGCGTCCATCGGAAAACACGCCAACGACCATATCCAATCCTTCGTCTCGATATGCCCGCACCATCCGATCGACATGATCCGAGGTCAGGCCAACAAGATCCGCATCGAGGAAGAGCAGAACATCGTGCTTCGCTTCCGATACGCCGACGGCCAGTGCCGCTGCCTTCCCGCGATTCGCGGAAAGCGTGACAACCCGGACCGGAAAGCCGCTCGCCTCCGTCGCCGTCTCGTCTTCCGACCCGTCGTCAACTACGATGACTTCGTCGACGAGCACGCTGGCTACGATGGGATCAAGAACGGCACCGATTCGCCCAGCCTCGTTGTATGCAGGTACCACCACGGAAACTTGCATGGGAATGCCGGTGATGCTGACGATAGTGAATTATCGCCCCATCCCTTCACAACACGGATTCTATCGCTTGCTTCCGATCAAGTCAATTGCTTCCGACGCGCCCTCGGATGCACCCACCGTGGAAGCATGCAATTCAGTCGCCTGAAACGAACCACGCGGCGATCTGCTCGACCATGTCAATGTCATTCAAGAATGTGTCAACTGGAACGGGGAATGACTCGATGAACCACTTGCCGTAGCTGCGCGATAGGATCCGCTGATCAGTGAGGATCACGACCCCGTGATCCTTTCTCGTTCGAATCAGGCGGCCTACACCCTGACGAAGCTTGAGCACAGCCTGCGGCAGCGACAGCTCGCGAAACGGATCCCGCCCCTCTCTGGCCATCCGGTCGCCCACCGCGGACAGGATCGGATCCGTCGGCACCGAGAACGGAAGGCGGGTGATCACGAGGAATTCGGCCTCGTTGCCAGGAAGGTCCACTCCTTCCCAGAAACTCTCCGTACCAAGCAGAATTCCCGCCCCCGCGTGGGAGCGAAACCGCTCGACAAGCTTGCTTCGAGGGCCGCCGCTTCCTTGCGCAAACGTCGCGATGCCGTCCGGTATTCGCTCGCGGACGGCGCGAAGCATCTTGTACGAAGTGAACAACACAAGTCCCTTTCGCTGCAATCGTACAGCCACTGTTCCCAGCAGTGATGCCAGCTGCTCCGCATACGCGTCCTCCTCGCTGTTGATCGAGGGGAAGCACGCGGGAACCACAACCTTCATCCGTTCCCGAAACGAGAACGGACTTGGGACCACGGCTGTCCGAACCCGCAGAATCCCGTCGGTCAAGCCTATCGATCGGCTCAAGTACTCGAACTCACCGCCAAGCGACAGCGTCGCAGACGTAAGCACAACTGCTTCGATCCGCGGGTAGAGGAGCTGCTGAAAGAATGGGGCGACATCGAGAGGGGTCGCATGAAGCGTTATCCCATCATGTGCTCGTTCGTACCAGTGAACCGTGTTCTCATCCGGCGGAGCCGTGATCGCCCGAGCAACGTCACCCAGACCTACAACCCGATCGACATGTCCCTCAAGCTCTTTGAGGGTATCCTCCTCCGTCAATCGCGCTCCCAGCCGATCGAGAGACAGCTCTAGTTGCTCGAGCGCGCCCCTTGTCTCACGGATCTGCCGCTCGACGCCAGAGAGGGATGAGAAGGTTCCTCGTCGCTCTTCGGGCAGCTTCTGGTCGAGACTCCGAAACAGCGTCGCCGACCTCCGGCGGACTGCAGTCACATCTTCGGTCGCGCGCCGTGCATCCGAATCACCGGGGGGAAGTGGCAACCGCCGTAGCCATCCCGGCCGCCGTGTGGTGGGGGCAAGCTCGTCTGCAACACGCGAAACGATTCGCTCGGAAAGGCTCCTGGTGAATGCCGTGCGCGCAGTGGACTCCAGACTGTGTGCCTCATCCACGACGAGATGCGTGTACTTCCCGAGGACAACACCGCCTACAGCTAGATCTCCCAGAAGGAGCGAATGGTTGACGACAACAAGGTTGGCCTTCCGCGCACGGCGGCGCGCAGCGATCGAGAAGCACTCATCCAGAAACGGGCAGAACACGCCAGCGCAGTAGCTCGCGGAATCGCATAGCCGACTCCACAAGCTGCGGGATGCTGGATCGCTCAGGAACGCCGCATTCTCGTCAATGTCTCCCGTCTCGCTCTCCATGAGCCATCGGGCAAGTGGCGCGAGCACCGCGAGCGGCTCGCGTTCTAGCCCTCCTGTCATCTCGTTGACGAGCGTCTGCCAACGCCGCAGGCAGAGGTAGTTCTCCCGCCCTTTCAGCAGAGCCACTCTCAGATCCAATGCAAGCTGCTTCAGGAGGAACGGCAGGTCCTTCTCGTACAACTGCTCTTGTAGCTGCTTCGTCCGAGTGGAGACAATCACGCGAGATGATGGATCGCTTCGCAGATGAAGGATTGCGGGGACCAGATAGGCGAACGTCTTGCCCGTCCCGGGGCCAGCTTCGACAAGAAGCGCCTCCGCATCGCGAAATGCCCCTTCTACTTCCTGCGCCATTGCCAGCTGTCCGGCACGTTCCTCATACGCCGGAAGCGACTCGGCGATTACACCGCCTGCCCCAAGGACATCCCGGATGTTGGGCTCCATCCATTTCTCGTCGCCACCGCGTTGCGTTTCCTCTTGGCTCTCAGCCCCAACGGGTTCCGGGCGTGGTGCGAGCAGGATTCGATCGAACAGCTCCGCCAGGGGCGGAGGTAGAAGCCGTGCCAGCAGAGCAACCAGTTGGCGATCCAATCCGACCGCCTCTTCCACCATCGCCACAAAGACGTCCGCCATCGTAGCGGCAACGGGCTGCTCTGCAAGCGCCACGCCGAGTTTCGCTGCCACGGTTTCCGGTCGGTGGTCAGAGAGGGTCGGATAGAGCACGCGCGCCAGCAAGCGCAGATCCATCGACTCCGATGCGGCACCGCTGCACTCGCCGCACGGGTACACAGCCCGCGGAGCCTCATGACATTCGGCGCTCGAATCCGTAGCCACAACGCCGTTGGCAAGGAGGACCGTCTCGTCCTTGAAGTGAACAGCGATGTAGGAGAGTCCAAGATCTTGCCACGGGAGAGTGACGGACACTAGAGGAAGTGCCGAAGAAGGTCGATTCGTCGGACCCGACCGACCAGCCGCCCCTCTTCGTCCACAACGGGCAGGTTCTTCACGCCCTTGCGGATGATCAAGTCAGCTGCGCGAAGGTCATCATCCTCCATGGTCACACTGACAACATCGGTGCTCATATACTTCTCGATTGGTTCTTCGGAAATCTGCGCCAGCTTGCCCGCCAGCTGATTCATGTCAGGGATGAACGACGCGCTGTGGAGCATTTCGAAGTAGCCGGGAAGTGCAGCACGGATAAGATCCTTCTCGGAGATGAATCCGATCAACACCCCCTCTTCATTCACCACGGGGACGTTCGGCATTTCGGCGTTGTCGAGGATGAAGATCAGCTCTCGAACGGGGATGTCCTTCTCCACCGCTGTCAAGTCTCTCGTCATGATCTCACGGACCTTCATGTCTCCTCCTCAAAGCCTGCTCACAACGACTTTCTCCATCTCGCTTTCCACGATCTCATGGCTCTCGCAGATCTTCTTCTCGCTCTCGGCGCTCGCGATTCCCGAAGCCAGACCGAATCGAAGCGCTTCCTCCATCGCTGCCCCTGCTGCCAACTTGTAGAGGATCCCGCCGAGAAACGCGTCATCTGCGCCGACGATGTTCTTGAATAGCGCAGTTTCCACGTCGGTCTTGATCTCCCATACCGCATCTTCCGTGATTGCGATATCCCCCGTGACATGATGCGATACGACCACAAGCTCCACACCGCATGTCACGACGCTTTTCCCAGCCTCAACAATCGCCTCGATCGACGTAAGCTCCTTCCCCTTGAACAGGATGTGCTCCCGCGTGTCGGGCTTGACGATTGTTGGGCATGCCACGAGTGCGCGTGAGAGCGCTTCGCCGCCGGCGCTGATTGCGACCTTCGCGCCGCTGTCGCGCGCGATGGTCGTCAACTCAGCGTAGATCCCCGGATCGATTCCGAGCGGCAGGCTCCCCGCGAGCACAACCCAAGATGCCCGCTTCACCATACGTCGGTACCTGCGCATGAACCGATCCAACTCAGGCTGGGTAATCTGAGGGCCGCGCTCGTTGATCAGGTTTGGGTTCAGATCCCGTCCGCTCTCGATCACCGTGACGTTGATTCGCGTTTCATCGTGAATCCATGTGAAGTTTGTCGTGACCCCCTTGTTCTGCAGATACCGAACCACGACATGTCCCGTGTTACCGCCGACGAATCCCATCGCGACGTTATCCAGCCCAAACGCCGACAGGAACCTCGATACATTGACACCCTTGCCCCCGGCGGATGTTGAGCTTCTTGACGCTCGTGTGAGAAACTCCTCCTGCGTGATCTGGCAGATCTTCAGGCTGTCCACCCAGTACACCTTATCGACTGCTGGATTGAGCGTGACCGTTACGATCATTGTCTTCCCTCTATCCCCTCGCGCACGAGAACTGATCCCGACAGACCACCACTCGACGCAGCTTCGACTCGAACGGTTGCCAGCTCACCGGGCATCCCCCCCTGAGCCACAATCGTTCGATGATCCGTCGCCCTCCCGATGCACCCGCCGTGCCTTGCCGTCGCCTCAAACAGCACCTCGACATCTTGACCAACAAGCTGCTCGTTCTGCTCCAGTGCAATTCGGCGCTGTCTCGCAAGGACTCGCTCCAACCGGCCAGCCTTCTCCGCTTCCGGAACATCATCCTCTACTCGGGCGCTCGGAGTCAATGGACGCACGGAGTACTTCGCAGCGAAGACCGAGCCAAAGCGAACCCTATCGAGCAGCGCTATCGTCTCGGCGAAGTCCTCCTCCGTCTCCCCGGGATACCCGACAATCAGATCGGTCGTGATGTTGATACCCGCAATCCGCTCCCGCGCTGCATCGACGATGCGCAGATATTTCTCCACGGCGTAGCCACGATTCATCGCCGCGAGGATCCGATCGCTTCCCGACTGCACGGGCAGGTGGAGGTGATTGCAGATGGATGCTGTCGAGGCCATGACATCCAGGACATCATCGCTCATGTCACGCGGATGCGATGTCGTGAATCGGACACGCCACATTCCCGTCGCTGCGACTCTCCTGAGCAGCGACGCGAACCCATCGAACCGCGGTTGATCGGTCCCGTACGCGTTGACGTTTTGTCCCAGCAGAAGAACCTCACGTGCGCCCGATTCGAGCACGCTTTCAACCTCTCGCAGAATCGCGTCCGGATTGCGGCTTCGCATGGGTCCGCGCGCACGCGGCACAATGCAGTAGGAGCAGCAGTTCGAGCAGCCTTCAGTGATGGTCACCATAGCCGTTACTCGACTATTCCGAACGTACGGAAGCTCCTCGACAGTGTGCACTCGGGCACACTCGGCAAGCCGCTCCGATCCCTGCCTGATTCGATCCACCAGTGCGGGTAGCGACGAGTGGTCGGACGATCCGAACACGAAGTCGACTGCTGCGAATCTCTTCAGGAGCGATTCCCCATGGATCTGACCAAGACAGCCGCCAATCCCGAGCGTCACATCGCGCGTACGCTTCTCCTCGACAACCGCTCCGATCCGTCCGTAGACCTTCTCCTCGGCCTTCTGCCGAACCATGCATCCGTTGAATAGGACGACGTCCGCAAGGTCGAGGCGATCAACCGGCGTGTATCCGGCTCGGACCATCACGCCAACGAGCCCCTCCGACTGATGGAGATTCATCTGGCAGCCCCACGTCTGGACGTACAGTCGCTTGGTCATGTTCGCTACCGGAGGATACTCCATACTCCGAGCGTCGTCCATCGCCGTTGGGAACGGGATCAGCGAGGTTCACAGTCTTGGAGCTGGCCCACAAGCCAAGCCGTCCGGTACACTCGCTATGACATGACTCTCCGTCGCTGCGATCGCTACTTGCTGAGGGAAGCACTCGGCCCCTTCGTCCTCGCGCTGGCCGGGCTTCTTCTGTTTCTCCTTCTGAACATCGTCCTGTCACTCACACCGTTGATGGTCGATCGGGGCGTCGGCATGACAACGTTGCTCCGACTCGTCATGCTCGAACTCCCGAAGCTGTTTGTCCTAGCCGTTCCGATGGCAGCGTTATTCGCGACATTCCTCGCACTCGGACGACTCATGCATGACCGCGAGATCATGGCGTTCGAGTCGATCGGCATCTCCCTGCGTCGGATCCTGCTGCCACTCATCGTCGCGGCAGCCGTGATCAGTGTCTTCGATTTTGCGATTAACAACTGGGCTGCGCCAGCTTCGGAAAGAGCGTTTCAGCGGACCTATCTCGAGGTTGTGTTCCGCCAATCGATTCCACGCATTACACCCAACGCCGTGTTCTCGGGACCTGACAACCTTTTCTTCTACGTACGTCGCTACGATGCTAGCACGCGCACGCTCCACGATGTTCTCATCTACGATACAAAGGGGGATCTCTTCCCTGCGGCCCCGGACTCCGAGATACAGGTCGCTCTCATCACTGCAGAGACGGGAGAGTGGATGGAGCAAACATGGGAACTTCGTGCTGGCCGAACCTACGGCTTCGACAGCGATGGGACACTCGTCTATTCGGGAGGTTTTGAGCGGCTGGCCATCCCGGTCGATCGAAGCGTAGAGCAGATCCTCAGCCAGGCACGTTCACCCGATGAAATGGGAATTTCCGAACTCCTGGCACGTGTCTCACAAGCTGCCAGATCCGGCCAGCGCGCTGAAACCTACATCCTGGAAATCCATCACAAGG
>CAZORQ010000065.1:0-9226 GCA_964582285.1 uncultured Thermotogae bacterium
GGGGACATCTTTGTACGCCATGGACACAAGGGATCGGAGTACTCCATCGATGTCGCGCTGCGACTTGCCCAAAGCAAATCGCAATAGCCCCTGAAGCAACGCCTGATCTCCTCCCAGTACTCCCTGTGCCGGTGAAGGCATTCTCATCTCACAGCGACGCTTTGACAGCTGTCTTGACAAGGCGTCGGCTCCACCTTCAGAGGCGAGTCTACTGCAAGCGAGAGCATTACGTTGGGGACCTGGGAGCACCCAGCGATGCGCGGATTGAAACGCACAGTAGAGCAGTGAGGATCTCACTGCTCCCCATTCAGGTCTTCTGGCTCCAAACCGCTTGTCCTATCTAGTCTCTGAGGACCAGATTCCCGTAGTCATGCCGTCTCCCCTAGTGTCAGTCTATGATGGTTCTGAGGCTGTTTCCCGGTCGAGCCCCGGGGTGGAGATCATGATGAACCTGCCCCCAGCAATGCGCTTACCAGCGCCCTGTAATCGTCACACGCTGGCACCCGAAAGGATTGCTAAGATTGCGTCAACGCCGTCAGCCATTGGCCATCGTTGGGTTCTAAAGCTATTCAGTACACTAGGCTCCAGACTGCCAGTCTCTCGCCTCGCCTGCTTCCACAGTCAACTCTGTCGTTCAGCAGCCGTCTAGCTCTGGGCTGCCCGGGAAGTCCGGGCAGTAGTCGTGCTCGTCAGGCACTCCGTCGCCATCTTGATCACTTGCCTCTGCGGACGTTCCCGAGTCAAGCGAAGCGTCCAGCGACATCGGGGGATGAATCTCGCGTCGATAGACACCAGCTCCAATGGCCCCGAAATACAGATACCGGCTATCGCCAGACACGGCTAGAACACGCGTGACGTTATTCCCGTTGGTTGCCGGTTGTCTCCCGTCGAGCCCTTGGCCCCACGCGTGCCACGTACCGCCCCCGTCAACGCTGACGAAGATCCCGTCGAACTGAGCAGCCAAGTAAAGGATGTCCGGATTCATCGGGTCGACTACGATGTCGTAGAACTCGTTGTCGAGCGGCAGTCCATCTGTAATCGGGAACCAGCTGGCACCCCCGTCCGTCGATTTCATCACAGTTCCCCGGAAGTCTGAACGACCTAGACCCTCATTCTCTCCATTCTTGGAGCATGCATACACTACGTCAGAGTCGCGCGGATCGAACGCAATGCGGAACACCCACTGCTCGGGCGGCCACCCTTGGTCCCACATCTCCCAATGAGCACCGAAATCGAGCGATCGATTGACGCCGTTGTAGGTGCCAGCATAGATCACGTCAGGATCATCGGGATGCGTGATCAAGGAGAAAACTCCATCCAGCGTCCAGCCAACGTTGCTCTCGTGCCAAGAGCTGCCTCCGTCCTCCGACACGTAGATCCCCGCAGGAAAGCTGCCGAACATCATCTTGTTGCTGTCTTCGGCGTGAAACAGCATGTCGCTGTACTGGTACAGCGGACGGTCCGCCCACATTGGCCAGATTACCCCCCACTCGCCGCGTGGATTCTGCGCCTGCCAGACAGAGCCTGTCCATCGATAGAAGCCATATCCTCGTGTGCCGGCGTACAGCTCTCCCGCTTGTGTGAACAGGATTGTCTTCACGTCTTTCGTCGGCAATCCTCGATTCGTCAGTGCCCACGTCTGACCGCCGTCTTCTGTACGGTAGATGCCGTCCTCCGTGCTCACGAACACGTGGTTCTCGTCTTCAGGGTCAATCGTGAGTGCGGTCACGTACTGCACAAGCATCGTACCTGCCTCGCCGTTCATCGGCATCCACGTCCCTGCAGCATCAACGCTCTTGTACATGCCCCTGCCATACAGGCCGAGATAGAGAACTTCAGAGTTGCTCGGGGCGAGTGCCAGTGCGTAGTAGCCCTGCCGCAACGGATCGTCGACAGCGAAACTCGGCATCCCGAAGTTCGCCTCGTGCCACGTTTCTCCATCGTTGGTTGACTTGAACACGCCACCTGGATAACCGCTTGCATAGAGCGTCCCCGGGTTGTGCGAATCGACGATCACCTGTGCGAAAAAGACGTGGGCGCTGAGTACCGGATCGCTTTCCCACGAGATCGTCCCACTCGAACCAAGTCGGCCGCGCAGGACGCCGGCGCCATTCGTCATCGCGAGCACGCGATCGTCGGAGATCACTACACCGCCGAGTGGTCGGTAGGGAAGGCTCATGTCAGCCGCCCAAGAGGCTCCACGGTCTTCAGACACGTACAACCCACTCTCCGCTGCAGCAAGGATCATACCCGGATACTCATTCGAGAACGCGAGTGCTTTGACTGCGCCACTCGCCGCACCTAGAACCCCGCCATTGATACTCTCCCAAGACATGCCCCCGTCTCTGCTTCTGTAGATGCCGTTGACGAGATCTGGGTCTTTCCCGGCCGACACGAACGATCCGAAGCGAACGTCACAGCCACCGAGAAGGTAGAGGACGGAAGAATCGTACGGGTCGACAACCATGGCCAAGAAACCGGAATCCGGCAGGCCGCTGCTGGCACCACTCAACTCACGCCACGTTACCGCCCCATCCTCAGAGACGTAGACGCCGTACCCGTGAAGCACTGCGTATATCACATCCGGGTCGGTCGGGTGTACCGTGATCGAGAGAGGCATCCGTGGGAGGTCTGCAGTGACGTCAACTCCTTCCCCATTCTCGATGCGGAATACACTCCCCTTCATGCCCGGGGAACGATCCATTGCTGTGGGTGTTGTCATGGCGGTTGCATAGACTCGGCCTGGGGTCAAAGGATCGATCGTGACACACATCAGTCTCGAGTAGCTCGAGCCCGCGTCGAAAACGATCTCGAATGTCATCCCGCCGTCAGTGCTGTGATAGAGGACCGGCTTCGTGCGATCTGCTATGTATACGGCATTTGGATCGCGCGGATCGACTGCAATGCCTGCGGCGGAAAACGCTGCTTGCGCGTCGAGTTCGTTCCACGTTCGGCCGCTATCTCGTGTGACGAAGGTGCCTCCACCCCAGATCCCTGCGTACACGATTCGAGCTTCGCTCGAGGCGGTGGCGAAAGAGTGAACTGTCGTGAAGTCGAATAGCGCATTTGGCTGATCCCAAGTCGCACCCTGGTTCGTGCTTCGCCAGACGCGACCATGATCTCCAGTGGATGCGGCGAATACGCGTTGCGAGTCACTCTCGTCGACATCAATGGACGTTACAGCCTCGGCTTCGTCGATATGCAGTGCCGTCGTCCAAGAGTCGCCACCATCCAGTGACTGGCGGATCATCGCGAAATCCTGGAATGGCTTCTGTGTGTATCCGGAGTACAAGATCTGACCGTCGGATGGATCAACGACGAGCGCGTATGAGTAGTCGACCTCCGTCGTACGAAGGAATCGCCAACTCCAGTTCCCATTCGATCCGCCTCCGTCACCGCGGAAGATTCCAAACCCGTTGTCAAGAACGTAGATCGCGTTTCGCGATTCGCCTTGGGCAATTGCGTAAACCGAACCGAAATTGAACGTACCCGTCTCTCGTGGATCTACCTCAACAGCCCACGTATCAGCGAAGTCATCGCTACGGTGCACGTACGGCACGTCGGCGATGAACCAAATCACGCCTTCGTTGTGGGGGTCAGCCACGATCTCGTCACCAAATGGGTGCCTGATGCCGGCGAGCGACCCACTCCAAGTCTCTCCGTAGTCATCGGAGCGGTACACTCCCTGACCTTGGAGCGACGAGACATACAGGGTGGCAGGGCGGAATGGGTCGGCCTCGATCAGATTGGCACTGATTGACGCAATCCCGTCATCGCGACGAACCCAGGTAACTCCGCCATCCTCGCTGTAGCCGATGCCTCCGGATCGTAGAGGGAGGTAGAGAACCGCCGGGTTCTCCGCATCAACCTCGATGTCGAAGAAGTCGACGCTGCTCATCTGATCATGGGGCGGCGTGATGTTCCGGAAGCTTGTGCCACCATCGCTTGTAACCAATAGACTGCTTCCAGCTGCGACGTAGACCGCACCCGCTGACGACGCTCCGATCACGCGTACTTGCGTACTGTCCCACCCACCGCCGCTGAAGTGCACTGAATGCCATGTCTGTCCGTTGTCGTCGGAGCGAAACAGCAGCGGTTGCCCGATGGACTCGTTATAGAGGGGCCCCTCCGAGAGCCAGACTTCCGACGCCTTCCAAGGATTCACGTACAGACTCCAGATGAAACGCGGCTCGGTAGATCCGTAATCAGTCGCGTTCCACGTTGCCCCGTTGTCGTAGCTGATGAACAGGCGACTTGTCCAGCCTGAGCTTGGCTCTGAGGACACCGGGAAGACCTCGCCCGTCCCCATCTCCGCAAACTCACGATCATTGACTCCGAGGAAGAGGATTCCGCCGCTCTGAGCTTCGAAGTCGGCGACGGAGGATCCTTGCGGCAGTGATTCAGGGCCGATGCTTGCCCAGAGCAGCCCTTGGGTAGTCGAGCAGAAGACAGCACATCCCGCGCGGTCCCATCGTGGACCGACTACGTAAAGCGTATTCGCGTCTGAGGGAGACATCGCGATCCATTGCGCCCAGGTGATGTCCTTGAATCCGCGGTTAATTGGGGTCCAGCTCAAGCCACCGTCAATGCTCTTGGCTAGGCCATCGCTCCATCCATAGACGAGATCGGGATTGCTAGGATCGACCAGCAAGACCGCGCTCGGACCTCGATCACCCCCGGAAAGAAGGACCCACGATTTACCTCTGTCTATGGACTTGTACAGCCCCTCGCCTCCGCCGGCCGCGTACAGCACGTCCGGGGAAGCGTCGCACTGCTCTATCAGTTCCACGTAGCCTCCCGGCGGACCATACAGGCGTTCCCACTCTGGGAAACCCGGATCGAGAGGGCCTGACACTGATGGGGGAGCAAGCTCCGAGACCCCCCCAACAAATCCAAAGGCCAGTGTGAGAAGGACGAGAGGGGCAGCGAAGCGAGAACGAGGCATGAGTTCCTCCTATTGCGAATGGTGCCACGAAGATACCCTAGTACGATGCTGCGAGCGGCACAAGTCGACCGTGTCAATACACTGACCTTTGACCTCCAACCGTGAATCCGGCCCAATCGTGACGTCAGACTCGCCAGTTGATGATCCTGGCCCAGAAGCGGCCTGGATGGGCTATGGCCAGACCTCAATACCGTTTGCGCTCATCAGCTTCTCCTGAACGAGGACACAAGTCACCATACATCTACGCACGAACGCGGTCTGCATTCCCTCCAGGCTCCAAACCGCAAGACGTACTTTCGCGCAGCGGCCGCTGCTCCCGTCCATCGAAGACGCGCTAACCACTCACTACTCCGTGGACCGCCGGACGTCCTGCGTCGCGCTTCGCCTGTGAGCAGACCGGTTTTCTAACGCCAGGGCAAACTAGCGGTCAGCGACATAAGCGCGTCCAGGTGCCAAGCCTCCGCTCCCGCAAGAGACGCTGTGAGCGCAGGCTCGTCGGGTCTCTTGCTGTGGAGTGCCGAGTGGGAGCCCCCCAAGTCAAGGATAGGAGGTCTCGTCCGAGAACTCCCACACCTGGAGAGCCAAGGAATCGCTTCAGTTGCCATCCTCCATCGCCCAACAAGCGCTCAATCGACTCCAACAACTGCCGCTGGGATCATCGCTCCTGTTGATGGCACAACACATTCCGAGGGCGTCAACTCACGCGCAGACCTCTTGCCACTCCGCCCTCTGCGCTGGTCTCGCTACCTCCACCTCAAGGCACGTCCTTGATATACACGTATCCATGGAATCGTGCGTTCCGGACAAGTGCCGTCTTGGCTCGAGGCAGCAGGATCTCGACCTCATACAGCCCGGGATGGTACGTGGACTTGGAGTTGAGAATCAGTCCGGTGTCGATCGGGCTCCCGGTGATCATGCGCGGGCCCTGGTCTGCGTACTTCAACACGTCCTCGTAGTACAGCGTGAACGAGAGGGGGGGCATTTGCCGCTTTGTGATGAAGAGGTTCGCATAGATCGGATCAACCTCCAGGTAGTAGAAGCCGTCGGAGTGGATAGAGGATGTCGCCCCCACGGTGTTCGATCCTTGCCATTGGACATTGCCCACGGCGTCGATTTGGGGCAGTACTACCTTGCCTCCGATCTGCACGACTCCCTGAGCCCCCACCTTGTAGGTCGTGCTCTTGATCTTCACTTCCCCCCACAACGACCCTGGTAGCTCTACTGACTGCAGGCTGAAATGAGCGGCGCCGGCAAGCGCTGGCACCTTGCGAACCCGGATGTAGGTCGTGAGGTGCTGCACCTCATACGTCTTGCCTAGATACGGGTAGACCCGCTCGGGATCCTCGAACAACGATACACAGCGAAGCTTGCTCCCATCGACGTAGACCTTCGTCTCCCCGGTCTTGTCTATCGTGCCGACGGAGGCGAACGTCTGGCTTGAGCTGTTTCCCAGCCCGAAGTTGGACTCTGCGGGCAGCAGGAAGAAGCCAGCTCCTACGTAGTCATCCTTCTCGCCGATTTCGTAATCGTTCGTCACCAGATCGACATAATCTGTAGCGAGATCGATCCAATCGACGATGCTCCAGAGTGTCAAGGCACCAGACATCGATTCCGCGAGCGTTGTCACGAACTTGTAGATGAATGAAGTCACATCCCAGAGGAAGCTGCTAACTGACTGCCAGTAGGTCGCGTAGTCATCCTCGCTGGCAAGGAACGTCAGCATGAGAGCGGCGCTGTCCTCTGCATCCTCTTCTGAGAACCAGAACGCCGGCTTTCCGGCGCGTGTGGAGTAGTCCGGCAAGATGAGCCATTCCGGGCGGAGCTCGTAGTAGTTGTTGATCCATCCGTCGGGGTACGTGTCGTGTGCGGAGAGATCGGACATCTCAATACTGGCAGCCGCAGCTCCTGAGCCGGTGGTTTCGATCATGCCCGCCCCCCATTCGAAGAGAAACTCGCCGTTTCCCTTGTCGATGCCGTCGTCGTTTGGCTCGGACTGCTCGGCCACTTCGATCCCGGACAGCTCCACGACATACATCATCTCCGGCGTCCCACCGGTCATGAACGTCTGGATCCCCCCAGCAGTGACGAGGAGATCGCCATCGCGGAAGTAGTCGCCGTGGATTCCGTGGACCCAGCCTCCATCCAACAGATCCTCTGCGGTGGGGGGCACAACATCGGCATTGGTGCCGACGAGCAGGCTGTAGGTGCCCGGTGCGGGGTCCTTCACCTGCGTCCAGTGGATCTGCGGCTTGTGCAATGAGGTGAGGATTGCGCTGGCAATCCAGTACGGGCTCACCAGATCCTGTCCGAGGAACATGCCGGCATCGAAGGTCGTTCGGTACCCGCTCACGGAGAGCCCGTCTCGCAGAACCGGCAGGGGGATCTTGGGAAGATCGGCGGTCGGACGGGCGGAGCTTGGTGTCGTGCCGATGCCGGCGCGAGTCGTGTTCGTTGACGCGAGTTCGCTAATCGGGTGTCCAAGAATGCCCTCGAGACCCTGCCCGATTTCGATGTCAGACAGTCCTTGCGTTGCCGTTGACAGGAGGCCTGGTACGTTCGTGTCGAGGAAGTTGAGGCATGTGACAACCGGATGCGGCTCAACTGGCTGCGGATTGAACGAAGCGTACGGCAGCTCTACGACTGACAATGGATACTGCCTCTCCGGAACGGGTACCCCATCAACGAGGTAAGGGAATTGCACGTCGTAGGTGGTGTCCTTGGATTCGGCCAGGATGCTCGAGCTGCTGAAGCCTGAATACTGCGTCGGCTGCACCCAGCGCACGGATGCGCGTCCTTCAAACGGCTCCGCTGACGGAGGCGAATCGTCGAACTCTGAGTTCGATCCCTCGGACCAGTGGGCGAACAGCCTGAGCCGAAGCGTCCCCGCAGCGGAGAGCTCATCCGGTTGGATGTAGAAGTAGATGAATGCGCTCTTCTGCAGGTGGTCGCCGCCAACCAGAATGGTCTGATACGAGGTCTGCTCCAGCACGAACGTCTCGGGCAGAGGTTCGAGAAGGCTCCATGAGGAGACACCGGGCATTGGCGTTGCCGCAAGATCACCCGTTCCCTGGATGGCTGCGAACGGCTTCTCGATTTGCCACGAGAATGTCACGGGCCCGATCCATTCGACAACGGCGCAGTACAGGCCGGCACGAGTCGCGGTGAAATCGACTGAGAGCTCCTCGAATCGTCCCACGGTGAGATCTGGGCCTTCGGGGATGAGGGGAGTGATGGCTTGCTCGGGCACGTCCTCCGGGATCCAGTGGGGGCCATCTGTGGAGACGGGCAGGGGGAGGAGTGCGGGTCCGACGACACCGATCCGGGAGGAATCGGTGGGGGAGGTGAACGATGGAGCCTCCGGAAACGGGATCAGCTCCTCGGGGTCCGGGAGCAACCGTTGCGCGTCGGCGGCTGCATCGGCCCATTCCTCCACCCACTGCGGGCGTGGAGCGGTGAGTCCCAGTTCCGCCGCGGCCTCGGCGATAGTGTCGTAGAAGTCCGGCTCATGCTCCGCGGCCCACGTGAAGCTTGAGACGGAGGCGATACCAAGGTCGCGGAAGATCTCGAGATGCGATGAGTCGAAGCCGGAAGGGCCGAGGATCGCGATTAGCTCGGACCCGTACGCTACGTTTAGGATCTCCCCAAGCGATAGCTCGATGTTCTCGGGAACAGCCTCCAGCCCTGCTGGAGTCGTGATTCGCGCCACAAGATCGCCGAGGGAGTCGATTCCTGCATTCGCAAGCTCGCGGGCTGTTCGATCCAGACTCAAGCCTTCGGCAGGAACCAGGATCTGGCTGTCGGCGAGCGCAACGGATCTTCCAGGCTGGACGGGCTCGACCTCAGGAAGGTCGATTGCTGACGGCACGACGATCAGGCAGTCCGGTGAGCAGATATCATGAATCGCTGGAGAACCATCGGACACTAGCTCCGGACTTCCGTAGACACGGACGCTCTTGCCATCGAAGTACTCAGCCGGAGCAGCTCCGTAACGTTGGATGAACGCCTCCTTGCACCTGTCCGGGATGCGTAGCGTGAGGCGGTTCGGGTTCGGGTACGCGTATCCAAGGTTGAGGTAGGTCGTCGCGTCGGGTGCATACTCCGATGCCTCGACAACGAGTCCTTCGAAGATCGCGGGTTCGTGGAGGTGGCTCTCTGCGTACTCCCAGGAGATGACCTCGCCAGGCCAGTTCTCCAAATCGGGACAGGCAGCCGATGCAGCAGGATCCACGACGAAGGGTTCCACAGGGCCAAGCGTGATGCCGCCGGAGGACGTCCCCTCAA
>CAZORQ010000066.1:0-8966 GCA_964582285.1 uncultured Thermotogae bacterium
CTTCCGTCCACTTCAGCTGTCCCATCTCTCTCTCGATACACCCACATCCTGCTGACCGGCTCCGAGGCAACGTTCGAGGAGCCGGCGCCGTGGTTCGAGCTGGAAGCCGACCTTGTGCGGGATGCCGTCGATCGCGACCTCGCGGTTCTCGGAAGCTGCTTTGGCCATCAGATGCTCGTATGGGCCCTCTCCGGCCCGCAAAGCGTCCGGCGTGCACAGTGCCCCGAACTCGGGTGGGTATCGATCGAGATCCTAGGCAAAGACCAGCTGCTCGACGACCTACCGAACCCATGGCACGCATTCGCTTTCCATCTTGATGAGGTCATCGCCCCACCATCTCCCTGGCGTGTACTGGCGAAGAACGATGCCTGCTCGGTCCAGGCAATCCGGTATGGAGATCAGCGGGTCTGGGGAATCCAGCCCCACCCCGAGACCGATCCGCCCGAAGCCAGACGCCTCATGGAAATGGCGCTTCGTCAAGCTCCCGATCGCGCCGAGGAAATCCGTCGGGCGATGAGCCAACCGGTCTGTGACGATGCTGTAACCGCGCAGCTCGTTGACTCGTTTCTGCAGAGCTGACGTTCGCACTGGAGGATCTCCAGCCGTGGAGGACGGCTCACGTGCGACGGCTTCCGTTTGCCTTGACTTTGAGCGCGCCGCACGTGCGACGACTTCATGTCGCTTTATCGGTTCGACGAAGGCTGGAGGATCGTTGCCCAGACGACCTACCATCACACCAATGCTTAGCCCATTCGATCTTCTCCGGGCGGGAGACCCGGATTGCCTGGAGGTCTTGTTGCAGTTTCGCCTTCGGCATTCTCCATCGACCGGCCGGAACCGAACACGCTGAGACAGGGGTCCCAATCCTTGTGATCGGCTCTCAATCGAGGCAGTATGAATGAAAGGGTCCGAGGGCTCGCGATGTTGTCCTCTGAGCAACGGGTGGATCGAGGGAGGAACGGCCAAGTGGATGAACGACTAAGCTACTCGCGAGCCGGAGTGGACATCGACGCGGCGAACGCCGCCAAGCGGCGGATGGCTCGTAGCGTCGATTCCGGAGATCCGCGGGTGCTCAACAAGCTGGGCGCGTTTGCGTCGCTGGTGGAGGGCAGTTTTCCCGGAATCAGTGATCCGATCCTCGTTCTCAAGACCGAGGAGCCCGGATCGAAGCAGAAACTGGCGTTCGAGTCGGACCGTGTGGAGAGCCTATGCCAGGACGTCATCCACCACCTCCTGAACGATGTTGCGGTGATGGGCGCTCACCCGTGCTACGTGCTCGACTGCATCGTTTGCGGCCGGTTGGATCACGACATCGTTGCTCGTTTGGTGTCCGGCATGGCGAACGCTGCTCGGGCCCAGGAATGCGTGCTTGTCGGGGGAGAGACATCGGTTCAGCCCGGGGTTGTTCCGGACGGTCTGTACGTGTTGTCCGCAACGGCGGCCGGTATCGTGAGCAGGGAAGCGATTATCGACGGATCGAGCATCCAGCCCGGGGATGTGGTTCTCGCTGTCGCATCGAACGGACTCCACACCAATGGGTACACGCTGGTTCGCGCGCTGCTGGAGAAACGCCCCAGCAGCCGCTCGTTGCCAGTCGATCACGAGACGTTCTTCGACGCAATCATGCGACCGCACAGCTGCTACTATCTGGCGATGCGGGACCTCTTCGGACGACCTATGATCCACGGCCTAGCCCACATCACCGGTGGCGGTCTGCAAGACAACGTGGCTCGAATCCTGCCGCCAGGTGTCGACGCGCACATCCGGTTGGATCTTCTGCGGGTCCCGAGCGTCTTCCGAGTCATTCGGGAGCAGGGAGAGATCGAGATGGATGACATGCTCAAGACGTTCAACATGGGCTGCGGCCTAGTTGTCGTCTGCGATGCTGCGGCCAGTGAAGCGACCGTAGCCCACTTCGAGGAGCAGGGTCATGTGTGCTGGACGGTCGGAGAGACTCTTCCGGGATCAGGGGATGTTGTGCTGACGGGTGAGATCGCTGGGTAGCTGTCCGCAGCATGCCACGATTGAGCCGTCGACATCCTACTCGTGAGATTGGTGATAGGAACGCGACCGGGAGGATCAAAGAACGGGCGCCGAGCTTCGTGACAATCCCTATGCGAGGGGCCTCGTATAGGCGATCTGCGTCAAGATGGTTCGCGGGAGAGACCTGGCCAGCTACAGCGCTGTAGCGATTGGAGACAACCGTGAGATCACCGGATCAACCCAACTGATGGATGTGGCTGCTGCAGACTCCAAGGAGGCATTGCAAGACCTAATGCCGTGGCTAATCTGTGCGCGGAAGCCACACGGGCCGTGCGTCTTCGTCCAGGTTGTCCGTGACCTGTCGAAGATCGCTTCCGTCGGCGTTCATGATGTAGATCTCGGAGTCTCCGTCGTGATCCGACTGGAAGGCAATCCTCATGCCATCAGGCGACCAACGTGGGACTCCGCTGAAGCATCCGAGGTTTGTTAGCTGAACGACGTTGGCGCCATCTGCATCCATGACAAAGATCTCCCAATGTCCCGCCCGATTCGAGCAGAACGCGACTCGCGTACCGTCGGGGGACCAGTGCGCGTAGCCATTGAGCGATGAGCCGGCGGTGAGCTGCTGCACACGCGTGCCGTCGGCTCGCATGGTGAAGATGTGAGAGCCGTCGGACGTCCCCCCGCTCCAGCCGATGCTCTGTCCATCAGGAAGCCAAGTCGGCTCGAAGTCGCCGTGCGCATTGTTCGTCAACTGACGAAAGTCAGTCCCGTCTGTGTTGACTGTGCAGATTTCTCCATCGCCATCGGCGAACGATACGAAAGCGAGCCGTGTACCATCCGGTGACCAAACGGGACCAGCGCTGGGGGCCGGGACGTTAGGGACCTTCAGCGGATCCTGACCATCGATATCCATCGTGTAGATGAAGTTGATTCTTGATGGGCGAGAGAAGAAGACGATTCGCAGGCCATCCGGCGATGGCCACGGGCCATAATCCTGCGCACTCCTCTCCGTGAGCCGTGTGGGGTTCAAGCCATCCGCGCCAATGCTGTAGATTTCCCAGTTCCCGTCTCGATTGGTGTCGAACAGGATCGTGTCCCCGGACGCCTCGATTGGATCTGCCGGGGGCGTATCCGAGGAGTAGCAGACAGGGACAAAGCTGACGAGAAGAACGGCGAACACGAGAGCGAAGTACAGCCTCTTCATGGGCAGCAGTGTAGCTTGCGACTGTCCCCAGATCGAATGCCAGGGGGCGGCTCATGGTGGCATGGGACCACGCCACTTGTCGGACAGGAGAAGCCACGACCTCTGGAGAGCAGGGGCAAGATCTGTTCCATCCACGACCCTATGGACGTTGCTCGTAAACAATCACATGCTCGGGAATCCAGCCGTCGTTGGCCTTGCTATAATAGCGATCTTCAAGCGTGCCATCGGGCATGATCTCAAAGGTCTGCCGGAATTCCACAAGCTCTCCCGAGTGGATCGAATAGCCGGCAAGGGTGACTCTGCCGTCGTCCGATGCCACCGTGCCTCTGCTGTGGATTCCGTTGCTGGCGAGCTGCGTGAAGACGATGACCTCTGCCTCCGAGTCCCAGTAGAACATAGTCTCCATTGCGAACCCGATCTGGTTGACCCGCTTCATCCACTTGACAACGTGCCCATCCAACGCAGCCGTCCACTCGATCTCATGGTCGAACGGCGGAGCCGGCGTGCTCACAAACCGCCCGGTCCAGGAGGTTCCCACCAGAAGTCCAAGAGGTGCCAGCGGGTCCTGTAGTTCGGTTGCAGCGGCGGCAAGAGACGTCAGAAGTATGGCGAACAGGATCAATGTGAAGGCGCGCATGAGAGCTCCTGGCGGCTCTCTCCACGGGGCAAGTCGGCGAGGGGAGTGTACAGAGTGTCCAGAAGGCGGGCAGGAGTAGGTTGAGTTGCGCGACACGGCCCTTCGCACAGCATCTTGAGAGCCTCGCGAGACCATTGCACGAAACCGCCGCCACGGTATGGGTGAGCAAGAGCCGCACAGACGCATCACTGAGGGCTGGACCAGATGGCTCGGTATCTGGCCTTGACGGCTTCGATTCGGGCCTCACGAGAATCATCGTCGGTGAGCTGTTCCAACTCACGTAGGCGTTTCTCGGACCAGGTTGCACGCAGGCCGGCGGTGTAGAGCAGCTCGATGGCAAAGTCGATGTAGGCTTGCGGCTTGGCCGTGACGATGTTGCCATCCATAACGACCATCTCATCCACGTAGCTCCCGCCTTCCCACTCGGGAAGCGTGGAGTCAGCACCGAACCCGTGCGTGAACTTCCGTCCTCTCAGGAGTCCGGCCCTGCCGAGGAGCCTTGGGCCTGCGCAGATGGCTCCAAGGGCTATTCCTGACTCACTGGCTGTAGAGAGAAGCTTCAGCAAGAACTCGTTCTCCAGAACGGCATCCGTGTCACCACCAGGAACGATGATCGCCTGATACTGTGTGGAATCCACGTTGGCGTAGCTGTGCGTGGCTCGTAGCGCGATGCCACTGGGGCCCTCGTAGTCCTCGCCGTCAGGAGTCGCGACGTCGATGGTCAGCTCCTCGCCGTGAATCGCTTGGGCGGCCAGCATGGCCTCGAACTCGATGCACTGCGGATAGAAGACCACCAGTGCCTTGTCTCTCATCTGTGCCATCCTTTCGATATACTCTGCTCCTGTGCTGCGGTCATAGCGAATGCCGGGGACAGGCAGTCGCTTCAGCCTCCGTGCAATACGCGATCAGGGATGAGTCCCCCGACTCTCACAACCAGGCTCTCCTGCAAGCTGTTGGCACCGCTGAGGTAGTCGATGGCAGCCTGGAGTTGGGCATCGTAGCCATCCAGCAGCTGATCGCGGGTCAATGAGATCAAGACATCGGGCGTGACACCTACGCCCTCCGGATCGGCGCCGTTTGCGGCCAGCGTTTGAACGAACGGATACATCAGCAGAGCCCCGTTTGGCAGCGGTATCATGCCTGCGCCGGTCACTGCGCCAGATGTGCGTTCTCCGACCACCACGGCGCGGCCGAGGGCTTGGAGGCTGATGGAGAGCATCTCGCTTCCCGAGGTGCAACGTACGTCGACGAGTAGAACGAGCGGGCCGCGGAATGCACTGTCGACGGGGACCGCGGGGACCTCTGCAGTCTGGGATCGCATGACCAGCGTGACGATCACCGCGGGATCCTTCAATAGGTATGTCGTCATGCCGACCATAGCATCGAGTTCGCCGCCGGGATTCCCGCGGAGATCGAGAATCAGACCGCGGGCCTCCCGCATCGACGCGATGGCTTGAGCGAAGTCGGGGAGCAGATCGACGTGAAACGTGTTGAAACGAACGTACCCGATGTCGCCCTGCAACCATTCCGACGCGAAATCGAGATACACCGGTGGCATGCCGGGGGATGGCTCCGAGACGCGATCTCTGGCCCTTCGAACCAGTTGAACCGTCGCGAGATCACCCTGTCTGTCACGATACGTCAGAACGACCTGCGTTCCGGCTTCGCCGTAGACCTGAGCCAGTAACGCACTGTTGGCTGTCTCCTCGGTGCTGCGCTCGTTGAATGGCGGGGCAAGGAACGCCATCGCCTGAGCCACGATCTCCTGCACCGGCACTCCGTCGAACGAGGAGATAGAGAACCCCGGGCGGATCCCTGCCTCATCCGCCGAGGACCCAGAGTCAACACGAACGACGACGGCTTCGTCTGACAGCCAGCGGACGTCCAGGCCGACAGCCCCGCCGGCATACCCGCTCGGAAGAACCATTCCGGCGCTGTCGGGCGGGATCACGGCGGAGTGCGAACGCTCCAACTCAAAGACCATGGAATTCAGCAAGCGGTAGAACTCGTCTGAGTCGGCAGCGTCCTTCACGTGCAGCCAATACTGGTCGCGGACCGCCTCCCAATCCACTCCACCGAATGTTGGATCGAAGTACGCCTCATGAATCGTGCGCCAGACAACCTCAAACGACTCGAGATCAACAGCCCTTGGAAACGCCTCCGATGCCAGGGATGTGAGACAACCCATAGCGACGGCTCCGGACGTCAGAGCGACGACGAGCAGCCTTCTCATGGGACTCCTTTCGACCTGCGCTGCAGTCTCAGCCTAGAACCTGCTCAAGCATTTCCTAGGACCGTCTCCGGTTCATCTCATCGGTGAAGGCAACGGCAGATCCACCGCGAGCGAACCACTGCGGCACGGTACAAGTCTGTCATGGAGAGTCACACAAGACAAGCGCAAGCGCGGCTGCTTGAAGATGCACCAAGAACGGCATGTGTCCCTGGGTTTGGTATCCCGTATCTGCTCGTCATGCCTCGTCGTATGGCATTGCAGGACCCAGATTGCGGCTTCTGCGCTAGCTCCTACTCCCTCGCGGCGGCTCCCCTATGGCCACGTGAAGATCGGGATTTCGGGCAGTTGCGGTCGTTGGGCGGGCTCGAGATAGATGTAGTACGTTGAGAGCAAGTAGTCCGCCAGCTCCCCATATCCCTCCTTGACGCCCTCGAGTCTCGATTCCGCATAGTCGTTGAGAAGACGCGCCACCTCTACCACGTCTGCGGACGGAATCTCCGATATCAGACCAAGGACGTGAGGCTGCTCATCGAGGAAGGTCATCTCCGCTTTATCGCGGACCGCTGCGATATCCGGATAGGCGTTCTGCCATTCGATGATCGCCAACTGGCCCGGGAGCTGCATGCTCCAGAAGGGGAGGGAGTCGTCGAACGTCGTGAGTCCCGTCGTACCCCACTCGGAAGGCAGTGAGGTCGTGCCGGAATAGATTGGCACGTAGCAAGACGTTGCGGCCTGTCCGAATCCGAACCAGGCGCATCCGCGTGCGTCGGTCGGCCACATGTCGTTCGCCTGGAAGACGCAGGAGTGCGACGTATAGGGAAGGTTGATCGTGCGGCGGTACTTGATGCCCAGGAGGTTGTAGAGGTTTGGGAAGTACGTAGGGCAAGCCATGGGGCTCTTCGTCCCATGCACCTGGAAGGCCTGATGGGCTGTGGCGTCAAACGGGGTTCCCTCAAGCGTATCGCGTTGGATGGCCCAGACGTGGGGTGTTTCAATCGCCAGCTCCGCCTGGACTGAGAACGGGAAGCGACTGTCAGATGCAGACAACTTCAACGACGGCGCGAAGTAACTGAGGACACGCCACTCGCGAGAGATCGAAGAGGGTGAGTTCGAGGGTGCGTAGACCTCGTACCAGACGAAGGGCTCTCCTGAGCTTTCCGACCACCACTTCATGTCCTTGGCGAGGCTGTGCACATTGGGCGAAGCAAGGAAGCGGTCGGGGTCAGTCAGGTCGATTGCACCGATACGACTCCGATTGGCGGATACAGCGACATGGTTGTCTGGAATACGTTGAGCGCACCAGACGGCCCCCGGCTTCGTACTTCCTGGCGACCAGTCCGGCCCGGGGCCGAAGATCTCCATCGACCAGACTTCCCTTGTATCGGCGATCGCCAGTTGCTCGCCGTCCGGGCTGAACAGACTGTGATAGCCGTATGCCTCTGCAAGTGTGCCGATCGTAGCTATCGCTTCGCGCGCGGTTTGTGCGCGTTGAAGCGCAAGCGACATCAGTGCTCTGGTGGGCTGTGTGGAGAACGCCGAGAGCCATCCCTTGCTGTTCGCCAGCTCATTCCTGGCGCCGTAGATCGTCGACTCCGCCACACTAACCCCGTGTTCATTCATCCCGCCGATGTGGGCAAACATCGGACCTGTAAGGATATCGATGTAGCGATAGGTTTGCTGGACCTGAGGGATCGATCCGAGCACGGCTGGCGAGCCAGTCGGCGTTTCTCCCCAGCCAGGCTCCTCGTAGAGGGTGATGCTCCCTCCCGAGGGCTGAGCTGCAGGCTCGATCCGGATTGCCGAATAGACGCATGAGTCGCAGCTATACGTGATGTATGTGCTGTGGTCGGCGGTTGCGTAGCGTCCAATCAGAACATTGGTGCACGCAAGCGCTGGAAGCGCCGACGCAGCAATGAGAAGGACGAGTGTCGCGAACGCCGTCAAGGTCGAGTGCCAAAGCTTTGCTCGGCAAGCAGCTGTTATCTTGATCATAGTACGAAGAGTATAGGACGCGTGAGGAATTGTTGACAAGAGGTATCGGCGCATCGGGTAACCTGAGACGCTGAAGTCAGATGGGCAATTCCGGGTCCCGCAGGTGGGCGTTCGGAGTTCCGGCCCATCGAGACAGGGAAGCGGAAACCCGAGAGATACATATAAGGTAACCACTTGACATGACAGCACAACAACGCTAGTGTACGCAGAAGAGCGTCTGGCGTAGTTCTTCGTTGCACGTGCAAGGCTTAGCGCTCAGACGCCAACGCTCAAAGGAGGCTGCTCATGAAGACTGCTGCCCGAGGGTTGATTGTGGCTGGAGTCGTTGGGATGGTTGCGGTTCAGGTCCTTGCGCTGAGTCCACCATGGTGGACGTTCTATCACACGTTCATGGGAACGATCGGGCGGGATCAAACGCTGCACATCCCGCTCATGACCGAGATCGATGATGGACACTACCAGATTGACGTGTTCGTCGAGGGGACGGATGCACACGAGGTGGGGCCTGCTCTCGCCGGTCTTGTCTGGGCGGACTGGGACTTCGGTGGTGTGCTGGTTATGGTTCGCGTCTGGACACCGGACGGAACCGCGTTTGCACCGCCCACACTGGGAGACTCGGATACACCTGGCGATTTTCTTCTCACCATGGTGGAGACGGGTCTGCGTCACAACCCATTGTTCGTAGAGGCAGTCCATGGTGGGAAGGTCAATCCATTCATACCCGCGTTCCCCGATGTGATTGCCATCTTCGAGCCAGAAGTGATCGAGTACTGGAACGATGATCTGAGTGACTGGTTTGGGTACCGACACCTGGTCGCGCAGGATGCATTCGCCGAGGTGCTGAACAGCGACTACTTCGCCGAGACAGCGAGTCTGGGCGTTTCGACCGAGACTCGGCGACACTAGTCGGTCCA
>CAZORQ010000067.1:0-8577 GCA_964582285.1 uncultured Thermotogae bacterium
ATCGGAAGCTGTCTTCACGCGCTGCTCGCTGTGGGCATCGCCTGCTTCTTCCGCGTTGCGAGCAATGCCGCCGTCCTGCTTCTCATGCTGCCTTTGCTGGGGATCGGTGCACTCTACTGGTTCGGGCGCCCGCGCCCGCGGAAGCTTGCACTCACCCTTGCCATCGGATTGCCTCTGCTCGTTCTTCTAGTCTTCGGCGCCGAGCCTGTTCTTCGAGTCGCTCGACGCGTGGA
Source organism: uncultured Thermotogae bacterium (assembly GCA_964582285.1). Classification (GTDB taxonomy): domain Bacteria; phylum Bipolaricaulota; class Bipolaricaulia; order UBA7950; family UBA9294; genus JANQEA01. The sequence continues at coordinate 234 of CAZORQ010000067.1, forward strand.
TGACGGCAATCTCCAAGCTCGCGTCGTTCATGGGAACGATCTCGATCTCATCTGGGCGCCCGATGGGCCGGGATGGCCGCGGGCAGGCGCGGATTGGCACGAAGCGCAACACGCGTGCGCCTGCCTAAGCGAAGACGGCCGGACGCTTGCTCCCGATCGTCTTCACATCTGGCGACTGCCAACCGTGAATGAAGCCGTCAGATCGATGGCCCGCCATGGCCGGAACAGTGGCGGCGTGTGGGATCCGGCCGCTGGCGTCGCGAGCTATAAGACGACGCCCGACAAGGAGTCCCCGTTGTGGAATGTACACTCCCAGATCATCTACTGGTGGACGGCCACGGAAGTCGATGACACCCATGCCTACGTCATCGCCTACAACGGAAAGGTATGGAAGAGAGCCAAGGAATACGGGCCCGCCTATCTCGGGTTCCGCTGCGTGAAGGAGCCGTAGCACCCAACCCGACTTCCGACCCGCGCGAAACAGCGTGCCGAGCGCATGACGCGTCTTCTGCACGTCGCTAATACCGCGGCCAACGCGGCTTCACATGCGCTCGACGAAGCCTGCGGATTCGCCCCTGGCTAGCAGCTTGTGTGAGAACCCAGATCCGAGCTCCTTCCCCTCTGGATAGGATGTGGATCAGGAGAAGCGCCGCACAGCAGAGCCTAGGAGTTGCGTTGCACCTCCCCAAGCCAATTGGCAGCTACTCCCCAAGGAACGCGAAGCGTACCCGGTTGGGAGGTGAGAACAGAATCGAGGCAAGACACAACGTGTGCCATCCGATCCTCTCTACAGTGCCGCAGATCGTGAGAAAACAGACTTTCGATCCTCGTCAGACTCCCCTTCTTGAGTGATATGAGCGCGCAGGGCTATCCACACAGGTTGCTAGTCGACGACGACGTCAAGCCGGTTCCGGTGTGGTGCGGGGAATCGATGCATGATCCAGAGAGCGCTCGAACACCAGCAGGCAGGAGCTAGCTGCTGAGATGTCGCTAGGCCCCATCCTCGAATGCTTCCCAGTAGTATCGTAGATCGAGGATCAGCTCCCCTGGAAACGCATCGATCATCCCCGGATGCGGGAAGCCATCGGACTCAATGTCAGCTAGAATATCCTGCCGAACCGCTTCCGGAAGGTCGGGGTCCTCAAGAGCTACGGGGGCGGTCTCTCGGTAGTAGGCCCTCGTTCGTGGATACAGTCCTGCGAAAGCTTCTTCGACCGACACGTATGTGTCATTGTCTGCATCCAGCGACACGTCAGACAACGCCTCCTGCAAGTAGTAGGTCATGAAGCCACCGACAATAGAGAGGTCGTCTTCAACCGTTCCCCACACGGCAAACTCATCGTGCGCACACGCGCTGATCGAAACGCCAGGCGACGGCGAGACCGCTGAGATCTCCAGATCCTCCGGGGGCATGAACGTGCCATACATTGCACTTGCGGTGAGTTCACCCGCCTTGCAGGCATCCACGACAAGGACCTTTCGATCGGTCGGGATCAGTCCCCAAAGCGGTGGGAAAACCCGATCGAACTCAGCAACTTGCTTCAGGTAGCTGTAGTGCGCAGCAACGTAGACGAACACCAGATCTTCTTCCGTCGCCCGTTCCAGAAGCCAGTCCATCGCATTCGCCAAAGCGTCCGCAGTGACATCATCGTCAAGCGCGGTGTACATGTCGTCCTCGGACCATCCAAGAGAGACAAGCGCGTCGACGATCCGATCTCGATTGATGTACTCGACGTGAAGATCCGAGAACCCCTCCGGGTATTCGTCGACCTCAAGAATCACGGCATAGCCATCGACGCCAGGCGTAGCCATGGGATGGGAAGATTGCTTCACACCGACATCGTCAAGCTGTCCATCTACCGCGCGGTAGAAGCCAACCTCGTAGATGCGGAGCACTCCAGGTCCATTAGAGATCAGGATACTGATGGCTTGCAGTCGCGTAGGATCCTGTCCAACTTCACAGCCAGAGCATTGATCCCTCATGTATTCGCCGACCACGAACTCTGAAAACGGAATGCGAAGCGTGATTGGATCTTCCGTCATATCGAGTCTGCTCCAGTAGCCCGTGACCCTGTATCCAGAGGGCCATTCATTGTCGGCGCTGTCCAACTTCAACGACATGTCCACATCAGCTGAGGCAAAGACACGCACATAGAGACCTTCGAATTCCGAGGCATCTATTCCGCTGAGACTGCTGTAGATGCCAACCTTCGCATCGTCGGGAGCCTCCATTTGCAGGTAGCTCCCATGGGAATCTCCGCCAAACGCAACTGAAATCGAGGCTTCCGGAGCACTATCTCTCCACTCGCCCTGCACGCTATTGATACGATCCCCGTCCTCGAAGTCGTCGATGACGAAAAGGTCGCTTCTTCTAGCCAGCCACTTGATGGCGTTCATGAGAAGGGTCTTGTTGCCATCCAGCGCGTCCCATGCGTCATCGAGGAAGTTGTTATCCGAGAGTGCGACAACACGCCCCTCGCCATGCTCCACTGCGACACCGAACACGAACGGCCCTGCACGTTCTCCGGGATCGTTGACGCCCTCGTTGGCCGTGTCATGCCATGAGTCGGCCCCAGATCGAAGGAGCACGGATGCGTTTCCGTAGGAGTCGATGGCAGTTCCGCAGTTCGTCAAGAAGGCGGCAACTCCTTGGGTCACGGCATGGTCGGGGGCGATGAAGTCGGCCGGAGCATTCTGGGGCTTCCACTCGCCGGATGACGACGAGATCACATCCTGTGCGAGAAACGTGATGCCAAACGGCTCTACCAGTTCGTTGGTTTCCGGCCCAAGGTGGCTGTCGCCCAACACAAGCAGTCCGCCCCCACCTCGCACGAAGGCCTCGATTTCTCGAACCTCTGCTTCCGTGAACGCCTGCCTGGGGGCCGAGATCACGAGAACGCGGTAGTCCTCGAGCAGCTCCCGAGAGAGGTCTTCGACCCCACGGTCAAGCTGGTACTCAACACTGATGTCCTTGGCCAAGCGTCCAAACAGCTGATACTCAGGATGCTCTGGGTTGAGTTGCGCTGCTCGTTCCGGCGAAAGCGTGTTGCGTTCTTCGTGCGCTTCGTCAAACAGGATGTCCGTGCCGTTGACCCGGTACGGGTCAACGATGTCAGCCGGAGGTCCAGTGAAGATCGCCGTCACATCTTGCGAAACCCCAAGATCCACACTCGCAATCGGTGACAGGGGCAAGTCGACCGGGCCCTTCCAATGCGAGAACGTCCATTCCCCTGCAGCCTTGGCTTCGAAGATCGTTGCCCCATCAGCCCCTACATCACCAGCTAGGCGATCGACGATTGCACATCCATCAGCTTGGGCTTGCTCCGGCTCTATATGAAGTACTGGGAAAGCGTGCGTCGAGGGCACTTCAGCAACCCCGCCGCCAAGCGTGTCGCGGACGAGTTTCCCAAATGGCGTCAACTCTAGCCGCCCGTAGTCGTAGAACATGTGCGGGCACCAGTCATTGCTCCACACCCAGGCGGTCCAGCTGATTCCGTTCTCGGTGCAGAAGGAGAGCAGCGGTCCGGCGAAACCGTCTACCGTCGCGTACTGGCAGCAGTAGGGGAATCGATCTTCATCCTCGCGAACGTCGAATCCCCACTCGAAGATCAGCAATGGATACCCGGCATCCAAGAGGCTGATCGCGTCTTCACGGAACGGTGTCCTGTCCCACACCCAAGGATACACGTCGGTAGCATAGACGATGTTGTCACGCGGGACCGGCCGACTGGGAATGTCGCTGAGATCTGCAGCGATGTCGACGCCGGGGACCAGAACCAGCGCGTTGGGGCTTTCGCTTCGCACAGCATCCACAAGCGCAGTCATGCAGACCTCGAATCGGTCCCAGCGCATGAAGGAGTTCGCCTCGTTGAACACACTGTAGAGGACCCAAGGGCACCGCTGGTATCGACAGGCCAACGTCGCCAGGGCTTGCCTTGCGAGAACCATATCGGGGTCGTACTTCTCCTCGCTGACGCGCTTCGTCTCAGGGTTCCCGTGGGTCTTCCACGAGATGATTGCGTACAGGCCCACTTCGCCCGCCCACTGAATCACTGTGTCCAGATGGTCTTCGAGGTACGGGAGTGCTCCCTGCATCTTCCACGCCTCGGGATGCACCGGGATATGAACGACGTTTCCTCCCCAAGACTTGATCATGGCCAAGTCCCGTCGAAGCACCGGCGCATCCTCGAAATCTGCCCAGAACGGATCCTCGATGGCAGCCCCTCTTAGCACAACGGCTGACGACTCTTCCGTCACGATTTGATTCCCCACGACGCGCAAAGGAGCGAGGGCCGTTTCGACAGGTTCGATTGGAGCAGGAAGGCTCGCCACGTCGATGGGTATGTTCTCCCAGTAGCGATCGGCAGGATCTGTCCGCGGGAACTTCGCCTTTGCCGTGAGCCTCAAGACAATGGGATCTCCGGACGCCACGCTGTAGCTGGAGGCGAAGTCACCGCCCCTTTGCCAAAACCGTAGTTCGCCCCAAGTGACGTAGGCGGTGGAGGTTCCCTCTGGAATCTCCCAATCGATGTAATCAAGCCGCAGGATGTGCACGGTCTCCCCGATCGTGACTTCGATCTCATCGCCCATGTCGATACCGGCGGCTCGAAGATCGCGGGCGGTGATGGTGGTGGTTGCCACCCCGTAGTGCTCATCGATGTAGGCACAAGATCCATGGAGTACGACATCCTCAGCGCCGCACAGGCAACCTGCAACGATGAGGACCAGTAGAACGCAGATCAGGCCGCCGGCAAGTCGCTGCATGTGTCTGGCTCCCTCAACCTCAAGATGTGGGATTCTGCCGGAAAGAACGGAACCGCGGCAAGTGCACTCCGACAGACCGTCATCAGGGCGGAACACACGGTATCACTCTACCCGCGTGTCCTGCTCCTCCAATGGCTTGCACAGCACGTACTCCGACCCCCATCGCCGCGGATTGGGCGAAACCGTTGCGCGCCGCGCTCTGCAAGATCGGCGGCTCCCCCTATTATGTGCTCGATGGCTACGTCAAGTTGATTCCAGTTCACCGCGACGAACACGGTGTCTGACGACGACCCGTGTTGGAGTGCAGAAGGTAACATCAAGAGTAGAGGCACACCCGGTAGAGGAAACAGACCCTCGATCTTCGTCAGACTCCCTCCCCTGCCTGAGTGATATGTGCGCGCAGGGTTATCCACACAGGTTGCTAGTCGATGACCACATCAAGTCGGTTCCGGTGTGGTGCGGGGAATCGATGCGTGATCCAGAGCGCACTCGAGTGTGGAGGACAGGATCTACCCCTGAGGCCCGTCGCGCGGATCAGCTAGTCCACCTCCACGGCCTTGTAGATCGCCAGATGGACGCCGAGCGTGTTCGCCGGCATTCCGGGAGTGCAAGTGATGGCGACGACCAAATCGAGCGACGGAGAAACAAGGAGCGTTTGACCTCCGGCTCCTCGGGCCGCAAACGTGTTCAACGGTTGTCCTCTGAACTGGAAGGTGTTGAGGAACCAGAGGTACCCTGTGCCTTCCGTGTCCGAGGGGGTGGCAAGCCGAGTTTCGAGCGAATCCTTCACCCATGCACTCGAGATGAGCTGCTTCCCGCGCCATTCGCCGCCGTCCAGATACAGCTGTCCGAATTTGGCGACATCTCTCGTCAGCATCTGCAGACCGCCGTGGGTTGCACCAGTTCGCAGATAACCCATCGGATCCGCTCTCCATCCGTAGTCGGCGACCTGGAGCGGGCCGAACAAGTGCTCATCCGCGAACTCGTCGGCAGCAAAGCCGGTGGCGGTCTCGAGAACGGCCGACAGCAGATGCACTGCGCCCGTGTTGTATTCGTAGACCGTTCCGGGCTCATCGCGCATCGGCATGCCGAGGACGTAGGCCAACCAGTCTTTAGCCTCGTAGTACATGTCGAACTCACTGTTGCGCGGATCCTCGTACGGGTACGTCTGCTCGTCCCAGTCCAACCCCGAGCTATGCGTCAATAGGTGCTCGATCGTGATGCGTCGCTTTCGCTCGTCTGAGAAGAGCTCGGCGTACTCAGGGAAGAACGTGACGATCGGTACATCCACGTCGGCGATCAGCCCTTGGTCGATCGCGACGCCGACCAGCGAGGATGAGATGCTCTTCGTGATGGAAAAGATCTCCTGCAGATCGCTTCGCCTCGTGCCACCGAAGTATGCCTCGTGAACCAGGAAACCATCCTTCACAATCACGAGGCTACTGACCCCGCCGTACTGGCCGTTCTCCAGCCTCTCGGTCAGCAGGGAGATCCGCTCGGTGTCCATGCCCACCGCATCCAGCGACAAGGTCACCCACCCATCGTCGAGGGCCTCGGGAGACTCATAGCTATACTGCGGCTGGGCCGGGTCTTGCGGGTGTTGGATCAGTGCTCCGATGGCCTGCAAGAACACGCTCTCGTACAAGGCCGGATGCTCGACACGAGGAGCTTGGAGGACCACCGCGAGCACGCCATCGTCGCACTGTCCCAACGCGACATCGATCAAGTCACCCGCGACAGCCGGGTTCTCGTTCACCACATGGAAGACGCGCCACGCCAGTGTCCCACTGACAATCGTCTCGCAGGTATCCGGGAACCGTCCCAGGCCCAGAGCGGGTGCCAGCAGATCTGAAACCTGCTCGATGCCTAGCAGAGGAACCAGTTGGAGCATTAGAACCGTCGACGGCAAGTCACTGCCTGGTGTCTCCTCCACGAATGTGCCGGGCTGCACCTCGATCCACCCGACGGGAACGCGCGTTGCGAATCCGTAGAACCTGTCAGTGAACAGCGTCAGCGGAACCTCACCAATACACTCCTCCAACACCTCACCCAAACGGCATGGCTCGAAGTGCACGGCACACCACTCCTCGGGGCGGAACGCGGCCTCCTGGGCCAGCGGCCCCGGGTCGAGCCCCACGTCCGTATTCGCCGGCCACGTCAGGATGTCCTCAGCCTTCCCGTGGATATCGAACCGGAACAGCATCCGCATCGGCTCTGAGTCCATCGCGATCTGGTACTCCATCGTCTCCGTCTCGCCCAGGTTGACGACGGTCGCGAGCCAGCCATGCTCGATGAGGAATACTTGACGTGCTTCAAGCGCCGAGCTGGAGAACCCCAACGCCCGACACTTCCAGATGAAAGGCCGATCGAGCGTCCACAGCTCCGTCTGCTGAGCATACGTCGCGTCACCCAGGGCGTGCGATGCATGCAGGATCTCGACGTAGCCATCTCGAACGATGTATACGTTTCCGACCACCTGGCTCGGTGTCTGAGCGCGAACGCCAAGGTACAAGAAGGACCCGTCGTGCTTGACCCGCAGCGTCACGCCACCTGCCAACGGAACGACAAGCGCGTCGTCCCACTCGCTTCCAGACAAGATGCCGTCAAGGACGGGTGCCATACCGGATGGGACGTGAAGCACCTGTCCGGTCTCGGAAGCGCACACCGTTCCTGCAATGAGTCCCCCGACCAGCAACACAAACAGCAGCTTCGCAGGAACCCTCCGATCTGCATTCAAGGTGGGAAGAGGCTACGGGACGAGCGTTTCGCGAGCGTCTCGAAGCTGGAGTCGCAAGAGGACCCACTCCGCACCGAGGCGTGTGTTTTCTTGGATGAAGGGGCTGTCCTCCCATGTGGGCAGGCTGCCAGCGAATCCGCCCTGTCAGGACCCAGTGACAGAATCACCGGCGACGTAAACTGCGCAAGGCTTTGGTGCTCCACGCCCTGCATCAGATGTGGGCCGCCAGCATGGCCCGCGACTCCGTTGCCGCCGTTGATAGCGAAGCATCTGGCGTGGGAAGATGACCTCGTCGGGACGCAACTTTCCGCCAAGACGGTCGAGATTCGCGCCGAGAACCCCCAATCGTTGCACTCCAGTTGTTTCCGGGCCACCCAGCGGGTACAACCGGACCTATGGGAGGATGATCATGTCGGCCGTTGAAGTCACGAATGTCGTCAAGGCGTTCAAAGGGAAGGTTGCCGTCGATGGGCTCAGTTTCTCCGTCGAGGCAGGCGAGATCTTCGGACTGATCGGTCCGAACGGCGCTGGGAAGACGACGACCCTCCGGATGATGATGGACATCATCCAGCCCGACACTGGGAAGGTGTCCATCTTCGGGGAGATCCCGAGCCAGGCGACCAAAGGCCGGCTCGGCTACCTGCCCGAGGAACGGGGGCTGTACAAGAAGCTCTCCGTCATCGAGACAATCACCTATCTCGCCTCCCTCAAGGGCATGAATCCCCGAACGATCGAGGCCGAAGCCGACGCCTTGCTTGAGCAGACCGGCATGCTCCCGAACAAGAAGAAGAAGGTCGAAGAACTCAGCAAGGGGATGTCCCAGATCATCCAGCTGATCGTCAC
>CAZORQ010000068.1:0-8322 GCA_964582285.1 uncultured Thermotogae bacterium
CTGATCGATGGTGCGATGCGTCGTCATCCGTACACCACTTGACTGGACGTGACCGACATCATGCGGCGCAAACACGAGCCGGCTGTCGGTCGCGAGGTCGAACTTCGGATGATCCCAGGCTCTGCGGACCCGTTCGGATGTCGAGGGTTGCTCGCCACGGAGTACTTCCGATCGCGCGTTCCGAAGCGCGGCAACAGATCCGGCATCGTTGGGGGTGGCAGGTCGGGTGGTGAAGCCGTCGGGCAGCTGATACGTCATGGGGCCTCCTCAGGCATATATGGGAGGCCAGCGGCCGCTGCCCGCGCTACGAAGGGTCCATGATTCATCTTGGAACGTCCGTCGATCGAACGCCGATGCGGCTAGGTGGTTCGATCCACGGGAGCGACCGCTGACACTCGAGATGTTGTCATACGGATCACCCCCTTTTCTTACGATGCCGCTCTCGGCACCGAGATTCGATGGATCCATTGGACAGAGACAGAACGCCAAGACAAGATAGTGCGTACGCCTAGCAGGAACCGGTGGTTGCTCGGGCAGCTGTCCGGCAATCGGGCTAGTCCTTGTACCCGATCCTCCTCAAGAAGTCTTTTCGTTGCTGGATCCCCTGGTCGTCTTCGATGCCCTTGGGCGCGACGCCGTCGATGACGCCGAGGATGCCACGTCCCTGCTCGCTCTCGGCGATGACGACCTGCACCGGGTTGGCGGTGGCGCAGAAGATGTGACAGATCTCGGGGACGCGCTTGACGGCGCCCATCACGTTAATCGGGAACGCATCCTTCAGAAAGACGAGGAACGAGTGACCGGCGCCGATCGCCTCGGCGTTGCGAACCGCGAGTTGCTCGAGCGCTTCGTTTGTGCCGGAGTGCCGGATCAGGCACGGCCCGGATGCCTCGCAGAATGCGAGGCCGAACTGGATACCCGGCATCGCGGTGACCAGCGCTTCATGGAGATCCTCGACCGTCTTGATGAAGTGCGACTGTCCGAGGATCAGGTTCAGTTCGTCGGGGTTCTCGATCGGGACCAGGGTCAGCTTGGCCGTTGCGTCCATTCGGGCACACTCCTTCATTCCGAGCTCGAACAGCTACAGCCGCCGGTGCACGAACGGCCGATCATGGCGACCACCGCCTCGGCGGTGAGGTCGATCTCCTGCTCCTCGCCGGAGTCCATGGTCTTGAGCTTGCCGCGGCTGCCTGCGACCTCGTCGTCGCCGAGGACGAGCAGGTGCCGGGCGTCGAGCTGTGTTGCCAGCGATAGCTGCTTGCGCAGTGCCCGGCCTCGGTGATCGATCTCGACCGCCACGCCGGCGCGCCGGAGCTGCTCGGTCAGCTCGAGCGCCAGCTGGCGCCCCCCGTTGCCGATCGAAGCGACGAACAGGTCGATGCGAGCCGACGCGATCGCACGCTTCCGTTCTTGCAGCACGAGGACCAGCCGCTCGGTGCCACCGGCGAAGCCGACGCCGGGGGTCTTCGGTCCACCGAGCGATTCGATCAGCCCGTCGTACCGGCCGCCGCCGAGCAACGAGTCTTGAGCGCCGAGATCGGCGGAGACCAGCTCGAACACGGTACGGGTGTAGTAGTCGAGTCCGCGGACGAGATGGGGGTCGATCTCGTAGGCGAGATCGAGCCGATCGAGCATCTCGCGGACGGTGGCGAAATGCGTGGCACAGCCGTCGCAGAGGAAGTCGGCCGGTCCCGGGGCGGTCTCGATGGTTGGACGGCAGGTTGGCTTCTTGCAGTCGAGAATCCGCAGCGGGTTGTCCGCGTATCGGCGTTGGCAGTCGGCGCACATGGCCTCGATCGAGCCGCCGAAGTGGGCGCGAAGCGCCTGGTGATACTGCTCGCGGTCGTTCGCACAGCCGATCGAATTCAGTCGCAGTGACAGCCCGCCGAGGCCGAGCTCGCTCATCAACGTCCACGCGAAGCTGATCACCTCGACGTCGAGACTCGGATCGAGCGAGCCGATCGCCTCGATCCCGTACTGATGGAACTGCCGGTAGCGGCCCTTCTGCGGCTTCTCGTAGCGGAACATGGGCCCGCCGTAGAACAGCTTTTGGAACGGCGCATTCGTCTGTAGCCCGTGCGATAGGTAAGCGCGGGCGACCGACGCGGTCCCCTCAGGACGGAGCGTCAGGCTGCGGCCCTTCTGATCGGGGAAGGTGAACATCTGCTTGGTGACGACCTCGCTCGACTCCCCGATGCCACGAGTGAACAAATCGGTGTGCTCGACGATAGGGAACCGGATCTCGCGGTAGTTGTACCGTCGGGCGACCTCGACAATTGCCCCCTCGATCAGCCGCCACCAACCGATGTCGTCGGGGAGGATGTCGTTCATCCCGCGGACGAGCTCGTAGCTCATGCGACCTCGCGGAGGACGTTGACCATCTCGATCAGGCTCTCGGCGGCCTGGGCTCCCTTGTTGCCGGCCTTCGTTCCCGCCCGCTCGATCGCTTGGTCGACCGTGTCGGCGGTGATCACGCCGAACGTTACCGGCACCGGAGCGTCGAGGTTGACGTGGGCGAGCCCCTTGCTGACTTCGCTTGCGACGTAGTCGAAGTGCGGTGTCGCGCCGCGGATGACTGCGGACAACGCGACGATTCCGTCGTACCGTCCGGTGTCGGCCATCACCTTGGCCGCCTTCGGAACTTCGAATGCGCCGGGGACGCGGCAGATATCGAGCGCGTCGTCCGCAACGTTCGAGCGGCGGAGTCGATCGAGCGCACCCTCGAGCAGCCGCTCAGTGATTAGGCTGTTGAATCGGCTGACGACAATGCCGACACGCAGGCCGGCGCCGTCAAGCTTCCCTTCGTAGACCGCTCCCATGACTTCCTCCTCGGGGACTTGTTCTGTTACGCGGCACTCGAGCCTCGGCGGGCAGATGCCGCGGGTCGGGCCGCTCCCCAGTCCTGATGTGTCTGTCTCCCGATGATTGTATCTCGCCGGGTCCGGATTGCGTCATACCTTGCGCAGATCGTGCCCGAGCTTCTCCTTCTTGGTCCGCAGATAGCCCTCGTTGTGCGGATTCGGCGAGATTTCGATCGGGACCTGTCCGGTGATCGTCAGCCCGTAGCCCGACAGGCCGACGATCTTCTTCGGATTGTTCGTCAGCAGGCGGATCGTCGACAGGCCGAGGTCGCAGAGGATCTGTGCCCCGATACCGTAGTCTCTCAGGTCAGCCTCAAAACCGAGCTGCTCGTTCGCTTCGACTGTGTCGAGACCTTGGTCCTGCAGCTGATAAGCGCAGACTTTGTTCTTCAGGCCGATCCCTCGTCCCTCCTGTCGCATGTAGACGAGCACGCCGCGGCCTTCTTCGTTAATTCGCTCCAACGCTTGCCGCAACTGATCGCCACAGTCACAACGGAATGATCCGAAGACATCGCCGGTTAGGCACTCCGAATGCACGCGCACGAGGATGTCCTCTCCACCCGAAACCTCGCCCTTCACCAGGGCGATGTGCTCTTCGTCCTCGATTGGACTGGTGTAACTGATGATCCGGAACGTCCCGAACTTGGTTGGGAGCTCAGCCTCGGCGACGCGTTCCACCAGCTGCTCGGTCCGCTTCCGATACGCGATCAGATCGGCGATGTTGACGATAGACAGGCCGTGTGTCTCGGCGAAGACCTCCAGATGAGGTAGTCGGGCCATCGTTCCGTCCGCGTTGAGAATCTCGCATAGGACCGCGGCTGGCATCAATCCAGCCAGGCGCGCCATGTCGACGGTGGCCTCGGTGTGTCCGGCGCGGCGAAGCACGCCGCCGTTGCGGGCGATCAGCGGGAAGACGTGCCCGGGGAGGGCGAGATCGTCAGGCCGCGTTGAAGCGTTGATGAGCAGACGCACTGTATACGCTCGGTCGTGGGCCGAGATGCCGGTTGAGATGCCATCTTTCGCATCGACCGACACGGTGAACGGCGTTCCATGCAGCGCGGTGTTCTCGGGACACATTGGCGCGAGTCCAAGACTCCGCGCTCGCTCCTCGGTGATCGGCGTGCAAACCAGTCCGCGCCCATGCGTGATCATGAAGTTGATCGCATCTGGGGAGATGTGCTCGGCAGCAATGACCAGGTCGCCTTCGTTCTCGCGGTGTTCATCGTCGACGAGAATCAGCATCTCGCCGTCGCGGTACTTCCGGATCGCTTCCTCAATCGTGATGAACAAACGGCATCATCCTTTCGACGTACTTCGCCAGAACATCAAACTCCAGATTGACCGGGTCTCCGCTCTTCCGATCGTGCAACGTGGTCCTCTCGTGCGTCTCGGGAATGATGGAGCAACGGAACGTGTTTCCGTTGAGTCCATAGCTTGTCAGGCTGATCCCGTCGATGGCAATCGACCCCTTCTCGACCACATAGCGGAGAAACGCTGCCGGATACGACACGATCAAGATCCAGCTGCTCGCTTCTCGGTACAGCGCTTGGATGCGACCGATGGCATCGACATGCCCGAGAACCATGTGTCCATCGAGACCGGCTCCCGCGCGAAGCGGAAGTTCGAGATTGACGCCCACACCGATTCGCAGCACGCCAAGTGTCGTTCGTGTCGAGGTTTCGCGAGAGACGTCGGCGAGGAATGTGCTGTCGCCGAGTTCACGAACGGACAGACAGACGCCATTGACCGCGATGCTCGCTCCGATACCGAGCTGGTCGCGCATTGCGGGAGGAAGCTCGATCTCGATCTTCCCGGTGCGCGATGATCGGAGATGCCCAAGCTCTTGCACAACGCCCGTAAACATCGGTGAGGCGCAGTGTACTGCGGGCGAACAGCCTGTTCAACGGAGTTGCACGCGTTTCTAACCCACGATACCCTCTGCGCAGGAGGTCACTGTGGGAATGACGCGAGCATGCTATGGAGTGCTAGGGGTTCTGTTCTTTTTGCTTCTTACTGGTGTCTGTGCGACGGCGACGGAACCGGAGATCACGTATGAGGAAGCGCAGCGAGAAGGGTTTCGCGAGCTGATTGTCACGACACCGCTTGCCAACTATCTGTTCTCCGAGGATGGCGGGACGCTGAGAAGTGTCCTGCTCACTTTCGCGCCGTATGGCTCCAAGGTTCAAGAGCTGGTCTACGGGACGACGACGGACGCGACGAGCTTTGCCAGGAGATACACAGCCGATGCCGAGTTCCCGTTCGCCCTGCGCGGAGACGGAACCGAAGGCACATACGTGCTTGGCAGTCCCGAGTGGACCGAATCCGGCGGACTCATTGTGACGCTCAACGGAGAGCTTGACGGCTATGTAGTCAGCAAGCGATTCACTCTTGAGCCCGATGCGCTGTACAGCATGAACTGCGAAATCGAGATCACACCACGAGCGGATGGCACGGAAAACGAGCTTGCGATGACCGTTCAGAAGTTCATCCCACAGACCAAGGGTCGCGAGTTGACCTACTTGTTCGACGACGAACCGTCTCCCGCGCTTCTCGCCACCGGATCGTATTTCTCGTTCGGTGGACTCGGCTTGCTCGACAAGAACGTCGTCTTCTTCCTCATTCCGGAAGAGGGCACCACCGTGGTCCCGTTCTCGGAGGCAACGGCGTCGGGCAGTTGGCGGTTCGGAGCGACGCTCGATGGATCGGACACAACATCCTTCCGGTTCACGCTGTACAGCGGAAGGAGACGGTATCTGCTGATGCAAGCGGCTGGGATCGAGGTGCTCGACGAGCCGGGCATCGGGTCACGGGCGATGGTCGTCGTCATCAAGTTCCTCAACATTCTGTATCGCTACACAGGCAACTACGGTTGGGCGATCATCCTGTTTACCCTGATGACCCGGATTATCCTCTTCCCGCTGATGCGGAAGCAGTACCACTCGATTGCCAAGACACAAAGGATCCAGCCTCGCCTGAAGCGGATCCAAGAGCGGTACAAGGACGATCGCCAGCTGATGCAGCAGAAGACACTGGAGATCTACAAGAAAGAGGGCGTCAATCCAATGGGCGGATGCCTCCCGATGCTCATTCAGCTTCCAATCATCTTCGTCATCTGGCGCGCGATGCTCTACGCGAGCGAACAGATTCACCTGTCTCCTGGGTTCCTGTGGATCCCCGATCTAAGTGTCCACGACCCGCTGTTCATCCTTGTCATCGTGACAACCGCGATCATGATCGTCCAGCAGAAATTCATGTCCCCGATGGGGGCCGGGGAGACCAAAGGGATTCAGAAGTACATGGGGTATTTCTTCCCACTGATGATGGGGGTCCTGCTGTGGCGTTTTCCGGCCGGGCTCTGGCTCTACTACCTTCTCACCACGGCGGCTCAAGTTGGGCAACAGGCGATCGTGAACTGGGAAATGGCGCGAGCCGACGGCGGAGCGGTATCCATTCCGCCCGCAGAGGACGACCTGGACGTCGAGATGGAGGAGAGCGGTGGAGACGAAGGCGCTTCAGAAGGAGATTGAGGAGTACCTTCGCAAGCTTCTCGAGATTCTCGAGGAAGACGTGACGTTCGAAATCGAGCCGACCGCCGCGCCGGACGACGGCCTTTATGTCAACCTCGAAGGAAACATGTTCTCCCTTCCCGAAGAACGTCCGGTCCTCACGGCGCTGGAACTCCTTCTTCGCGGCGCCCTTCGGCGGAAGATGGGGCGAGACGTCGAAATTGTGTTCGACGTCAACGGTGCGGTGAAGCGTCGCCGGGCGGAACTGATCCGATTCGCGCTGACGAAGGCGGAAGAGGCTCGTCGGGAGAGAAAGCGTGTGCGACTCAATCCGATGCCGGCCCATGAACGGCGAACGATTCACGTCACCTTGGCCAATGTCCCTGGCGTGCGAACGCACAGCGTCGGTGATCGAGACGAGCGCCGGGTGATGATCGAGCCAGACGACGCCTGATGGACGGCGAAACCATTGCGGCAATCTCTACCCCACTTGGCGAGGGAGGAATCGGGATTGTCCGGCTGACGGGCTCCGAGGCAATCGAGATTGTCGGCGGTCTATTCCAATCGGCACGGGGTGAAGCCCTGGAGCAGGTTCCAACACACACACTCCACTACGGCAACATTGTCGCAACGGGGCGCGTGATCGATGAGGTTCTCGTTTCGGTCATGCGGGCTCCGCGAACCTACACGCGGGAGAACGTTGTGGAAATTAACTGCCATGGGGGGATCGTGGCGTCTCGCGCAGTGCTCGATGTGGTGCTGGCCGCCGGAGCCAGGATGGCGGAGCGGGGCGAGTTTACCAAACGTGCGTTCCTCAACGGGCGGCTCTCGCTCGATCAAGCGAAAGCAGTTCTGGATATCGTGCGGGCAAGGACGCTCCTTGGGCTGGAAGCGGCGGTCGATCGCCTCGGTGGAAGGTTTTCGGACGCAATCGCAGAGATCCGAATTGGGCTTGCCGACGTCCTTGCCGATCTTGAGGTGGAGATCGACTACCCCGATCTCGACGTTGATGTCGATGTGATTCTCCCGAGGATTGATGAGCTGCTGCAACGTATCGAAACGCTCCTGGCGAAGAGCGAGCAAGGAAGGATCCTTCGTGAGGGACTGACGGTTGTCATCGTCGGCCGACCGAACGTCGGGAAGTCGACGCTACTGAACGCGCTCCTTGCTGAAGAACGTGCCATTGTGACACCGATTCCCGGAACGACACGCGATACGGTGGAAGAGGAGGCCTCGTTGGGAGGGATTCCGGTTCGCTGGATCGACACGGCTGGGCTGCGCGAGCCAGGCGATCCGGTTGAGGCGGAAGGTGTGCTGCGAACGCGTCAGGCCATCGATCGATCCGATCTGATCATCTTCCTCATCGATCGAAGTGAACCCTTGACCCAAGAGGATCGATCGATTCTTGATCGATCGTGGGACGTGCCGGCGATCCTGATCATGAACAAGATCGATCTGCCGAACCGACTTGGTGATATCCCATGTGGAGCGTGGACCACGCAGCTTGACGTCTCGGCGAAGACCGGTGATGGGGTCGATGACCTCCGCGAAACCATTCTTGGATTGCTCACCGGCGGGAAGCTTCCCTCACGCAACTCAGTCCTTCTGCTCGATGCGTGGGAGCGCGATCTCATCCGGCGAATCGGAATGTCTCTACGCCATGCCCGGGACACCGCTCGGGAAGGACATCCTCCCGACATGGTTGCCGAGGAGCTTCGCGGGGCGTATCAAACGGCCGGCGAACTGCAGGGGATCGACGTTGGCGAGTCGATCCTCGATGCAATCTTCGAGCGCTTCTGCGTTGGTAAGTGATCCTCTTCTGAGCTCCTCCGGAACTCAGAAGAGGGACAAGAACGTTTCACGTTCTTGTGTTGGCGAGCCATCGAAGGGGGCATTGCTTCTCCGGAACTCAGAAGAGGGACAAGAACGTTTCACGTTCTTGTGTTGGCGAGCTA
>CAZORQ010000069.1:0-8186 GCA_964582285.1 uncultured Thermotogae bacterium
GCCCTTCCCCACGCACGATCTCGTCGGCCTCGATTCCCGATGGATCCTGCCCGACATCGATGATTCGATTCCCCTCGACGAGAACATATCCGCCAGCCAACTCGCGACTGGCAGCGTCGATCGTTACGACGACATCGAAGGCTGTGAAAAGCGTTCTTCGGTTCATCCCGCCAGATCGATCGTGTCAGCGTTCTCAATCAACGCGACCAGCAGCTGGATCGTCGCCTCAAGATCCTCAGGATGGAGCGCCTCGACGACGGAATGGACATAGCGCGTCGGAATCGACAACGTGATAACCGCGGAGCCTTCTTGTGCCATCTGCAGCGCGCCAGCGTCGGTTCCGCCGTGCGGGAGAATCTCCATCTGATACGGAATACCGTTGTCGTCAGCCAACGTTCGCGCCGCACGTACCAACGCCGGATGCGAGATCGACGAGCCATCTCGAACCTTGATCGCCACACCTTTCCCAAGCTCCGTCACCCGATCCTTCGGTAGCACGCCAGGGGTGTCGGCCGCAATGGTCACATCCAGTGCGATTCCGATCTGCGGATGTGTCGCGAATCCTGCGACTTGTGCGCCGCGCAATCCAACTTCCTCCTGGGTCGTTCCAACGAAGTAGAGGTCGCATGCGGGCCGCTTGGCACGTTTCAGTGCCTCGATGCCAACATAGACCCCAGCACGATCATCCAGCGCCTTGCAGGAAATGAGATCGCCGAGTCGGATGAAGTCCTGACGCAGCGTCACCGTGTCGCCAACGCGGACCCTTCCCGCGACCGCGTCCGCCGACAAGCCAATATCGACGAACAGGTCCCGCAGGTCGAGCGGCTTCTTCCGCTCTTCCTCTTGAAGGATGTGAACCGGCTTGCGGCCGATGCACCCAATCAAATCGCCACTCTCCGCGTGTACGATGACTCGTTGCGCCACAAGATTGACGGGATCGAATCCGCCGGCGGGGTTGATGCGCAGGAATCCCGTCTCTTCCTCGATGTGGCTCACGAAGAACCCAATCTCGTCCATGTGGCCTGCGACAACCACTACCGGCCCCTCGCCCGGCTTGTGCGCAATGACACTTCCCAATGCATCGGTTGCGAGGGATTCGACGTGTCCTTTGAGTTCCTCTTCGATAATCTTGCGGATCTGGATCTCATAGCCCGGGATTCCAGGCGCCTCACACAGCCTCCTCAATAGCTCCATCGGGCCTCCTTTGCGCCAGACAGTGTAGTCAGAAGCATCTCCACGTCAATGCCTTGCCCAACCGCCGGTTTCGGCGCTACCATCAGTGCATGATCCCAATCCGCGACATGATCCGGAGTCGACGCTTCCCTGTCGTCACCGTATCACTGATTGCTGTCAACCTGCTCGTCTTTCTCTACCAGGGCTATCTCGCCACGCGGGAGCCATTGTGGGATAACTGGTCCGATGAGCGAGCCGTGTGGGTCGAAGCAGGCCATCAACCTCCCCCGATCTTCGACCCAAGCTACGCGTTCATGTCCCGTAGCCTCTCCGGACGCTCCACATTCGCCTACGCTATTGCGAGGGACGATTGGTTCTTGATGCAGTACGCCCTCACCCCGGCCGAGCTGTTCGGAGGGGCAGATCTACCGCCAAAGATCCCCATTCCAATCTGGTGCACCTTTCTCACGTCGATCTTCCTCCATGGGGGTATCATGCACGTCCTCGGCAATCTTCTATACCTGTGGATCTTCGGCGACAATGTCGAAGATGCCATGGGCCCGATTCGATTCCTTCTGTTCTACCTCCTTTGCGGTATCGCAGCATCGCTCGCCCAGATCATCATCGCCCCAGGGAGCTCCGTCCCTCTCATTGGAGCTTCCGGGGCCATCGCGGGAGTTCTTGCTGCCTACTTCATGCTCTATCCATATGCCAAGGTACTGACCATCATCCCGATCTTCTTCTTCCTTCGCCTCGTCGCCGTGCCGGCGGTCTTCCTCCTCGGTTTCTGGTTCGTTCTACAGGTTATCAGCGGGACCAGCGCCACGAGTGGTGCTGGCGGTGTCGCCTGGTTCGCTCACATCGGTGGGTTCATTGCCGGGCTCGTGCTCGTTTTCCTCTTCCGCCGCCGGGGTGTCCCTGTAGTCCTCTGGGAGTCGCTTCGCAGGAGACGCCTTCACCATTGATTGGCTGGTCAGTTGTCCGTTCATATCGACACACGAGCCTTCACAGCCCGCCGCCAAGCTGGTATGATGGAGCCAGCGTGCAGTTTGACTATCAAAGGAGTGATGAACCATGAAACGTGGTGCTGCTCTCTGTTCTGCTGTTCTGTTGTTCGTTTTCATCGGATTCCTCGCCTCAGCCGGCGACTTGGTGGACCACCGCGCCATCATCATATCCAATGACTACGAGTTCACCGTGGAAAATGGCGTCTGTTCCGGATCCGGCGATCTCAATGATCCCTACGTCATCGAGAACTGGCAGATCGATGCTGGCTATGACGAGTATGGAATTAGGATTCATGGGACAACGCGGGCGTTCGTCATCCGAAATGTCGAGATCAGTGGGGCGGCCAAGTCCGCTGTCTATCTAAGCTACGTGCGGAACGGACGCGTCGAGGGCTGCACATTCGACGGCAATTGGGCTGGGGTAACACTGAACTTCGCAGAGCTAAATCGTGTCTCGAACTGCACCTTCTCGAGCAACACCGACGGAATTCACTGCTACTTCTCCTCTGCAAATCAGATTCTGGGAAACACGTTCGACCGGAATGATACGGCGGTCTGGTTTGATGCATCGGACGACAATGAGCTGATCGGCAACTACATCTCTGAGTCTCACATGGGTATTTACTTCAATCTGGGCTCCGAACTCAACTACGTTGTCGACAACGCGTTCGTTGAGAACATCCATCATGCCCATACGGACGACCCCAATCTGTGGGACAACGGTGCCATGGGCAACTACTGGGGAGGATTCAAGGCCATCGACTCTGAGGAAGATGGGATTTGGGATTCCCCGTATCGGATCACGAGTGACGGGGATCAGGACGACTATCCTCTGGTGACCCACCCGCTCGTTCCGGCGCCACCCCCGGCAAGCTGCGACATCTAGAACTTCTCCTCAAACGGAGGGCAGATCGACAGGCGGGCGCATGACGTGCCCGCCTGTCGGTGTCTACCGTCTAGAGCAATGGCGCAAACCGATTCTCGTTCCAGTATTCTTCCTTAATCGCCTCATCCTGGCGAAGCAGCAGGCGGTAGTGCTCGTTCTCCCATTCGGCCAACTCGCGAAAGAAGCTCGCGATCGCTTCGTCTTCCGCCTCGGCAGCCTGCCGAGCGTAGAACTCGTACGCGTTTTTCTCGAGGAGGATGCCGATCGACAGCGCTGACATCTCGAAGTGCTTGCCACCGATTCGCCGAACGAAGTCCTCGGAGAAAATCCCCCCACCTTCCGTTTCGGCTCTCGCAGTGAATTCCGTCGACGGATCCCATGCCTCCCCCTGCAATAGCGTCCGATACCCATCCTGGAGCATTTCGTAGTGGTTCTTCTCCTCTTCAGCAAGTCGCCGAAATGTCTCCTGAGCTCCCGGGTCGTCCGACCCCTTGGCCGCCATGCTGTAGAAACTGAATCCATCGCGCTCCGCCTGCATTGCGGCACGGAGCACTGCGGTCAGATCGGTCGTTGTCATGTCTCCTCCTTCCCCGTCCAAGAGCATAGCTAGGCATGCCCCCTCCGCCAATCGGTTGACTTCGGCGTCTGGCTCCCTACACTCTGTTCCTGGAAAGGAAGGCATGTCCTCAGAGCGACTCTTCGAGCAAGTCCGAGGCGAAATCCCATATTCTCTCTCTCATGTCCCCATCAGCGACATTCGAGAAGGCCAGCGCATCACGCAGTGCTTCCTCGTGAAACGCAAGGCAACCCGATCGACACGTACGGGCGATCCGTACCTTGAGCTACTGCTTGCGGACAGAACGGGTGCGTTGTCCGCCCGTGCATGGTCCGATGCAGCACAACGATATGGTGGGGAATTCGATGAAGGCGAGTTCGTGTTTGTCGAAGGACGATCCGAGACCTACCGCGGGAACCTTCAGTTGATCGTCGAATCGATCCGCCGCTTGACCACCACCGACCGCGAGTCTGGGCCGCTTCATGGCTTCGACCCTGCGCTGTTGGTTCCGACCAGCGAGCGGGACATTGAGGAGATGTGGATTGCGCTCGTTGCGCTTGCCGAAACGGTAGACCCAGAGCCGCTTCGCCAGCTCACGCTCGATCTTCTCTCGGAGAACGCCGCCCGCTTCAAGGAGTTCCCTGCCGCATCGTCGAAGCACCACGCGTATCTCGGCGGCCTCCTTGAGCACACGCTCGAAGTTGCAGAAGGTGTTTCAACCTATGCGGCGAACAACCCCCACTTCGGTCTGCATCGCGGTCTTGCCGTCGCCGGCGCGATCTTGCACGACATTGGCAAGCTCATCGAATTCGACAACCCCGTCGCCGTCACATACACACCAAAGGGGCAGCTCCTCGGCCACCTTCTCCTTGGCCGGGACATGGCGCGGGAAGCCGCAGCGAAACTGAGCTGGCCGGACCCCAGGCTGCTTGACCTCCTCGAACACATACTCATCTCTCACCATGGCGAGCTTCAGTACGCCGCTGCAATGGTTCCCAAGAGTTCCGAGGCGATCGCCGTGTATCACTTCGACAACCTCTCGGCCAAGCTGAACATGGTCCGAATGCACATTTCAGCAGACAATACGCCAGGCGATTTCACCGACTGGGAACCGAATTTCGGTCGACGTTTCTTCAAAGGCGCGCTGCGAGACGACTAGGCACGCTACCCTTCGCTGCACGCAACTGATTGAAGCAGTCCTCACGGCGTCTATAATCGGTTCCCATCCACTGCGTTTCTCAAGGAGTGTCATACCATGCGAACGGACTACTGCGCACAGTTGGCTGCGGCAGATGCCGGCAGGACGGTAACCCTAGCAGGATGGGTCAATCGTCGGCGCGACCTTGGTGGGATCACGTTTGTGGACTTGCGCGATCCTTCGGGCCTCGTACAGCTGTCCTTCCCCGGGGACACTGAGAACCTAGCGGAAGCCCACACACTCAATCGCGAAGATGTCATCTGCGTTACCGGAATGGTGACAAGACGGGGCGAGCAGAACATCAACCCGGACATGGCGACCGGGGAGATCGAGGTTAAGGTTGATTCGCTGAAGATCCTCAATCGCTCCAAGACACCTCCGTTCCTCATCGAGGGCGACGGCTCCGATACGACCGAGGAGACGCGTTTACGCTATCGCTACATCGACCTTCGGCGCGAACACCTCCAACGAAGCCTTGCACTGCGACACCAGGTGTTCAAGTCGCTTCGAGACTACTACTCGGAGGAACGGTTCCTTGAGATCGAAACACCATTCCTAACGAAATCCACACCGGAAGGAGCGCGTGACTTCCTTGTCCCAAGCCGGATGAGCCCTGGCTCGTTCTATGCTCTTCCGCAGTCTCCGCAGCTGTTCAAGCAGCTGTTCATGATCGGCGGCGTCGATCGGTACTTCCAATTGGTGCGCTGTTTCCGCGACGAGGACCTTCGTGCCGATCGCCAGCTGGAATTCACGCAGCTCGACCTGGAGATCTCGTTCCCGGAGAGCAAGGACGATGTGCTGGAGCACCTGGAAGGGGCACTCACGCGCGTCTTCCGCGAGGCACTCGCGCTCGAACTCGACGTTCCATTCCCTCGCCTGACCCATGCCGAAGCAATGGCTCGATACGGAACCGACAAACCTGATCTTCGCTACGAGATGGAGATCCATGACGTCTCCAAGGTCGTTGCGGAATGTGGCTTCCGTGTCTTTGCGGACGCTGTCGCGGCCGGCGGGAAGGTCGCCGGACTTCTGGCCAAAGGATGTGCCGCGTACTCACGTTCGGTGCTCGACGGCCTCCAGGAGACTGTCGTCGCTGCAGGCGCAAAGGGACTCGCATGGTTGAAGGTGGGCGGGAATATCACATCGCCCATCGCGAAGTTCCTCAGTGAGGAAGAGCTCGAAGCAGTAGCGCATTCTTTCGGAGCAGAGTCTGGTGACCTCATTCTCCTTCTCGCAGGCACTGGGATCGAGTCTCCACTTGGCGAGCTCCGGCGCACGATCGCAGCCCGAGAAGGCCTGGCACAGGAGGGATGGAACTTCCTCTGGGTCACCGACTTCCCGATGTTCGAGCTCGACGAAGCCGGCGAGTTGACAAGCTCCCACCACCCCTTCACGTCACCGCAGATCGAGGAGATTGGCAAGCTAGAAACCGATCCGCTGTCGGCCGTTTCCGACGCATACGATCTTGTCCTCAACGGGATCGAGTTGGGCAGTGGGAGCATCCGAATCCACAGCCGCGCGCTCCAAGAAGAGGTCTTCCAGCTCCTCCGTATCTCACCCGAAGAGGCAGAGTTGCGATTTGGTTTCTTCCTTCGTGCACTCGAGTACGGGGCACCACCACATGCCGGCTTCGCGTTGGGAATCGATCGACTTGTCATGCTGATGGCAGGGGAGACATCGCTCCGCGACGTCATCGCGTTCCCGAAGACCGCAACCGGACTCTGCCCTCTCACCGAGGCGCCAATGCCTGTTGCCAAGGAGCAACTCGACGATCTCGGACTCGCAATCCAATAGCCCGCGCGTTTTCCTTGTTTCATCTTGGGTGAACGAAGGCGGTGTCATGCCGGATGGATGCCTGGTCCGCAGCGCGGTACCATCCATTGCTCATGAACAAGACCCTCCGATACCTTGCATGCCTCGGGCTGGCCATCGCCTTGATCGTCGTCCTGCTGATCGTCGGCCCGAATCTGCAACACATCGAACTCGCTCCAGCAACGCCAAGCAGCCTCCCTCTGCCCGCCCCCGTCCCGACGACAGGCGGATGGGTTGCTCCCATAGGGTCGGACGCAACGCCTCTGTTCGTCTGGCTCCTAATGGCTACCGCCATAGGCAGTCTGGTGTTCCTTGTCATCAGTGCCATCTTCCACAAGGAGCCTCGGCGCTACCTCCTCGGTCTCGCGATCCTCTGTATGTTGCTCGTTGGCGGGATGTACGCACTCAAGTATTTCCGACAGCAGGCCGGAGTTGCTCCTCAGGCTATGGAAGAGGAGCCCGTCATGTGGGGCGAAGGGCAGCCGGCAGTGATCGAGGATATCCCCACCGAGCCGCCCGCCTGGCTGTTCCCCGCCGTGGCAGTGGTCATCTCCTTCGCCGTGGCTGTCCTCCTACTGCTTGCATGGCGGAGATTCGCCCCGCATTGGAAGCGCTCCGGAGTTGATGATGACAAGACGGATCTGGACCACATCGTTGAATCGGTCTCGTCCGCTGCAGACGAGATTAGCCTCGGCGGCGATGTGCGCGCCGCCGTTCTTCGCTGCTATCGTGAGATGATTCGCATCCTATGCAAGGGACGGAACGTATCTCATGCCACGCTCACGGCTCGCGAACTCGCTACCGCCCTGCATCGTGTTGGATTCACTGCAACTCACGTGGATCAGCTAACCACGATTTTCGAGTTGGTGCGCTACGGAAACCGAAGCGGATCATCGCTTGCCGAGCAAGCCATCAACTGCCTTGAGGCCATCCGGGGGGCCTACGCCTCATGAGATCAAAGGAGAAGCCCGCGCGATCGATCTTGCCGATCCTCGTTCTTGCCGCAGCTGCGGTATGCGTGTTCCTCTTGCTGTTCGTCGAACCCATACGTGATGCGCTTCTCGACCCAATCGCTCGAGCGCTACATGACATGCGTACATCGCTGAGGGCGCTCCCCCAGACGTTTCAGTGGGGCTGTGCGATCCTCCTCGGCGTCGTTCTTCTCGCCACGTCCTGGAAGCGCACACCCACAAAACCGCGCCCAAGATGGACGCGCCGGGAGCCCGCAGTTGTCAAGCCCCACAACCGGAACGCGATCGAAAGCTTGGCACGCTCCCTTGCCCGCTCGGAACGACGTCATGTGAGCCGCGTCCGGGTCATCCGTGAGGTCTCGATTCTGGCCGTTCGGCTGATCGCCCAAAGAGAGGGCTGCTCCCTCGAGCAAGCACGGAAACTCCTGAACTCCGGCGAATGGACGCAAGACCCTCTTGTGCGGAAGTTCTTCGCGTCACACCGCGATCGCGGGAACCATAGAAAGGAAAGCTTCTCCCACACTGTCTCGCATACGTTGGAGTACCTTGAGCGCTACTATCAGGAGGTCTAGATGCTGTTGCA
>CAZORQ010000070.1:0-7643 GCA_964582285.1 uncultured Thermotogae bacterium
GAAATCCATCACAAGGTCGCCCTGCCGTTGACCACGATCATCTTCGTCCTCCTCGGCGGGACTCTCAGTTTCACATTCGGCGCCCGCGGCCGCGCCGTCGGGATCATCGTTAGTCTTCTTCTGATCAGCATTTTCACCGGCCTGCTGTGGTGGACTCAGGCACTCGGGCAACGAGGTGCGATGCACCCAATCCTCGCGGCGTGGCTTCCCAACCTGCTGTTCGGGGCTATCGGTGTGCTGTTGTTCCTTCGGGTCGACCGCCTGGCATCCCGTGATATCCTGAAGCGATTGAGGAGGTTCGTGCCGTTCCTCGCGCTGTTCGGCTTGCTTTCGCTTGGCAGCAGTGCGGACGAGATTCCGCTGTATCTCAACGCGGACGAACTCTTCATCTCGATCGACCGCACGGAGGTCCGCGCTGAGGGGTCCGTGGATGCGTCGTTCGAGGACGTAACGCTGTCCGCTGATGCATTGAGCCTTCACCAAGCTCCGAACGGGCAGTGGCTGTTCGAGGCAACCGGCGATGTACGTTTGGCAATCGAAGATGGGCTCTCGTTGTCTGGGGCACGGGTCGCCGCGTCAATCGACGTTACGGAGACCGGGACGCTGACCCGCTCTCTCGAAGCGGGTCAATTCCGTGGGGAGAGCACGTTCGTCAACTCCGCTGGCGAGGAGCACACCCTGTTCTTTCTCGGTGAGTCCGGCCACATCGCATTCGACGATGCCGGAACAGCGAGTCTAATCGACGTTCGACAGGGTGAAGTCACCACGTGCAATTGCTGTGACGTCCCGTTTCGCTCCCAGCCGTACACGCTTCGTGCCGCCCGTCTTCAGCTGTATCCAGATCGCCTCCTCGTCGCCTATGGGCTCACGGCGCGTATCGGCGGGGTCTCGACATTCTGGCTTCCGGTCTATGTCCAGCCGCTTGAGGAGACCTTGGAGAGCCCGTTGTTCCCGGCGGTCGGCAGGAGCGGTCTTCGTGGGTGGTTTCTCAAGTGGAATATCCCATTTTTCCTGACCGAGCAGCTGTATGGCAGTCTTCTCTTCGACTACTACCACGCGTTTCGCGAGCTTGGAACGGGCCTCGTCCTTCGGTATGAGTTGGGCGGCCATTCCGGTTCGATCGATACCTACTACTTCCCAGCTAAGGTCGGGGACACGATCGCACGCCTATCGCTCAACCATGCGTTCGACCTCGGCGGAGCGTGGTGCGGCCACGGCACGCTCGACTACGAATCCCACGGAGAAGATGAGTCACTCTCCTTCTCCGCCGGTGCCTCGGGCCAGCTTGATGACTGGCGTTTCGAGGCTTCGGCGCTTCGCAGCTGGCAAGAGGCCGAGAGCGAAGACGAGGACATCACTACGGAGCGGTTCCCCGAATTCTCCATCTCACACGAGCCATTCCTGCTTGGTCACATCACGCTGACACCACGTCTTAGCGCTGGTTGGGTCCGCGAATGGAGAGGGAACGAACCGATCGATCAGGCATTCAGATTGGACGGGAGCACAACGATAGGCATGGATTCACTAGACATGGTGGGCTTCACCCTCACGCCGTCGTTGACGGTCTCGCTCACGCGCTATGCAGGGGATGGTGTCGATCTCACCCGCAATGCGTGGACCGTAGCAATTCCGGCTACAAGGAATGGATTGACAATCGAGTACGCCGGCGCGTTTGCGACAGCACGCAGCCCATTCGACTTCGATCGGATTGAGTCAGAACAGCGCATCGGCTGGCAGATCGTTCGATCCGGTTCGCCCAGCCTCCGCATCGGCAGCGGTTTCGACTTGATCGCAGAAGTGACCGACCCGGTGTCGATCGAGATCTCATGGGGAGACGATCCCTCATGGGCGCTGTCCCTCTCCTACAACCTGAGGACCGCCGCGTTCAACACCGTTGTCCTCCGCGGTGATTGGTCGATCGAATCGTTCACCGCTTCGTGGAAAATCCCGTTCGATCCCGTGCTTGCGCTGTTCGATCCCATCGAACTGGACCTCACCGCCACGCAGGGGATGGCCAAACTCACAACCCATGCCGTGCTCGATCGTGGGATCCTCGCGTCTCTCTCCGGGACAATCGAATGGCGCGGACCCGCCGATTGGGGCGCGTCCTTCGGCGCGGACTACCGGAACGACCGTTCGCCACATGTAGCCAACCTGAGCTACCGCCTGTTTCGGGACATCGGGGATTGTATTCAGGTCGGAATCGAGCGAGCCTCGGATCAGGTTTGGCTGTATGCTTCAATCCTGGCGTTCCCCGAGGCGATCCTCCGGTACGGGACGGAGAGTGCAGACCTGCAATTGGGTGAATAGAGCCAGCCGGCATGATATGGTGAACGAAAGGAGGGGACATGGATCTCGATCTCTCGGCGCTTGTCTACTTGCTCATCGGCGTCATCCTGTTGGTCAAGTTCGTGGCAGGAAGTTGCTGCGGCGGCGGAAGCTGCGGGTAGCCAGCCGGGCAACTCCCAGCGACTTCATGTGGAGTCCGACACCCCTGATCAGTCCGCATCCGGGGTGTCTGGATTGCATGTCTGTGGCAGTCCGAACGACACTAGCCGCCCGGCTTGGTATTGCGCGATTCGCGTCTTGACCAATGTCACCCAATTGAGCTGCATCTCAAGCAAGCCGCTTGACTCGCCGTCAACGTGGTTTCGACAATCCTTCTCACTTGTCGTACTGGCAGACATCGACCATCCACGAGGCGTCGCTCACCCCGCCACGATGGCGGAGGCACGTTCCTCCGTCATCTAGTCACCACAGCTGTGAGACGCGATCATGAGACGATCGTGCAACACGCGGCAGCCAAGAGCATGCTTGTCATCGGTATCCACTTCGTGTTGCCCGGCATCGGACGATTGACGAAGATCGCCAAGGACTGACATGAGTGGTCCCCGATCGACGGGGCCGATGACGAAAGGACTGAGAATGATTGAGAACGTCTATCGCTTTGCCTACGAGGACATCGAGGGAGCCGTGATTCGCGTCAGCGATGACGAGGAGCTGTCGCTGCATGAGTTTCTCGGCGCGGAACATCGAACCGATGAGCTAGCAGACTATGCCTTCGCCTACACCTGTTGCTACGTACGGCATCGCAGCCGAAACATCCTGATCGATGGAGGGTTCGATCCAGACACTGTTCCCGGTGCTCTCGATGCGTTCGATGTGACGCCTGAGGAGATCGAGCTCGTCCTGATAACCCACGCCGACAGAGATCACGTTGCCGGCCTGCTCAGAGCGGATGGCTCCTTCACCTACCCCAACGCGCAACACGTGATCGGCTTCGATCTTTGGGACAACCTCCGCCGACCCGAAACGCTGGATGGACTCGCGCAGCTTGGGGAGGAACGACAGGCGTTCTTCCGCAAGCTCGTCCGCGCTTTCGACAACCAGCTGCTGTTGGCGAAGACTGAGGAGTCGGTCGCCGATGGCATCCACTACGTTCCAGCCCCTGGGCACCGAATCGGACACGGAGTCTACGAGATCCAAACGTCAGGGAGGCCGCTGCTTCATACGGGCGATGCGTTCTTCCACCCGGTCTTCGCCGAGCACCCCGACTGGCCGAACATCACCGACTCGATCCCCGATCAGGCAGTCGAGAGTCGGAAGCTCCTCGTAGCCCGTGCGGCCGACACGAGGGCGTTGGTTCTCAGCGCGCACATTCCGTTTCCGGGAATAGGACAGATCGAGCGAGACGGTCGCGCATATCGTTGGGTGGAGGGCTTGTGACCGCACATCGCGAGACCGTGGAAGAACAGATCCACCTGTTCGCCCACGGCGACATTGAGGGCGCGCTGCTTCGCATCCTCGATGATAATCCCCACTCGCTGAATGAGCTGCTGCCTGACAGCCACGCGTCACTGGAAGATCAAACGCTACCATTCGCCTACACTTGCTGTTACATCCATCACCGCGATCGCCACGTGATGGTCGACGGCGGAATTGACGGCGATGAGGTCGCGTCGCAACTCGCATTCCTCGAGATCGATCGCAATGAGATCGACCTCGTTCTGATCACGCATGTGGATCGCGACCATGTCGCCGGACTGATCCTCCAAGTCGGTGACGGAGAGCTGACCTACCCGAAGGCTCGCTACGCGATCGACGCCGGCCTCTGGGCCGAACTGCAGAAGGACGAGACGTATGAGGAGCTTCCCAAGCACTTACAACGGCTGTTCAAGGCGCTCACCGCCCGGCTCGCTGACCGTGTGATCGTCTGCGATGGTGAAACTGAGATCACCGAGGGGATCAGCTTTGTTCCGTGTCCAGGGCACAGGCCTGGCCATGCGGCGTATGAGTTCGCAACAGACGATAGCCCACTGCTCCATGTCGGCGACGCGTTCTTTCACCCCATCTTCATGGAGCATCCCGACTGGCCGCTCGTCGGCGATACATTCCCCGAGCAGGCCGTCGAGAGCCGGATACAGCTTCTCGACCGGATCCAAGGCACGAATCCGCTCATCATCGCAACCCACTTCCCGTGGCCGGGGGTTGTCAGGTTCCGCAAAGGAGATGTAGCCTTGTCGTAGGTATCTGCATCCCCAAGACGGCACCGCCGCGACACAGTCAGTACACCACACTCTCTGACTCCGTTCCGCGGACATGGCCAACCGTTGGCCCGGCTGGCTGCATGCTTCGTCATGGATTACGATACGTCACCATGCACGTCGGACTCGTTCAGACATCCCCTGTATTTGGCAAGCCGCAGCAGAACATCGCCGATGCGCTAGCGCCGATTGTGCCCGGGCGGGCGGATGTGTGGGTGTTGCCTGAACTCTTCGCAACCGGGTATCAGTTCCGCGACCGTCCGGAGCTCCTGGAATTGTCAGAGCACGTGCCGGATGGGCCAACGACCCAGGTCCTGATCGAGAAGGCATGCGAGTCCTCCTGTCACATTGTCGCCGGCCTGGCCGAACGTGACGGCGATCGGCTGTACAACTCGGCGGTCCTCGTCGGGCCAAGCGGACTCCTCACTTGCTACCGAAAGGTCCACCTGTTCTATCGGGAGACGCTCCTCTTCTCCCCCGGCGATCGCTCGTTCCCGGTTGTCGACATCGGCGCTGCAAAGGTCGGCGTGATGATCTGTTTCGACCACCTGTTCCCCGAATCGGCTCGTAGCCTCGCCCTGCAGGGCGCCGATTTGATCGCCCATCCAGCGAACCTTGTGCTTCCCGATCTCGCACAGCGAACCATGGCGGTTCGCGCGTTGGAGAATGGCTTGTTCACTGCGACGGCGAACCGCGTCGGAACGGAGGCACGAACCGATGAGACGTTGACCTACACCGGGCAAAGTCAGATCGTCGGTCCCGACGGAGTGATGCTCCATCGAATGTCGCCCAACGAGGTCGGATATTCCGTCATCGAGATCGAGATCGAGCGTGCCCGAAGCAAGCGGATCACGGATCACAACGACAAGCTATCCGATCGAAGGCCAGACCAATATCGGCTGTGACCGGAGGAGGACACGTAATGGATGTTGGAATGACCAACAAGAGCGTTTGGGTCGTCGTCGATGAGCATCTTGCCAGCAGGTTCGGCAGCGGGCTGGTTGACGTCCTTTCCACGCCGACCCTCGTCGGATTCTGCGAGGAGTGTGCCCGGACAATGGTCGATCCGCTTCTTCCTCAGGGACAGAAGACGGTCGGCACATCGATTCAGCTCGACCACATCGCCGCAACACCGCCCGGCATGCGTGTATCTGTGACCGCTGAACTGACAGACGTCGATCGGCGGCGGCTCCGATTCACCATCGAGGCACACGACGAGATTGAGGTGATTGCGCGTGCCTCGCACGAGCGATTCATCATCGATACCGATCGGTTCGAGGGCCGTCTGCGCGCGAAGGTGCACAGCGCAGCCACTTCCGACGCCCCAGACAGCTCGTCCTAGATGGCAATCCCGAACAGCATCTCCGCGCCTGATTCCTCTAGCTCCAGCTTCCCTGCCGAGTTCCGACACCCCACCGGATGTACATCCGCTCTTCACAAAGAACACACATTCCAAGAGCAATCTTGTGCCAGGCAGCAGAAATGCCGCTCTTCCGCTAAACCTCCTTGCGGATAGCCACCACACCGGCTGGGGAGGGTCGAGGGCAACCTCGGGACTCTCCGGCCGAGCCTTTTCCAGCCATCGGCAGGCTACCCTCCGCCCATAGGCGGGAGAATCGTCAGCCGGTCTCCGTCTTTCAGCTCCGTGTCGAACCCTCTTCGCCACTGCACGTTCCCGCCGTTGATCAGCGCATTGATGTTCCGTTTGATCTTCCCGTTTTCGTCGAACAGCCTGGCCGATATCTGAGGGTGTCGAACAGCGATCGCCTCCAGAGCGTCATGGACCGTAGCCTTGGGTGGGATCTCGATTGAGCGATCATCCTCGTCGAGTTGCCACTTGAACGAGAATCCGATCTCCAGTGCAATCCTCATACTGTTTCGATGAATGCCTTCGAGAGCCTGTTGTGCTCCGGGATCAATCGCTGGATCGATGAATCGACCAGGCAGCCTTCTCGAACACGCCACGCTCCGTTCACCATCGAGAGATCGACTCGGTCGGCCGCGCAGTGCACAATCGCGGCTACTGGATCGGCATGCGCACCCGCAAACGCAATGCCGGACAGGTCAAACGCGATCAGGTCGGCAGCTTTGCCAATCTCGATTGACCCGATCTCATCCTCACGATGGAGGATCTCAGCCCCACCCATTGTCGCCATCCGAATCACCTCGCGAGCGCTGAGCGCATCCGCACCGTACTTAACCCGTTGCAAGAGCATCGCCTGGCGGACTTCGCGAATCATGTTTGACGTATCGTTGCTCGCCGATCCATCGACACCAAGCCCGATCTTGACGCCGGTTGGTTTCATTTCGGTCACCGGCGCAATTCCCGATCCAAGCGTCATGTTTGAACTTGGACAGTGGGCCATGCCGACTCGGGCGTCGGACAGCTTGGCCATATCGGAAGCATTGAGGACAACCAAGTGTGCATACCACACATCATCTCGGAGCCACCCAAGATCGTCCATCAGATCCACAGGGCGCATCCCCGAACGACGCAGGCAGTACACTTCCTCATCGTGCGTTTCGGCAAGGTGCGTGTGCAACAACACGCCCGTCTCGTCGGCAAGCTTTGCCGATTCACGCATGAGATCGGCGGTCACAGAGAACGGCGAGCAGGGTGCCAGAGCAATCCGGAGCATCGAGAACGGTTCGGGATCGTGATACCGTTCGATCATCCGCTGGCAGTCGTTCAGAATCTCGTCTTCTGTCTGAACGACGGAGTCGGGCGGCAATCCGCCGTCCTTCTTCGAAAGAGACATCGATCCACGACAAGGATGGAATCGGATCCCTGCCCTCTGTGCCCCTTCGATGTCAGCTGCAAGGATGTTCCCCCCACCCTTGGGATATAAGTAGCAGTGATCCGATGTGGTCGTCGCACCCGAAAGCAAAAGCTCACTGCACGCAACCGTCGACGCGACACGCATTGCATCCTCATGGAGCCCCTTCCAGCGCTCGTACAGGAAGACCAGCCAATGGAACAGCTTCGCTTCTGATGCCCCGGGCACATTGCGGAAGAGGGACTGGTACAGATGATGATGCGTATTGACAAATCCAGGGAGAAGAACCCGCCCTTCCCCACGCACGATCTCGTCGGCCTCG
>CAZORQ010000071.1:0-7541 GCA_964582285.1 uncultured Thermotogae bacterium
GGAGGAGTTGTACACACTCACGTAGAGGTGGAAGAGCTGCTTACGGATGGAGAGAAGAACCGGATCCTCGGTGTTAAGACCAAGAGCGGTGCCTTCCATGCGTCGGTCGTTGTCCTTGCAGCAGGTGTGTGGACACCCGAGCTAGGAAGGACTGTGGGGTTGGACATTCCAATAAGTCCCAGGAAGGGCCACATCCTTGTGGGCGAGAGGACTCCGCTTCTGGGGCGGCGCAAGTTGCAGGAGTTCGGATACCTGATGACGAAGTTCGGCACGAAGGGGCTACGAGATGTGGAGCCTGCGATGGAGGAGCACGGTATAGCAATGGTGTATGAACCTACGGGACATGGCAACTTCTTGATTGGCTCCAGTCGGCAGTTCGCTGGATATGACGTGACAGAAGATGTCGCGGTCCTACGCTTGCTGGCGCGCCGAGCAGCACGTTTTTTCCCGGCACTGAGGAAGGTCAACATCATCCGGTCGTATGCAGGACTACGACCATGGACACCAGATCACTATCCGATCGTGTCCTGGGTACGAGCAGTTCCTGGATTGCTGCTTGCTTCTGGACACGAAGGAGATGGGATCGGACTCGCCCCGATCACTGGTCGCCTTGTGTCCGAGATGGTGCGTGACGTTGACACTTTGGTGCCAATCGAACCTCTTGCTTTCGAGCGATTCGCCGGCCAGGATAGGAATGAACGGGAACCAAGGAGGGTTCTATGACTAGAATCTACGGGATATTTGCTGTCTTGACTACTCCGTTCTTCGACGACGGGCGGATTGACTACGAGGGAATGGCAGGGAATGTTGACTGGCTGATACGTCAAGGTATTCACGGGGTCGTTCCTCTTGGGAGCACAGGTGAATTCGCCAGCCTCAGTGACCAGCAAAAGGAAACCGCTATGCAGACGGTCATTCAGGCAGCTGACGGGCGGATTCCAGTTATGGTGGGGACATCGGCCGAGACAACTGAGAAGGCTATCGAGTATGCATCGGTAGCGCAGAAGCACAACGCGGATGGTATCTTGCTGCTTCCGCCCTGGTACTACACGCCTTCGGCAGAAGAGGTGGTCTTCCACTACAAGGCAGTCTCGGATGCAGTCGATATCCCGATCATGATCTATAACAACCCATGGAGTTCCAAAGTAGACATCCAGGCGGAGACTGTCTGCCAATTGGCGCAACTGAAGAATGTGACGCATATCAAGGAGAGTACAGGAGACATTCGGCGGATCACTGAGATACGCACGCTCACGAGTGATCAACTCACAATATTCTGTGGGTGGGAGGATCTCGCATATGAGTCACTTGTCATGGGAGCAAAGGGATGGATATGCGTAGCTGCCAACTTCGCTCCAAAGATCTGCGTGGAGCTGTTTGAGGCAATCGTTGAGAAGAAAGACTTGGAAGCAGGCTGGGTACTGTACAAGCGTTTGCTTCCGGCTCTTCGCTACTTGGAAAAAGGCGGGAAAATGCACCAGACGGTCAAGTACGCGCTTGATCAGCTCGGGCTTTGTGGGGGCGAATCTTCGCATCCCCGGTTGCCGCTTAACGACACCGAAAGGGAAGCTGTTAGAGCACTCCTGGATGATCTGGAGTAGTCCGCTGCAAGGTGCCAAGTTGTGTTGACATGGGGCGCGACTGAAACTGACGCACCACGCCGTCAAACCTGCGGAGCCTGATGTTGTGGGCAAGCGGTACTCACCGTTGTTCCATGTTTCGCGCGGGATGGTGAGACGTAATGCTTTGCATAGGTGCTGTATCAGTGTGCGGGGGGTAGAAGGCATCGCTAGACGTGGAGCCATGTTGGCGTGCATAGCAAGCCACAGGATACTGGGGCGATGAAAAAAAGTGGCGCCGGACACTCCTGAAGGGTGCATAGAGACTCAGGTCATGCAGGATGGTTTCGGACGTGTGATGCTTCTGTAAGTGCGGAAGGGGGCGGCATCATGACATGTGGATACGCTGGGAGGATTGCCCATGTGCATCTTGACACTGGAGATCTGATCATCGAGAACCCAGACACGTCGTTCTATCGGACCTACCTTGGCGGGAGCGCAATGGGCACGTGGTACTTGCTGAAACACACGCCGGCGAATGCTGATCCGCTGGGGCCAGAGAACACGCTGTCTCTGATGACGGGAGTGATTGCGGGAGCCCCGCTATCGGGGCAATCCCGAGTTACAGCAACTGCGAAGTCCCCCGTGAGTGGTCTGATCGGTGACTCGCAATCGGGGGGCTTCTGGCCAGCCGAGTTGAAAGCAGCCGGTTTCGATGGGATTGTCCTTCACGGAAGAGCGGAGGCTCCATGCTGGCTGTGGATCCATGACGGCGCGGTCGAGCTACGGAATGCAGCCGATCTCTGGGGACAGGTTACCGCAGAGGTGGAAGACGCGATTCGATCAGAGCTTGACGACGCGAAAATTCAGGTCCTTCAGTGTGGACCGGCAGCGGAAAAGGGCATCCGTTATGGAGCGTTGATCACATCGTGCTCACGTGCCAACGGGCGCACGGGAATGGGAACCGTCATGGCGTCCAAGAACCTGAAAGCCATTGCCGTACGTGGTTCCAGTCGTTTCTCACCAGCAGATCCGGAGGCCGTGAAGGCACTGGCGAAATGGGGTGCCGACCGTCTCCCTGAATCCGATGTGTTCGGGATGGGAGAATTCGGAACGGCCGAGGGCCTGCTTCCCCTGAACGAGGAAGGAGGCTTGCCGACACGAAACTGGTCGAGTGGCGTATTTGAAGGTGCCGAGGCTATCAGCGGAGAGCTTATGGCGGAGACGGTGCTCAAGGGACGAGATACGTGTTATGGCTGTGTCGTTCAATGCAAGCGTATCGTAGAGATCGAAGAGGGTCCCTACGTTGTCGACGCACGATACGGCGGGCCCGAGTACGAGACGCTCGCGGCCATGGGCTCGTACTGCGGGGTCTCGGACCTTGCTGCGATCTGCCGAGCGAACCAGCTGTGCAATATGTACGGAATGGACACGATTAGTTGTGGGGCGACGATTGCCTGGGCGATGGACTGCTTCGAACGAGGCTTGATCTCGAAAGATGAGAGCGATGGCGTTGAACTTCGCTTTGGCGATGCAGAAGCCCTCGTGAGTATGGTCGAGAAGATCGGACGACGTGAGGGATTCGGTCGTTTGCTTGGCGAAGGATCGAAGTATGCCGCTGAGCAGTTGGGCGTTGGGCAGGAGCTCGTCGTGGCCGCAAAGGGACAAGAATACCCGGCCCATATGCCGCAGCATAAACGAAGCCTCGCACTGATTTACTCAGTGAACCCATTTGGAGCTGACCATCAGTCGCATGAACACGATCCGTTCTACTGTCCGCAGTATGCCGATCGAATGAGTCAATTGGACTTGATCGGAGAGCTGCCGCAGGACGTGCTCAATACAGCAAAAGTTCGCTATGCTTTCTACACTCAGTTGTTCTACAGTGCGACCGACTCCGTCTGCGCCTGCCAGTTTGTCTTTGGCCCGTCGTTTCAGTTGTACGGGCCCAGCCAGCTGGTCGATGCAATCCGAGCCGTGACCGGATGGGAGTTCACGCTGTGGGAGCTAATGAAAGTCGGTGAGCGACGGCTCAACCTCATGAGATCGTTTAACGTCCGTGAGGGGGTGGGAGCGGAGCAAGACACAGCGCCGGCGAAGTTGGGCATCCCCCTATGCGGCGGACCGACGGACGGGGTCCTTGTCTCGGATGACGAACTGAACGAGGCGAAAGCCCTGTACTACGAAATGGCTGGATGGGATGAGCGTGGCCGACCGCGACGGGGAAAACTGATAGAACTCGGGCTCGATTGGGTATGCAGCATGCTGCCGTCTATCGAATAGGCCGCTGCGTTCCTCGCGATCGTCCCTGCGGACCGACCGAGGATACCCAGAACGAGGCACGAGTAGAGCTGAAGGTAGACGATTGGGAGATGCTCTATGGAGCGCGCAATGAGCATCTCACAATAGGCATATCGGCCGCAGTCCGAATTGGCGAGGTGTTTGGCGTTGAGGGACTCCTATCCATTGAGCAAACGCACATCGACGGGCTCACACTGATGAACATGTCGAGCTCCGGCTAGCTAAGCGCGAGCGCTCTGCGGATTCGCTCAAGCCCCTCGATCATCTGATCCCGAGGGCAGGCGAGGTTCAGCCGGACGAACCCCTCGCCGCCGGGACCGAACATCGCGCCGTCGTTCGTGGCGATGCGCCCTGTGTTGAGGAAGTGCTCGTGTGGGTTCCCTTCGATAGCTGCCCTGCGGCAATCGAGCCACGCGAGATAGGTTCCCTCCAGTGGCGTCATTTCGACCCCTGGCAGCTTGTCTCGAACGAATGCGGCGGCGACATCGCGGTTCACTTGGAGATACGTGACAAGCTCGTCGAGCCAGCCGTCTCCATCACGATAGGCGGCAAGGGCGGCAGCAAAGCCGAAGACGCCGGGATGCGCGACGAGCCCCATCTTCGCGTTCTCGTACTGGTTGCGGAGCTTCGGATCGGAGATCACCGCGAATGCGAACGGAATGCCGGCGACGTTGAACGACTTGGCCGGCGACATCAGCGTAATCGTCCTTCGATCGATCTCCGATGACAACGCGGCGATCGGAATGTGCCGATGATCGTCGTAGATGAAATCGGCGTGGATCTCGTCGGAGCAGACGATCAGATCATGCTCGATACAGATTTCGGCCAGTCGCTCCAGCTCGTCGTGGCGGTAGACGCGTCCGATCGGATTGTGCGGATTACAGAAAATGAGCAGTCGGCTGCGTCCGTCGATTGCCTGCTCGAATCCATCGAAGTCGATCTCGTAGCGCAACCCATCGGAGCAGAGCATCTTGCTCAAGTTGCCGCGAATGCCGACGTTCTCTGGGACATCGAGAATTGGGAAGTAGACCGGCGGGGTGATCAGCACGCCGTCTCCCGGTTGCGCTATCGCATGGGCGGCGAGATGGAAGCCGACATAGACGTTTGGGAGAAAGACGATTGATTCGGCCGCGATCGTCCAGCTGAATCGCCGTTTCAGTCGACCGGCGATGACCTCGCGTAGCTCGGCCGGCTCGCCCGCGTAGCCGTAGATGCCGTGGTGTGTTCGTGTCCGCAGCGCTTCGACAATTGGATCCGGACAGCGGAAGTCCATATCCGCGACCCACATCGGTAGGACATCATCCCCGTAGAGCGACCATTTGATGCTGTCGGTCCCTCGACGATCGATGAGCTGGTCGAACTGCGGCATACGTCTCTCCGACACGATATCCTCACCACCCTGTCCGAGCGCGATCTGCGCCACGATGAAGTTCGGCCGATTCTGTCGGATCCGTGCACGGTATGCAACAGCGGCGAGGAAACACCCTCTCCGGCTTGGCTACTTGCCAGATCCGGTGGAGCCGGGGTGAACGATTGGAAGACTTGGCACTGGATAGGTTGGCCGGTCTTCGCGAGCCAAGTTGGACGCGAAGCCGAACGGTCAGTTGCGCTTGGGCAGCAGCACGGCGAAGTTCGCTACGCGCTCTCAGCAGACACAGGCAGCGATGTCTGGTTGCGTTCTATCACTCAATGACGATCAGGACAGCAGTTGCTGCGTCGACCGTGAGAGACAGCTTCCCTCCGGCCGGCTCAAGGACACCCCAGGTGGGCTCCCACTTTCCTGTAGATTTGATCTGCGATCCACCCAAAGTCGCCTCTGCGTCCCACCATGTTCCTCCGAGGGTGAGTGTGACGGCCGACGAGAACGCCACGCCAAGATCGACAGCTACGTTGAATCCATGGTCGACATCCTTGTTGATCAGAAGTACGTTAAGCTGCCCGTCCCGGTTCAGAAACGCATGACAGTGGACGTTTGCCCGCGTTTGATCAGAGTGGCAATGCACGAAGTGCTGTGGGTCTGATACCGAAAAGAGCAGCAGCGCGTAGGCAAGCGGCCTGATCACACAGGGATACCGCCCTTGCCCCCAATCGCCCATCTGCACCGGAGCCATATGCCACCAGGTTCTCCCCCCAACGTGAATCGCCGCGCCTTGAACACCGGACTCAGCCATCAGAAAGAGGTTGTCAAGCATGTTCAATGCCGAGCCGGCTTTATTGAAGTAGCCGAAGGATGGGGTTCCTTGTGCTGCGTCGGGCCCTGCGTTCGTCTCACTGACATACACTGGAAGCCGAAGCGTACGGCCCAGATCGACTGCATCATGGATCACTCGTAGTGTGTCAGTTCGTGTCTCGATGCTGAGCAGATCACGTAGACTGCTCTTCAGGTCGCCCGTAGGTAGATCATGCCAGGACAAGGGATACAGGTGCACCGCCAGTGCATCCAGCTGCGAGGCGTGCGATCTCGCAAAGGTGCGAATCCATCCATCGGCGGAGCACATGTTCGCGGAGTCTCCAACCATGTTGGGTCCATAGATCGCGAGGTCCGGAAACGCGCGTCGAAGAACCTCCACGTATCCGCCGAATTCCTCACAGTGCTCCGTCATCCCCCAGCCCTCTGGTCGTCTAAGCTGGCCGACGTAGTTCTCTGGCTCCGTTCCGATACCTACATAGCGAAGGAGGTCTGCTCCGTGTTCCAGGAGGTAATCGACGGTCGGGACAGCTGCTTCAGGCTCATATGGAACGAAACGCAGTGTCCAATCGACGATCCAATCGATGTCCCGTGCGAACTCCAGTAGTGGTCCGATGTGCGTTGGATCCTTCGCAGATGCATTGCGCGGCGAATCACCAAGCAGACCACCAATCCTTATGTGCCCCGGCTGAAGCAAGCTCATGTAGTTGTGAAGGCAGTTGCCGATTCCGAAGACCTCTGGTCTATTGAGGCGAATGTCCGGATCTCGAATAACGTCTATCGGCTCGAAGCTCAGGCCCAGGAAGCGCTCCGGCACAGTCGCACCAAATCGACCTGGGTCAATGGTGAATGTGATCTCGGGCGTTGCCGAGAGGCAGATGCCGCTGGCGGCGGCCACTCCAAGGAGCAAGCCTCCCCACATCAGGAGCTTGATTCGAGACTTCCTCATTAGTACCTCCTTCTGGCGCAAGAGAGTATACAACTGCCTCATATGGGGCGGAATCCTCATCGGAAAGCGCCTCAGCGGTATGTTGCATAGCCCATTCGTCGTTCCGCGATCCAAACGAGAAGGAGGGTTGACATTCGATACAGCATCTGACCCCTCCCCTCCCAGGCTCGTCATCCCTACGTTTGCGACTCCGAAAGAGCAGTAGTGTCGGCAGGCTCCAAGAGCTGACGCACAAGAGAGAGATGGCGACAGTTCTTGCTCATACAGTTGATCATCTGTAGTCTGGTCTTCTATGTAGACCACCGAAGGTACGGAAATCAGTCTGAATCATGAGCGCTGTTCTCGATCATTGCGAAAAGGGGTGAGCTGTGGAGCCGATGCAACAAGAAGACCTGAAGGTTGGCGAAGGGCTTGCCGGGCGTGTGCAGTTGCTGTGGCGGAAGCTGCCGGAGACTCAGCAGACCTACGACTCCGTTGTCTACTACCACTTCAAGAGCAAAGAC
This sequence comes from uncultured Thermotogae bacterium, assembly GCA_964582285.1. Classification (GTDB taxonomy): domain Bacteria; phylum Bipolaricaulota; class Bipolaricaulia; order UBA7950; family UBA9294; genus JANQEA01. The sequence goes on from CAZORQ010000071.1 coordinate 7,501, forward strand.
AACGCAGCGATCATCCCGCTGGACGCGTCTCTCGCGAAGCA
>CAZORQ010000072.1:0-7203 GCA_964582285.1 uncultured Thermotogae bacterium
GTGCTTTGTCTAAGTAACTCAATCGCATAGGAGGCAGTACGATGAACAAGATCAACAAGAAGATGGCAGCGAAGGTCGCGATCTCCCTGATCGCGGTGGCGAGTCTCGGCGTGGCCGCGTTCGGCCAGTTCAGCTTCAAGATCACATTCTCGGGTCAGAACGGCGCCGTGAGCGTTCAGATCGGTGGAGCGCCGTCCGGTTCGTCCTCCTCGTCCACAACGCCGTCGAATGGCGTGGCGATTTCGCCGGCCGGACCTTGCAAGCTGCCGGAGGGCGGCTTCCTGCAGACGAAGCTCACGGGGATCAACAAGACGGCGAAAACGACCGTCAAACTGACCGAGCAGACGCCGGATGGAGCGCGGCACACCTTCGATCTCTCCTATCACCACACCCGGGGGATGCTCGGGCTTGGGTTCAACGGGAAGTCCGTCGGAACGCACCTGATCACCGTCTGGGTCGACAACAACGGCAACGGGATCGTCGATTCCGGCGAGCAGGCGCGCCTTCAGATCGTCGTGACCGGCAAGGCCGGAGGTTCGAAGAGTGAATGCGCCTACGCGGGAACGGACATCAACTTCTGGACGCCCAAGGCGCCCGTTTCGGCTGGACCGAGGCCCGGGCGACCGAAGCAGGGTGCCTAGCTGAAACCACCGGGAACGCCGAGCGGCAAGCACACGACAGCGAAGCGAACGCGGGGGGCCTCGAGGCTCTCCGCCGTTCGCATTGGAGGAACCTGTCATGATCGGCTCGACTCGACCTTCACATGGCACGCATGGGGCACGTTGTGCAGGGTCCGTGGCCTTTGTAGTATGGATCATCTGGATAGGACTAGAGGGATCCTCTGTGGAAGCGACCGATCGTTGGGACGACCAACAGCTGCTCGACCGAGTCTTCCGGCGAGGATGGGACGAAGGCCTTCGGACGGCCTTCGTCGATCGCTACGGCACGCTCATCCGTCGGAGCATTCTCTACCACGTGCGCCGAACGCTGGGGGCCCAGCACTTGCGCTCCGTTGGCGAGTATCTGGTCTCTCTTCAGGAGGGGAAGCACGAGCCGAAGACGGCGGGAATCGAGATCAACGTCCTTCGCGTCGCGGCGGACACTTGGCAGGACGTCCTCTTGCGGTGCCTCCAGAACAAGGATCATTTGCTTTCCCAATGGTCGGAGTACGTCCGCGACCACGACGCCGCGGACGGCCCGGCACGCGACTTCGAGACCTATCTGAAGGGCGCGATCGGCAACACCTACTGGGGCCACTTGCGGCGGCGCAGGGCGCAGCTCGGCGACGTCGTCCCGCTCGAAGACCTCGAGGAGACGCTTGCAGCCGTTGACAGCGAAGCGTCGCGGGTTCCCGTCTACAGCGAGATCCTGGTGATGTGGGACCTTCTCCTTCGCTGCCAGTGTCCGGACCCGGAACGGATCGAGGAGGACATCGTCCGGCTCCGTGAGGATCCGGAGTCGGTTCTCCTTTGGGCTTGCGCGTCTCTGAAGCAGACTCACACGAAGAAAAGAAAGCGCGCCGCGCTCGACAACCTGATGGCGATTGCCACGTTCCTTTGCAGCCGTTCCGGACCGAGGAAGGACGAGGCGTCCTATCCGACGCCGGCAACGCTGACCTTGGAAGCCGTGTGCGGCCAGTACTACCGGTGGGAAGAGGACGTGTGCAAGCGGATCTTCGAAAAGCAGCTCCGCAAGGACCGTGCGCTGCAGCAGCTCCAGAGCCACATCCTCTCTTCCCCGTATCGAAGGCAAGTTCAGGAGGTGACATCATGACGACGGAAGCGTTCGAGCAGTTCATCGATCAGGCGATTCCCCGCGCGGGCGACGGACGGTACGATGCGCACCCGTCGTCCGAAGTCTTGGAAGCATTCGCCTACGAGCAGTTGGCCGTCGGGGCCGCCGCTCGAGTCTCCGCGCACGTTGCGACCTGTGCCGTATGTGCTGAAGAAGTCGGCCGGTTCCGGCGCGAACTTGCGGCGATCGACGGCGCATTCGAGGCGCACTTGGAGCAAGTGCCCGTGCGCGTGCGCGAGGCGAACGTTGCACCGGAGCCCGATGCATTCGATCGGCTGAAGCGTTGGGTGGCGGAACGCCTCTCGCCGGAGGCCTTCTCGTTGCCACGCGTGGTTGCGTTCGCGGGTGCTGCGGCGGCCGTCATCCTTTGCGTGAACGTCGTTCTCGATCGAACGGCCGTTCCTCCGATCGATCCGCTGGCGTCCGCGGCTCCGGTCACACGCTGGTGGGTGCACCTCTACTGGCTTCTGGTCCCGCTCGGCGGACTTGTTGTTTGGCGGTTGGTTGCGTACTTCCGCCGGAAACGGAAATAGGAGCCTCCGATGCGAGCAAGAGAGATCCTGGCGGCTGGGATTGCCCTCGCGGCGGCGCTCGGCCTTGCCGGAGCAGGTGAGACGTATTGGGGCGGCGAACTTGGCGTCCAGTCGGATTCGTTCCTGAACGCGATCTACGCGAATCCGGCCATCTACCCCGGAGGGACGCCGTCCTACTCCGAGAATGCCGATCCGTCCGGATCGTGCGCCGCGTGCCTCGCGAGCTTGAGCGGCTACGCGGTGAGATCATGGCCGGCTCCGATTCGCTACGCGTTTGTCGACTCGTCCGTTCACGCGTGGACGGCATCCGAGAAGGCGGCGGCGCGCCGGGCGATCGAAGCGTGGAACTTGGTCGAAGGACAGCTCGCCGGACAGCTCGCCGAGTGGGATTCGGACGGTTCGGGCGGTTCGCCCGAGATTGTCCTGCGCTGGGAAAACAAGAAGAGCTTCTTCAAGTCTTGGAAGGATCAGGACGGCGACGGGGTCGGGTTCAACGCGTCGCAGGCCGTCGCGTATTGGGTTCCGGCTTCGATGGCGCCGTCCTTCGGCATCGATCCGGCTGCGGATGTTCTGGCCTCCGGGCTGTGGACGCGGGCGGACGCCGTCGTGCTGAATGCGGACGTCGATTGGTTCGTGGACGGGACGCCGGACGTCGATGAGGAATTCGAGCGAGTGCTCGTCGCCCGTTGCGGCCGCGCGCAGCGGATCCTTCGTGCCACTAGGGGGAGCGAGGCGTGGGACGCGTGGGATCTTGTCACGGTGGTCGAGCACGAGTTCGGACACGCGCTCGGACTGATCCACTCCGGTGGCTGCGACGGCGATCCGTGCTCCCCGAGGGTTCGACAGGACGCCGACTTCGACGGAAGCGTCATGTGGGAGGGGCCGCTCGACGGAACCCGGGACACGCCACTCGAGGATCTCTACGTCGGCTACGGCGAGCGCGTTCCGGTGGAAATCGACGTCGTAGCCGACGACAAGCTCTGCGCGCAGATCCGCTCCGACGGGATCGCCATGCTCGCCACCTTCACCCTTGCGTGGAACGCGATCGACGCGGGACACGCGCACGGCCTGGGGCTCTTCCCGATGGACGTCGCGCGGGCGCGATCCGAGTTCACTGCCGCAATCACGCTGTACGAACGATTCGAGCGAATGGTGCAGGAATTCGTCGACACCTACGGTGAGATCGAAGAAATCGACCAGTACCTCGCCCCCGTCCGATCGGCGCTTGCCGGAGAACCCGGCCTGGCCGACCCGGTCGACCACGTCACGCATCGATTGCGCTCGCTCAACTACGTCGACGCGGAGGGCTACATCGTCGATGAAGACGCATTCGACGAAGAGAGCCGCCGGGCGATGGCGGCGCTCACCGGGGTTGGACTCGGCGATCGGATCGAAACCGCCTTCTACGCGATCTACGACGCCCTCTGCAGAAACTAGCGCCTCCCCGCTCCGACGCCACCATGCGCCAGCGCAACGCGCGACCAGGCTATCCACCGGCGGAGTGACCATACTACTTATCGCCACCTCCAGTGCAGGGAATTCCAAGGGTTGGACACACTGAGTGGATGGGAAATCGCCGTCCTCGAACCACCGTGATCTCAGGATTATCTGTCATCCGAGCTTCGTCCTGTCCTGTGGTGGTTCTGGGGATCCCCGAACCCTAAGAATCGAGATGTGACCCCACGTCCTTCGGAGAGTCTCGTCCTGATCCTTGGGCTCCGCCAGGCCGCTAGCTGAAGCTTTGAGTGAACAACTGATTAGGATCAGCTATGATTTCCGCTCGCGAGTAGAAGTCCTTCACAAGACGGCGATACAAGTTATCTGCGTATGCGACTATGTCGCCCCCTACTTCTGACAGATGTGCAAGGTGACTCACAACCATCCGCTCAATAACGAAGCGCCCGCCTACGCAGAAGTCTCGCCGGTATGTCTCTTCCCAGGCAGCTTTCTCTGTCATTGCGTTCCGGAACTCCCTGAGCGCTGCTGCGTGGGCTCGGGCCATCGTGCAAAGGTGCGCGTGCACCCGCTGAACGGCATCTTCCGACTTGTGATTGAGGGGGCGTAGCATAGCCGTGGAGTCCGCCAACACGGCTTCCGGAAATCGAATGGCCTGTAGGACATACTCGAACTTTGTCACAGTGTTGCGAATGTATTCTGTTCCTAGCGGAGTTATGTATGCAAGGGTGCCTCCGGTCACCTCGGCCGGGTCAAGGCGCTTCTCGACATTGCCCAGCTCGACGTGGCGCTGATCAGGGTGCTCACAATCATATAGGGAAAACAACGTGTCGCGCGCTCTGCGACGGTCTACACCAATCTCCTCGAAGCCTGAGATCACGTCCCCAACTCTGAGCTTCGCCTGGTGCCTCTGCAGCCATGCGAGAAGAACCCACTCCAGATCACAAGCAGATGCAGGCGAAAGCTGCTTTGCGTCAAACTTCGTGTAATTCGCTATGGGGTCTCCAAGCCATTCATGGCGCGGATTCATTGCCGCATAGATCCAGCGGTAGAGGTACGATCGGCAATCGATCTGAGAGAGATCAAGCCCGCTCTCTGAGTACCCTACTTCCCTCTCATAGACGAGGCGAATGAGGAACTTGGTGAATCCCGCATTCAAGAGAAGAAGCTGTCGACGGCTGTGGTTCGCGAGGTTGAAGAGACGCTGGGAGATAAACGAGGAGTTGGCAAGCTTTCGCGCCCCATCCAGGATGATCTTGAAGTCCTGATCCACATCCCTGCATCTCTCTGTGAGGAAGACATCTCTCGCATACCCCTGTCGTGTGCTCAGAAGACCTTCCACGAACTCATCGACCGGCGCGTGAATGTCGACCCTATACGCAAGTTCGGGATGCCCCGTCGGAGTCAGAACCTCTACTACATCGCCATCTGCCCCGTCCTCAGTGTAGCGAAGAACGTTCTTCTCTCGGAGAGCCACTACCGTCCCGAAAGCCCCTCTTCCACGATGATAGACGTCAATTGCCAAAGAGAGAAGAAACGGCTGGATCTCGGCGGCGAGGCGATCCACATTGTCGAAGCAAACGACGAATCTATCGATCCCCTTGAGCTTCATAACCACCTGCACCATGGCTCCGAATGAAAGCTTGCCGAAGACGAATTCCTCCTGCTCATTCGCTATGTCGGGCCGTTCTGCGAACACGTCAAGGAGGGAGTCGTGTGCAAGATCCACATCGAGCGAACTCGCTAAATCTCTCGCAAGCCGAGCCTTATCGCGAGGGTAGAACATGTCAAGTGCGGTCTCCACGAAGCGGTCCCCCTCGTGGACGTCATCCCCGATGTATCGAGCGTAGAGGTCCTCTTTGAGGATTGTTTGGAGCGATGGGAGATTCAGAGGCCAGTTCTCAGTAAGGTCATCTACCGCGTCTCCCTGGGCCTTGAAATCAAACAGATAGAACTGACCGCCCCTCTTCTTGTACTCAAGCAGACCGTGCAGCAGGAATGTCGTCTTCCCACCTCCACGCGGTGCGACAATCAGGGCAATGCGAGCTGCCTCCTCGAGTATGGCCTGCAATTCGCGTTCCTCGCTGTCCAGAGCATGGATGTACAGGCTTCCGAAGAACGTGGCCCAAGCGACAATGGCGTTTTCCTCATCACGATCATCAAGTGCAAACGTGACAAGATCCTCGTACCCTTTGGTCAGATGCTGAACTTCGGAGAAGGTCCTGTCTGGCATCGTCACCTACCTCGTTAGAGATACTGCCGTCAGCCCCCCGCCGACAAGCGTAGCAAGCAGTGGAAGGCCGATTCTCAGGAATGCCCATCTCCACTCCCGCCGAAGATGAACCTTGACTACACTGGCTTTGGCATGGAAGCGCGATGTTGCAGAAGGGCAGATCCTCCACACAGCATTGCTTCCTCTGCAAGCCAGCGAGAAGAGCCGAATCCAGATGAATGGGGAACCGCAGTGCCTGCGTACACCAAAGAAGCAACACCCCTCATGCTTGGACGGACGAGTGAGTTCTGTTCTCTGGCATGCGATGATCAAGGTGGAGAACTGAACCACAAGCCACGAGCCAACCACGACGAGAACGCATGAGACAGCCACAGCACACCCTCCCGTAGCTTGAATACCCAATCATACACACACTTCCTGTAAGACGACAACTCCAGGTTATCTCTGGGAATACTGAACGCGCATCTGCGTTCAGAGGAACTCCTTGATATGCGTCCTCTGCTGCTCCTTCAAGCCCGGGGCGCTCGTGTCTCAAGCGCCTTGTCCCGCCAGATTCTCGCTCACTCACAGGACCAGACCATTGCGCCCCCTGAAGATACTGCTCCCTTGGTCGTACAAGAGGGCCACTCCGCCTTCCCAACGCTATTCCGGGATATCGATCACGCAATCAAGGAGCGAAAAGACTGCCATACATCTCCTCTCGTCTCGTGAGAGACCAAAAGCGACAGCCTTCGGAGTGTGAACACGCCGCTGGACTGATCCGCAAGCTCAAGGAACACTCGTTGAAGGTTGAGAGCCCTGGTTGCTGGCACCCATAGTCCTTGACATCCCCACTTCGGGAGAGACAGTGTAGTCGAACCGATGACTGAGCACGCAAAGGGGTTCCGGCGCACTTCGAACATATATCAAGACCACGTGTGTCTCGCAGAGAGATCTCTTTGGCACACTTGAGAGAGGCCGGTAGGGACGAAGTCAAGTTGACAAGGATACGGCTCATGACGGGTATCTGTCAGCTGTCTGACAGATAGGCTATACTGCCGCCATGCCCATCGAGCGGCTTGTCGAGACCAAGAGACCACGCTTCGTGATCGACCAGATTCTCTCTTCCATTCAGGACGGAACCCTGAAGGCGGGGGAGCGGTTGCCGTCGGAGGCGAAGCTGGCGGAGCTGACGGGGGTGGGGCGGAC
>CAZORQ010000073.1:0-7159 GCA_964582285.1 uncultured Thermotogae bacterium
AACCCTGCACAGGCAGAAGTTTGCTGTTCCCTGGTTCGCGCTCGCTTTCATCCTGTTCCCTTCGTTCATGCGGGATTGGAATCGCTGTTTGGTGAGGAGTGGACCTCATTTAGCGCAGATGCTCTCAAGCCGCCGATTCCTTTCTTCTTGACGTGGGCGTTCGCTGCGGTCGGCTTCAAGGTTAAGTTCCGCGAGCTTGCGCGCATTGGCACCAAGGCGTTTGTCGGCGGCCTGTCCGTGGCGGCGCTGTCAGGGGGAACAGCGCTTCTTATGACAAGATACCTCTGGTACGCGTTTTCCCGATAGACAAGCGGCTTGAGTCACCGAGGTTTCCCAGTTTCTGCTTCATCTGCGCTCGCATGGTCGACCACGGTTCGTTGCCAGCTGCGGCTGGCGAGGAACCCGAGTGCGACGAGTCCTGAAACGACGTTGCTCAGTGCCATTCCCAACCACACTCCATCGGTCTGCATGCTCAGCGGAAAGGCAAGCGCCCACGCCAGGGGAATCCGCAGGATCCACAGTCGTAGGATTCCCAGGATCATCGTTGGCACGTTGTGTCCGGCGCCCCGGTAGACGGCCTCGGCGGCGAAGAACGCTCCGAGGAAAGGCATCCCCGCTGCGAACAGCTCGATGAAGCGGGCCCCTACCTTGATCACGTCCGTCCGCCCGGGAATGAACACGGAGACAAGAGGCCTACGCACAAGCCACAGGACGGCCGCCTCGACGATGAGGATAACGAACAAGGACAACAGACCCTTGCGCACCAGCTCCTTTGCGCGTTTCGTAAGCCCCGCCCCGAGGGCCTGGCCGACCATGGTGGTGAGTCCCATCCCCAAGCCCTCGCTAACGATGAACAGCATTCCGAAGATCCGGTCGGCGATACCGTAGCCGGCCAGTGCCACCTCGGCGTTGTCAAGCCGTCCGATCACACCGGTGACGACAACGAACCCCAGGGCCACACTGGACTGACCGATCGCCGCTGGCAGACCGATGCGGATGGCTCTTGTCATCCAATTCCACTTCGGCGCGAGGGCGTGACGGTCGAGACGCAGGGATTCCTTCCCCCGTCGGAACAGAACGACGAAGATCAGTGTGGCTACCCCCTGGGCGGTCACGGTGGCGACCGCCGCGCCGAGGATGCCCATCTCGGGAAACGGCCCCCATCCCAGGACGAGCAGCGGGTCGAGCGCCATGTTGATGAGGAGTCCCGTTCCGTTTGTGAGAAGAGGCGTAACGGTATCGCCGGTGGAAGAGAGCGCGAAATAGAACAGGCCAGGCAGGAGCATTGTCGGCAGTCCGAGGAAGATCACCTTGAGGTACGTCGCGGCCTCGGCGGCCACCGCCGGCTCTCGTACGAGAACGGAAAGGATCCACGGCGAGAGCAGGTATCCGGAAATCCCGAGAATGATTCCGGCTGCGATGGCCACGGTGAACAGCTGGTTGAGCGCGTAGTTGGCCTGCCTCGGTCGCCCAGCTCCGATGTTCTGAGCAACGAGGGCGCTCACCGCCGCTCCGCCGAACCCCGACACAAACGCGATGAGGAACCACACCAGGGGCCAAGAGACTTGGATCCCGGCCACCACCGCCCCGGCGTGCTCTTTCGGCAGATGGCCGATCCAGAACGCATCGGCAAGGTTGTACAGGGTGAACAGGAGCGAGGAGAGCACGGCCGGTCCGCCGATCTTGGCCATGGTGGCCAGCGCCCGTCCGGTGAGGATCTCTTCTCGGTCGGGTGTCTTGAATCGTCTCATGGTTGGAATTGGAAAGGGCACTCAGATCTTGGCATGTGCGCTCCTTTTCTTCCCTTGATCATCGAGAAACACCGATTGTAGCGCAGCGCTTCATCAGAAGCAGGCCGATCCTGCTCGGCCGGCGTGCACATGCATGGCTTGAGGCCCTGTCTTCACCCGAGATCAAAGGAGGACCCGATTTAGCTCGCCCTCTATCGGAGACCCAGAAGATGTTTGACTACTGGATCAGGCTGGGGCGAGCGTGCCCCCGACAGAGAGATTCCACAAAGAAGGGATTACACGTGTGTTCGCTTGCCGAGAGCTTTTCCCAGCTCGTACGCCTCTTCCAGCTTCGCCTTGCAGCTTGAGGCCGAGACGTCTTTGCGATTCTCCACGTCCAGGGAGCAGTACGTGATGATGTGGACCTCGCCGCCGAAGTGCGGGAAGACGCGGTTGAAAAACGCGACCGTGGATTCCACGTGGTGCCAATAGGTGGCGACAAGGACGATGATCTTGCCCTTGAAGTACTTCTCGCTGGCGATCGCCTCCATCCTGTCGACGACCGTTTTCAGTTGGGCCGTCATGTAGCCCCAGTACATCGGCGTCGCCGAATGCCGCGTAGATCTGCTGCATGTCGTCTTCGATGACGCAGCGGTAGTCCGGAGGTTTGTTGCATTCCAGGCATCCCTGGCACGGCTTGATCTCAAGCTCGTTGGCGTAGAAGTGCTGCACCTCGTGATCGCCCTCTGCCTGTAGCCCCTTGAAGAAGTGCTCGACCAGCGTATCCGAGTTTCCGCTTTTGATGGGACTGCCGTGGAGCGCTATTGCTTCCACGATCCTCTCTCCTCGCGTTTGGTAATGACCGCGAGCCTTCCCAACCACACCACCGCGAGCGCGGTCCACGCGGCGCCGAAGATCACGCGCCCGATTGCGTCTTCACGTAGGATCAGCCCAGCAAACGCGATGAGGGCGACAACAAAGCAAATAACGGCTGCCGCGATCAGGATCCGTCTGGATTGCAGTCGATTGGGCATCGGTTCTTCCTTTGATTTAAACGCACGTTGCCGGGCAGTCTCTGGACATGATATGGGGGCGTCAGTTGGAGGTCAACGCTGTTTGGGGCGTCACTTGGAACGTTGTTGTGCACTGTTGTGCGCAACGGTACTCTAACGTCTGACAAATCCATCCAACCAGGGAGGAAGCGTCATGTCAAAGCCAGTGATCGATGGTCTGATGAATCATCGCTCGATCCGCCGGTTCAAGTCCGATCCGGTTCCCGCTGAACTACTCGGTCAGATACTACGCGCCGACATACGCGCTGCCAGCGCGGGCAACCTGCAAACCTACTCACTCGTCGTCATTGACGCCCCTTCGATCAAGCGGTGAACCTGTTCATCGCCTACTGGGACGCAGTGATCGCTCTTCAGAACATCGTCATCGCCGCCGAGAGTCTAGGGCTCGGAACGGTCTACGTGGGCCTGGTTCTCTCCAGAAACGTACAGGAATGGCTTGGTGCGCCGGAGTACGTGTTTCCCGCCGGACTGGTGTTCATCGGCTACTCCGACGAATCGCCGGAGTTGCGCCCGCGTCTGCCGCTTGAGGCGGTCGTCCATCGAAACAGCTGCCACGTCCCGTCCGATGAGGAGATTTGCGCTCACTTTCGCGACAAGAACCAGCAGTGGGAAGACCTTCCCCAGGCCAAACGAGAGAAGCTGCGCGAGAAAAAGATCGAGAACTACGCCCAGTTCGTTACGCTTGGACATTGCACCCCCGAGTTCATCCGCAGCGAAAGCGAGAAGCTCATCGAGAACCTCAAGCGGGCGGGCTTCAAGCTCGGGGACGAGTCGTAGAGCAAGGACGGCTCAAGGAGCGGGTTCTGCTGCCGAGCGTCCCGTTGCAGTCGGGAGACCGGTGCGCGATGGGGACAACTCCCCTAGCCGCCGAAGTCGAAGTCGAACCGCGCGCCCGCGGCCGGGCCGATGCCACTCGGGCTGACGTCCGGGGAGATGGTGAACCCGAGCTCTCCGATGGCCGTGAACGGCGTGTCGCCGATCGGGACCTCCACTCCCATTAGGACGAAGAAGGCGTGCGCGATGATATCGCCGGGAAGAAATGCGAGCCCCACCCCCAGCCCAACGAGTGGGCGAAGCGTCAACGGGCCGAGTTCCAATTGCCCGGGATATATCTTGGCGGAGGCCACGAGCGGCCCAGCGCCGGACAGGCCGACTTCCACTGCGAACCTCTGAAACAGCGTGAGTTGAACGGAGACGCCAGGCGGTACTCTCCCCACGATCCCAAGCTCCAGTGTCTGGGCCGTGATGCCCCCTGCAACGATCCCAATCAGCGCGATAGCTACCATAACGTGCCTGCGCATGACGTTTCCCTCCCTTCTCGGTTTCGACCGAGCGCACATTCATGATACGGATTTGCCGGCTCTTTGGCCCTGGGGAAATCTGAGGGCGACGCGGCACAACACGGCGTATTGCCGATTCAGAATCTGAGATGCCAAATCAGCGTTGAGGCTTCGGGGTTTCGCCTAAGCCCTCGATCGGCGATGCCATCAGGTCCTGGATCTCAAGCGGCTCGCCCTTGCCTGCTTCGCGCCTCAACGACAGCGCACCCTGGGCGCACTTGGAGACACACACACCGCAGCCCATGCAACGCTCTTGATCCACCGTGACGGCGCCATCTGTCACCGTAAGCGCGTCGAACGGGCAGGACTCGGCACAGTCACCGCAACCGACGCATCGTTTGCCGTCCGGTTCGCAGACGTATCCGGAAGACGCCAGCATCGGGGTCCCGTAACGCCACGCCTGCATCGCGCCACAACAGCACGAGCAGCAGTTGCAGATCGCGTAGAACCGCCCCAGCATCGCGTCCTTGAAGAAGGCATGGTGCACGTGGCCTCGCTCGTGCTCGGCACGGAGAATCTCGACGGCCTCATCTTGTGTAATCCAGCGGGACTTCATTGGATGATGATCGGCCACGAAGCCTGCGAACGGCTCGCCAACGACGAGACACACGTCGAGCGGCAGGCAGGGATTCTCTCGCACCGACCGACACGGGCATTCCAGGGCCACGATGTGATCCGGCTCGCTCATCACGATGTCGCGCGCTGTGGCGTAGGGGATGATCTGCTCCAGGTTCCTCAAGTCGATCTTTGCATTCAAGGTGACCAGTCGCTCGGCCGCCTTTGTCGGGACGACCTTGCCATGATACCGATCGGCGAAGCGCCGCTTCGTGTCCTTGGAATCCCCTCGAGAAGACCGCAGAAGAAGCCGAGACAATACATTGACGATCGGTCGCAGAGCCTGCGGAAGCTCGCGCTCTCCTGTTCCCAGACCGATGTACAGATACGGCCAGCGGCCGTACACATAGCCGTGAAGGAAGTCCAAGAACGAATACCCGGCCGTTCGCCTCCCCTCACGCCAGAATGCGCGGGTCGAGGGCCGCACCAGTCCGCGCCGTTGTTGGTCGCTCACAAAGCCCCCCAGAAAGAAGATGATTCAGACAGCTTACCGGGAGGGGTGGGGGATGGCAAAGCATCGGGAATGCGCATGTGGCGATGCAGGACGCAACAGGAGTTTCCCGGTACCCGGCGCGAGACCGGGGGCCGACAGCAGAACGGAGGGAATTGATCTCCTCTGCCCCGCGCACGGGGAAGGTACGGACAAGATCCTCAGGCACTCTGACTTTTCGCGAAACCCGCGACAAGAAGCGAGGGATAGGTACTATTTTCCGAGATTGCCGAGCCGTCAACGCCCATTCTCCCCTGCTCGAACAAGGACCGCTGCGTTCGCCCGTTCTCGCTCAAGATGAATCAAGCGCGTGAGAGCGACGGCAAACAGCAGCGCGTAGTGGCACATGATCGAAGGAAGCGCGCCTCGCGCCGGTGGCACAAACCACGACGTCGACATCGCAAGGGCCACGAACGCTACCGTTCCCACGAAGATCTGGACCAGTTGGCGGTGCCGGCGCGGATCGCGGCAGGTCTTCGCGCCGTAGCCGGAGAACGCGATCATCCCGAGGAGCCCCAGCCAATAGAAGGAGGAGTAGATGAGGAAGCGCGGCATGGCGTGGGTATAGCGGGCGTAGACAGCGTTGCAGACCGATGCGGAGGCGAACGATCGATCGACCACGATCCACACGACGATGCCCGCCGCAGCGGCCAGCATTGCATAGGCCGATCCGGTGAGCGTGCGCGATCCTGGGCGGAGGAGCTGTGCAATCAGGAGCAGACCGAGCGCCGGAAGCCATGTGACGATGATGAACGCCAGTCTCGGGGTGAACCCGGCTGCGGCGACGTTGGCGCAGATTGCAACCTCAGCAATCTGGTACCCCGCCAGCAACAGGAGGATGGCACTCGTCGTGCGGACGATCCTCCGTTGCCCCGGCCCTCGGAGTGCCCAAACAGCAACAGCGATCTCGAATGCCGCCGTCACAACGGCGAGAACCGGCGAGTAGTCCATGTAGTTTCCTCCTCTGGCTACGTATACACAGGATATTCTGGGCCAGTCAACCCCAAGTGTTCAAGCCCATACCTCCGCGAAAGAGCACGCCGTGTGGGCGCAAGAATCCGATGGTAGCATCCCTCTATCATTGACCAGCCACGGGGATCTTCACGCGCCTCGCAATCGCGTTCGTTGTTCGCCTCGTTCAAAACGTGGTGACCACATGCCTCAAAGAGGAAAGAATTTTAGGCCAACTCTGGCTGAAGGATGAGTAGTCGGCAACCCGCGGGGCTTTCCCTGATTCCAACTTCAGTGCATCTTGGGTTCGTACACCTCGAACACTCGCCGGTTGAGGGAGCCGATCAGGACATCGCTGAGCGCCTCCTCCAGCTTGGGTCCCGTCATATCCATGGACGCCATAGCGTCCTCCTTATGTCTTCCACAGAGCGATTCCTCCGTACTCGTTGGTGTCGAGATCCATCAGACACGTCAGGCTCTTGAATCCCTTCATCTGTCCCATACTGACGACCATCTTGTCGCCCAGCTTCTCCATCCTCTCCCGCAGCCCGGGCTGCACGCTGAACAGAGTCATCGATGCGTACATGCAGACCTCCTCGTTCGCTCATCAGAGCTTCCTCGCAAGCCCCGCGGGGTGCTCCAACTGCAAGGAGACATAAGCAGTCAAGGTTGTGCTGTATGTGAAACGGTGAACACGAGTCCGATCACTTGTACCTCTGTTCAATCTAGGGCGTTGAGCGCTGCTAGCCAAGTTGTCGCTCTGCTTCCTTGGGGACAAGAGCTGAGCCTGTAGTGTCGCTATGGGGGGCTATTCGAGGAACCGGAACCGCTCGCTCTATGGTTCCGTCGTCACGAACTGCCGGCCGTCCTTCTTGCACAGGATCTGGACGAGGTGTCGACCGGAAGAGACGGCCGGGGGCAGGCCGCCGCCGGGCGTGGTCCACTGTCCGATCATGTAGA
>CAZORQ010000074.1:0-7029 GCA_964582285.1 uncultured Thermotogae bacterium
TGAGATGGAAGCGGGCCTCCGCCCCGTCGTCGTGGTACCAGTAGAAGTTGTGGGGTGAGTTGGGGTATGACTCGAGGATGGTCAGGTACTCGGGGATCGGACCCCCTGTGGGGTACAGGTTGTAGAAGGTGGTCAAGCCATCCCAGTTGCGAATCGCTCGGTCGACGGCCATGTAGCGCAGCAGCTGCGTGGTATCGACCCACGTCTCCATGTCGGTGGCGAAGCTCTCTGCTGAGCTGCTCCCAACGGCACGGCTGAATGCCAAGAAGTCCGACACATCAGGATGATCCTCGGGGTTGTCGTTGGTTTTCAACTGCTCAAGGGCCATCGCTTCATCAGCCTGCCATCGAGGCCAGATCTCCTTGTACAGGTTTCCATCTCCGCCATCGGGATAGTGATGGGCCGTGTATCGACCGTCGATCTGCTCCACAGCCAGCACCAAGAATGGACCCGCTCCATTGACGTAGAGCTTGGCGAACGCTGTGCGCGGCGCGTCCACACCGAACTCGCGGAAGATCGAATACGCCAGCGCTTCGCGGAGCTTCGAGTTGTCATTGGCCATCGCGTTGAGGTTGAGCCTTTTCGAACCATAGAAGCGGGCATCCTTGTCGAATTCGCTGAACTTGATCTTGGTGGAGATGCGCGCGCAGTCACCGCCGAAGCTGCGGACACCGGATTCATCCCAACAGCTATGCAGCGAGCCAAATCCCTTCAGTCGAAATCCGACGCGCTCGAACGTCATATCCACGACGCCGCCGGAGACATGAAGCGCTACGGCACGGTATTCCTCGTCGTTCCCATTGTGCTGCATGTCGTGCAGCAGGTCTGAAGGCATTGTGATTCGGTACTCCAGGACGGTGCCTTGATCGAACGGAACCATCCCGATCTCTGCCCTTGGAGTGGACGGTTCTTCTCCGACTGCCCGATGCGATACGAGCGGAGCCATCATGCATGTGGCGGCAACGGCAATCGATACGAGCAGTGAGGCGTGGGGCTTGGTCATCGACTCTCCTTGGAGGTACCGGGCTCTCGGTATCCTAGGAGCAAGGTGGATCATCGCGCAATCAACGGTGCGTCATATCAGAACACGTTTTGCGTAAGGCCTTCGTCATCGCAAACGATGACGGCGACCCGATCGAGCGATTCGATGGATGATAGCGTTCGCGAGAACTTGACGAGATCCGTGCTGCGCAACGGCTTGACGAGGAACGTGAGTTCGAGCCGATCTCCATCACCGATGGACCGCGTGTTGATAAGGCGATGATCCTTCAGGAAGCGGTCGAAGACCTCTCGATGGGCGACGCCATCGTCCGCGTCGCCGCCAGGGATGGTGAATTTCACGAGAACTTCTCCTTTGGCACGCATGCCGATCCGTGATGCCCGGATCGCGACCATTGCCAGGCCGATGAACGCGATCCCGATCGCGGTTTCGATGTATAGGCCCACGCCGCTTCCCATCCCTGCGGCAAGGGCTAGAAACACGAATGAGGCATCCCGTGTGTCCTTCACCGGTGTTCGGAAGCGGATGACTGACAGCGCCCCCACGAGGGTGAACGCGCGTGCCAACTGGTTAGAGATGATCAGCATCACCAGCGAAGCGATCATCGCGATGTAGAGAAGCGTCTGCTGGATGGCCACCGAGTAGTTCACGGCAGGGGTTACCAAGCGATACATGAGCGCGATGAACAGGCCCAATCCGAGGCTGATGGCGCTTCCAATGAGCACCGTCTGCCAGCTGATGGTCATCAGGTCGTTGAGGCTAGTAGATAGAGGCATAGCGGAGACCGTCCTTCAACCGAGGGGATTCGCCAAGCAGCTGCGCGACGCTCATTCCGAATTTCGAGCATGCTTGGCGCTTGAGATGGAACAACGTGTTCAGTCGGCGGAACCATCGCGGGATCAGTCCAGTGAACTTGATCTCCAAGATCGTCCACTGGTAGAGCAAGGGAATCAGTCCGTCCTCCACGTGGAGGTCCTCCAGGGTCGGATACAGCTGCGCTCGAAGGTTGCGATCGAAGGTGAGGCGGACGATGTCGTGTTGCCCAGGATAGACGTATGCCTCTCGCTCATACACGACAAGACTCAACGGGGCAAACGCATCGCGTGTCATTCGATAGGCGAGTTGGTTCAGTACCGGCGCAACGGCGGCTCCGTCCGCTGAGTTCAGCATGGCATGGCTATCTCGATGCGCCAGCGCATCAAGCGTGGCTGCGGCGAGACGGGTCTTGGTCTTGTGATGCGTGTCGCCGACCTTGCGCTTGTTCTCCAAGTAGGCCACGCTCAGCGCTTCGTTGTAGCTGCGGACCCGGTACTTGTGGCGCGCGCACACGCCGTCGATCTTCTCGTGGAAACAGGTTAGCGAAGGGCTGTCGTAGTAGACGCTGCGGACAGTGTACTGGTTGTTCTCACGGGAGACGCAGTACTTGTCCAGCTCCAAGTGCGGCTGCACAAACTCGGCAATCGCCGCCGCGTGGTCGGGTCGGACAAGGTACTTGAGCTCATGGCGCCCGTGCGGCATGCCTGCGCTCGGATGGTGTGTGTCGCCTCGATCACGTGGCATCATCGATCGACCACCCCCGGTGAGCCGCCTGCTTCCGCACTCGCCTGCCAGTTGAGAACCAAGTCATTTGGTCGATCGGCGTCGACGGGGACGAGCGATTGCCCCCCGCCATCCGCCGATTCGTCCCAAGGCGCATCATCATCGTAGATCACCAGATCGACCGTGACGTGATCGAGATCGACAAGCTCCAACCGCTCTCCGTCGTTGGCCAGCTTCCCGTCTGTCCATTGCAGAACCAGGCAGTCTGAGCCAGCATACGTTGTGGCGTCCTTCGCGAGGATCAGCGATGTGCCGGGATCGAGGCGCACATCCTCGGGGAAGACGAACTCGATCCCATCGACAAATTGCCATCCGGACAAGGAGGCGGGCCGATCTCCGAGGTTGGTCAGCTCGAGGAACTCGTAAGCACTGTCGTCCCCTTGCTCTGAGGACGGGTTGAAGTGGATCTCGGTGATGGCGACGTGGCGCTCCTCGTGGCGGATGTCCCCCAGGAACATATCCACTTCCTGATGTCGGCGTTCGATGTATTCGAGTAGCTGCTCGAGACCGTCCGTGAACTGCCTTGGATTACGCAGGAGCGTGAAGCCGCGCTCCTCGCCATCCCCCCCGACCACGTAGGGCAGGATGAGTTCCCAGTTGGCCCGCACGTGCTCCTGAAGCGTCGGGACGTCCCATACGGCATCCAGCGTCTCCCGGACGTAGTTCTGGTAGCAGGCGTAGTACACCGGATCGTTTGCCAGCCGCCGAATGAGCGGCCACTCGTCTCCGACATCGTTCAGCGACAAGCTCCGGACGGGCGAGAACCAGTCGCTGAACGCCTCGTTGTTGTCCCACGGAATCCAGTTGAGGAGACCGTCATCTTCATCGACGTATACGTAGAAGTTGTGGGGCATGCGGCCGTAGGTGTCCCAATTCCCGACGATCGTGTCCGCAGCCAGCCACCGAAGGAATGCTTGGACGTTGAAGACCTCTTCCAGTGCCGCGCGCCATGCCGCCGCGTCGCCCGTCGCTTCGTTCAGCGCGTCGATCACGCTGATGATGTCGCTCCAGTCTGCATCGTCGGTGTTGGTCTTCTTCTCGAAGGCGCCTTCTTCGAAGTACGCGAACGTCGCCGATCCCCCTTCCGGCTTGTAGAGGTTCCCGCCGCTGTTGCCGAACATCAGGTCGAGCATCGGATCATCGGGAATCTCGGTCATCGTGTAGAGCCCGAAGTACCGGGGGCCTTCGCCATAGTCAACATACACGCGGTAGAACGCCGACACGGCACAGGGAACACCGGCCGCGCGGAAGAAGTCGTTGGTCGTCTTCTCGCGGACCAGACTCGCGTCACGAAAGCCATTGGAGAGGGAGAGATCCTTGAATCCGAAGAACCGCTGGTCGTCCGTCTGCGGATACTGATCCTCGTAGTGATCGAACTCGAGATGAAACGGGATCTTGAGCACACCCGATTGCGCCGCATCGCGCAGCGATGAATTTCCCTTGAAGCGGATGCCGACATGCTCCCAGACGTAATCACCGAATCGGCACGTGGTTTCTACATAGATGGGGTTGGCTCCGCCGGCGTTGGGGAAGTTGGCCACCCTGTTCTGAGATCGCTCTTGAGGAGCCTCGGGTTTCTGGATCGGTCCGGCCTGGTTCGGCATGAACACCAGCTGCCCCTTGGGATCGTAGCCGCATCGGCCCTCGACCTCGCGTCCACTGGGATCGACCAGTACGGCGGGGTCTCCCTCGCTTTTCCCAACACAGGCCTCGATGTGAGGAGGAAGCCGGTTTGGATCGTACGGTTGTGGCTTGCCATCGATCTCGTATGGCTGCCGCTCAGGCTGCATCTTCCCCGCGGGCTGGTTGACGAAGTTGGCGTGCAGGTCATCAAGCATGGCTTGCCAATCGGCAGGAGCGATCTGGAAGTCGATCCGAAGGACCGTGCCCTGTGCGAAGACCACGTCGTAGCTTGGCTCCGCGTCGTTGCTGTGAGATACGGTCGTCCATCCAGCCGGCCGCTCAACAGCACTCGCTGAACACGCAACGATCGCGATCAGGAGAACGCCGAGGTATGGCTTCATCTTCAGGAATCGAGCGACTGCGCTTCCACTGTTCATCCGTCGTTGTCCTTTCCTTCTTGTGGGCCAATCCATCCTGGGGATCCTCCGATCTGCGCACTGGCTTGCCAGTTGTGGAACGTGTAGTTCGGCAGACCCGGATCCGTGATTTCCAGGGACGATCCGCCTGCATCCGCAGCCTCGGGCCATGGAGCGACATCGTCATACTTGACGCTGTCGACCTCGGTTCCGGCACGATCCAGCAGCCGAACAACCTCTCCGCCGTTGGAGAGGCTGCCGCGAGACCATTGCTGAACCTCGCATGGGGCATCCCGGTACGTCTCCGCCCGCTTGCTGATCAGCAGGCATTGGGCAGGCCGAAGGATGGTTCCGGGCGGCAGTGCGAATTCGAGTCCTTCAACGAACCGGTATCCCGAAAGGTCCACCGTGCGGCTTCCGCGATTGAACAGCTCGATGAACTCGAAGTTATTGTCGATGCCCTGATCGAGTGAGGGGTTGTAGTGCAGTTCGCTGATCACGATCGGAGAGGGTCTTAGACCTCTTTTCCAGATTGCATCTTCAGTTTCTGCGTACCGCTCTTCGACCGACAACAGGACGCGATCCAACGCCTCTGCGATATCCTGTTCAGCGGGGAGCATCGAGTGAACGTCCGAGTCGGCCTCTGAGAGCAACGGCAGGATTGAGGCCAAAGCATCCGAGAGCTTCCGTTGAAGGCGAGGGACATCCAGAACGCCTCGAAGCGTCTCCTCCAAGTACGCGACGTAGGTGCTGGAGTAGGCGGGATCATCCATCAGGCGGCGAATGAGCAGCCACTCGGATTCCACGTTGGAGAGGTCGGCTGCCAACGGGTCTGGGCCGGATCCTTTGGCTTCCAGGGCTCCCTGTCGTATGGCAGGGAGCCAATGGTAGCGCTTGTCGCCCGGATCCCAGTACAGCAGAACCGATGTCGGCGTGCGTCCGTATCCTTCCGTGCTTCCCAGCGCTGCGCGGGCGGCCAGCAGTCGGAGGAACTCGTACACATCGAAGACCTGCTCTAGCTCGAAACGCCACGCAAGAGCATCGCGTGGGTCGGCCTTCAGTAGGTCGAACAAGGCCACAGGATTGGGTGCGTCCCATGACTCATCGGCTGACTGGAGTTGCACGATCGCGTCCGGATCCCATATCGAGAACGTGGCCGACTCGCCATCTACGACGTACAGCGCGCCGTCATCCTCGTCGTACTGGGAATCCAGCATCGGAGGCCCCGGCATCTCGGCCACGGTGTAGATGGCCTGGAATGGAAGCGCATTGCCCGTCCGCAGCGTGACCATGCTGAGCACGGTGTGAGGTGTGGGGATGCCGGCTTCCCGCAGAACATCCAGTGTGACGTGCGTGGAGCCCAGAGCGTTCTCATCGGGTGCTGGGTGAAGCTCGAGGTGGGCAAAGCCGTAGAAGCGTTGATCCGGACGTTGCGGAGAGGAGAAGGCAAGTCTCAACGGGTACGGCTCTCCCGTCTGGTGCCATGCTATCCAGCGGTGGCGAGGGATCTCGACCTCGACATCCTCCCACAGATATCCATCGAACCGCACCCGGCCGGGGACGACGAGTACAGCCGCGTCATCGAACGGTTCGGCGGGCAACGCATCGGAGAACACATCAACGTCCAGCCGAAGTGCCCGATCCTGCGGGAAGACCACGGCGAACTGCGGATCGGCCGAAGCGGAGTGAGACAGCTCCGACGGCTCCCGAGGCTGATTCTGCCCGCACGCCCCGAAGGCGACCACAGCACAGAGGAGGCAACACAGCGTGCCTAGACTCCAGTCGTTTCGCCGTCTCGCCATGAGCTCTCCCCGCTAGTTGTTCGCCTGGCCGGGAGTCGGGGCGCCAGTTGCCCAAGCCCCCGCGCCATTGGGTGTTCTCCCGTAGGATCGATCTGCCGTCTGCTGCCCGAACTGGACGGTGTCAATCACGGTTACCCCGTCGGCCGCGATCAACGAAACGATTTCGCCGCTGCTCGACAGCGCGAAATTGAGGTGCACGTCTCCCTCCTCGTTGTCATTGTCCGCCCAGAATAGGATGTATCCTCCAGCCGGAACAATCACCCCATTGGGAATCGTGTAGCGGGTTGGGTCGGAGGGATCATCTGTCAGGTACATCCCGCCCATGTCCACGTCCGATGCCCCGGGATTGAAGATCTCGATCCAGTCCTCGTACGCATCGATCTCGTCGGGGTCTGCCAACGTGGATGTGTTGTCCGCCATGAGTTCATTGAGGACCAAAGGACTGGTTGTTGGCACCGTGAATGTCGCCTTGGCCAGCGCACTCCAAACGCCGTTGGCAAACGTTCGCGCCTTGACGGTCGTGGATGCCGCAAGCGTGATGGGGCCCGAATACGTCATGCCACGGGTTTCGGACGATCCGACGGTCTTC
>CAZORQ010000075.1:0-6786 GCA_964582285.1 uncultured Thermotogae bacterium
CCGTTCAGGACGTAGATGTACTCTGTCTGCTTGAAGTGTCTGTGAAGACCTATTCGATCGCCGCTCTGGATCTCTGTGACTTGGACCTGAACATCCTCATCGGGTGGGCTCCCGTACGGCATCAGGATCCCACGCCTGTAACCCTGTTCCTGCTCCCAGTCTTGGATCTCTCGCGAGAAGATCTTCATGTCAAGCCAACATAGCTCCGTCGACCCTTGAGATACAAGGTTACCCTGACGTCGATCGCCAAATCTGCTCCGGACGCAATGCCGGAATCGACACGAACAGGCACGTGGGAGAGGAAGCCCGGCATGGGCAACACAAGGTTCTCCGGGAGCGTGATAGGAACGGCGGTTTGGAGCCTGGGGAACTGGACGTAGAAGCCCTTCGTTAGCTGCCTCATGGTGACATCGGGACCCAGCCGCTGCGCCATCCTTGCAAAGGCAGAACAGAACAGGAGAAGACATCGTTCCGGCATCCGTGCTCTTGACACTGTGAATCGCCGTCCTATCATTGATGCAAGAATACGCAATGTACCAAAGGGGTCACTATGCGAGAGACTACCCCGCTGATGCTGGTCGGCAAGGCGCTGTCGCATCCGCTTAGAGAGCGAATGCTGTGGCTGCTGGCCGACGGGGAGAGATGCGGGTGCGAGTTCGCTCCAGAGCTCGGTGTGGACCCATCCATCGTGTCTCGCTATCTCGCAATCCTAGAACGTGCGGGTCTCGTGACATCACGCCGCGATGGTGTACGTGTGATGTGGACGCTTGCTGATTCGGAGATCCTCGATGTTCTTGAGAGGCTTGCAAGGCTGACCGCGGGGAAGGTGGCGTAGGTGAAGCGAGAACTCCGAACGTTCGCAATCATCGCTGGGGTCTTTCTGTTTGCCTTCCTGGTGCCGTTCTCGAGCGCAACGGTGCGCAATGCAGTCATGGAAGCGTTCTTCATGCTGCAGGAGTACGCACGCGAGCATGTCCTCCTGTGTCTCGTACCAGCCTTCTTCATCGCGGGTGCGATTGCCGTCTTCATCTCGCAAGCGAGTGTGATCAAGTACCTCGGTGGCAAGGCGAAGAAGGTCGTTGCCTACGGCGTCGGGGCAGTGTCCGGAGCAATCCTCGCCGTCTGCTCCTGCACGGTGTTGCCGCTGTTCGCTGGAATCTACAAACGAGGTGCAGGTCTCGGCCCCGCGATTGCCTTTCTGTACTCGGGTCCCGCCATCAACATCCTCGCCATCATCCTGACCGGCCGCATCCTGGGGATCCAGTTCGGACTGGCGCGGGCGATCGGAGCGGTGGTCTTTGCGGTCGTCATCGGGCTAGCGATGCAGTTGCTGTTCCGCAAGGAGGAGGCAGAGAAGCAGGAAGCCGCGATGGCGGGTCCGATGCCAGAGGAAGCCAAGCCAATCTGGAAGACGGCAATTCCTGTCGCACTGATGATCCTGGTATTGGTCTTTGCGAACTGGGGCAAGCCAAGTGAGCTGTCCATTGAGACAACCGCTGGAGAAACCATCGTTGCGATGCGGGCGGGGGAGACTGCTGACGAGGTTCTTGTCAAGCTGCCCGGCTCAGACGAGCTCGCCGGTGTCGCCAAGAGCGAGATTGAATCGCTACAGTATGCGCCCTCGCCCTATACCTCGATCTACAACTCGAGGTTCTACATCGCGGGAGCGCTCCTCCTCCTTCTGATCGTTCTGATGGCCCTGTGGTACAAGCGGGACGAGGCCAAGGAGTGGGGTGCGTCTACGTGGTCTTACGCAAAGATGATCCTTCCGTATCTGTTCGGAGGCGTATTGATCGCTGGGTTCCTGCTTGGTCGGCCCGGTCACACAGCCCTTGTCCCACCGGAGTGGATTGCGAACGCCGTGGGCGGAAACAGCTGGCTCTCCAATGTCGTGGCCAGCTTCGCGGGTGCGCTGATGTACTTCGCCACTCTGACCGAGCTTCCAATCCTTCAAGGGCTGATGGGCTCAGGAATGGGCGATGGGCCGGCGCTGGCACTTCTTCTGGCCGGCCCTGCTCTCTCCCTTCCCAACATGCTGGTCATTCGCAAGATCCTCGGAACGAAGAAGACGCTTGCCTACGTCGCTCTCGTCGTCATTGCGGCAACCCTGACGGGCAAGCTGTTCGGAGTCGTTGTCGACTAGAGACAAGGGGGTCAGATTGAAGATTGAGATACTCGGTACCGGATGCCCGAAGTGCGAAGCGCTAGCAAAAAACGTGAAGGAGGCCATAAGTCAGCTGGGCCTGCAAGCAGACGTTGAGAAGGTCACGGACATTGCCGAGATTGCACTGCGCGGTGTGATGATGACGCCGGCGGTCTCCATCGATGGCGAAGTCAGGATTGTCGGCAAGGTCGCAACGGTTGCTGAGCTGACGTCATTGCTGGGAGGTGTCTCATGAGAGGGCATATCCCTTCACGGCAGCAGAGCGGGAATAGCGCTGCACCACGATTCGGTTGCTATGGAACTACTGGTGGTTTCTGTCTCCTCAGGATCAATACGCTGTGGTCAGGACTCAGGAATCCGGCTTGACACAATTCCCATCCGCACACTGGCCCGACGGCTTTGAGATTTGCTGCGCTGGCGGGATATGCGGTTGCTGCGTGGTGACGGGTGTCCCTGTTGATCTGGCAGTCGTGGCGTTGCCCTTGGACCGGATTCACGGGTCAAGGTCAGGTTTCCGACTGCCCGCATTTGAGTACAGAGATGTGGAGTCCAGGTATGCGCTTTCTTGACTCAAGCCCCGTCGCGGCGTGATATGCGGCCTGGAACCTTCAGGCATCTTGTTTGGTCGGCTCTCCAGCGCTAACCCAACCGCCAATCCGATGGCGGCGAGCCGTCCTTCAGTCGGCCCATGTCTGAGGCAGGGAAGAGACTGGCTGGTCGAGACCCGCAGCAACATGTTCCGGCGAGAAGCCAGACACAAGGTGGCAGGCAACTTGATGAAGATTTTCCACATCCACCATTTCAGCGGGAATCGTCTCGCAGCCGACCATGGCGAACGGGCAGCGCTGCCAGAACCGGCAGCCCTTCGGCGGGTCGATCGGGCTGGGCGTGTCGCCCTTGAGCAAGATCCGATCGTGCGACGCTTCCACGTCGACATCGAGAACGGCCGACAGAAGCGCCTTGGTATAGGGATGTAGGGGATTGGCGAACAGCGCGTCGGATGTCCCCGATTCCATGACCTTTCCCAAGTACATGACCAACACGTTCTGACAGACGTTCTTGACGACCGCAAGATTGTGCGAGATGAAGACGTAGGTGAGGTTTCGACTCTCCTGGATCTCCATCAATAGATTCATGATCTGCGCGTGCACGGACACGTCGAGACCGCTGACCGGTTCGTCGCACACCAGGAACTTCGGATTGAGGACGATCGCACGAGCAATCCCGATTCGCTGGCGTTGTCCGCCGGAGAAGTCGGACGGGTTGCGATACATGTCTTCCTCGTCCAATCCGACCAGCTTCAAGAGTTCCAGGACCTTGGCCTTCATCTCCGCTTCGCTGGCCCCGCCTCGGATGTACAAGGGTTCCCGAATGATATCGTAGACGGTGAACCGGGGATTGAGAGAGGAGAAGGGGTCCTGGAAGATCATCTGCATGTTTCGCCGGGCCTGCTTGAACGCCTTCGGCTTCAACGCGTACAACTCGTCGCCCTGGAAGCGCACGGTTCCCGCCGTCGGCCGAACCATCCCGATCATCGCATTGGCCAGAGTGCTCTTCCCGCAGCCCGACTCCCCCACGATGCCAAACGTCTCTCCCTCGGAGATCCGGAGGCTGACGTCCGTGACCGCTTGGATCCAACGTCGCTTGCTGAACGGGTACGCGCGCTTCACTGGGAAGTTGACGGAAACGCCTTCCATCTCGAGTAACGGATCGGAATGCGGTCTGTCGTGGTTTGCGGTCACAGCTCACGCTCCTGACGTAGAGGGTGCCAGCAGCGAACCTGCCGTCCTTTGTCCAGCGTTTCCAGCCGGGGCATGTGCTGCCGGCACCGGTCCGTCGCGTAGGAGCAGCGAGGATGGAAGTAGCAGCCATCGGGTTTGTGCATCGGATGAGGAACGGTGTCGGGAATTTGCACGAATGCCTGCTTGTCGTCCGAGAGCTTCGGAACGGACCCCAGGAGGCCCTCGGTATACGGATGCCGCGGGTCCGTGAACAGCTCGAGAACCGCGCCCCGCTCGACAATCTTGCCCGAATACATGACGTACACCGTGTCCGCCATGTTGGCCACGACGCTCAGATCGTGCGTGATGAGTAGCGCCGACACGCCGTGGTCTTTCTGCATGGACTTCAACACATCGAGAACCTGGGCCTGGATGGTGACATCCAGCGAGGTCGTCGGCTCATCGGCAATGATCAGCTTCGGCATGCACGCGAACGCCAGCGCAATGAGCACGCGCTGCCGCATGCCTCCCGACAGCTCGTGCGGGAAGCTGTCCGCGCGCGAGCGGGCTTCGGGAACACCGACCAACTCGAGCGCCTTGACCGTCTCTTCCCTGGCTTCCTTTCGGCTCAGCTTGGTGTGGCGGCGGTACACTTCGTCGATTTGCTTGCCGACCGTCATGACGGGGTTCAGCGCGGTCATGGCGTCCTGGAAGATCATGGCCATGTCCTTGCCGCGGACTCGTTCCATGTCTCTCTCGGTCAGATGGGTCAGATCTCGATCGTCCAGCTCCAGTCTGTCGATCCGGCTGACGGAAGGCGGCGTTCGGAGCAGCTTCATAATCGACAGGGCGGTGACGCTCTTCCCACAGCCGGACTCCCCGACCAGGGCCACGCATTCCCCCTTCTGCGTCGTCAGGTCGATGCCCTCTACGGCGCGAATCACACCGCCGGGAGCGGGGAAGGCCACTTTCAGATTGCGGACTTCAAGCACGGTGTCACTCATGTCCGCCCTCCAGCACCGCGGGACCGGCACGATCCCGTGGCTCCGCACTCTCCTCGTCGTCCATGGACCGGAATACCTCGTCCAGGTAGTCGTTGTTGAGGTGCTTGAACAGCTTGTAGATGCTGCTCGACGCCTTCATTCGCGGATTGAAGATCTCTTCCATGACGATGCCGATGCGCATGAAGCTGAACACGGCGAGGAAGATCCCGGCGCCGGGCGCGAGGATCCACCACCAAGCGCCGAACAACAGGGCGCCTCCGCCTTGAGCCTCGGCCAGCATCTTTCCCCAGCTGATGGCGGTCGGATCACCCAAGCCCAAGAAGCTCAGCCCCGCTTCCGCGACCATGATTCCGGCGCACGTCAATGTCGTGTTCATGATGATCAGATGCGACGTCCCGGGGAGGATGTGTTTGGTCATGACGTACCACCGGCTGGCGCCGGCCAGCTCGGCGGCCTTGACGTAGTTGCTGTTCTTGAGCACCAGAACCAGCGATCGGATGACGCGAGCCAGCCCCGTCCATCCGAACAACACGAACACGAGGACGATCACGAAGTAGCTTCGGCCCAGAAGACCCGTCAGCACGATGATCAGCGGCAACGTGGGAATCACCAGCAGGACATCGACGATTCGCATGATCAGGTTGTCGACGAAGCCGCCGATGTACCCGGCCATGACGCCCATCAAGGCGCCGAGGAACGCGATCGCCACGCCGGTGCTGATGCCGATCAGCAAAGAGACACGTGTGCCGTAGATGAGCATGCTGAAGATGTCCTGGCCGGTCGTGATCGTCGTCCCCAACGGATGCTGCAAGCTTGGACGCAGTCCCTTCTCCGCCCGCTGAGTGACGTCGTAGGGGTCGTACGGCGCCAGGATCGGGGCCAACACGGCCGCAAGCACCAGGAGACCGACGAGGATCAATCCAACCCTGCCCTTGGGATGCTGCCAGAGCTTCTTGACGAGGCTCAAGAACGACCCGCCTCTTCGAGCGACTTGTAAGAACACGTTGCGCGAGCTCATCGCTTGTCTCCGACGGTGACGCGCGGATCCAGAATCACGTAGAACAGCTCGGTCACGAGATTTGCCAGAATCGCGAACGCGGACAGGAACAACATGATGCCCATCATCAGCGGATAGTCGCTCGTGCTGTTCGCTTCCAGGAACAGTGTTCCCATGCCCTGCCAATTGAAGACGCGCTCGATGATGATGGCGCCTCCGATCAAGCCGCTGATACTCATGCCGATCGACGTCGACAGAGGCAGCATCGCGTTTCGCAGGACGTGCTTGTACAGGACCGTCGTGTGGCTCAGCCCCTTGGCGCGAGCGGTGATGACGAAATCCTCGTTGGTCACGGCGATGACGCTGTTACGAGTCGTTTGGGAGTACCCGACGATGCCGCCGAGCGCCATGCTCATGATGGGTAAGGCGGCGTTGTTGAACACCACCTGAATGGCCTTCCAGCTCCAGTCGAACTGGCCGACCATATTGGGATTCGTGTAGGCGGGGAACAACTCCAGCTCGAACCCGAGATAGAAAGAGAGCATCAGAGCGATGAAGAAGGCGGGCAACGCAACGCTGATGGTCGAGGCGTTCAACAACATCGTGTCCTGCCACCGGCCTCGCTTCCAAGCGGCCAGGGTTCCGAACAGCAAACCGGTGCTCAGACTGATGAGGAGCGTCGTCACCGACAGAACCAGCGTCCAGGGAAGGCGCTGGCCGATCAGATCGGTGACTTTGGGGGATCCGGCCTGCAGGGACGTTCCCAGGTCGAAATGTGATAGATCCCGGAGGTAGTTGATGTATTGCTGGAACGTCGAGACATCGAAGCCGTACTGCTCTCGGGTGAACTGCTTGATGATCTCGTACTCGATCTCGGACATCGCGCCCTGCGGCGGGTAG
>CAZORQ010000076.1:0-6635 GCA_964582285.1 uncultured Thermotogae bacterium
CGGGGAGTGGCGCAGCCTGGTAGCGCGCCTGCTTTGGGAGCAGGAAGCCGCTGGTTCAAATCCAGTCTCCCCGACCAGGGAAGTGAGGGCATAGTGAACAAACAGGCCGAGAACCTCTCCATCTACCGCCGATGGCGACCGCGTTGCTTCGACGACGTTGTCGGCCAAGAGGAAATCGTTCAGACGCTTCGCAATGCCGTCTCGACTGGCAGCGTCGCGCACGCCTACCTGTTCGCTGGAGAGCGTGGGATTGGCAAAACATCGATCGCCAGGATCCTCGCACGCGCAGTCAACTGCCTATCCCCGAACGCTGGCGAGCCATGCAACGAATGCGCCAATTGCTCGACCATCCTTTCCGGCCGATCGCTGGATATCGTCGAGATCGATGGCGCCTCCAATCGGGGCATCGATCACATTCGGCGTCTCCGTGAGGAAGTCAACTTCGCGCCCACGAATCTGCGCCGAAAGGTCTACATCATCGACGAGGTTCACATGCTGACCAATGAGGCATTCAACGCCTTGCTAAAAACGCTGGAGGAACCTCCTGCTCACGCGATGTTCATGTTCGCTACGACAGAGCCGTACAAGGTTCCCAGAACCATCGTCTCTCGATGCCAAGCGTTTGAATTCCGGCGCATACCGCCAGTTCAGATTGCGGAGCACTTGGCACGCGTTGCGGCATCCGAGGGCGTTGAGGCTGCAGACGAGGCCGTCTCTCTCCTTGCGGCCCGAGCGAATGGTGGAATGCGTGATGCCCTCGTAATGCTCGAGCAAGCCATGAGTTATCAGGGCGATGAGATCTCTGCAGAAGCTGTTCTTGAGATGCTTGGACTGGTCGATCGGTCGACGCAAGAGGGATTCCTCGCAGCGATCTGTAGCGGCAATCGGGAAGCGGTCATCCACACAATCGATGGCCTTGTTGAACGGGGGAAGGATCTCGAGATCTTCCTGACTGACATCATCCACATTCTTCGTGATCGGTTGGCCGATGGCTCACAAACTCCTGCCGCCGATATCGAGATTGCCCGACATCTTCTGGCCATCAAGACCGACCTGTTCCGATCGCTCGATCGACGCATTCGCTTAGAAATCGGCCTGCTCGACCTGCTTGCGTCTGTCTCGGCACCGGCAGGCGCTTCCGTGGCAGCACCGCTGATCGCTTCACAGGAAGACATGCGTTCAGCCGATGTCTCCAACGTGTCTGCATCCCAAGCACAGCCGGCTCGCGATACGAAGACCGGCCCAGCCCCTTCACGCGGGGACACAGCCCTCACGTCCGAAACTCCAGCCGAGAAAGCTCACCCCACTCTGCCACCATCCGACGCTTCCGTTGACGCCAGCAGGCCGCGGCAATCCGCATCTTCTCTTCCTGAAGGGTTTGAGGAGACATGGGATGCGCTACTGCGCGAGATTGAGACGGATCGTATTGCCATTGCCGCATTCTTGATTGAGGGTCGTCCAAATCTTGTGGGTTCGAAACTGGTCATTTCTTTTCATCCTGAGCACTCCTTCCACAAAGAGAGCATCGAGAAGCGCGACAACCTTCAATACCTCGCTGGCGTCGTCCGCCGCCATTTCGGCGACGGTATCCATGTCGAGGCAGAGATCGACGAAGCCGTGGTTCGCAAGCCGCTACCTCACGAGGTACTCCACGAGAAAGCACGCCTCGTATGCAACGTCTTTGACGGCAAGATTGTAAAGGAGGAACTGTGAAGGGGACTGGAGGATTCGGGAACCTGATGAAGCAGGCCAAGCGGATCCAAGAAGAGATGGAGCAGGCCCAGGCTGAAATCGCTGAGATGAGAGTCGAAGCGACCGCCGGCGGGGGAATGGTCACCGCCACCGTCAGCGGCAATGGTGAGTTGACCAACCTTCAGATCGAAAAGGAGGTTGTCGACCCAGAGGATGTCGAGATGCTCATCGACCTAATCATCGCCGCCGTCCAGGAAGCCCAATCGAACGCGAAGGAGGCCGCCCAGCAGAAACTGGGTCCCCTGGCCCAGGGGTTGAATCTCCCCGGGATGCCGCCTTTCTAGCCCACCACTGATCGCGGTTCATCGCTCCACCACCAGCTCTGCAACGCTCGGCAACTTGAAGGAGGTCATGGCGGCCCGTATAGTCGTCTCAAACCGCGATCCTGCGTGGGGGGACCGTGCTCGCCGAGATCAAGCAGCTTCTAGCACTTCAGACGATTGACGGGCAACGGCATGACCTGTCCGTCACCATCGATCGCTTCCGTGAGCAGCATTCACAGACCGAAGGTCGAATATCCGCTGCGGAGAAGGACATCGATCGACTCCGCGAGCAGCTCAAACAGCTGGAGCACGACAGCCGGATGCGCAATCTTGAGGTCGATGAGCTTGACATGAACATCCGGCGCTATCAGGAACGCCTCGATACGGGGATTATCAGCTTCAAGGAGATGGAGGACCTTCGTGCGAAGATCGACAGCGAGCGCGGCCGTATCTCGATGATGGAAGACGAAGCGCTCGTGCTGATGGACAAGATCGAAGAATCGAGAGAAGCGCTTGATCGCGCAATCGAGGATTGCTCAACGCAGGTCGATCAACTCCGATCGCAGATCGACGACATCGAATCGAGAATCTCCGACACCCAGGCTCAGGTGGATCGCTTGGTCGATGAGCGTGCTTCCCTCTGTGAGGAGATCCCCTCGTACCTTCAGAAGCAGTACGACATCCTCCGACAGCGTTGCTCCGACCCGGTGGCTCTCGTCAAGAACGGTACATGCTCCGGCTGCAAGCTCAAGCTCAGCGGAAGCACCATTGAGCGAGCACGTGGAAGCATGGCGATCATCACATGCGAGCATTGCTCCCGAATCCTCTACAGCGGCGACTTCGCACCCGATAGTTAGATTGGCTCGTGCATGCAGTCAGATGAGCATTCATGCCGTTGCGGCCCTCGTGGGCTGGCGATTCGGTATACTACGTCTCGAAGCAACGGGAGAGAGCTAGGGAGACGCGGGCATGCCCGGCCACAGGTCAAGCATGTCTGAGGAAAGTCCGGACTCCAAAGGGTAGGCCACTGGGGAAGCTCAGCGGGGGCGACCTCGGGAAAGTGCCACAGAGAACAGACCGCCGATGGCGAACTTCTCCCGAAGTTCGCACAGGCAAGGGTGAAACGGTGGTGCAAGAGACCACCAGCGGTTCGGGCAACTGGATCGGCTTGGCAAACCCTGGCCGGAGCAAGGCCAAATAGGAAGGCGATAGAGAGTGACCCGCTCGATGCCTTCGGGTAGGCCGCACAGATAGATGTCTCCCCACGACAGAATCCGGCTTACCGGCTCTCTCTCATGCTTCCGATGCCCATGAGACACCCGGTTTGGTGGACACTACTGCTCATCTATGCCGCGGCGATTTTCGCCGTATCCCATACGCCTGTGTCCGTCGGCGAACCTCCGTTCGCCCACTTCGACAAGCTGCTCCACGCTGCCGAGTTCGCCGTGTTCCTCGCTCTGGCATGGAAGGCGACGGGTCGACGCTTGCTTGTTTCCTTTCTCCTCACCGCTGTCTACGCAGGAACCGACGAACTGCACCAGTTCTTTGTCGCCACCCGCGTAGCAAGCAGCCTGGACTTCGCGGCCGACCTCCTCGGCGCAGCCGTTGCCTTGGTCGTTCTCGAGTTCAGTTGGCGCTTGTGGCGCTCTCAGAGGCACCGTATACTCGACCGAATCCATTCGAAGGTGGAATCATAGCATGATGTGGGGTCTTCCGTTCCTGTTCGGTCCGAGTCTGTTGATCCTCCTCCCGGCCATCATCTTGGCCGCCTACGCGCAATGGAAGGTCCACTCGACCTATGCCCGCTACGCCAAGATTGAGTCGGAGCATCGCGTCACTGCACGGTCCGTGGCGCTTCGCCTGCTTGCCGATTCATCCATTCAAGATGTGACCATTGAACCCTCAGCTCGCCGTCTGTCCGATCACTACGACCCGACTCGCAAGATTCTCCGGCTTTCGGCGCCGGAATCCTCATCGATCGCGGCCATCGGTGTTGCTGCCCACGAAGCCGGACACGCCATTCAACATGCTCACGCGTATCGACCATTGGCATTGCGCACAGCGATCGTCCCGATCGCTCGTTTCGGGTCGCAGTTGGCGTTCCCTCTATTCCTGGTCGGTCTGTTCGCTCGGTTCCAGCCACTGATCACAATCGGGATCGCAGCCTTCTCAGCCGCCGTCCTGTTCACACTGATCACACTTCCCGTGGAGTTCGATGCGAGCCGGCGCGCCGTAAGTGCACTCCGTCAAGCGGCCGTCTTGAGCAACGAGGAGATCGGCGCCGTCAAGGAAGTGCTGTTCGCAGCAGCCTTGACCTACGTGGCCGCCGCTGCAATGGCCGCACTACAGCTGTTGATGCTGCTGTCGGCGGGGCGTCGACGATGAAGCTGTCACCGTCGCTCCTCTCCGCAGATTTCGGCTGTCTCCGGGACCAAGCGCGTTTGGTGGAGCCGTTCGCCGATCGCTTCCACTGGGATGTCATGGACGGCCATTTCGTTCCCAATCTCACGTTCGGTCCGCCGGTGGTCAACGCGCTTCGCAGGCAGTTGAGGTTGCCATTCGACATTCACCTGATGATCGATCATCCCCTCCAGTACGCGCCGCAGTTCAACGTTCGCCCAGACGACTCGATCATTTTTCACATCGAATCGCCTGACAATCCGGACGCGGTTGTTCATGCGATTACCGAGACCTCGGCGCGTGTGGGTATCAGCCTCCGCCCCGGGACCCCGCTTGACACCCTTGCCGCGCACCTGGATCACGTCCACTTGGTCTTGATCATGAGCGTCGAACCGGGCTTCGGAGGCCAGGCGTTTCTGCCCGATGCGATCGAGCGCATCCGCATGCTCCGCAGCATGATCGGTTCTCGTTCGATTGACATCGCAGTCGACGGTGGCATTCACATGGACAACATCCGCCAAGTCGTCTCAGCCGGCGCTGATACGATCATCGCCGGTTCAGCGGTGTTCGGGCAGCCCAATCCTGCCGATGCAGCAGTCGCGCTGCGGGAAGCGGCTGTCTGATGGATACCGAATGGATGCGGCTGGCTCTCGAGCTGGCCGAACTCGGTGAAGGAGCAGTCCATCCCAATCCTCTCGTAGGCGTCGTCATTGTGAAGGACGGCGTGGTCATTGGACGTGGCTATCATCAGTGTTTTGGGGGACCACATGCCGAGGTGTTTGCCCTCGATGATGCAGGCGCGGCGGCACGCGATGCGACCCTCTACAGCACACTCGAGCCTTGCTGTCATTACGGGAAGACGCCGCCATGCACGGAGCGCATTATCGAGGCTGGCATTCGTCGCGTCGTCGTTGCTGCAAAGGATCCGAATCCCCAGGTTGATGGCAAGGGAATCTCCACGCTGCGCAAGGCCGGGATCGAAGTGACTGATGGCATCCTACTGGATGAAGTGGTTCTGCAGAACGAGATCTACTTCGCGGCGGTCCGGCGCGGCCGCCCGTTTGTACAACTGAAGCTCGCCCTCAGCCTCGACGGCCGGATTGCTACCAGAACTGGTGACGCCCGATGGATTTCATCGGAGGCGTCCCGAGTCGAAGTACACCGTCTACGGCGCAAGTTCATGAGCCTTGCCATCGGCGTGCAAACCATCGTCTCGGACGATCCGCTGCTTACCGTACGCCACGTCGAAGGCCCGGACCCCATCCCCGTGGTCCTCGATCCACAGGGACGCCTTCCCCTGATCGCTCGCCTGATCGACGCACATCGCACCCCGATCGTTGCAACCGTCGCGATGTCGGCCGACATCGAACGTGAGCTTACCGCCCGCGGCGCACGCGTCTGGCGGCTCCCGGCTTCCGACGGACGGATCGATCTCCATCAGCTGCTGTCTGCCCTATCCGACGATGGGATCGACTCGATTCTCGTCGAAGGAGGAGGAGAGACCGCCGCCGCGTTTCTCGAGGCCGGGCTCGTAGACAAGCTCTCACTGTTTCTCTGCCCCCTGCTCATCGGCGGTCGAGAAGCCGTCCCTGCCGTCGGCGGCATCGGTGCCGAGCGGATCGCGGACGCACTGCAGCTCAAGAACGTCACCACCCGTTGGCTGGGTCCGGATCTCCTGTACGAGGGATATCCGGTCCGACACGAAAGCTAGTTCCTCAGCTCCGATTCGTAGTTGCAGCTTTTCTCCTACAGGTCCACGGAAAGGGCAGTATTGCTAACCCTCTGAACGCGCCCCACACAATGGCCTTCACGCCGCGGTTTCCCCCCCGCTAGAGCGAAACCGCCAGCTGCTTGCCCCAAGCGGCAAGCAGCCCAACTCCTGTCCTGCAAACGAAAATTCTCCTACTGCGAGTCCAAAGCAAACGGGACAGGCATAGCTGCCATCTGAACGCGAACGTCCAAGGCGGACGCTACGTCACCCACGGCGTGTTTCGACCACCGGGAGAAACCGCCAGCTGCTTGCCCCTAGAAGGCAAGCAGCCCAACTCCTATCCTTGGAACGCAGGGTCTCACCCGTCGTCAACCCCAAAGGAAAGGGAGCGACTTCTGTCGCTCCTCTACAGCGGTTTCCCCCCCCGCTAGAGCGAAACCGCCAGCTGCTTCCCTCGTTAGAGTCCACAGACGTGGTGTATTGACAGCGCAGTGAGGTGAGCACAGAAA
>CAZORQ010000077.1:0-6404 GCA_964582285.1 uncultured Thermotogae bacterium
GTCGCAAGGGACCGTCACGTCTTGCGGAACGCCGGCGATCGTCGGCGCTTCCGTATCGTTTACGGTGATGATGAACGAACAGGTCGATGTGTTTCCGTGGACATCTCTCGCGGTGTAGGTCACCGTCGTGTTGCCCATGGGGAACGTAGAGCCAGAGGAATGTGTCGATGTTAACGACTGAAGACCACAGCCGTCGGTCACCGTCGGAGTCATCCACGATGCGGTCCCGCTGCAATGCCCCGGAGTATTCGAGACCGTCCTGTCTCCCGGCGCGTTACTGAAGGTCGGCGCCTCCGCATCGGTTACTTCCACCTGCTGCGTGCACGATGCCGTGTTCCCACTTGCATCCTCCGCCGTCCATGTGATGCTCGTCATGCCAACCGGATACGGATCGATGAAGGTCTGAGCATCGTCTCGAGTTCCGCTCACCGTCACCGATCCGCAGGCATCGCTCGCCGTAGGCGTCCCGATCGCCAACGTCGCATCGCACCGTCCGGCATCCGCGACCGTATCGATATCAGCCGGAGCGTCGATCGTGGGCGGCTGTCCGTCCCTCACCACCACGTCGAACGAGAGACTACTCGCGTTACCGTTCACGTCAGTCGCCGTGTAGGTCACCGTTGTACGCCCGACGGAGAATGTATCGCCCAGCGCATGAGTGCCGCTCAGCGACTGCACGCCACAGTTGTCGGACGCCGTCGGCTCACTCCACGTGGCTGTCGCTTCGCACGATCCCGTGGCGACGTTTCGCTCCACATCTCCTGTCGGACCGCCTTCGATCGTCGGCTGTTCGTGATCCTCGACTTCAACCTGGAACTCGCATTCACTCGTGTTCCCCGACGCATCCGTTGCTCGGAAGCGATTCACCGTCGTTCCGACCAGAAACAGCGCTCCGCTCGGCAGCCCGGAGATCTGATCGACAGAAGCCCCGCACGGATCGCTTGCCGTCACGTCGTAGGTGACGATGGCGCCACACGCACCTGGATCCGTCCCGGTAGCCACATCCCCCGGGCAGCCCATCGATGGAGGATCATCATCATTCACCGTCACATCGAACGTGCAGCCCGCCACATTGCCCGCCGTGTCGGTGAACTGGTACTCCACTGCCGTCGTCCCGGTGCCGAAGATCGATCCCGAAGCGTGACTCCGAGTGCTGTACGAGAGCACGCCATCGCAGCTGTCGACCGCTGTCGGTTCAATCCATGCAACCGATGCTCCGCATTGGCCTGGATTGCATGAGACCGCCAGATCTGCAGGACAACCCATGATGGTCGGTACCTCTGCGTCCGTCACCTTTACCTGCTGTGTACAGGATGCCGCGTTGCCACTTCCATCATTCGCGGTCCATGTGATTAGCGTCGTGCCCACTGGATACGGATCGGAGAGACCTTGGCCATCGTCTCGGACTCCGCTCACCGTCACCGATCCGCAGGCATCGCTCGCCGTAGGCGTCCCGATCGCCAACGTCGCATCGCACCGTCCGGCATCCGCGACCGTATCGATATCAGCCGGAGCGTCGATCGTCGGCGGTTGTTCATCTCGGACGGAGATTTGCTGCGGGCAGGTAGCTGTGTTCCCCGCACCATCGCGAGCCGTCCACACAATCGTCGTCGTCCCCACCGGGTATGGCGATCCAAGCAGGAGGCCGTCGCTCCGAGTGCCCGCTACCGAGGGTCTCCCCTGATCATCTGCAGCAACCGGGGGGCCGATGGCCGGCATTGCACTGCATTCATCCGCATCCGCAGGTACGTCCACATCTGGAGGGCAGACAATCGTCGGGGGGACAGAATCAGTTAGGATCACCTCGACCGTCACGCCGGCGCTCGCGCTGCCGCCATGCCCATCGGAGATGCCATAGGTGAAGCTATCCACGCCCACAAAGCCGTTCTCAGGTGAGTACAGGATCTGCGTGTCCACAGCTATCGCCGTGCCATGCTGCGGATGACCGATCGATGCAATCGTCAGCGCGTCTCCATCGCCGTCACTGTCGTTGTCAAGAACCGGAATCGCTACAGGCGTGTTCCAATCGGTGAGTGCATCATCGTTCTCTGCCACCGGGATCCGATTCAGCACGTTGATGCGCACGGAGACGAACGCCTCGGCCCGTCCGCCATACGCGTCTCGTGTGATGACGCTGAAGGTATCCCGCACAGGACTCTCGCTGTGATGTGCGTCGACCAGCGCATCTGCGTCCGGCAGGTAGGTCGCGTGAACCTCGTAGGAGCCTCCGCTGCCGACCGGGACAACGCCGGCCTGTCCGTGGCGCGGCGAGCGATTCACGTAGAACGTCAGATCGTCCCCATCCGGATCGACCGCCCGGAAGCAGTAGGATTGCTCCCAGCCCGGGTCAAGGATGTACAGCGGACCCGCGCCATGGCCGCGGGGGATCCACGCGTCGAACACAGTACTGCGACTGGTTGGGGTCCAGGCCGGCTTCTCATTGGTCACATCGACTGTCAGCGTCCCACTCACCACCGTCGGTCCAGTCCAGTCTACGTACATCGGGATTGGGTACCGGCCGAGCCGTGCATCCTGGTCTACGATGATCCGAACTGGTTGTAGCCAATAGCCCGCTGCACTGAACGTGAGACCACCCTCCTTGGTAGCGTACACACCGCTTCCCGAAAGCGGGTTCACATCCAATCGCAAGAACTCATGCCTGCAAACCTCGATAGCTATGTCCACAGATGCTTCCTCTCCTCGGTGGAGCGCTACCATCGCATCGAAGATCCGCGCCTGGTGACCAGCGATCCTCACCGTGATCCGACCAGTCGTTTCTCTCCCATCCGGTGCGCGAATGGTGTAGGGGATCACAACGCTCTCCTCACACGTCATGGCGGATACAGACAGGTTGCATTGGGGCGGCGTTCCGTTGATCTCTCCCACACCTGGGATCTCGGTCGTCTCAATGTGATAGGTCAGGTCGGGGAATGCATCGGGATGCGTGCATCCCATTCGGAGTTCTGCGATGCCGCCTGCTGGGACTTCAACCTCGGAATCGATTGCACAGAGATTCCGCAGAACTAATGCTATGGGGCTAGACCACCCAACATTGCCCTTGCTGTCCCTGGCCCAAGCCGCGATCATGTCGTGCCCGTTCTCGCAGGAGTCTGACTCGTACACTAGGTTGTCTTCACACCTCGCGATCAATCGGGGAGATCGCCTCTCAGAGTTCTGGGAATGGGCTATCCGCCCGTGAGAGACCCCGCTATCGTCGAACCCGATACATGCGAGGTCACCATCCGAATCAGATGCGGAAACGTGGATGGAGAGCCTGCGGTCTTCTTGCTCCATGCGGGAATGGGCGGTGATGGCAGGACAAGTGCCCCCTCCCGAACACGGGCAGCTACCTGGGCAAACCTGCGGCTCAGTGTATGCTAGAGAAAACGTGATGCTGCCGTCGTTCCCTTGTTTATCAGCAATTGGCACAGAGAACTCGAACGTCTCCGATATGCAGACGGTTGCTCGACCATCGCTCACTACCACCCGGCTCTCGGGTCCGGTAAGAAACTCCATGTCCGGTTCTGTCACGTGCACTGAAACGGTCCTCTTGTGCGATCCAGGCAACCAAGGCACGAGAGAGGTAAGAAGCGTCTTCCCGAAGACCGCGACCTCGAAGCACCATGGCATTACGTCACATCGTGCACTCACGCACTCCATCTTCGCATTGCCGGTAGCTGGGTCGTTCTCGAACGTGGACAGCCCACGCTGACATGCGGGGCAAGTACGGGGGCAACCGCTTGCCTCCGTGCACCACCCTATAAGGAGGATGAGAACCCCACAGAGAAACGCTAGCCTCACGGGTCGTCTCATGCAGCGCTTCTCCTCAGGATAACTATCCTTGCCGTTCCAGTCTGCCAGTTCTGCTCGATTGCTAGGATTTCGATCCAGCCGTCGCCGTCTACGTCTGCCACAATCGCATCGACGGGGTCATCCAGAGGAAGGGAGACGGTCTTGTCCATATACGGAGGCGTTCCTTGCACCATGTCTAGCCCCTCACTCGAAATCAGAACAACCGTCAGACCGTTCGCAGTATCTCCTCCCGCTCTCAGGAGCCCAGATCGAGACCAGCAGAGGCCCAAGTGGATTGGACTGGCGAAGCTGCCGTCACCAGTTCCTCTCAGCATGGATAGGGTCCCAAGCGCAGGCATGACAGGGCCCTCCCCATTCTGAGGAGGTCTCAATGCAGGAGACATGGGTTGAATGAAGACAATGTCTAGGTTACCGTCGGCATCGAGATCCTCAACCAGAAAGGACGGCGAGGACAAATACTCGTCAATGGCGCCGAATGTGTATGCCAGCGCCCGGAGAGCACCTTCTTCACCGCATGAGAGAATCCCATCGATGAAGCGTCTGTATGTGGTGCGCTCGCTCTCGTCAAGAACACGCGCTCCCCCTACTACGATGTCATCTCTCCCGTCGCCATTGAGGTCTGCCCCTGTCAGGAGCATAGGGACCGCGATACTGTTCTCGTCTTTCTCGTTGATCTGGACCTCATGGGCGTCCTCCAGCAACCGCTTCCCTCTGTTGTGGACAATCCTGATGGCAAGCTGCTGCCAATCGGAGTATGCGATGTCCAAGCAGCCGTTCCCGTCGAAGTCGACAGCCACGATATTGGGCGGTGGAAGCCTTGGATGGTCTACCAGTTCCTGCTTCTCGAAGGTTCCATCTCCGTTTCCCCAGAAGACAAGGATCTGGGTCTTCGTCGTAGCAGGATCAAGCCATTCAGCACTGGAGCTTTGGCTGATCTCGAGAGCGGCTACAACATCAAGATGATCGTCCCTGTCGAGATCTGCGATTGCTCCTGTGCCAGCTACATACTTGTCCGCACCATCCGTCAATGGACTCTCTGACACCTGTGAAGGTTCACCGAACACGCCTCCTCCCTGACCTGAAAGGAGGAAGAACCTGAGACAGCCGCCATCTGCCGAGGTGCTGTTGACAGCAGCAACTATCAGGTCGAGCTTTCCGTCCTCGGTGAAGTCACCGGCCCTGAGAAACAGAGGCTGCCCAATGTCTAGCTCTAGAACTTGCATCTCTGGTTGTGTCCACCTATCGATGTCTCCGATTCGACTCTGCCTCGTAGTTTCTCCACTGATACAAGACAGACTCGCCTGAGAACTGGCGCAAATGGCTAGGAGCGCCGCCACCGCCACACGCTTCCGAAGCCCTGAAGCATCTGCACGTTGCCGTTTGGTTTCCGGTTTTCCTTGTGACCGATTCATGGCAGCCTCCCAAGAGCATGACCCGCATCCCTCATCTAGGTTCTTGGCCTGGATACTTGCTCACCCACTGCAGTTTGCTATGCCGCGCGCCATGTGGCGTCACGCCGATCCCTACTCGCCTCATGTCCATGCGCCGCCTTCCTGTGATCTCACGACGTGCCTCGGCTTCTGGTGTCTTTTCAGATTGCTGCACGCTGTCAGAAGAGGGTACTCGCCTCTTCGGACATATGCAACGTCATGATAACTCCGGGTATAAGCATTACTTATCCTGTATACCGCATAACCTCCGGCTTTCCGCCTCGGACCGAGTGATGTGGATCACCAACAGGCCATTGGCGTCTCTCATAGAGCGGACGGACGACTGGTCGAGAGACCAGATCCACGACAGTTGGGCTGGATGGTCAGCGGAGAAGAGACATGCTACGTCGCGTGCACCTCGTAGGAGCCGCCTCCCGACACCGGGTTCACGGCCAACAGTGAGAGCAAGTCGCTCCAAGCCACCACCCTGATCGCGGTGCTCGGCGACATCCGGGTGCGCAGCATCGAACAGATCGTCAACCTCGGCGATGGCCTTTACGGACCGTTCGATCCGGTCCCGGTCGCGGATCGCCTGCGGGCAGCCGATTGGCCGACCGTCTCCGGCAACGAGGATCGGATGCTCGTGACTGCCGCCTGGCAGCAAGTCTCACGAACTGCGCAGTTCACCGCCGATCAGTTGACCGACGAACAGATCGCTTGGCTCGCGAAGCTGCCGAAGACGCTCGTGCTCGACGATGACATCCTTGCCTGTCACGGCACGCCGAGCGACGACACGCAGTACCTGCTCCATCGACCGACCGAAGACGGCACGATGCGCCCAGTCACGGACGCCGAGATCGTCGAACGGCTGGGCTCAATCGATGCACAGATCATCCTCTGCGGCCACGACCACATGCCGCGCATCGCCCGGCTGGAGGATGGACGCACAATCGTCAACCCCGGCGCCGTCGGCCTCCCCGCCTACACCGACAACACGCCGATCCCTCACCGCGTCGAAAACAACAGCCCGCACGCGCGGTACGCCATCGTCCATTGGGACAACCCTGCCGAGCCCCACGTCGAACTCGTCTCGGTCCCCTACGACTGGACCCAAGCCGCCGCTGAAGCCGAACGCAACGGATTCAGCGAATGGGGCAAGTG
>CAZORQ010000078.1:0-5874 GCA_964582285.1 uncultured Thermotogae bacterium
CAGGTTCGAAGCGTCCGGAAGTACAGACGGGGTGAGACAGGATTCTGAACCTTGCTGTTCGGCTCCAAGAGAGGTTGCCGAACAGCTGTGAGTTTGCGTCCAATATGTCTGCAAACTCGGCAGGTCCGAGGCATCCGGACGTAGAGAAGGGGGTGGCACAGCGTGCCACCCCCTTCTCTACCCCGTAATTGACAGGCTTGGAACTGCTTCTTGGCCGTCAGCGGGGGACATTCAGAGCCTCTTGGTGGCCCTCAATGCCTAACCACAGTCTACTCCAACCAGGCGCAACGTGCACGAGGCGCAAAGACGGACCACAGCCGGACTCCCCACCGGTAGTCGAACGCGCGTGGATCGGCGTGGACCCGGGGAGGGGAGGAGCCGTCGCGCTGCTTCCACAGGAGAGTTCGGCGAAGGTCGTCGAGTACCCCGGCGACGCGAGGCTGGCGAGCGACGTGCTGCGGGGGTGGTTGATCGACTATGACATCCAGCTTGTGGCAATCGAGGCGGCGGCAAGCCGGCCGGGGCAAGGCGTTCGCTCGGTGTTCACGTTCGGGCGCTCCTTTGGGGAGTGGCTGGGAATTCTCGCCGCTCTCGGCATCCCGCACGCCCTCGTCACCCCGCAGCAGTGGCAGCGCGGCCTTGTGCGTCCGTCCGACGGTCCGGACCCGAAGAGCCGGAGCCTGACGGTCGCTCGTCGCTTGTTCCCCGACATCGATCTCAGTCGCAAGAAGGACCACCACCGCTCCGACGCGCTGCTCCTCGCGTACTGGGCGAAGCGGGGAGGCACAAGATGATCGCTCCGGGTAGGAAGAAGGCTCGTCCGGTGACCCCGAGTAAGACGGTGGCTGGCCATTCGACAACGGCCGCCAAGGACTACACCCTCGACCCTCGGAATGCCCGCCAGCACACGGAGCGAAATATGAGTGCCGTCGCGGCGTCACTGCGCGATCTCGGAGCCGGGCGCTCGATCGTCGTCGATCGTGACGGTGTGGTCATTGGCGGGAATGCTGTCTACGAGAAGGCACGTGAACTCGGCATCGCCGTCCGCGAGATCGCGACGAAGGGCGACGAGTTGGTCGTTGTGCGGCGCGTTGATCTGGCGACGGACGATCCCCGCCGCAAGGCGCTCGCCCTGGCCGACAACCAGATCGCGACGCTCGCTGAATGGGATGAAGTCGTTCTCTCAGAGCTTCTCTCCGAAGTCGAGGAGATCGAGTTCGAGACGATGGGGTTCTCATCGCTCACGCCGGAGCACACCGGCGATCTGCCCGAGAGCGTTTCTCTGGCGGAGCGGTTCCTGATTCCGCCGTTCTCGGTCCTGAATGCCCGCGAGGGCTGGTGGCAGGCTCGGAAGCGGGCATGGCTCGCCCTTGGGCTTCAGAGCGAGCTGGGACGCGGCAATGAAGGAGACGGCACGAAACGCGGCTTGGCGTTTTCCAGCAGCGCTCAGCCCATCTCGGTCTACAAAGCCAAGAACCGCCACGAGGCCGACGTAGGCCGGAAGGTCTCCTGGGAGGAGTTCTACACGGCTCATCCCGATGCAGCGGTGCAGTCGGGCACCTCCATCTTTGACCCAATTCTCTGCGAGCTTGCCTATCGCTGGTTCTGCCCTCCGGGGGGGACCGTACTGGACCCATTCGCCGGTGGCTCCGTGCGCGGCGTCGTCGCGGCGGTCCTCGGTCGAAGGTACGTTGGGATTGACTTGAGCGAGAAGCAGATCGAGGCGAATCGCAAGCAGGCCGAGGCGATCTGCACTCAGCGGGCGGTCATCGCTGATCCGCGTGAGCTGACGCCCATTGAGCAAGTGGACGACGTGTGGCTCAAGCGTGACGACCTGTTCAGCGTGGCCGGCGTGCGCGGTGGCAAGGCGCGCACTTGTTGGGTGCTGGGGCAGGGCGCAGGAGGTCTCGTGACAGCCGGCTCGCGGCAAAGCCCGCAAGTGAACATCGTGGCCCACATCGCTCGCGCGCTTGGCGTTCCGTGTCGCGTCCACACGCCCACGGGCGAGCTATCACCTGAGGTGCAGCAGGCGCAGGAATGGGGCGCCGAGGTCGTGCAGCACAAAGCGGGGTACAACAACGTCATCATTGCCAGGGCCAGGGAGGACGCGCAGCGGTTGGGCTGGACCGAGATACCGTTCGGCATGGAGTGCGAGGAGGCCGTCACGCAGACACGGCAGCAGGCCGCCAACCTGCCCAGAGAGGCGAAGCGGCTTGTCGTGCCGGTGGGATCGGGGATGTCTCTTGCGGGGGTGCTCTGGGGGCTGCGCGATCACGGGATGGATGTGCCGGTACTCGGGGTGTGCGTTGGGGCCGACCCGACCAAGCGCCTCGACAAGTACGCGCCGCCTGATTGGCGGGAGATGGTGACGCTGGTGAAGTCGCCGCTTGACTACCACGCCGCAGCGCCGGACACAACCCTGGGCGATGTTGCGTTGGACGAGATCTATGAGGCGAAATGCCTGCCGTTCCTTGAGGCAGGTGATTGCTTGTGGGTTGTCGGGGTGCGGGCTACGTCGGTACTAGACGATCCTCTTCCGACCTGGCATGTCGGAGACAGCCGAAACATCGCTTCTCTGACGGAACGTGTTGAGGCGGACTTCATCTTCTCCTGTCCACCGTATGCCGACCTGGAGGTGTACAGCGACGACCCGGCGGATCTGTCGACGCTGGAGTATGAAGACTTCCGGCGTGACTACGCAGCAATCATCGCCGAGACGTGCAAGATGCTGAAACCCGATCGCTTCGCCTGCTTTGTCGTGGGCGAGGTGAGGGACAAGAAGAACGGCCACTACCGGGACTTCGTCGGAGATACCGTCCAGGCGTTCCGTGATGCGGGGCTTGCCTACTACAACGAGGCGATCCTCGTCACGCAACT
The DNA here is from genome assembly GCA_964582285.1 of uncultured Thermotogae bacterium. Classification (GTDB taxonomy): domain Bacteria; phylum Bipolaricaulota; class Bipolaricaulia; order UBA7950; family UBA9294; genus JANQEA01. The sequence goes on from CAZORQ010000078.1 coordinate 2,878, forward strand.
CGGGAGCCTACCACTGCGCGTGGGGCATCAATTCGAGGCGAGTCGCAAGCTGGGCAAGACCCACCAGAACGTACTCGTGTTCGTGAAAGGCAATGCAAAGAAGGCGGTGCAGGCGATCGGCCCGGTCGAGGCAGGCGATCCGCTGGCGTTTCTTGCAGAGGACGAAGCGCAGTTAGGCGGTGATGCGTGATGTGTAGCGAGATCGCAGAGCGGCGATTCCCTCACGCAGGATCTGATCCTCGTCTCGTCCGAGCTGGGCGTAGAAGCCGGGGTGCGCAAGGACCTCGTGGGCGCGGACGATGGCCGTCCTCTCCTCGCCCAGACGCGGGAAGGATGCAGCCAGACTCAAGGCATGTGGCCAATCGCCGCGTCGGATGTATACGAGAAGCCTGTCTATCTTCTTCTCTTTCATCGTACGGACAGCTTACGGTGAGACGGGCACGAGGCAAGTCAGCACTGAGAAAGAAGGTCCACCATGGCTAAGGTCGGCCGCCCCTCTCTCTATGACCCCAAGCTCCACCCGAAGCTCGCGTTCTGGCTCGCGCAAGCCGGACTCATCGACGAGCAGATCGCTGAGGAGATCGGCATTCACGTCGACACGCTGTACGAGTGGCGCAAGGTCCATCCCGAGTTTTCCGAGGCCCTAAAGGGAGGGAAGGCAACTCCAGATGATGAGGTCGAGGCGGCGCTCCTCCGCAGGGCGAAGGGATTCAAGTACGTCGAGGGTAGCAAACAGAGGGTCGCATTGCCTGACACCACGGCGTGCATCTTCTGGCTGAAGAACCGACGCCCGGCGGAGTGGCGTGACCGGCGGGAACACGACATCTCAGCACGGGCCACTGGTCCGCTGGTTGTGATGATGGGGGACGAAGACGATGGGAACGAGAACGGTACCTTCTCCGACGACGGGTAAGGTCTTCGTCCCGTACCCGTTCCAGAAGCAGGCGCTGAAGTCGAGAGCGCGGTATGTGGTTCTGCTTGGCGGGACGGGTAGCGGCAAGACGCATCTTGTTCCTGTCTGGCATGCTCGATGCATCGCAGAGGACGTCCGCAAGGGTGTGGGCAAGGACGCGAAGTATCTGGCGATCGGGCCGACGGCGGACATGGTGCGTGACATGATCGTGCCGGTCTTCCTCAAGCAGTTCACGGGGACATCGCTTGAGGGCGTGTACGCAAGGCAGGCCGCGATCTATCGGCTTCCGACGGGTGGACAGATCTTCTTCCGCTCGGCGGACGAGCCGCTGCGCATCGAGGGACACCATGCACGGGCCTGTTCTGTGGATGAGCCATCACAGATGAAGGCGACGATCTGGCCGGTGATCCAGGCCCGCACAGCGCTCCACAGGGCGCCAACTCTGCTCACCGGGTATCCAACGAACATGGGCTGGTACTACTGGGACGTGTATCGCAAATGGGTGGAGGGAGATCCTGACTTCGACGTGATCCAATTCTCGTCACTGGAGAATCCCGAGTACCCACGAGATGAGTTCGAGAAGGCTCGCAAGAGGATGCCGGAGTGGTTGTTTGAGATGCGGTATCTTGGGAAGTTCAGAAAGCCTTTCGGCCTTGTCTATCCCACCTTCGGAGAGGAGTGCTTCGTCGAGCCGTTCAAGGTGCCTGATGATTGGCCGACGTACGTTGCGGTTGATCCTGGGGTGTTCTTCGGGGCGTTGTTTGCAGCGTGGCACGACGGTACCTATTACCTCTACGCCGAACACTATACCGAGCAGATCCAGCCCGCCGCCGTGCATGCCGCAGCGATCAAGGCGCTTCTTGAGGGAGTGCCGCAAGCCTTCATCTACGACCCCTCACGAGCACAAGACGCGGCCGAGCTTGCGGCCTGTGGCCTGCGGCCAATGGTTCCAGCATCCAATCCAGTGCTGCCGGGAATCGCGACACTGACGGGCTTCATCAACGACGGGCGCTTGAAGGTGATGCGCGGCCAATGTCCGAGCTTCGTGGATCAGATGGAGCGGTACAGCTTCCCGACGGAGGCGATGACGGGGACAGTAAGCAGGGAGAACCCGATCAAGAAGGACGACCACCTTCCTGACTGCGCCCGGTATCTCATACAGACGCTCGAAGGGGCACGAGATGAACGGCAGGAGGAGATTATCGTGTACGAAGACGACAGGCAGATCAGCAACTACTAGCGGCTCCCTGGGCACACAGGCCGCCCACGACCGAACGAGAGGCCCCGAGAATCGCCTCGCGGGGAGGGACGGCAGCATCCATGTGGCTCCCCTCTGCAGTGAATCCGAGAGCAGGCGGGAACGGCGTTAGCATCACTTCTCGACGGACAGCCGGGATCGCGCTTTGCAGTTGGCGCACAGGGGGGTCGGTCCTATACTTGGACCGTTGTGATTAGAGGAAAGATGCGCCGGATTGTGGGATTGGTTCTCTTCGCTCTTGCTCTGGCGGTTGCGGCCGGTGGCTGTTTCCTATTCAACTCACCTCCGACTGCCGAGTTTACGTTCGTCCTGTCTCAGCGGTCCGCTCCCTGCGAGGTGACTTCGACGCGTCCGTATCCGATGACCCTGACGGCATCATCGTGAAGTACGCGTGGAGTTTCGGGGACGGCACGAATGGTTTCGGCGAGGTTGTCTCGCACACCTACACAGCCAGTGGGTCATTCACGCCCGAGTTGGTTGTGACCGACAACCGGGGCAAGGAAGGCACGGTACGCGAGGCTCTCACCGTCCAGTCAGTCTATACTCCACCGCCAGAGACCCCGGATCTTCCGACTCCTTCGCCTCCACCATCTCCCACAGGCGTGACACACTATGCGGGGTATGACTCCCCTGAGTCCCTGCTGCCCATTCCCGAAGGAGCGGGGAACATCTGCTTCATGGAGTACGCGGGAAGCCAGAAGTTCCGCGTTGTGGTTCTTGACTTCTGGGGGCAAAGGGTAGCCCAGCTCGTTGACACTGACGGCGCCTATGAGGGTCTACCATTGGATTTTGTACGGAGACGGGAACACCCCCGTTGATGTAGACT
>CAZORQ010000079.1:0-5710 GCA_964582285.1 uncultured Thermotogae bacterium
CAAGCAGGGGCGAGTTTGCCTTTTCGGACGGCGGCAAACTCGCAGCGAACACCGCGCCCAAGCATACAGAAGGGGCAGGTCCCTATGGACCTGCCCCTTCTGTACGCCCGAGAGGACTCGAACCTCTGACCTTCGCAGCCGCAGTGCGACGCTCTAATCCGCTGAGCTACGGGCGCTTGCATGCTTGTCGCGTCCCAATGGTGCGTCAAGCGGGGGCGAGTTTCCAGTCGATTGTACTGCGGGAACTCGTGTTTGGTGATCCGTCATCGGCGCGCCCCTCGGGTAGAGTCATCGGATCACGCGAGGTCCCGAGCTCTTCGCGTGGTGGAGGCCGCATGTTCACCGACAGATTTACTCCACCTACACGAGGTTGCGCACTGTGCAAACTCGTAAGCGCTCGCAAGGCGGGCGCTCACTTGCCCGTGCTTCCAAGGCCTGCCATTTGCTATGCCAACACTTGATACGTCGCCAAACACGAGTTCGCGCATTGTGCAAACTCGTAAGCGATGGACAAGCTTCAGGCTTGTCCATCGCTCTGCGGAGGGACGGGGATTCGAACCCCGAGGGCGTTGCCGCCTTGCCGCTTTTCGAGAGCGGTTCCTTGCCGTTCGGTCATCCCTCCGAGCGAAATGGTAGAACGAACATCAGGGGCGTGCAAGGACGCGTGGGGAAGCGATTCAAGGGATGATGGTGCCGAGCCGCTCGAAACTTGGCTGGGCTACGAGGACGAGCCGGCTCCGGACATGAGGATGTACGTGATAACGATCAACGCGGCAACCCCCAGAAGCCCGACCCACCATGGAAGCTCCGAGGACTCCGGCGGAGCGTACTCCGGGGAGAGTCCGTTCCAGATCGGTGTGAGGTCGGCATCGGTCCTCGGTGTCCGATCCATGTAGGGCGGGCTGATCTTGCAGTCTTCACAGTCCGCCTCAACAAGCGGGGAGGCGTTGGAGATCTCCGGTGTCGAGAGGTAGCCATCGCCGAGCCAGACACGTGGTACCGGGCGAAGCGAGTGCCCGTTCAAGGCAATCGCTCGCAGGGAGGAGATGGGAATCTCAACGCTTGATTCGCCGGCTCGATCGATTCGTACAGCTTGCGCGATCCCACTGAATGCCGAGTAGGGGCCGATCAGGGTGCGGTTCTCAGTTTCAACGACGATTCGCGGGAAGTCGAGCGTAATCTGCCGGATCGACGCGAGCGAAACGTCGAACTGAGGACCAGGGCCGATCGAGGTGATACCATCCGTTGAGAGCAGGCGGATCGTCGGGGCGATGCCAGACAGCGAGCCCTCGGCGATCTGGCCGACGTTTGTCAGAATGACGGCGGGTACGGCGCCCGCACCGAGAGCTACGCTTCCGAGGATCGCTCCCACAAAGAGTGCAACTGCAATCCGCCGTACACCATTCCGAACATCCACGCGACTCACCTCCATGATCCTCAAGACGCACGTTTGCACCATAGCGGGTCGCTCGGTGGCCTGTCAAGCGGGAGCCATGAGGCATCACCGCGCTGCTGTGTGGTGGATCACGGACAGGTGTCTCCTTCAGGTTGGACGATCTGGCGAGGTGACGGCACATCGCAGGCGTACCCTCGGTTCACATGGGGATGAGCATGACTCGATCGCGGGAACGGAGCATCCAAAGGGGATGATCTGTCGTGAAACAGCCAAGGAATGGGCAGGTTTGTCCGATCGACGACGCAAAAATGCACGAGCCTCTTCAGATGGTGCAATCGGATCTCGTATCTGTTCCATCCTGGCTTGACAGCGGTCGCGAAGCTGTGATAGAATCCTCGCAGTTTCAAGGAGGGGGCGGGTTTGCTGCCACTCTTAGTTGGTGAACAAACAGGGGGGCATTGCGCAATAAGCAGTGTCTGTTGGATGAAGCCATTGTGCCGTGTGGGCCGGTGGAACTGGAGGGGACTTCAGATGATGTTGACAAGAAGCTCAATCCACACGGATGTTTGAGACGGGAGGTGGTAGGATTCCTAGAATCATGCATATCCCTACTACGATTGGCGGTCAACGGAGGCGTGGCCTCCGCATCAACAACGCAAGACCTTACAAACGGAATCTCGTTGGCCTAAAAGGAGGTAGGACGTTGAAAAAGCAACTAGGTGTACTGAGTGTCGTGATGTTGCTCGTTACGGCGCTTTTCGCCTTGTCTGCTCTGGCGTCGGATGGGCAGGTATATCTGTCGTCTGACAAGAATGGGCAGAACAAGGTGACCAATGTTCAGGAAGGTGACTCCGTCTTCATCGTGGTCATTGACAACGATGAAAACCGAGACTGTGACATACGCGACAAGTTCTGGACCGATGTGAAGCTGTTCGATCCGAAGACCGGCGCGTATTTTGACTGGATTAGCTGGGGCCCGGTTGGGGCACCCGTAGTCGGCTACGTCGGTCGGAACGGTTTCACGGGCAAGGTTGCGGGTGTTATTGGACACTACTTCGAGGAGACCGGTGCCGACACCGGCGTCTTCGTCAGCAATGTGTCGTTCCAGATCGGTCGTCGCATCAACTGGACGCCCGAACAGGCAAACACTCACTGGGTCGGCTTCGATTTCGACGGTCTCGACAATCTGGGTGCCGCAGTTGCTCGACCCGCGGGCTGGGCGGTCCATGATTGGGAAGGCGATTGGGACTATCTGGCGGGAGTTCTGACCGACCAAGATATCGCGATGCCCGCTGGCTTCCGCCCGTTTGCAGCTTCGGTGGAAGGCCGGTTCGAGAACATGGATACGCTTGTCGTGATGTATCGAGATCCGAACGCCCCGTCCGACGTGGCTGTCGGCATGGCCAAGATCATCGATACCGAAGCGACGATCTCGTGGGATCAGGAAGTCTACAAGGACGCGAACGGATCGGCGACTATCACGGTCGTGGATCCCGATGAGAACCTGAACTGCAACGCGATCGAGTGGGTGCCGGTGTTCGTCATTGTGAATCCCGGTTCGTGGAACCCGATTCAGACGAACGGATCAACGACATTCTGCTCGCTCAAACGAAACGGTGGAATCGCTCCGGCACCAGCCAGTCCGGCGGTAGCAGTTGCGGTCCCAGCACTTGGCGTTGCGATCAACTGGGCGAACATCTACAACAGCGGATTGCAGGCAGACACTGTCGCAGCCGATGTCAATCTAGCCCTTGCGACCCCGGCACCGAACGTCGCTCAGCCGGATGATGACGGGTCGTACTACATCCAGTACCCGAACGCGAATACCCGAGCCGCCGGTGTATCCGATGGACGAGGTGGGCTGTTTGATACCGCCACGTTCAACGGTGAAACGCGGGTGAGCTTCTACGCACAGGAAACCGGCGTGGACACGGGCGTGTTCGAGTTCTCGATCAATCAGATTCTCTTGGATCTTGGATTCAATACGCTGAACGTCCGCGACGTGCTGGTGGCGTACTACCTCGATCCGAACGACGAGGACGACTTCAAAGTTGCGACGGCGTACATCGAGGAGCGGCAGCATAGCATAACTTCGTTCACCGACGCGACGCGTGCCGATAAGGATATCTTCTGGATTGGCCGCGACCCGGTCTATGTCCAGGTCATCGACGCGAACGCGAACGTCGATCCATGCTGTCCGGAAGAGGTCGTGGTCCACATCTGCGACGTCCACGAGAACGATGATGTCGAATGGCTGATTCTCGAGGAGACGAGTTCCAACTCGCCGGTCTTCTTCAGCAACGCCGGCACGGTGCTCGACGCCGTATGGAACGCCATGGGCGTTGGAATCAACCCTGGAGGCCCGCCGGAGACGACAGGAAACACCGGTGGATACCAGCTCCAGGTTGATAACTGGAAGCTCGAGGTGTACAACGAGGACGACGTCTACGCGCGATACAACGATGTTTACTACTTCAGCGTTGAATCAGTTGCGGGTGCGAACGACGGCCTCGCCTTCCTCGGCGACGTCAATCCTGCAACAGCGTTCCCGCCGATAATCGAGCGAATTCGTGTTGCGAACGATGTCAGCTTTGACCTGATGTCGATCGCCGATACGCAGGTGTTCGCAGACGGTCAGACGCAGATGTACTTCCTCGACCGACAGGGCAGCCGTGTCAGCGGTTACGTGAACTCCGATTGTGTCTTCGTCGAAGTGGTCGATCCCGACCAGGACGAGGACCAGTATCGCCGCGAGCGGATCGATGCCTTCTGGGATGGTTTCCAGAACGGCCCGTTCGGCCCGGCTGACTACGCAGCCAACCACGCGGTTTGTGGTGTGAATCAGAACGTGCACCATCAGGTGAACCAGCTGCTTGGAGACACGAACATCTTCTCCGGCAATGGTGTCGCAGCACCGGTAGCGGAAGTTGCGGGTCCTGCGTTCTACCTGCGGGCAGCCTCTGGTGAACGTCTCCAGTCAACGCGAGCGAAGCTGTACGTGTTGAACCCGCGGAACGGCCAGTGGGCACCGGTAGACTTGCTGGAAACAGGTGTGGCGACCGGCGACTTCGTCTCGGTCATCTGCATCGACCTGGTTCAGGTCTACGAATGTGCGCCGAGCCTTGGCGTGCTGCCTGGCGATACGATCGTTGCGGTATACCAGGATCCGTCCAACCACTCCGACTCTGCCTGGATCTCGATCAAGGTCGGTGTCGGTGGTGGTGGTACGCCTCCAACCCAGCAGTCGACGACGATGTTTGTCGACGCAGATGGGAACGACGTGGCGAACTACACGGACGCGGATCAGGTGTACGTGAAGGTCATCGATCCTTCGCACACCGGCGCAGCGTTGCTGGCGAACGCAGTCGAGATCGATGGGACGACCTACGACCTGACGCTGGTTTCCAGCGACACGTTCATGACCGCTGGATTGGACCTCGGCGTTGCCGCGGGCAGCAGCATAACCGCGAACTACACCGATCCGACCGATCCTACGGATACATCGAGCGACACGATCACCGTCATCGCAAGCGTGCTTGAGGTCATCGAGTTCTACGCTGGCCCGAGCCCGTTCGATGGCGAATGTGCGTTTGGCTACACCGGTACGGGCACCGCAAGCGTGATGTCCGTCCACGTGTACGATCTCAACCGTGTGCCGGTATGGTCCGGTGAGCTGACAGATGTTACCGAGATTGTCTGGGATGGAACGGACATGACGGGTGCGTCGTTAGCGAACGGAGCGTACATCTACACGATCTACGCAACGGACGGGACGAATACCTTCACCGATTCTGGCAAGGTGTTCATCAACCGCTAAGCGATTGAGGGGGAGGAAGGGCCCTCAGGCTCTTCCTCCCCACCTAAAGGAGGGATGAACGCAATGAAACGAGTAGTCGTAGCGAGCATGGCGCTCCTTCTGGTCCTGTCTGCTGTTGCATTCGCGGATGGGATTGGGGCGTTCTCCGCGTTCAAGAATGGTATTGGAGCGCGGGCGCTGGCAATGGGAGGAGCGTTTGTAGCCGTAGCGAATGACGCGACGGCCGTATGTTGGAATCCGGCTGGCTTGGCGCAATTGGGCGACACGCGACTTGCCGGGATGTCGACCGATCTTTACGGACTGGGGATTACGCACCAGTACGTAGGAGCGGTGACGAGCTTCGCGAACCTCGGGATCGGGCTAGGATGGGAGCGAGCTTCCATCGACGGTCAGGTCGTGGACGGAACAGGCGGACTTGGCGCGTCGTTCACATGGACGGAGCAGGCGATCGTAGGATCGCTGGCGACGAACGTGATGGACATTGCGATGGCCGGAGC
>CAZORQ010000080.1:0-4056 GCA_964582285.1 uncultured Thermotogae bacterium
TTCAGTTGAAGGAGGCGGAGAGCTTGCCCAGAAGCCGCTCGCAAATCACCCCGCAACAGTTCGTCGACAAGTGGCGGCGCTCGGAACTGAAGGAACGGTCCGCCTCGCAAGAGCACTTCCTCGATCTGTGCCGGATGCTCGGACACCCCACACCGGCTACGGCTGATCCGGAAGGCACAACGTTCACGTTCGAGAGGGGCGCGAGCAAGCTCGGTGGCGGCGATGGCTGGGCCGATGTGTGGAAGAACGGGTTCTTCGCCTGGGAGTACAAAGGCAAGCACAAGGACCTCAACGCGGCATACGGCCAACTCCAGCTGTATCGCGATGCGTTGCTCAACCCTCCGCTACTGATCGTCTCCGATATGGAGACGATCATCATCCGGACGAACTTCACCAATACGGTGCAGCAGACCTTCACCCTTGGCTACGACGACCTCCTCACCCGCGATGGCCTGGCAATCCTGCGCAGTGCATTCGAGCACCCCGAGCGGCTTCGCGCCGATCAGACAACTGAAGGCGTCACACAAAAGGCGGCAGCCGAGTTCGGGAAACTCGCCGAATCGTTGCGGAAGGCCGGCCACGATCCGGAAGTGGCAGCCCATTTCCTGATCCGGATCCTGTTCTGCCTGTTCGCCGAGGACGTCGGCCTGCTGCCCGAAGCGCTGTTCACCAAGCTGATCGACGGCACCAAGGACGATCCGGATCGGTTTCACGAACTGCTCGGCGAGCTGTTCGGGCAGATGGCCGAGGGCGGCTTCTTCTTCCTCGATCGGATCCCGCAATTCAACGGTGGGTTGTTTGACTCGCCGGAGGCATTGCCCCTCGACCGAGACGATCTCGAGACCCTCGCCCGTGTCGCCCGACTCGACTGGTCGTCGATCGAGCCGTCGATCCTCGGGACGCTGTTCGAGCGCGGGCTCGATCCCGGAAAGCGCGCCCAACTCGGTGCCCACTACACCAGCCGCGAGGACATCCTGCTAATCGTCGAGCCAGTGCTGATGCGACCGCTGCGCAGGCGCTGGGACGAGGTCAAGGATCAGGCGTCCGACCTGCACGCCAAGTGGCAGGCCGCTGCTTCAGCCGGCGGTGCGCGAACGCGAGCGAAGAACCAACTCCTGAAACTGCTCCACGCGTTTGCCGACGAGATTGCGAACACGAAGGTGCTCGATCCCGCTTGCGGCTCCGGCAACTTCCTCTACGTTGCGTTGCGACAGCTGCTCAATCTGGAGAAAGAAGTGATCCTCTACGCCACCGACCTCGGCTTGCCGATGTTCTTCCCCACCGTCGGGCCGGAGCAGCTCTTTGGCATCGAACTCAACGAGTACGCCCACGAACTCGCCCAGGCCACCATCTGGATCGGCTACATCCAGTGGCTGCGCGAAAACGGATTCGGCGCCCCGTCCGAGCCGATCCTGAAAGCGCTCGACAACATCCACCAGATGGACGCGATTCTCGCGTTCGATGCAGACGGAAACCCGATCGAGCCCGAGTGGCCCGAGGCCGACGTCGCAATCGGCAATCCGCCGTTTCTTGGGGATAAGAAGATGCGTGCAGAACTTGGCGATGCCTATGTCGAAAGCATTCGTGAGCTTTGCGGCGACCGGCTTCCAGGAGGCGTAGATCTCTGCTGCTATTGGTTCGAGAAGGCACGGACGTTGGTCGACTTCGGGAAGCTTGAACGGGCAGGGCTTCTTGCGACACAAGGAATCCGGGGTGGGTCGAATCGTAGGACACTCGAGAGGATCAATGAGACTGGTGACATCTTCTGGGCGCAGTCCGACAGGGAATGGATCCTCGAAGGCGCAGCCGTCCATGTGTCGATGGTTGGTTTCATGGGGCAGACGTCAGTCACAGCTGTGTTGGACGGCGAGACTGTCCCAGAGATCAACTCCGACTTGACATCAGTACTCGACCTAACGAAGTCACTTAGGCTTGCTGCAAATCACGGGCATGCCTTCCAGGGGCCGGTTAGGGTCGGAGATTTCGATATCCCACATGCTCTCGCGCTTAAGATGCTGACCTCTCCAAGCCCACACGGACGGCCGAACTCGGATGTGGTTAAGCCAACCTTGAATGGGTCGGATATCGCAAAACGTCCACGGCAACGGTGGGTGGTCGATTTTCCGAGCACTCCGAAAGAGGAGGCTTCGCTGTACGAGATGCCATTCGCGTACGTTGAGGAGAATGTGAAACCAATTCGTCTGGCCAATCGGGACAAGCAACGGCGAAGGAACTGGTGGCAGCACGGGAGAACTGGAGAAAGGATGCGATCAGCGTTGCTGGGGCAGTACCGTTTCCTGGCCATGGCTCAGACCGCAAAGTACATCTTGTATCGATGGTTTGAGCAAGTTGTCTCACCGGAACAGACGGTGATTGTCTTCGCCCGCGAGGACGACTACTTCTTCGGCGTCCTCCACTCCAAGGTCCACGAGCTGTGGGCGCTTCGACAAGGGACACAGCTTGAGGATCGCCCCCGCTACACGCCGACGACCTGCTTCGAGACGTTCCCGCTCCCATGGCCGCCGGGGAAGGAGCCGGTCGAGGATCCACGAGTCAGCTCGATCGCTGAAGCTGCTCAGGAGCTGGACTCCCTTCGCGAAGCATGGCTGAACCCGCCGGAGTGGACCAAGACGGACGAGCTGCAGTTCCTGGGCACAGTGGGCGGAACGTGGGACCGGTTCATCGATCGCTCAAGCATTCAAGAGCGCGGGACCGTCCAGGTTGGTGTCGTACGATATCCGCGCGTCGTTCCACGAGACGAGGACTCCGCGAAGCAGCTCAAGAAGCGCACCCTCACGAACTTGTACAACGAGCGCCCCACCTGGCTCGACCTCGCGCATCAACAGCTCGACCACGCCGTCCTCGACGCCTACGGCTGGCCCCACAACCTCCCCGACGACGAGATCCTGGAACGACTGCTTGCTCTCAATCTGGAAAGGGCACGTCTCTCTGGTCCGAGAAAGGACCTGTGATCGCCTTGGGCAAGCAAGGAACAGCACAGGAGAACGCTCCCGGGGATCGCTATCGCCTGTATATCGACGAGTCCGGCGATCACGTCTTTGGGCAACTCAGCGAGGAAGCACATCGCTTTCTCTGTCTCCTTGGCTGCTGGTTTCGTGCGGACGACTATCGCCAATTCCATCAGTCGCTCGAAGACCTCAAGCAAAGGCACATCCCGCACAATCCAGACGATCCGCTCATCCTCCACCGCGAGGACATCGTGAACCGTCGCGGGCCGTTCTGGCGACTACGCGATCGGAAAAGGGCCGAAGCGTTTGACGGAGACCTTCTGTCGCTCATTGAGGCGGCAGACTTTAAGGTTGTGGCCGTGGTGATCGATAAGGCGACTCTCCAACAAGAGTATCCGACGCCCTCGCATCCCTATCATCTGGGCATCGGATTCATGCTCCAGCGCTACTGCGGGTATCTGAACCACATCAACCGACAAGGCGACGTGATGGCGGAGAGCCGTGGGGGCAAGGAGAATCGCCTTCTGATGGCATCCTACGAGTGGTGCTACGAACGTGGTGTATGGAGATACACGTCAGCCGAATCCATACAGCAAGCGCTTACAACACGGAAGCTGAAGATCAAGCAGAAGTCGGCCAACATCTCAGGCCTCCAGCTTGCCGACTTGCTGGGGCACCCAGTCAAGAGACATGTCCTCATCGAGATGGGGCATTCCGAGAGAGAACTCGCACCGTTCGCACAAAGACTCGTGCATGTGCTCGACGGCAAGTTCAACAGACACCTCTACAAGGGGGATATCTGGGGGTATGGCAAGGTCTTCTTCCCGAAGTCCAAATGAAAAGGCCCTTGCGGGCCTCCTCACGCTCGCCCTTCGCGGGCGATCCGCCTCCAGATAACTGGATTGGAGCCATCATATCGACACATCGCGGCCGGTGTCAAGAAACGGGCCATCAAGAACATGTCAACTGATGAACTCAAGCGGGAAACCCAATCCGAGCGGGGAGGCGACATGTCCGAATGGGAGGTTGCCTCGCGAAGTCCCACGACCCTCGCGGAAGCCGTCGAGGTCCTGCGATCGAGGTATCC
>CAZORQ010000080.1:4066-5639 GCA_964582285.1 uncultured Thermotogae bacterium
GCAGGACGAGCTTGCCGTCTGGGCTGCTGAACCGTTGTCCGAGGCGTTATGGACGGCGCACTTCCAGCTCGGGCTGTGGATCCGGAACCACTGGATGTACGAGGATCCGGCCCCGCTGATAGCCCGAATCCGGAAGCTCTCCTACTGCGTTCACGACGATGACATATCCGGCTACATTCTCGAAGCGTTCTGGCGTGTGCTGAACCGTGAGGCGTGCCCAACAATCGAGGAGATGCTGGAACGGCGATATCCTGGTCTCTTGGATAGCGCTGAAGAGGATCGACAGGGGTGATTACGTTTCGGACGTAGCGTTGAGCGCGTAATCACCTTCCGTTTGCGCTTGCCAACGAATGCGCCGGACATCTCGGAAGAATCGGACCGCCCCCTCACCCGTCCTCTCCCACGGTGGGGAGAGGAGCCATCGATCCGCACAGCTTTCCCATCAGGTCCGCCTACTCATGCTCTGGATCTGTGATGTCCGGTGACGTCCATCCCCCTCACCCTACCTCTCCCGCGGTGGGGAGAGGGGCAGGTCGTATGTAAATGCACGTTGCGCTTCGCCCCCTGAGAAACTGACAACCACCACGCATGTCGCAGGAACGTGTTCACGCTATCCTGTCTACGGAGGCTGGATGATGAGAATCCCCGAGACGAACGACGAGCTGCTTGCCGAGTGCACCGTCGAGACGTTTCGGTCGAGCGGGCCGGGCGGGCAGAACGTGAACCGGCGCGAGACGGCGGTGCGGATCCGACATCTCCCGACCGGAATCGTCGTCACCTGTCAGCGTGAGCGAAGCCAGCTGCGCAACAAGCAGATCGCGCTCGAAGAGCTTCGACGCCGGCTCGAGGAGCGTGCGCGACCGAAGCCGAAACGCATCCCAACCGTTGAGCCACGCAGTGTGCGTCATCGAATCCGGCAGGCGAAAAAGCGCCGGGCGTTGAAGAAGCATCTCCGCAAGAGGCCGACCCTCGACGATTAGCCACTCGCCGTTGCATTGGCACGGCCCCCCACCTATTCTTCCTTCATGATCTGGAAGACGCGCTACGGCACGGGCGCGGTGTTGAACTACCGCGTGGTCATCGATCCGATGATTCATCCGTTGCGCCCGAAGATTGTCGAGATCTGCCGCGATCTGGGTGTTCGCGATGTGCTCGATATCGCGTCGGGCACCGGGACGCAGTGTCGGATGCTCGGCCGAGCCGGGATGCAAGCGACCGGTCTGGATCTGGCGGAAGCGATGATCGATGCCGCTCGCCGCCGGGGGGGCAACAACACAGACTATCTGCTTGGCTCCGCATGCGAGCTTCCCTTTCCAGATCGCTCGTTCGACGCCTGTTTATTCCTCCTCGCACTACACGAGCATCCAGAGCATGAGCGTGCGGTGATGATTGGCGAGGCGTTGCGCGTCCTGCGACCGGACGGACACTTGGTCGTCGCCGATTTCAAGCAACCGGCACACGCTAAGCTTCACTTCCCTTGGCAGGTCATCCGGTTCATTGAGCACACCGCAGGCGACGAGCACCACGCCGGGTTCCTCGACTACGTTCAACAAGACTGCCTGAGCGGTCTGCT
>CAZORQ010000081.1:0-5553 GCA_964582285.1 uncultured Thermotogae bacterium
CGGGCGTACCAGTTGGCAGAACGAGCCCCTTCAGCGACTAAGCTGAATGGGCTTCTGTAGTTGGGAACTATCTTCTCGCCCTTTATGGTGCAGTTCCAAGCTAGCGTATTCAGGAACCTCGCCCTCTGTTCGTCGTTTTGCCGCAAGTACAGACTGCGTGCCCTATTCAGGAGTTCCAAGGTTGCCGCCACGTCATCGACTGAGGGTTCGTGGGTCTCGTCGATCAGCTCGGCCTCGCACTTCAGTGCGAACTCCTCCTGCGACCATTTCCGCTCCAGCTCCATCCAGCGTTCTTCGGTGATCCGTCCGTCCAGCTTGTCCTCATAGGCGGCCTCGCAGCGGCTCGCGATTCTCTCTCTACGGTGCGTCAGCTCGTCTGAACGCCGAACGCGATTGCCCTCCTGCTCTCGCCGTCTGCCGCGCATCAGTTCGAGCAATTCCTCAACCTGTTCGGCCGTGAGATGGATGCCCTCGACAACGGAGACAAGCCGTTCGCCCAGCCGGTCTTCCCGAACATAGGGTTGCGGGCACGGCCCCTTGCTCAGGGTGCAGCGGTAGTACACGTACTTCTTCTTTGCGGTGGCTGCCGTCATCTGACAGCCGCAGTATCCGCACGTGAGGAGCCCGCGGTAGGGGAAGAAGAGCTTTGTTGTGGGGCGCGGATGGCCTCCGTTCCGCATGCGCTCCTGCACCCGCTCGAAGAGAGCGCGGGAGATGAGCGGCTCGTGCTTCCCCTCGTACAGTTTCCCCACCCAGCGGATCGTGCCGCAGTAGATCGGGTTCTGCAGCAAGGTGTGCAAAGCAGCCCTGCGCAAGACCCCGCCTTGCCGCGTCCGCAAGCCCTGACTCGCCGCCCACTTCGAGAGATCCACAAGCGAGATCTTCGTCCGCGCGTAGGTCTCGAACATCCGTCGCACGATCGGGGCGCGCTCGGGATCGGGTGCAATCCCTCCCGAGGGAACGTTGACGTACCCCGTCGGCGCGCTCGACGGCCACAGGCCGCTCTTCGCCTTCGTCTCCATGCCCAGGCTAACCCGCTCGCTCAGCTGATGGCTGAAATAGCGCGACATGCCAGCCTGAATCACACCCAGGAGTTTCCCGGTCGCGTTCTCGGGCAGGCCTTCCGTTGCCGAGATGATGATCACCCATGACATCTCATCGAGTTCGGCGTAGTCGCGGATGTTTCGTGCGAGTCGGTCGATCTTGTATACGAGAACCGCCGCAACGTCCTTGTGCTGTCTCAGGAAATCGATCATCCGCCGGAATTCCGGGCGCCCGGGCTTGTAGGCCGATTGGGACTCCACGAACTCCTGAACTATGTCAAGATCATGCCCTGCGGCGTAGTCAGCTAGCACTTGCCGCTGAGACTGAATTGAGTAGCCGTGCCTGGCTTGCTCCTCGGTCGAAACTCGGATATAGGCTACAACCTGTCTTCTCATAATTCCTCCTCAGCTCCAATCTATAGTTCCTTCTCCAATCGATCAAGCACCGGTTGCGTCAGCGTTTTCTTCATCATCCCTCGTCTCCCTCTGCTCGCTCTCGTCCCACTCGTGAAGGATGGCCAGCGCCTCGGCGAAGTTCTCCAGTTCTTCGAGGAGGTCCTCGCCCTTCCCGTCGTGTGGTAGATCCCCCGGATTGTCCCCCCCAGACCCATTCAGAGAGCCTGAGGACCTCTTCCGGGGACGATCTCTGCATCTGTCGCTATTCACTCATGTTGCATCCGCCATCGCCATTACTACTGCCTCGAGCCTGTGCGAGCGCTTTCTCGACCAGACAGATCGCCCGGGGGCTGCCTGCAAGGTCCCTGATCCCGACGGTGAAGCACAATCCGGGGCGTTCCGTTCCCGTGCCGGGGTCCCGCCTGATGCTCACGAACTGGAGCCTCTCAGCGCGCTGGAACCAGCGAACGAGAACCGGACCCGCCCGCTCGGTTAAGGGCGTCTCTCGCTCAAACCACCGCTTCTTCATCGCGCCTCCGGACAGAGCTTCATCTCCTGCGATTCACGACCTGGACGGCCCCGGTTCCGAGCGGAATCCTGACATCGGTCCACGGAGGGGGGAGGGGGGACTCCATTCCCGGTCAACCGATTCGAACAGTCGAACGGTGCTGGCGACTTGGCAGATGGGAGCTGGATTGTCTCTGTTCGAGTCTGCGTGCGACTCTTCGAAAGGGCCTCGAACACTTCTCGAACCCTCTGAGGGGCCGGCAAAGCACAGACGTCTTCCAGCATCTCCGCCCCCCGCCTCAATCGCGCTGGGTAACCCTTTCGCGTCTCGTCATTGACGAGCCATCCTCCGAGAATCGCACGCCTCACCCGATAACTGACGGTGCTTCTCGCAAGCGACAATCGCTTGGCCAAGTCTGCCAGCGTCGTTTCTCCCTCGGGCGGGACTGCTGCCACGGTCTCCCGGACGGCTTCCGTGAGGCCCTCGGACACAATCGCCTGGAAAATGGGGGCCAGAAGGTCGCGGGCGATGCCGTAGTCGTCGACTGTCGCAATGATCGACCCGTCAGGAGCCCGTTGTCGTTGGCATTGATGGAGGAGAGCCACAGCTTCCACGCACATCAAGAGCTGGCGGAAATCGCGCCTCATGCGGACGGCTCTGGCGGGAACGAGTTCAGGGAGGCACTCCGCAAAGGGGATTACCACCCTTCGCTCGCCGCCGCACTCCAGCCAGCGTTGCAGGGCCAAGAGAGATTCGGGAGGTGGGTTCGCCTCATTGCGGAGCAGGACGGATCGAGCGTGGGCCCTGAGAATGGCTCGTGTCTGTTCTTCGTCGTCTCGCATCGGCACCTCGAGCATGCGCGTACCCAGCTGTTGCGAGACGCTCCTCGTGCTAGTGGTGATGAGCCCTGTGGGACCTGGTTTGGTGATCCGCCGCGTTCTCGACTGCCCTGTCTTTGGATTGCTCTCAACGACGTCGTACGTCATGCAATTGTCTTCCGCGATGGATCGGACGGCCGACGCCGCAGAACCCTCATTCGGGATCGAGTCCGCTTCGGCCACGACGATCACGCGGCGCTCGAAGCTCTCTTCCGAATAGATCAACGCTCGGGCACTGCCTGCCTTTTCGACATGTACGCTTTCCGGCGGGACAAGCTCCAACGCCGCATCGATCGCGCGATTCTTCCCCGCGGCAGATGGAGCCACCAGCGCAAGGTTGATCGGCCGATCAAGGAGCCTCGACGTCAGCGCGAGGTAGACGAGAAGCGGTGGATTCGGATCGCCCGCGTAGCCGCTGTCTCGCATGTGCGAGCGAACACGCTCAAGCAAGCAAGGGTCATGCAACGCATCCTTCGCTGCGTCATAAGCTTCTTCAGCGTTCTTGTCGCGGATTGCCTGGTCGATGTCACGCCACGGTACCGAGGACTCGACGGCTTCACGCCAGCGATCGAGGAAGTCCCCTCGTGAAGAGAGGTACAGCCCGGATGGATCCTTTGCCTCGCCCAGGCGTACAAGGAATGCACGGTTTCGGATCACCGACTGCGCGAGCCATCGCAGAACGGTCTCCCCGCCCGCGTCAGGCTCGACGATGACATAGATCTTGGCGATCTCCTCGAAGTGACTCGCCCACCCTTCTTGCCAGACTCCCGCTCCTGGAAGCCCCACCGCTGGCACGTCGTGGGACCACAGCGTGTGGCAGTCGCTTTCGCCTTCCACCAGTACGACGTAGCCACCCTTGCGTGCCTGATCCAATCGCCACAGACCGTAGAGCAGCGCTTTGTCACCACTCCTCCAGCGCATTCGAGCGTCACCAGTAAGGGCCACGCGAATCCGCACTGACCGAACCGTTCGATTGGTGTCCATATACGGGATTCGAACAGCGGGAGCGCCAAGGTATGAGATCTCCGAGATGGCAAGGTCTCGTAGGAAGTTGATGGGAAGCCCCTTTGCTTGACTGTACTGTGCAAGCGTCAAGCCCGAACTGGTCGCTGTTCGAGTGTTCGAACCGATTGTGGGATCCTGACTGCCCCCTCCCCCTCCTAGATCGACATCAACGCCGTGCTGTAGAGCCAGATGCCTAATCGCTTCCCGGAAGTCGATCTTCTCGATCTTCCGAATGAACTCGATTGCATCGCCGCCAGCTCCGCAACCGAAGCAGTGCCACAGACCTTTCTCACGGTCCACCGCTAAGGAAGGAGCTTTGTCGTTGTGGAATGGGCAGAGTCCTCTGTAGCTCGCCCCATTTGGTGACAGGGAGACGTACCGGCCAATCACAGCAATAAGGTCGACCCTCCTCTTCAACTCGTTCACGTCCATTCCGACCATGTCGCGGCTCCCCCCGTAAGTGCTCCCGAAAGGCTACCTGTCGCCGGCTTGATGTTCAATACGAAACAGACTATAGTTTCGTAACGAATCCTGCACGGAGGAGCCCTATGGCGTTTGACCTTCTCGATCTCAAGTGGGGAGTCGCCCCACACGGATATGAAGTAGTGAAGGGAGAACGGCGCCCACGCTCGCGAGCAGCGGGCGCGAAACAGAGTGAACTGCTTCCATTCGTGACTAGGCGGATGCAACAGAGAGGGTTGCCCAGGGACAAGCTCGTGAAGCCGCTTGAGGGTCCGAAACCTCTGTTTGAAGCATTTGCTCGCCTCTCGTCTCCTGAAGACATCGTAGACTTCGCCAACAGGTTTGGCCTTCTGGGAGGATCGTATAGAGAGTCAATCTTGGTGAAGCGAACCTCTGCGGAGGGCAGAAGCACATCCGTGGTTGTCGGCGAGTCGATCTCTGCGTGGATCGCGGAAATCAATGCAGCAAGGAAACTCATCGAGGTGTGGAAGCATGCCAAGGCAAGAAGAAGAAGAGAAGCCCTGGCTTGCCTCCGACAGCACTACCGCTCAGCAGCAATGAAGGCCGTGGACGACAAGCACGGCAGAGATCTTCTCATGAACTTGGAATGGCCTTCCCCGGGTGTCTGGCTCAGGTCACAAGACGTTCTCAGGAAGCTAGAGGATCTCGGAGATGATGACGATCCCATTCCGATCGCGATGGATCACATCGTCGGCACCATCAACCTACGGCTGCCACCCGGAGTCAATGCAAGACTCGCCTGGACTCGAGAAGGTCAGCGAATCCCCCAGATCCGGATGTTTCTTGACCCCACTTCACTACACCAAGCAATCTGGTTGGAGTTAGCGGCGGCAGTACGGGGCTGGAAGACCTACGACGAATGTAACTACTGTCATGACTTGTATGAGGTGCCGATCAGGAAGATCGGGAGGCCTCATTCGTACTGCTCCGATGCATGCAAGATGATGGCCTACCGCATGAGACAGGCAGAGGCCCGTCGCTTACGGGAAGGGGGAATGCCAATTGACGAGATCGCCCGAAGACTCCAGGTCAAGGAGAAGTCCATCAAGGCGTGGACTGCCGGCGCAGGACACGGATGAAACGGCCGGACTCAGTAGGAGCAAGGCAACCATGGGCATTCTGCTCACCACTGCATCCGGGCATTACGTGCATTACCCCCAAGCACGGCCGCGCGGCTTGGGCTTGGATACTGCTTCGGCAATGGCGCGAGTTCCTGGCTCTCTCTGCATCACCGATGGGA
>CAZORQ010000082.1:0-5532 GCA_964582285.1 uncultured Thermotogae bacterium
TACTGCGCCTGCCGCGGCGCGCGGCTTCCGACCGAAGCGGAGTGGGCGTACGCAGCGCGCGGTCCGGACAGCCTGGTCTATCCGTGGGGCAACGAACTCGTGCCCGAGAACATCGCAAGATACAAGGGGCAGATGCCGATCATCCCAGGGGGCGGCGTGCCACTGATCATCGGAACGAAGCCGACGGGGGTATCGTGGGTCGGTGCGCTCGACATGATCGGGAACGTCTGCGAGTGGGTGAGCAGCCTCTACCGGCCATATCCGTACGATGCCGACGATGGCCGCGAGGCTGGCGGCAGTGTCGATGCACAGAGCCCGCGCGCGATGCGCGGCTGGGCGTGGTACCACCCGAATTGGATCGATCCAGTTCGGGCCAACGATCGGTTCCGCTCGCGACCTGACGTGACCACCCGTTTCTTCGGCTTCCGTTGCGCGAAGGACTACTGACCGTGAGCTCTGTCAAGAGCTCAACGAATCGGTCCTCGCTAGACAACGCGGGCCCCAGCGCCGAAACTCTCCCGCAAATCCGAGATCGGAGTCCGGCATCCCGGCCTGCACCGCTGGAGGGCTCGAACAGACGGAGCTGGACTGGTCGCCGTCTTCGCGCGTCAGCGGCACCCTTCCCGATGGCACTCCGCGGAGAGCCGGTGCCCTGACGCGTCCGCCGGAAAGGAGAAGAGCGAACGTGATTCGGGCGGCCACCCAGCACGGACCGAGAGGCCGTACACCCGCGTGGTGTTCTTCTTCCGAGCCCTCCCACACTGAGCTCGCTGGTCCATCCCGAGGCATCATCGCAGTTGCCTTTCGGTCCTGCGTTCGCCCCGCGGCGATGTCCTGGAGAAGGGCGAGGACACCTCAGACCGCGTGCCCTCGCCCATGATTCAACTCACGCGGGCGATTCCTCCGTGTCTGAGAGCGAACGTGTCAAGCGATCTCGCCCGGGACGAAGCTCTTTCTCGTACAGGTTCGTGATGCGAGCCGCGCGCATGCCGACGGCTTCGTAGAGCCTGTCGGCGCCGGTGAAGTTGTCGGAGTCGACGTGCAGCTCACACGTTCGGTAGTCCCGCTCCTGCAACTCGCGGAAGGCATGTCTGAGCAGAGCCTTCGCCAAGCCCTTCCCTCGCCAGGGCCGGCGGACGAAGACGTGGTAGACATAGCCCCGTGCGAAGTCGCCTCCCAAATGAGGGTAGATCCCGGCTGCCCCCGCGAGCGCTCCTCTGTCCATGGCCAGGAACCAGAGCTCGGGTCGGAAGTCCTCCTCCCACGAAGCGAACTCGCGGCGAAGCTCCTCCGTGTGGGCTACCAGCGGCTGCTCGACATGGCCCCAGTGATCGCGAAACGCCTCTTGATGAGCGGCTGCGAAACGTCCGAGGTCCCTTTCGAGGTCGAAGCGTTGAATGCGAATCCCCGCGGGCCAGACGGGCTTTTCGATATCCGCGTCGAGGTCGATCCGCATCAACGTGTTCGTCCGTGTGACGTAGAACCCCGCACGCGAGAAGGCCTCGTGGCGAGGTGAGTCGCTAGCGTCCCCGCGAGCATACCCGCACACTCGAGCCCCGTCCTCGGCCAGCTTGATGCACGAGGACGCCCGCTCTTCGCACCAATGGAGAAGCGCGTCCCACAGCGCATCATCCGCCCAGGAGCCCGGGCGAATCACCACGTCGTAGAAGTTGCTGACGTAAGGGGGCTCGGGGTCATACATCGCCGCCCAGGCGACGGCCCGGTCGCCGTCGCCGAAGACGAGTCTCGTGTCTCGATTCAGATCGGTCCCCGGCCATTCGAACCAGGACTTCACCTGCTGGGCTGTCGTTTCGTCCGTGCCGACGAGAGCGCGGAAGCTCTCGTTGTGCAGGTCGACGATCGTGTCGATGTCCTGCCACGTGGCCGGGCGCAGTGCCCAGCCTCGGGCCTCACACAATCTGCTAAGCGAATGATTCAACGGTCTCTCCTTGCCTGTCATCCGAAGCCCCGCAGTGCGGGATCAGAGATCAACGCGGATGGCCGGCGCGGATTCGAGAGACCGACTCAGTGTGAAGGAGCCAGAACGAGCAGAGGGCTATCGAAGGCCACGGAGGCCATCGTCGGCGCAACAGGCAAGGACAATCACGACACCCTCCTAGAGGTCGTGCTCACGATTCCCTGAGCACGAACGCCAGATCTTACGTTCCCAGAACGTGTCGATCAACGCGGGATCAGAACGTCGAAAGCGCAGGACTCGATCGCGATAGAAGGAGAGAAGCTCGGCATCGTGTTTCCCGAACCTCAGGTTGGCGACGTGACGTAGATCCGATACTGTCGCGGCCAAAGGAGGGAGAACGATGGCCGAACGCCTCGTTCCGGAATCAGCAGTCAAGCGGAGCGTGTCATGGATCGAAGCGGTTGAGCGAGCGCTGGCCGACCAGACCGATGAAGCGACGACCCGCGCGGTCCTCAGAGCGGCCGGCGGACGATGTGCGGAACAGATCCTTGCCGAGTGCACGGAGATCCTCGGCCACCGGCCTCAGAACGTATCCGAGCTTCTCGACGCAACCAACGAGCGCAGGTACCGACAGCTCGGCTTGGATGCGCTCTGGACGCTGGAAGGGAGTCGGGCGCATCTCAAGATCGACGCTTGTGGGTGCACGCTTGTGAAGGCCGGCCTCGCGAAGCCGAACCCGATCCATTGTCTATGCACCGTCGGCATGTTCGAGACGCTGTTCTCGTCGGTGAGCGAAGGCCCGGTCGACGTTGAGGTCATCCAGACAATCGGCGATGGCGACCGGGCATGCGAGTTCTACGTAGCCTTCGGGCAATCCGCAGATCAACAGGATTGACTAGGCGATCTCCTTCAATAGCTCGACAGCCAGCCGGTGGGCCGTCGCAACCGCAGGGAAGCAGACCTTCTGCGGAACGTCGGAGCCCATGAGCCCTTCCATCCCCTCCGACGTCATCAGATCCAGCCCCGTGAGCTCACGGCAGCTGATCGTCTTCATCTCGGCTTCGAAGCGCTTGCGGAACTCCGCCGCCAGACCGAAGACGCTCATCATCTCCTCCATGGTCTTGCCTCGATCCTTGATCAGGCCGATCGCCATCACGGCACCTGCAACCGCACCGCAAACGGAACCCGTGTTTCCGATGCCTCCGGCGAACGCGTAGGCAACCTTGGGGATCACCCGTTCGTCGACCTCGATCCCGAACTCCTCGCACGTCGCAAGCAGGACGGACTCCGCACAGACAAGGCCATTCGCCATGTGTTCCGTCGCTCGGTTCGTCTCCATCTCGTCACGCCCTTTCGTCGTCCGCTTTGCCCTGTCCGGTACCCGGGCTGCGGCTTCGCGCTGACTGTACTCGCAGGGGCTTCCGATGGCACGAGTCCGGCAAGCCTACAGCACGGCAGCCGCCCGCGAGGATTGGAGCGCGTAAACCGCGAGATGCAGAATCCACCTGGAGCGTCGCTCGACCGGCCAATCAGGTGTGTGTCCCCGATTCAGGACTTGCCCCCATGTCGCCGTCCTTGTCGCGGACGCTGATCCACGGTGGGCAGGAGCATGAGCAAACCCTCATCCAACGAGGCTTGCCCACGCCCTCCGCGCCAGCATGGACAGAATGAGCCCGACGGTTCGAAAGGGAGTGAGCATTCGCCGTGCGAACCGAGCCAAAGAAGAGCCTCGCTCGAGTGAGATCTCCTGGATGAGAACGCACTCCCCCTCAAGACTGGACTGCACAAGCCGCCCCCAGCGATCCGTGATCGTGGTCACGCCGTGCCACTCGATTGCGTCCTCCTTGCCGCAGCGATTGGCCGTGAATGCCCAGGCATCGAAGAACGTTCCGATGATCTCGCTCATGGAGGCGTCTGTTCCGTAATCGGCAAGGGCCGCCAAGACGATATCGACGTTTTCCCTGCGAATCTGCCGGAGGAGGCCGAGGCTTCGCACATCGGCGCAGACCAGGATCGCGAGCTTCGCACCATCGACCTCCGCGAGTGTGAGGCCCTGTTCACCGGGAGTGAAGGCCGGATTGAAAACCCAGAACTTGCGGTGCTTGGCGAGCAGCTCCCCTTCGGGCGATACGAGGACCTGTGTGTTGTAGATGGCATCTCCATCTCGTTCGGAAAGTCCGAACGAGATGTACACCCCGTGTCTGCGCGCCAAATCGGCGAAGAACTGGGTTGAGGGACCCGGGACCGGCTCTGCGATGGACTCGTGATACTCCCTCGTCTCGCCCTTCTTACCGAACCATCCGAGAATGACTTCGCCAAACAGTATGAGGCGCACCTCGGGATGAGTATGGAGCGTACGCTCAATCACCTCCTGCATGTGAGCCCGGGTCAACGATGGCTCGAAGCTTGGCGTGATCGTCGCGCTCGCAATCGTGATCGACGAGGCTGGAGCCGGATCCCGCGCCACCGTCTCTTCTCCTTCGGCCTGCTGAGAAGCGGTTCCCGCCGCGCACCTGTTCAGAGGGACCGTCTCGGTCGCGGAAAGAGACAAGGGACTCCATCCCGAGACTGCGGCGGACGCACCACAGCGAAGCACGTCGCCTTGGACGATCGATTGCATGATCGCCCCGAACAGGGCGAGGGCGAGCATCACCTTCATCACATTCACCTCGATCTCCTTCGCTATCAGATGAGGACACTACTGCTCGTCGGATGCGCACCGACGACTGCATGTACTCTGTGTGTAGGCGTCTGGAGGAGAGCCGAATCCGCCGGAGTATAGCACAGTGTTATGTTGCATGCAACGAGGCGGCAGGCTCCTCCGTGTGTACTCATGAACCCGCATGGCCTCGTGGATCTTGGCTTGATCTTCGCGCGCCGGTCTTACAGCGTCTCCGGCTCGCGGCGTGAAACGTTGGGATTGAAGCGGGGCCTCACGGTATCTCCCTGTTCACTGCCTGCTGAGACCCACAACAGGCTCCGCCTGAACCCTATAACTCGTCTCTCCGCAACGCCGAAAGCAGAGACCTGGCTTCACTGCACCAGAGATCTCCAAAGGCATTCCCAAGCGCATACGCCTCATGTCCTGCAAGAGAGTGGAGTTGACGAGGCGCGCAGCGACGACTAGTCTGATCTCTTGTCAAAGGAGGGACGCATGAAGAAGGTAGCGCTTTGCCTGCTCGTTGGGCTTCTCATCGTCTCGTCAGTCGTGCCCGTCACAGCGAGAAGATGGAGAGGCAGGTGCTGGGATTGGGAAACGGGCCTGCTCTCGAGACGCGCTTGGGTCTTCTCCCGTTCATTGCCTAGCAGTCTCATCCAAGGTGGGCCGATAGGCGCGCCCTCTCTTGGGATTGGGCGGGGACTAGCGAATCTCGGCAAGGCGATCTCAGACGGCATAGATCGGGGGATCGCTTCACTCGAGAAGAAGGTGTCGGACTATGGGCTGGGGGGAGCCATAGGGGTACTCATTAGTGCACCCTTGACTACGCTCCGGGGCAGCGGATCCTCTAACTCCGTTCCCTTCGTCGGGCCGGGGGACGTGTTCTCGGCAGACTGAGGCAGCACCTTCCCGCCACGACAGCCAGAAGCGAGATACGGGATCCCCGGGGACGCAG
>CAZORQ010000083.1:0-5501 GCA_964582285.1 uncultured Thermotogae bacterium
AGGACGCTGGATTGTCACTCCAGAGATCGCCGGTTCAAATCCGGTCGTCCCCGCAGGAGTGCCGAGGTAGCTCAGTCGGTAGAGCACCGCCCTGAAAAGGCGGGTGTCCCCAGTTCGAATCTGGGCCTCGGCACCATTCTGTTTGGCCCCGTAGCGCGTATTTGCGGCGTTCGTATGGACATCTGACCGTCTCTATTCCATCGCTCAGCGGTATCTGCAAGCGTCTGTCTTTCATCAATCCTTGATGGGAAGCTCCTTTCCCGCACATCATTGCTCCGAATCGCTGTGGAAAAGACTGTGGAGAAACGTCGGGAAAACGGACAATTTCGGGACTTGCTTGTGGATAAGTGCACTCTCCAATCGCCCTGCAATTCGTGGGATTCCTGCCCGTGGGGTTCCCTTGAGATTTCCTCATGTACTCCGCAGGTTTTTCCACAGCCTTTTTTCCCTTCCTATCGGCAATTCTTCTCTTTTCCACAGGGTGTCCCCTAACTGGTCCTATCCCTCTCCCTTGACGGATCAAGCGGTCGTCCGACGCATCGTCAACTGACACGTGATATCATGATTGGAGTGCTCTTTGTCCCCTCCCGTCGATCTCCTTATCCACTGGGCACCGTAGCGCGCTTGCGCCTACGGCGATATCTTCTGCTGCGCTTGACCGTTGTGAACCGGTTGCGATACTCTTCGCTCGTCCGTTGTGAGGGGTTCTCATATGGCTACAACCGTTGCCTCTGTGTGGGATGCCGTCCTGTCGACGCTCAAGTCGGAGCTCTCTTACTCCAGCTTCGAGACGTGGTTCCAGGACGTATCTCCTGTCGAATTGGCTGAGGGAACGCTGACCATCTCCGTTCCTGATCCATTCACAAAAGGTGGCATCGAGCGTCGCTATCGCGAGATGATCGAGGAGACGGCATCCAAATCGTGCGACCATCCGGTTGCCTTGCTCGTGAGAATTGCGGCCGATGATTCGAGTACGACGACCGCCGAGTCGCCCGTCTCCGCGGTCCGTGGAGGATCATTCCACAAGAGCGGTGCGCTTCCTCTCAACCCGGACTACACCTTTTCCTCATTCGTTCGTGGCAAGAACTGCGATCTCGCCTACTTCGCTTCGGAGGCCGTTGCCGAGAAGCCGGGCATTGCGTACAACCCTCTTTTCATCTACGGCAATGTGGGATTGGGTAAGACGCATCTCCTCCAAGCCATTGGCAATCAGGTGATGGGCGTTTCTCCTGGGAAGTCAATTGTTTACACGTCATCCGAGCGCTTCGCGATCGAGCTGATCAATGCAATTCGCAACAGCACGACAGCCGCATTCCGAAACAAGTACCGACAGATCGATCTCCTGCTAATCGACGATGTTCACTTCCTTGAGGGCAAAGAGGCAACACAAGAGGAGTTGTTCCACACGTTCAACGAGCTGCACGGCAACGAGAAGCAGATCGTTCTTTCGAGCGATCGCGCCCCGGAAGATTTGTCCGGCCTGCAGGAACGTCTCGTTTCGCGTTTCCGCTGGGGTCTCGTCGCCGATATCCAAGCGCCGGATCTGGAGACAAGGATCGCGATCCTTCGCGAGAAGGCATCCCTTCGGGGCCTTGATGTCGATGTGGATGTTCTCGAGCTTATTGCATCGCGTATCTCGTCCAACGTCCGGGCTCTGGAGGGTGCGCTGGTCAAGGTTCTTGCGTTTGCCGAACTCCGCGGCGAACCGCTGACACCAAGAACTCTCGAGAGCATGCTCCCGAAGGAAGGCCAACGTCCTCGTCTAACCATCCAGCACATCCAAGACGAAGTCGCCTCTCGCTTCAACGTTAAGCTCCAAGACATCGAGGGCGCGAGTCGGAAGAAGGAAATTACACAAGCTCGTCATATTGCCATCTTCCTTGTGCGTGAGATGACCAACCACTCCTTCCCATCGATCGGTCATGCGTTCGGCCATCGCGATCACTCGACCATCATGCACTCCTACATGAAAGTGAAGTCGATGCTTGAGGAGACCCCTCTTCTTTATGCCGAGATCAGCGAGATTCAAGAGAACCTTGCTGCTCGCTATTCAACGGTTCTCTAAGATTCCCCCCATTCTCTTGACGTCCTTCCCTCCTGTGAGCTACCTGCTGATAAGCTGTTGAAAAGCTACCCCTCGGTGTGGATTTCATCTGTGGAAACCGGTGCTTCGGATTTTCCCCAGAATCAATCCACAGATTTCGCCTCGCTTTGCACAGGAAGTCCACCGGATATGGGAACCTTATTCGAGTGATATCATCTAGCTTTGGCGCAAAATCCACACCCAACGGCCATCACTACTACTGCTACTACGTTCTCTATAAGTCAAGGGAATAAGACGTAGTAGTCGTAGCCATTTCGCCGAGATTCTACTCCGATTGATGTGAGGTTGGAGGGCGACTAGAATAGATCTCTTATGGTGAACGTGCGAAGTACAACAATTCTGGCAATCCATTCCGAAGCTCGGAACCGAGCGGTTCTGGCAAGCGACGGACAGGCAACGATGGACACCACGGTCATCAAGAAGAACACCAAGAAGCTCTACCGCCTGCACAACGAGAGCGTGTTGGTCGGCTTTGCCGGGGCTACCGCGGACTGTCTTGCACTGTTGGAGAAGTTCGAAGGGAAGCTCAAGAAGCATGACGGAAAGCTGCGACGATCAGCAGTCGAACTCACCAAGGAATGGAGAACCGACCGAGTTCTGCGTCATCTGGAAGCGATTCTTGTTGCGGTCAGCAAGGAAGGATTGCTGATGATTTCCGGTTCCGGTGACGTACTCGAACCCGACGGCGGAGTGATCGGTATCGGATCGGGAGGCGCGTATGCGTTGGCTGCGGCAAAGGGCCTCATGACACACGGCGAGCTCCCGATCGACCAGATTGCCCGCGGCGCACTTGAGATAGCAGCGGAGATCGACATCTACACGAACGATGAAATCACACTGGAAGAAATCCAGTGGTGAGGGAGCGAATGAGCCCACTAATTGAAGTATCCACGCAGAGATTGAGCGGACTGACGCCGAAACAGATTGTAGAAGAGCTGGACAAGTACATCGTTGGTCAACAAGCGGCCAAGCGATCGGTTGCCATTGCGTTGCGTAACAGGATGCGACGCCAGTATGTGGAAGATGAGCTTCGAGCTGAGATCAAGCCAAAGAACATCCTGATGATTGGTCCGACCGGTGTGGGAAAAACGGAAATCTCCCGCCGGCTTGCCCGCCTGTCCACCTGCCCTTTCGTCAAAGTCGAGGCGACCAAGTTCACCGAGGTTGGATATGTCGGGCGCGACGTTGAGTCGATGATTCGAGACCTGGTTGATACCGCGATCGATATGATTCGCGAAGAAGAGATCTACCGAGTCGAAGAGGAAGCCGAACGGCTCGTCACGGAGGAGATTCTTCAGGCGCTTCTGCCAAGCACCGACGCAGAAGAAGAGCGGGAGGAAAGCGTCCAACACACGCGAGAGAAGTTGCGAAGCAAGCTTGAAGCTGGCGATTTGGAAGAGCGATACATCGAGATCACGGTCGAGGAGGCAATCAGCCCGCAGCTTGAGGTGTTCTCGCAAGACGGGATCGACCAAGTTGGCATCGACATGGGGAACGTACTGTCAGGGCTCATGCCAACGTCACGGAAGAAACGGCGGATGAGGATTCGCGAAGCGCGAGGCTACCTATTCGAGCAGGTACTCGACACGCTGATCAACATGGAGGAAGTTCGCCAAGCGGGACTCCAATTGGCGGAAGAGATGGGAATTGTGTTCATCGATGAGCTGGACAAGATTGCCGCTGGTGGCCGGGAAGAGACCGGCGGACCGGGCGTATCCCGTCAAGGGGTACAGCGTGATCTTCTTCCGCTGATCGAGGGCACGGCGGTCCGAACCCGGTATGGCGCAGTGAGCACGGAGAACATCCTGTTCATCACCGCCGGCGCATTCAACATGTCCAAACCGTCCGATCTGATCCCTGAACTCCAAGGCAGGCTTCCGATTCGAGTGGAACTGGACAGCCTTACAGCAGCAGACTTCCGCAGGATCCTCTGCGAGCCGAGGGACGCATTGATCAAGCAGTACCGCGCCTTGATGCAAACCGAAGGCGTGACGCTCCAGTTCGAAGATGAAGCGATCGCAGTCATTGCCGACATTGCCTACGAACTGAATCAGACGACGGAGAACATTGGGGCACGTCGGCTGACCACAGTGATGGAGCGAATGATGGAAGACATATCGTTCGACGCAGATTCTCGCCGTGGAGACACGCTTGTGATCGACAAGGCATATGTCGAGGAACGGCTCAGCGGGATCGTCGAAGACCGCGATTTGTCCCGCTACATCCTGTAGTGGCGGAGGGTTCCCAGCGAGCCTGGAGCGCCCGGGACGGACGCTGAACAGCTGGTGTGGTGCTATTGCGGACGTTGGTCGGGGCAGCGATACCAGAGTAAGATACTCCACTTCAATCCCTAAGGAGGGACGATGATCCAGATCTCTTTGCCCGATGGGTCAATCCTGGAGCAACCACGAGGCGTATCGATTCTCGAGGTTGCCGCGTCGATTGGACCGCGCCTCGCCGAGGCGACGGTCTGTGCTGTCATCGATGGAGCGATTCGCGACATTCGCGAGACGCTCAGCGATGACTGCGCAGTCACGCTCGTCACGACGGGCGAGCCGCAGGCGCTGGAAACGCTGCGGCATACGACGACGCACATCATGGCCCAGGCGGTGAAGAGGTTGTTCCCGGAAGCGAAATTGGGAATCGGACCTGCGATTGACGATGGATTTTATTACGACTTCGATCTTGCGACGCCGTTCACGGAAGAGGATCTGGAGACAATTACGGCGGAAATGATTCGGATCATTGAAGCCGATCTCCCGATTGTGCGAAAGGAGCTACCGAAGGCGGACGCACGAGCGTTGCTCGAATCGCAAGGAGAAAGCTACAAGGTTGAGCTGGTCGACGACTTGGAAGATGAGACCGTTTCCTTCTTCGAACAAGGGGAGTTCGTCGACCTCTGCCGTGGGCCGCACCTCCGCTCAACCGGGCAGGTGAAGCCGGCCGCGATGAAGCTTCTGTCGATTGCCGGAGCCTATTGGCGCGGCGACGAAGCACGACCCATGCTGCAGCGGATTTATGGGAGCGTCTGGGAGAAGACGAAAGATCTCAAGGAGTACTTATGGCGCCGCGAAGAGGCGTCGAAGAGAGATCACCGCAAGATCGGCAGGGAACTCGACCTGTTCAGCATCCACGAGCAAGGCGGACCGGGACTGGTCTGCTTTCATCCCAAAGGCGCACGGCTGAAGCGACTGATCGAAGAGTACTGGTATGCCGAGCACGATCGAGGAGGGTATGAGATCGTCTCCACACCACACATTGGCAAGGGAGAGCTGTGGTCAATCAGCGGACATCTCGATTACTACCGCGAAGGGATGTACTCGCCGATGGACATCGACGGCATCGACTACTACATCAAGCCGATGAACTGCCCGTATCAGATCTTGATCTACAAGAC
>CAZORQ010000084.1:0-5366 GCA_964582285.1 uncultured Thermotogae bacterium
GGCTGTTTAGCATCTCTTGAGGATTCCGCCGGCGCCGCGTCGATCGATTCCCAAGGCCGTCTAGTCCATAATCACCGCACGTCGCGCGGCCGAGCTTCGTGCCAGGCCGTGCGGCGGCTGCGCTTGCTGGGGGAGAGGGGGGATGACGATGCGAAGCTCTGAATCGGTTCACGATCGCTATGCCTGGATCCACAAGCTCCCATTCTTCTATGGATGGGTGGTCGTGTTCCTTGGCGCATTCACGTTGTTCTCGACCACGCCGGGCCAATCCGACTCCTTCTCTCTGTTCATGAACTCGTTCATCGAGACCTTCGGCTGGAGTCGCACGTTCGTGTCGTCCCTCTATTCGACGGCCACGCTTGCGTCCGGTCTCCTGATGTTTCTCATCGGTCGGCTGATCGATCGGATCGGTTCGAAGGCGGTCGCCATTCTGTCGGCAGTTATCCTGGGCACAGCGTGTATGCTGCTGAGCTTCGTGGTATCGCCGGTCATGCTGTTCGCAGGGTTCTTCCTGGCTCGGCTGTCGGGGAAGGGCGCGCTGGATCTGACGTCGCGTACCTTCGCACCGCAGTGGTTCCGCTCTCGTAGGGCGCTTGCCGTCATGTTGGTCGGGCTTGGCGGGGCATTGGGCGGCATGATCTTCCCACTATTAAACAACTACCTCATTGTGACCTACGGCTGGCGGATTGCGTACCGGATCCTCGCGGGAGGGCTGTGGATTCTCTATGTACCGATCACAGTCCTGCTCCTGATCAATCGGCCGGAGGATGTGGGGATGTCGCCGGACGGCAAATCCGCATCCGGCGGAGGAGGAGGGGGATCCGATGCTGCTGAGCCCGAGCCGGCGTTTCGACAGACACAAGCGATCCGCACCTCTGCGTTCTGGATTCTCACATTTGTCGTCTTCCAGAGTTCGTTGGTAGGAACCGGCGTGATTCTTCACTTCGTCTCCATTCTCGAGACCGGTGGTTTCGACATGACGTTCGCGGCCACGATCATGGGGATCAAGCCGTTGGTCGCCGTGATTGCGACCGTTCTCGCAGGGCTTGTCCTCGATCGGATACGGCGTCATCACGTCGTCTTGGCGGCTGCCTGCTTCGTGCAAGTGTCTTCTTTCGTGCTGTTGGCGTTCATCCAAAGCGCAACCATGGCCTATCTGTATGCGATCCTTGGCGGTGCGGCCGGAGGTGTGTCCATCGTCTGCATCGGCGTGCTGAAACCGAATCTGTTTGGCAGACGCTATCTAGGCGGGATCCTCGGTGTGACGGCCGCGCTGAATGTGATCGGCTCCGCCATCGGCCCGATCATCTTCGGAGCAGCGTTCGATGGGCTGCACGGCTATCGGGAGATCATCCTCCTCTCATCGAGCCTGCCTTTGGTGGCCGGTATCTTGTGTCTGTTCGTTCGCCTGCCGATCCCGAGACTCAGCTCTGGTGAACACATGCAGCCCTGACACCTCAGGGTTGGATGTGCAAAGGTCGCTGCGTTTGTTCTCGGTGTGGCGGCAGGTGGGTCGATTGGCCGGAATCCGGCGACAGCTAGGCCAAGTGGAAGAGATACTCCGCGTTGCCCTTCGCGCCTTCGATCGGCGACGACATCTCTGAAGTGACCGACCACGGCGTCTCTCCATCGATGAACGACCGGAAATCGTCGAGAACGGCTTGCCGATCGGCTTCGTTCTTGACGACGCCATCGGACGGGAGCTTGTCCTTCCCAACTTCGAACTGCGGCTTGACGAGGCAGACGATTTCCCCTCGCGGAGAGAGAAGCTCCGCGAGGGGTGGGAGGATCAATCGGAGAGAGATGAACGAGACATCGATCGTTACAAGCTCGATATCATCTGCGCTATCGAGATCTTGAGGCTCGAGATAGCGAGCGTTCAGTCCTTCGCGTACAACGACGCGCTCGTCGCGACGCAGGCTCGGGTGAAGCTGATCGTGGCCCACGTCGATGGCGTAGACCTTCGCCGCGCCGCGTTGCAAGAGACAGTCAGTGAATCCGCCGGTTGAGGCGCCGATGTCGAGGCAGACCATCCCGCGCGGATCGATTCGGAACTGCTCCAGTGCGGCGTCGAGCTTCTCGCCGCCGCGGCTCACGTACTGCTCGAAGGAAAGGATCTCGATCTCGGCCTCGGGGTCAATGGGATGTCCCGATCGCGTGATGATGTGACCATCGACCCGGACGCGTCCCGCTTCGATCATTCGCTGAGCTCTGGACCGGCTGCGGATCAACCGGCGCTGTTTGATGATCTTGTCGAGCCGTTCCTTCATTCGGTGACGGCGACTCGCTCTCGTTGCTCGACGTACGCGGCCAGTCCCGCTTTGAGAATCTCGACGGCGCGAATCAGCTTAGGCTCCTCGAGCACGTAGGCGATTCGGACTTCATTGTGCCCTGTCCCCTCGGTGGCGTAGAAACCGGCCCCAGGGGCGACCATTGTCGTTTCGCTATCGAGGTTGAAATCGTTCATCATGAACTTGACGAACGACTCAGAGTTATCAAGTTGAGGGAACTTGGCCATGATGTAGAACGCCCCTTCAGGCTTCCGGCACACGACGCCAGGGATCGTTTGAAGCGCGTCGAATAACGTGTTGCGGCGGGACTGGAACTTGGCCCGCATCTCATCGATCGCCTTTCTGTATTGCGGGTCGGCAAGAAACGCCACAAGGCCGAGCTGTGCGAACGTGGGCGCGGAGAGGCGGATCTGCGTGAGCTTGTTCACCGACGCAATAACTTCTGGATTGCGGGATACGATACATCCGATCCTCGCACCACAGGCCGACAGGCGCTTGGAGATCGAATCGACGAGGATGGCCCGATCTCGGAGTTCCGGGAACTCCAGGATGCTCACGGCATGACCTTCGTACATCAACTCGCGGTACGGTTCGTCGGAAACGACAAATAGATCGTGCTTGACTGCCAAATCGGCAATACCCTGAAGCTCCTCGCGCGTGTAACCAACGCCGGTCGGGTTGGCGGGATTGGAGAACAGAATCGCTTTGGTTCGTGATGTGACCAACGCTTCAATCTCATCGATCGGGGGGAAGTGGAATCCGTCTTCAATCCGCGTTGTGATCGGGACAATCTTGATCCCGTTCATGATCGCGTGTCCGTTGTAATTCGGATAGAACGGTTCGGGAACCAGGACCTCGTCTCCGGGATTGCACGTCAGCTGCAGCGCGAAGGCGAACGCTTCGCTTCCGCCGATGGTGACCCTCAGTTCGTCCTCGGACAGGGTGACCCCCATATCGGCGTAGAACTTGATCAGCGCATCGATAGTTTCAGGGATGCCTGGCGCGGGCGCGTACGACAGCACGTCAATGTCGGCATGGCGTACACCATCCATAAACGACTTCGGTGTTGGAATGTCCGGTTGGCCGATATTCAGGTGATACACATGGATCCCACGCTTCTTGGCAGCGGTCGCCAATGGAACCAATCGCCGAATCGGCGAACCTTTCAGTGATTGAACACGATCCGATACGCTACGCATGATCGAAACCTACACCTCCAGTGGCTCGGCACACGTGTCGCAGCTGCGGTCTCCGAGCCCCCGTGATACCGGGATTGTCCACCATCTTGGCTGTCGACTCCAGCACTCAACAAGCAATCGCCACATGTTTGTCCATCGATCGAAGAAGAGAGTACGGCGGTGCTTTGGCTATCCGGCGGCGTAGCTCTCCGCT
The DNA here is from genome assembly GCA_964582285.1 of uncultured Thermotogae bacterium. GTDB lineage: Bacteria > Bipolaricaulota > Bipolaricaulia > UBA7950 > UBA9294 > JANQEA01. Next base: position 3,684 of record CAZORQ010000084.1, read on the forward strand.
GTGGTGAGCATGATGCTGACCAGCTGCTTGTAGGAGATCCCGGCTGCATCCGCCGCGCGTGGCAGATCACTGATTGGGGTCATTCCCGGAAGCGTGTTTACCTCAAGCACGTAAGGATTCCCATCGGTTCCCAACCGAAGATCGACTCTCGAGTAGCCACTGCATCCGAGGACCTCGTGGGCACGCAGCGAGACGGCTTGCAGCTGCTCGGCGGTCTCCGAATCGATTGGCGCTGGCGCCAGGAACTCGGCGACGCCTTCCGTGTACTTGGCTTCGTAGTCGAACAGCTTCCCCGGAATCCGGATCTCTATGACCGGCAGGGGAGCATCGCTGTCTCCTTGTCGGAGGATTCCAACGGTGATCTCCCTCCCCTCGATATACTGCTCGACGACGAGCGATGGGAATGCCACAAGGATCGCATCTGCAGCTTCGCGGAGCTGGGCGTCGCGCTCGACGAAGTGAACTGCAACGGTTGAGCCACCATTCCCCGGCTTGAGTACCATGGGGAAGCCTAGGCGGTCGGCCGCAATCTGAAGGAAGCCGCTGAGATCGCCCGTCTCATACGACATCCCCGCAGGGATAGGAATCTCCTGAGTGGTGAACATGGCTCGCGTTCGGGGTTTGTGCATCGCCCGGAAGCATGCTTGTGCCCCCGAGCCGGCGTATGGAATCCCCAGTACATCAAGTAGGAGCTGGACCGTGCCGCCCTCGCCGGACCCTCCGTGGAGGCAGTTGAATGCGACATCGATCTCCGTAAGCTGAGGCACGAGGTCGTCGAGTGTGTCGATGGAGATCAATGACACGGGGTGGCCGCTTGCTAACAAAGCACGGTAGACGTGAGAGGCCGAAGAAAGAGAGATGTCCCGCTCTGGGGAGTTACCTCCGGCCAGCACGCCGACTACCTGTGTGTCCGTCATCGTGGCTCCTTTGGGTGGCCGGAGTATAGGATGGCGCGCTGTCCCATTCAACAAGAAAGCGCGGTTGTGCAGGCGATTCTCGTTGGATGATCGGATTCCTTGACAGCTCGGAGGGGGGTAGGTATACTTCACGCGCTGTTGGTCCTTGAAAAGTGGATAGCGTAGTAGTGCGTTCGCAACTGCGAATGCGAGAATCATTTGCCCTGAAACACACGGATCATAAACTTCAACCAAGAGAGTTTGATCCCAGCTCAGGATGAACGCTAGCGGTGCGCTTAACACATGCAAGTCGTGCGATCGAGCCGGACTGACCACCCTTCGGGGTGTGACGACCGGTCACGGAGCGGCGGACTGGTGAGTAACACGTAGCTAACCTGCCCTCTTGATGGGGACAACCTTCTGAAAAGGAGGCTAATACCCGATGTTGTGCGGGGTCGATGGACCCCGTTCCAAAGGCGGTTCTGCCGTCGCAAGAGGAGGGGGCTGCGCCCTATTAGCTTGTTGGTGAGGTAACGGCTCACCAAGGCGATGATGGGTAGCTGGTCTGAGAGGACGACCAGCCACATTGGGACTGAGATACGGCCCAGACTCCTACGGGAGGCAGCAGTGGGGAATATTGGCCAATGGACGAAAGTCTGAGCCAGCGACACCGCGTGGGGGATGAAGGCTTTCGGGTCGTAAACTCCTTTTCTGGGGGGAGAATAAGGTCGAGAGGAAATGCTCGTCCGATGACGGTACCCCAGGAATAAGCATCGGCTAACTCCGT
>CAZORQ010000085.1:0-5188 GCA_964582285.1 uncultured Thermotogae bacterium
GCCTCGGTGTTGACCTGCGCAAGGCTCCACTGGAGCTTGGCGAAATCGAGCTCGGCTCCAGCGGTCTTCAGTATGTCCTGGAGGTCCTCGTAGATCGGCTTGGATGCCGCGTCAAAGGTCTTGCCGAGTCCCTCCTTGACGATCTTCTCGGTCCCCTTGGCAATCCTCTCCGCTTCTGCCCGGAGCGAGCGCTCAAGCGCCCGGCGGTGCGCAAGCGTGAGCCCGTACTTCCCGCGCTCCTGGTAGACGCGTTCCAGCGTCTTGATCTCCTCGGCGACGCGATCTGCAGCGTCTTCGTAGACCTTGCGGATAGACGGGTCTTGCCTGAGCCTGAGCGCCAGATACTCGCTCCTGCCCTGGAGGATGCGCTGCGACATCTCGCGGCTGTTGGCCTTCTGGATCGCCGAGATGCTCTTCATGGTGGTCTCGCTCACGCCGGCCATCACTTGGCCTCCAACGCGGCCCTGATGGCCTTGTACTCGGTCTCGACGAGCTCACCGTCCTCGACTCGCCGCCTGAGTATCATGTCCTTGACGATGCGCTCGCGCTCACCGGGAAGCTCGGCGTCGTCGGTGATGTAGTCGTGCATGGTCTCGACGTACTGCGACAGGAAGTCCGCCGCTGCCTCGGAGCTCATGATCTGGCTCTCAACCGCACGGGCCAGAGCACCGACGATCTTGTCGAGGGTCTCCGCAACGTCCTTGTCGTCGCGCGGGTCGATCTCGTCCCAGATCAGCGTAGTCTCATAGGTCTCAAACTTGCCCCCATTCGCAAGCGTTGTCATCGCCAACACCATGCGGGCGACGAGCTGCCAAGCCTCCGTGAAGCACTCACGCTTGCGTGCCACTCGGCGCACCAGAATGGGCATTTGCTCGCGCACGGAAGATAGCGAGCTCGGCGTGTGAACCCCGAAGGCGAACTCCGGGGTCTCGGAGGTGTCGACGATGAGGTAGAACAGCAAGTGCAGGAGGTCGGTGGCATCGCCGGTGGAGCTCCGTGCCTCGATGAACTCCGCGTCGTCGCCGTCCTGGAAGAACAGAATCTCGCGGCCCGAAAGGTTCACCGTGATGCCGTTCTCCGCGTCCGCCGCCGGGTTGGTAATTCCGCAGTTTTCCTTCAGGAACTTCGCGACGTTCTTGAGCTTGAGCTTGAGCCTCGGCGTCGAGTGGAGCTTCGAGCCCTGAATCGCGTGCATCATCACGTCGTGATAGGCTTTGAGGTAGGGCTCGACAGCCTCGAGGTCCGAGCGCCCGAACACCCGAGAGCTGTCGGGCTCGTTCTGAAAGCGCACGATCGGTATGAACCCCCAGGGGTTCTCCACCTCGCCGACCTCTACGCCCTCCGGGGTGTCGCCCGACACGATCTCGGTCTTGATCTGCTCGGCGCTGATCTTCTGCTGAATCACGCACTGCCGAGAAGCCCCCGCACTGTCCTTCCAGGAATACTGGCTCTTCAGCGTGTACTCGATCTCCTGACCGGTGAGCGGGTTCCGCACGACATTCTCCACCATGTCGGCCGGCATGACGTTGTAGATGATCTGCGCGCCCTCGGGGAACAGGAGGCCGCCCCTGTCCTCCCTGCTCAGACGTACGTAGCAGTCGCCGTCCCTGAAGGCGTTGCGGTGAGTCTCCTGCATCTTCGCGACGTTGCGAGCCGCAAAGTTCTCGAGCTCCGTCTGGGCATCTTCGTCGTCGATCCTGAACGTCGGAACCCCCATGAATGCCACGGCGGTGTTGATGATGGGCTTGGCGAACCCCGCACCGAGCTTGTAGTTGGCACGAACATTGTCATAGAGCTCGCGGGCCATGACGTAGTTAACATGAGACGAGTCGAGGGTGTACACGGTGCCACTGCTACCGCTTGCCACCCGGATGTTTGAGATTTCGCCTCGGAAAAGCTTTGAGAGAAAGCCCAGTATAGTTCCCCTCCCAGGGTCAGGGCACAAAAAAAGGGCGCGGAACAGGTCTAGACTACAAGTCCTGTGCATTGCACAGAAAACGAGTAATCCACACCTGCTCCGCGCCCTTCCGTTCTCGGTTGGGGGCTTGGAACACCCCGTCGCTAGTTGCCGATACTATCGGCCTACTGTCTGTAGACTGAAATCTACACCCTAATGAGTACTGGTGTCAAGAGCTACATCCTGCGAGATACGATACTTCTTGTGTACCTCCATGCCCGCGTATTCGCCCTTGACGAACTGTATAACGACCTGTCCGTACTGTAGGAACTCGCGGGCCTTTCTGATGTCGGAGATAAGCCTGTGATTCGCGTCCACCCATTCCAGCACGTCCTTCGTTACCCTTACCACACACACCTCCATCAGCCGTAGATCCGCGCACCAGCCAGGAGCCTCACGGCCGCATCGTTCTCCGGCTGCCAGTCTACCAGTCCGAGCATCACCGCCCCTCCCGACAGCGGGTCTACCTGATCATCGTGAGCCCCCCTGGGGAACGCTCCGACTTCGGCCACGAACTCATGCGTCCAGTCACAGCCGGTTGGTAGATGCACGTTGCCGGCCTCAAAGAGAGCTTCCAGCGGAGTAGCCCGCACGACCTTGTCACCGTGCTCCGCAAGCGGTTCTATCGACCTGGTTCCCGACAGCGATGCGCTGAGTGTCTCGTAGGCGTCCTTCGAGTCGGTCCCACACAGTATCCCCACTCTGACATACGGGCCGTCTCGCTCGGTTGTTGATTCGATAATCTCATCGCGCTTTGGAGCACTCTCTCTCACCCGCACTACGTCTTTGATCCACAGATGCGGTGTGTCGCCCAGCAAATCAAATGCCATGAGGATTCCCACGGTGTAGTCTGGATCGGCCTTCACGCGCTGCTTCTCGGTGTGAGCAAGATCCCAGATCCGCGCCCACTGTAGGTACTGCGGAAACTCCAAGAGATCATGGTACTGGATCTTGTTGGTCTTCAAGAGTCCTCCCTCTCGTGCCGTGGGTTCGCACTGCAGCAGAGCAGCGACACCGTGCTCCCCGTACCGTGCGCGGATCGTCGCGCGCTGGGTGACGTACCACTGCATAGGGAATCGCTCAGGAAAGAGAGTCCCGGTCTCGTAGTCGTCGCTGAATGCTGGGAACGTGATGAAGTCGAACCGCGGGAACTCCGGGTCGTCCTTCATCGCTTTCTCGATGCGACCTATGAGGTCGTCGACGTGCCGCGGTGTAGCACCGACTATGGTGGCCGACACCGGTGCTCGGCGGGTAAGAAAGTCGTTGGAAAAGCTGTTCCATCGTGCATCACGTATAGACTGACTCATCGCCTCGACTTCACCTCGCAAGTAGTCGTCACAAATGCCCAGATGGTACCCACGACCGGGAAGCGGTCCCCCGAGTCCCATGACTCTCACTCGTCCTCGGTGGTCGGCGATCCGCCACTCCGACACGGACGCCGACTCCTGCGAGAGCTTCACGTCCGGGTAGAGCTCCTGGAATGCGGGCGAGCGTATGAGCGTGCGGGCATCGCGGCTGAAGTCCTCAGACAGGTCAGCCCCATAGGATGTCAGCATGAGCTCGGAGTCAGGAAACTCGCCCATGAAATGAGGTATCAAGTTCCTGACGAGGATCTCAGACTTTCCGTGGCGGAACGGCACCTTGATGACCGTAAAAGTCGTCTGGCCGGCCTTGAGCTTCCCCATGATCTCGTCGACTTTCGCGCAGATCGCGCGTGTGTGCCGACCGACGACATAGGGCTCGGGCCTACTCCAGCAGTGGCGTATGAAATCGAGATGAGACTTGCGCTTCAGAGCGATCTGTGCGGCCCGGTAGAACTCAGTTCCGCGCTTCTTCAGCGCTGCTTCCGTCATCAATACACGCCTTGTCCATCAGTGCTATCAAGTTTCGCAGCTCCTCGGCGTCGAGCTGTCCGAAGTCCATCCGACTGGTGCTTTCGACCTTCAGGGGTCCGCCGTCTTTGCCGGAGATCGACACCTCCTGAACGTCGTCGTACCCGCGGTGTCGACCTTTTTTCGTGAGGTACCACTTCGCGCTGTGCGTGTCGCCCTGCGTGATGCTTCGCACGAGCGTGCTCTCACACACGTCGAGGACCGTCTCGCGTTCGTTTTCCATCGCCAGCACGGTGGCGTTCCACTTATTCACATATCGGTTGGCCGTGCGCCAGTCGCACTTCATGCGCTTGGCGACCGTTGAAACAATACCACCGCTGCCCTTAATCGCTCGGAGAACCTGCGCTTGCTTCCAGCGGTTCTTCGCAGCCATGGCCTAGAATATCTCCGTGCGTGTGGGTATCGTCCTGGTGCGTCGCCTCGGCGTCCGCGACCTTGCCGGCGATCTCTGTGTTCTGCCTGCTTGTCTGGTGGTAGTCTTGCCTACCCCTCGGCGTCTTCCGCCTCCGCTGCGTCGTCCTTCGCTACCGCTTGCCATAACTGTTTCCCCCTCATTCTCCGTATGCTGTGATCAATCGTCGCATACCGCGACTTGATGCCATCCAGAAAGTCCTTGTTGAAAGCGTACAGGTCGGCGTTCTCCTCGATCATCAACTGCTCCATGTTCGATGAGCTCCGGAGGTTCGCGCTGCCGTGCATCACGATCTTCAGCCCCGTGTCGGTTTCGAACAGACAGAGCTTGCAGTGCGTGCCCGCAACCACAAGCTGAAACCGATCACCCTTGTCCAGTTCTTCGTACATGTACTCCACAAGGTTCGAGCGTTCGTGGCCGTAGAAGTACGCCGATACGACGAGAGTGAGCTTTTGCGCATATCCACCGTCCAGGAGGTTCGCCAAGCTGTCGACGTTGTTCTCATTCAAAGACAGTGTCGCGACGATGAGCTCAGGCGTCCCGTAGTCCTTCGACACGAACAGTGCCTCGATGAAGTCACCGAAATAGAAACTCCCGTCCACTATCACGTAGTGCCGCGAACCCGGCGTGATCTGGAGTGCGGCGGCGAGCGCTTCGGCATTCTCGTACTTCAGGTACTCCTCGCGGAGTTCGGGCACGTAGTAGGGCTTGACGTACCGTGATTCCATGCTCCCGGCGACAGAAAGATCGAGCGTGAACAGAGACGGATCGATGTCTACACCCATGTCATTCGGTGGCAGTCCTTTCCGCATTCACCCCCTCCTCATTCAGACTTCTATACCATTCTACCCGTACTCGGTGCGACTTTGAAGCGGTGCTATCTCCTGGCTTCTGCGCGGGTTGCACGTTAGATGCACGATTCTCGGT
>CAZORQ010000086.1:0-521 GCA_964582285.1 uncultured Thermotogae bacterium
AACTGAGGTTCGCAGAACTCCGCGCTTGCGAGATCGTGCCTGGTGACCTTGTCATTACAATGATGGGAACTAGTGGCCGCTGCGCCGTCGTGCCCGAAGGGATTGAGCGGGGCATCATGGATTCGCATCTTCTTCGCATACGGTTGCCCGACTGCGACCTAGATCCAGGGTACCTCTGTCTGCTGATTGACGAGTCCGACTACGTCAAGGCTCAGATCGGGGCAGCTGGGAAGGGTGCCATCATGCACGGGCTCAACTCAAGTATCGTCAAGGATGTTGTGCTGGCTGTCCCTCCTCTTGCTGATCAAGTAAACATTCTCGCCTTCCTCGATCGCGAGACGGCGAGGATCGATGCGCTGGTGGCGAAGAAGGAGCGGCTGATCGAGCTGTTGCAGGAGAAGCGCACGGCGCTGATCACCCATGGCGTCACCAAAGGCCTCGATCCCGATGCCCCCATGAAGGACTCCGGCGTCGAACCGCTCGGGCGGATCCCCGCGCATTGGGCTCCTACCCGCCTAAGG
>CAZORQ010000086.1:531-5069 GCA_964582285.1 uncultured Thermotogae bacterium
GCATTGGAATCTGAAGCGACTGAAATATGCGCTTGCATCGCGGAAGTCAGCTCTCAAGACCGGACCGTTTGGAAGCCAACTTCAGAGCTCTGACATGGCAGACACAGCAATCAAGGTCTACAACCAGAGAAACGTTCTCGATCGAAACATCAGCACGGGTGAGAACTACATCTCCTCGTCGAAATTCGATGAGTTGAGGGCGTTTGAAGTTTTCGACGATGATCTGCTAGTGACCACGCGAGGGACTATCGGACGCTGCATGATTGTGCCCCCAGGCTCCGAGAAGGGCATTCTCCATCCTTGCTTGATGCGAATCCAGTGCGATCAGTCAGCGATACTCAATCGCTATCTTGAGTTGCTGATTCAAGATAGCAACCAGGTAATCAGCGAACTCCAGTTCATGAGCAACGCCACAACGATCGATGTCATCTATTCAGACTCACTGCGGGAGGTTCACCTCGCCATTCCGCCAATCGCCGAGCAGCAGGCTATCATCGGTTTCCTTGATCGCGAGACCGCGAAGATCGACACCCTGATCGCCAAGGTCGGTGAGGCCAGCGGACGACTGAAGGAGTACCGCACCGCACTCATCTCCGCCGTCGTCACTGGCAAGATCGATGTGCGGGAATGCATTCCAGATGCGAAGTCGTGATAAGGCGGTCTGTCCGGGACTTGCCAATGCAGATCAGATGATACATAATCTAGGCATCTAGACCTATAAGCCGAGAAAATGTATCGTTGAGAGGAATCCTATGCCGGATCTTGAGAAGCTCCTCAGAGAAATCGGAGAAGGTGGTGTTTTTCGAACGGGTGATCTCGAGGCTCTGGGCATGAGCCGCGCAGCTGCACAACGCCTCGTTGAGCGCGGCGAGGCAGAGCAGATCAGCCACGGGCTCTACCGCCTGGTGGAGGGCGAGATCACCGAGCATATCGGTCTTGTCGTCGTCCAGAAGAAGATCCCAGACGGAATTATCTGCCTTCTGTCGGCGCTGCAGTTCCACGGCATCGGCACGCAGCTTCCCCGTGAGATCTGGATCGCGATCGACCGGAAGGCGTGGAAGCCGAAGGACCCAGGGTTCCCGATCCGGATCGTCCGCTTCTCCGGAGTGAACGCTCAGTACGGAGTCGAGACGCGAGAGCTGCTCGGCGTTCCTGTGCGAATCACGTCGATTACCCGCACGGTGATAGACTGCTTCCGCTATCGCAACAAGATCGGCATCGATGTTGCCCTCGAAGCGCTCAAAGACGTGCTCGATCGGCGGCTTGCCGCGCGGGATGAGATCCTCCGAACGGCAGAAGCGTGTCGGGCAAAGACTGTCATCCGCCCGTATCTGGAGGCGATGTCGGCATGACACCGAAGAACGTTCCCGCCTCGATCCGCGCACGCCTCCTGAATCTGTCGAGAGCGTCGCAGGAGGACTTCCAGATGCTGCTCAACCGGTACGCGAGGGAGCGTTTACTCTACCGGCTATCGCAGTCCTCTTATCGTGATCGCTTCATTCTCAAGGGGGCGACGCTCTTCTCGGTGTGGGCGGAGAAGCCGTTCCGGAGCACACGAGATGCGGACTTCCTGTCGTTTGGACCGAGCGACGTCGAATCCGTCACGGCGGTCTTCCGTGATCTGTGTGGTGATGATGATCTTGCCCTTGATGATGGTGTTCGCTTCGATCCCGAGAGCGTTCAGGGAGCGCGGATTCGTGAGGAAGACGAGTACGACGGGGTTCGCATTCACCTGATGGCTTTCCTTGGCAACGCAAGAGCACCGATTCAGATTGACATTGGCTTTGGAGACACGATCACTCCTGAGGCACAAGAAGTGGAGCTTCCCGTTCTCCTCGATCTTCCAGCGCCCCGCCTCCGCGCGTATCCCATGGAGACGGTGATTGCCGAGAAGTTCCAGTCGATGACGGTCCTCACCGAGACGAACAGCCGGATGAAGGACTTCTACGATGTCTGGGTTCTGCAGGGTCAGTTTGGTTTCGATGGAGGGACGCTTTCGGAGGCGATCAAGGCGACCTTCGAACGAAGGAGAACGGATGTGGTGCCAGGCTCCAACGTTGCCTTCCAAGCGTCGTTTTACGCTACTGAAGAGCCACTGACGCGGTGGCGGCTCTATGTGAACCGAGGTTCCTTTGAGCGGGTCCCCCCAACGTTCGCGGAGGTTGGCGAGGCCATCGACGCGTTCCTTCGCCCCGTCGCGGAAAGCATCTCGCGTAACGAACGATTTGACCTGACCTGGCCACCTGGTGGCCCATGGCGTCCCAAGGAGGAATGACTGATGCCTGATATCGCCGAACGTGCGTTCGAGGACGCGATTGTCAACGTGCTTGTGACGGGATACCCAGAGCGTGCGACATCTGAGACAACGGCAGAGCCATCCTCTGGCTTCGGCGAGTTCATCCCCGGTGGCTATCACCAACGATCGACCTCCGACTACGACAAGGCGCTCTGCCTCGTTCCGGAGGAGACGATCGACTTTGTCCTCGCGACGCAGCCGAAGATGTGGGATCGCCTCAAGCAGCACTACGGCAGCGAGGTCAAGGCGAGATTTCTCCAGCGCTTGAGGCGCGAGATCGAGCGGCGCGGTACGCTCGACGTCCTTCGCAACGGCCTGAAGGATCGGGGGTGTCTGTTTCACCTTGCGTACTTCAAGCCATCGAGCGGACTGAACGAGGAACTGCGCGAGCTGTACCGGGCAAACCAGTTCTGTGTGATCCGCCAACTGCATTACAGCGAGAAGAACGAGAACAGCTTGGATCTTGTGTTGTTCCTCAATGGTCTGCCGCTCTTCACCGCCGAACTGAAGAACCCGCTCACGGGGCAGACGGTCGAGGATGCGATGCGGCAGTACAAGACCAACCGCGATCCGCGCGAACCGTTGCTCGGTTACGGTCGTTGTCTGGCTCACTTCGCGGTCGATCCGAATCTGGTCTACGTGACGACGCACCTGCGCGAGACGAGGACCCACTTCCTTCCGCTGAACCGCGGCTGGGATCGTGGAGCGGGAAACCCGCCGGTTCTTCCGACGCACAACGGGTACGCGACGAGCTACCTGTGGGAGACGATCTGGTCGCGCGACAGCGTGCTCGACTTAATCCGGTAATTCGTTCACGAGGTCGAGGAGTTTGACGAGGACGGAAGGAAGACCGGGAGACGGTTCATCCTCTTCCCTCGGTACCACCAGTTGGACGCGGTCCGACGATTGGTGACCGACGCGCGGTCACGCGGCGCGGGGCAGTACTACTTGATCCAGCATTCGGCGGGCAGCGGCAAGAGCTTCACGATCGCGTGGCTCGCGCATCAGCTCTCGACGCTCCACGACGCCGAGGACCGACGGGTCTTCGATTCGATCGTGGTGATCACCGATCGCCGGGTCCTCGATCGGCAGCTCCAGCGAACGGTGCTGCAGTTCGAACAGACGCTCGGCGTGGTCGAGAACATCGATAAAACGTCCCGCCAGTTGAAAGACGCGCTCGAAAGCCAGAAGACAATCATCGTCACGACGCTGCAGAAGTTCCCGGTGATCGTGAACGAGATCGGCAAGCTTCCGGGGAACCGATTCGCCGTCATCATCGACGAAGCGCACTCGTCGCAGTCCGGCGAGAGCAGCAAGAGCCTGAAGGCCGTCCTCTCTTCTGGGTCTCTCGAGGACGCAGAACGCGAAGAGGCGGGGGCAGAGACACCGGAGGAGGAGCTTGAGAATCGTGTCCTCGCGGAGATGGAGGTGCGCGGGCGGCTGCCGAACCTATCGATGTTTGCGTTCACCGCGACCCCTAAGCCGAAGACGTTGGAGATCTTCGGCACGAAGCAGGGGGACGGAATGTTCGTTCCTTTCAGCCTGTACAGCATGCGGCAGGCGATCGAAGAGGGATTCATCCTCGATGTGCTGGAGAACTACACCACATACCAGGCGTATTGGAAGCTGCTCAAGACGATCGAAGAGGATCCGCGCTACGATCGCCAGAAGGCGACGTACTTGATGAAGCGGTTCGTCGAGCTGCATCCGCACGCGATCAACGAGAAGGTCGCGATCATGGTGGAACACTTCGCCTCGCAGGTTCAGGCTGCTATTGGAGGGAAGGCGAAGGCGATGATCGTCACGCGATCCCGGTTGCATGCGGTGCGCTACAAGCTGGCTGTCGATCGGTACTTGCAGGAGCATAGCCATCCGTGGAGGGCGCTTGTTGCGTTCTCCGGAACGGTCAACGATGGCGCTAAGTCATACACCGAGGCAGGAATGAATTCGGCCAGTACAGGCAAGCGGATCGGCGAGAAGCAGACGGCGAAGGAGTTCAGAAGGCCGGAGAATCGATTCCTGGTGGTGGCAAACAAGTTTCAAACAGGCTTCGATGAGCCTTTTCTTCACACGATGTACGTCGATAAGAAACTCGGTGGGGTCAATGCCGTGCAGACGCTCTCACGGTTGAATCGGACGTATCCGGAGAAGAACGGAACGGCCACACTGGATTTCGCCAATGAGGCCGAGACGATCCGGAAGGGATTCGAGCCATACTACGAGACGACGATCCTTTCCGAGG
>CAZORQ010000087.1:0-4659 GCA_964582285.1 uncultured Thermotogae bacterium
GAACCCCCACTAACAGGGCCAGAGCCTGTCGTCCTGCCATTAGACGATCTCCCAGGATTCGCATTGGATGGTAAGAGAGCAGGCCGAGGGAGTCAAGATCCCTTGGTGCATCCCTACGAAGAGCGCTACAATTCCCTCATGCTGAACAGGGTTCGTGCTCCCATTGCCGCAGGAACGTTCTACCCTGCCGATCAGACGGCGCTTCGCGCGACCGTCGACGACCTCCTGGGGAAGACGCTTCAACACGCGACCGGCTTGATGTCTGCTCCTGCAGGTTTGATTGTCCCTCATGCCGGCTACAGCTACTCAGGTGGCGTTGCAGCAGCGGGATATCGGTGCGTTGCAGGGCTAGGGCGACCCGAGTTGGTCGTGCTGCTGGGGGCAAATCATACCGGGCTTGGCGAACCGATGTCACTATCTGACGACGATGCGTGGGAAACACCGCTGGGATGTTCTCCGCTCGACCGACCGTTTGTTGGTCAATTGACCGCGGCAGGCATTCCCACGTCCGCAGAAGCGTTTGAGCGTGAGCACTCGATGGAAGTCCAGTTGCCGTTCATTCAGGCGATCTGGGGCTGTGATGTGCCAATCGTGCCAATCTGCATTACGTCATCGGCAGTGGCTGCAATGGAAGAGAGGATTGAAGCAATCGCTCAAGCGATCGGCGATCGGCAAGTCTTGATGGTAGCCAGCAGCGATTTTACTCACTATGAGCCAGACGCAATGGCCCGTGAACTTGATCGACTGGCGCTTGGGCCGATTCAGGCACTCGCTCCTGGAAAGTTCGCGCAAGTCTACCGCCAACGGAGACTGTCAATCTGTGGAGCTGGAGCGATTCTGACTTTGCTGAAGCTCTGCCTACAGCTGGGGCTACATAACGGCGAACTGGTGCAATACGAGACATCGGCCGATGTCACAGGTGATCGAGGAGCGGTCGTCGGATACGCGTCGGTCCTCTTCAAGATGGAGGGATCATGACCAGGAGCATGACCGGATTTGGAGCAGCGACCGTCGAGGACGGTGACTGGCGGACCGAAGTCACGATTCGAACGCTCAACCATCGGCATCTGTCGATCCGAATTCGATCGCTTAACGATCACCCGAGCTTGCTTCCCCGGATCGAAGAGCGGGTCAAGGCCACCTTCGCGCGTGGCGAGGTGGGAATCTGGGTAGCGATCGAGCGATCCGTAGAGGAAGGTCCGGCATGCCGGTTCGATCGGCATCTTGCGCGAGACATCCTCAACGAACTGACATCTTTGAGCGAGGAACTTGGCTTCGAGGCGACCCCGACGTTGGAGGATGTCACGAGAGCGGGCGGCCTCCAGCCGATCCAGGTTGAAGATGAGCAGCTGTGGCCCGTCCTAGCGCGAGCTCTCGATGAAGCGATGACAAACACGACGGTGAGTCGTGACGTTGAAGGGAAACGGCTATGCGAGGCACTGGCGGTGCAGCTTGATCAGCTGGGCAAATCACTCGATGAAGTTCGAGCGCGGGTCCCGGAAATCGTGACGGCACATCGTGCGAGTTTGAGTGAGCGAGCCAAGCAGCTCGAGCTGAAGCTTGATCCGGCTCGATTGGAGGCTGAGATTGCACTTCTCGCCGAGCGACTCGATGTCCAGGAGGAGATGGTCCGACTGGACGCGCACATTGCACGTGCCCGAGACGCATTACAGAGCGACCAGCCGGTAGGCAAGGAGCTGGACTTCCTAAGTCAGGAGATGCTCCGTGAGGTCAACACACTTGGAGCGAAGGCGCGTGATGTGGAAGCCGGGGCTCATGTAGTCGACATGAAACTTGCGGTTGAGCGCTTTCGAGAGCAGGTCCAGAATGTCGAGTGACATAGCGTCTCGAAGACAAGGAAGCGGAAACGGACTAGCGTTCATCGTCTCCGGACCATCCGGGGCTGGCAAGAACTCCGTCATCAACCGTGTTCTGCACGAGGTTCCGGATCTGTCATACTCGATCTCGTACACGACGCGAGCGCCGCGCGAGGGCGAGAGAGACGGTGTGGACTACATATTTGTCGATCGAGCGGTGTTCACTCAGCGGATCGAGCAAGGCGATTTCGCCGAACATGTAACGTATCTCGACGACCTGTACGGCACATCTCGATCGCAGCTCGATGGGATGGTTCTTGCGGGGCTCGATGTGGTTCTCAACATCGATGTCGAGGGAGCGAAGCGCGTGAGGCGATCGGGGCTCGGCAAGCACTCGGTGGTCTACATCTTCTTGGTCCCATCTTCACTGGGACGGCTTGAGCAACGGCTCAGGGCAAGAGGAACCGAGACCGATGCGCAGATCTTCGATCGACTGGAGGCAGCTGCTCGCGAGATGGTGGAGATAGATACGTTCGACTACTTAGTGGTCAACGATGATTTGGAGGTTGCTGTCTCGGAACTGAAGACCATCATCAACGCAGAGCGGCTTCGCATCAAATAGAGTGACGGCGTGAGGCAGGAACCCCACGCCGCCATTCGAGATCTCAATCAAGTGATAGGACAACTCAACGGAGCCGGCTACTTCTTGGCGACTCCTTGAGAGGTGACCTTCAGTTTCTTCTCGATTTGCCGCTTAAGCTCTTTGCCAGGACGAAACAGGGGCACGACCTTGGCTGCGACTTGGATCGGACGCTTCGTCTGCGGGTTGATCCGACTGCTTGCCTTGCGTGCACGCACGGCGAATTTGCCGAACCCTACGAGTTTCACTTCCTCGCCCTGCAGCAACGTCTCTTGTACAAGATCGAGAACGGAATCAAGGAGTTTCCGAGCCTCTTTCTTCGTAAGATCAGTTCTGTCCGACAGCCGGTCGATGAATTCGCCTTTGTTCATCCTGCACCCTCCTTGCGGTATGGTTTTCTCTTCTGCTAGGTCTCGTCGTCGGCCGTAGCTTCTCCGAGAAGATCTCGCATGCTCAACGACTCATGTCCAGTATCATCGAGGAAGCGGCGATCCACGCGTTCCTTCGGTCCGCGGCCGCGCTCCTTTCGTCTCCTGGAACGCCCGGGCTGATCGCGTTCCCGATCCCGCTCTTCGAATGACATCGGCGGGATATCGGGTGGTCCGAAGAGGTTGCGCATCGTTAGGCGAACCTGGCGTTTCTCCTCATTGATCCCGATGATTCTTGCCTGGACCTTGCTGCCAATGGAGAGTACATCGGCAGGCGTTGCAATGCGCTCTTCACTGATCTCCGACACATGGATCAGACCATCTACGTCGTCGGTGATTCGCAAGAACGCGCCGAAGTCTTTGATTTCGGTGATCTCGCCTTCGACGACCTCGTCAATTGCATGCTTGTCGAGGAACTGACGCCACGGGTTGTCCTTCAGCTCGCGGATGCTGAGCGAGATTCGGCGTTCGTCCGAATCTGCATTCAGGATCTTCACTTCGACTTCGTCACCTTCCGTCAGCACGTCCCGAGGATGGTTGACATGCCCCCAATCGATCTCTGAGACATGAACCAATCCCTCGATGCCGTCTTCGAGTTTCACAAATGCGCCGAAGTCAGTGAGTTTCGTGACCGTGCCCGTCACCACTTGACCACGTGGGTACTTCGTGCTGACGTCCTCCCACGGGTCGCGTTGTGTCCGACGAAGCGACAGACTGATCCGTCGGGCGGCGTCATCGCAACTAAGCACAACGACGGTGACTTCATCCCCCTCGCTCACAACATCTTTGGGGCTTTCTGGATGTCCCCAAGAGAGTTCCGAGACATGAACGAGACCTTCGACGTCCTGCTCGAGTTCGACAAACGCACCGAAGTCCGTAACACTAACCACGGCTCCCGTGATCTGCGTCCCGACCGGGTATCGATCGGAAATGCCATCCCATGGGTTGGACCGCAGTCGCCGGATTGAGAGGGATACTTTGCCCTTCTCCCGATCGAAGTCGATCACCTTCACCTTGACCGAGCTGCCGACCTTGTACTCGGCAGGAGGTACAGGAAGGTCCTTCCATGCAATCTCAGACCGGTGGACCAAACCTTCGAATCCACCAATGTCCACGAATAGGCCGAAGTCCACGATGCTACGGACCGTTCCTTCGATCTCCTGACCCTTCTCAAGTGAATCGAACAGAGCCATCCGGCGCTCTCGTTGTTGCTCCTTGAGGTAGGCCTTGTGCGAGACAACCAGGTTCTTGTCGCGTCGGGAGAGTTCGAGAATCTTCAGCTTGATCCGCTGTCCACGCAGCTCGTCAATCGAGCTAGGCAGATCATCGCCCAGATGAGAGCCGGGCAAGAAGGCTCTTATGCCATCGAGATTCACGTGATAGCCGGCTCGCTTGACCTCGTTGACAACGTCGCCCTCGACTGCTTCCCCGGCGCGGTACGCCTCTTCCAGCACGTCGATGCGCTTCTCATACTCGGCCTGCTTCTCGGACGCGTAGACGGTCCCCTTCTCCTCATCAATGTATGTGACGAGAACCTCGATCTCCTCACCCTCCTCGATCTTCCCTTCGGTTCGGAAAGGTGAGAGCTCGGCTGTTGGGAGAATTCCCTCCGACTTGTAGCCGATGTCGACGAGGATCTCGTTTTCATTGACCTGGACGACAGTCCCAGAGACGACGTCTCCGCGGCTGTGCATCTTGATGTCGCTTTCAGAGAAAGCATCTTCCATCTTGATTCGCTGTTCCATGCTCCAGTGCCACCTACCGTTACGCCACC
>CAZORQ010000088.1:0-4428 GCA_964582285.1 uncultured Thermotogae bacterium
GCACGTCGTCGTTGTATGGCCCGTCCAGTGCGTACTCTCGCACCCACTCAATCGCCTCTCTCAGCTTCTCGTCGTTCATGCGTCATCCTCCTCCTCGTATTCGGCCTCTGGGCACGACGCTGGCAGCGGCCCTACGGCGCGATCGTACCAAGCGACCCCGTGCGTACTGCATGAGAGCATCCGCCCGCCAGTCGCTGACCATTGCTCTGTGATGTAGCACCGCGCAGGGGTACTGCTTGCAGTCTCGTCCATCACGCTCGCCTCCTGCGTAGCTCGTACGCCTCGTCGATGTGCAGGCCAAGCGACCTACACGCTATCATCAAGTGCTCGTTCTCCGCCTCAAGCCCCCGACACCGCTCCTCCAGTACCGCTATCTCCTGACCGTCACGTCGCGCAAGCTCGGCCTCGATGATGGCCGTGCGCTTGCGCCGCTCGGTCCAGATCCCGATTGCCACCAGCAGCAGCGACCACGCGCCGCCTGCGATGAGCGCGTAGATCAGCGGTGCGCCGTGGGTGGCGATGAGGCGGTAGAGGGTCACGAAACGACCTCGCGCCATTCCGGCCATTCAAAATCCGGCGGACTTTCGTTGAACTCGTTCCAACACCTGATATGCATGACCCCTCTCCTTTCGACGACTATCTCTAACGACGGGCTGTAGCTTCTCCACCCACATACGACATACGGCTTCCGCCAGATAAGCCGATTGCAGTGTTCGCAGCGTTTCATATCCCCTGCTCCTTGGCGTACTCAATCATGCGACGTTCAGCGGCAATCTTCTTCGCAGCCTCGACTGAATCCGCTCTGATGTCATAGTGATACATATTCTCCCACCCTCCGCCTTCTTCCACCAGACGCGCGACTGTGCTGCTGCAAAAGACCTTGTTGTATTCCTCCCCGTACAAGCCTCTGTCGGTTACAGAGGTTATTCGTCCTGTGGTCCTTATAATCTCAACATGATACTGCCTCTTCCTGGGCAGCTCGCTGTTTAGCTCCCACTCCTCGACGTCTGCATCGCTAAGATGGCCCATGTGACGCACGCATTCTTCCGCAAGCTTGCGCGTGGCGAATACTGCCACAATCCCGTAGTCCGAATATTCTCCCTGAGTAACGATGTACACCTTGCCCATGTATTCCTCCGTCATCTCACCGCCCCCAGCCGCTGGTCGCGCGTGCTGATCCTCATGTGCCACGGAACGTCAGGGTAGCCGTCGTCGATGACGTAGGCTGGCGCGAAGTTGCGCTTGTCCGGTGTTACCTCAGCAAACCCTTGCTTCGGTCCGGTCTTCTTGCGCGTCAGCACTGCCGCAGCTTTAGCGTTGGTGCGTCGCAGGTAGCTCACGTGGCTTCGCACCTGTACGCTCGAGTAGCCAAGCTCGGTGGCAATCTCGGCCACCTCATGATCCGGCCACAGCGCCAGGAGCCTGCGGTCGTCGGTCGTGGTCCATACGGTCATTGCTCCCTCCTTGTCATATTACAAAACCTCGTGCGATCCGGCTCGAAGCGCAGCTGCACGTGTCCGGTCGGCCCTCCGCGGTACTTTGCCACATGCAGGTCGGCCGGCTTCGACTCGTCCTCCCGGTCCCTGTCGAGCAGCATCACGATGTCAGCGTTCTCCTCGATCTCGCCCGACTGCCTGAGCTGCGAAAGGTTCGGCTTCTCGTGTCTGTTTCCCTGGTGCTCGGCACCGCGGTTGAGCTGCGACAGCACGACGACCGGCACCTCGAGCTCGCGGGCGAGCGCCTTGAGCTCCTGGGTCAGCATCCCGACCCGCTCGTGACGTGGCGTGCGAGGCTCCCCGTATCGCACGAGCGTCAGGTAGTCGATGAACACGCACTCGATGCCGCGGGTGCGAAGGACGCGCGCTTTGTTGCGGAGGTCGGCCCACTTGATGCTCGGCGTGTCGTCAATCCAGAACTGCATCTCGCTGATGATGCCGGCGGCGTCGGTGATCCCAGAAAAGTCGCGCGGGTTCAAAAGCTTTGCCCGAACCTTTTGGTGAGGCACGTTGCCTATGCCAGAAAGGAGCCTGTGCCCGACCTCCTCCTCGGTCATCTCGCAGGAGAAGAATACAAGCGAATGGCCAGACCTTGCCATGTTCTCGGCCATGTTAAGCGCAAGCGTCGTCTTGCCGATGGACGTGCGCGCCGCGATGATAACGAGCTCGCCCGGGTTGAAGCCGCCTCCAAGTCGGTCGAAGTCATGGAACCCGGTCTTCAGTCCGAAGTCGCGCTCCTTGCTGTGGTATGCGCGCTCCATCTTCTCAAGCACCGACAGCAGGCAGTCACCTACCTTACGAAACTGCACCGCCCTATGCTCGGCAACACGTAGAAGCTCAGTGGTCGCCCAGTCAATAACCTCGCGGGTATCACGCGACTGCTCGGCCTGTTTCACTAAGTCTTTCGCCAGCGCCACGAGCTCGCGCTTCCTGGTGCGTGCCTTCAGCCCATTTGCGTAATACTCTGCGTTGGCAGAGGTGGTGGGGTCGTAGGTGAACATCTTCGAGCCCGAAAGCTCGCTGTTGAACTCAAGCAACGTGCGCTCGCTCACCTCGAGATTCTTCTCAAGCATGCGCTCAATAGTCTTGAACACGGCGCGGTGTTGCTGGTTCTCGAAGTCCCTCGCCTGAATGCCAAGCAGGTAGTAAACGGTGTTGTCCTTAAGGATAGCCTCGACGACTTGCTTCTCGTAGTCGGCTGCGCTCATGATGCTTCCCCTTCGGACGGTGAGTAGAGGCAGTCGGGGTTGTCGCAGAAGTCGCCTATGATTTCACGCCCGCACTTGGGGCACTTGGGGCGCTTTTGGGTGTGTTTCGGCTTGTCCGAGTTGTCCCGTGGAGAATCGTTTTCCCCATTTCTCTTCTCTTCTCTTCTCTGTGCACTAATCCACTGGCCTATGTCGATTGTCCCATGGACAACTCCAGTAAATCCCGGGACAATCCCGATATCTGTGCATAGTCCACCGGAGAATCTTTTGTCTTTAGAATTGGCCCATCTGACGGTGATTTCTTCGCTGGTCAACACGCCTTTCTCGGCCAGTCTCGAGCGGTCAAACAAGCCGCGCTCAACAGCGCATTCAATGACCCTGTCGAGGAACTCAAGTTCAACGTCGTAGTCCTCGCAGCACAACAACCGCTCGTCCTCATCCCACTCGATGTAGTACCCTTTGCCTGCGTAGATCCGCATCCAGACTAGGACGAGCAGCATGCTTGCCGATAGCCGCTGGCCTTTTGGGAACATCGCACGGAACAACCGCGCTTTCTTGTGGTCCCAAAACCCGCAGTCGAGCTGCATGTAGTCCAGACCTTCCTTGACCGGCCTGCCCATTACTCGCGCTCCGCTTCGTGGAGCTTCGCGATCGCAGCATCAAGAAACATCTTCTCTTCAATCAGCGGACGTATGACGGACACATAATCCGCCCCAGCCTGCTCCCCTTCCTTTATTGCCAGCCCCACGTTCGCTCGGCGTCGCTGAATGCTTCGCATTTGAAGCGCGGAAACAATGTGTTTGATAAACCGACAGTCGTTCGACTCAAACTCGCCGGAGGCAACTCCTGCGACAACGGCGGCCGCAACGTCCTTGTCTTTTATCCGGGACAGCACCCCGTCAAGGCTCGTATCGCCTTCCCGGTAAGACTCCTCCAGCGCAAATAACACTTCCCTCGCCCGCCCATCCTCGATGTCATCCGGCGACAGATGGGACCGTACATGCTCGTACGCAGCCCGGTTCGCTACCGCTGCGAGCATCGCGATCAACTCCGGCCCACGGATAGATTGATCGTCTTCAATTTCCTTGCGCAGGTCGGTGACAATACCGGCCTGGTGAATGACCTCGTGGCATCGGCTACACAGAACCACCACATCAAAAAGCGACTCGTCTCCGCGGTTGTAGTAGTTGTTGTGATGGACCTGCAAAGCGTCTTCGGCGGCGCACACTTGGCACCGATTCCCTGCTCTTTCAAGCGCGACCTTTCGCACGTATTGCCAGTGATCGCTCTTTAAATATTCTGCGTACTTCACACCCATCCCTCCAAAAAAAAAGATCGTCGAGGCCCGGCTGGCTACCGGTAAGACGTGTCCGTGCACGTCGACCTCGACGATCTTTCTACCGCACGGACGGTCACACCCGGATGCCACCCCGGATACTCGATACTACCATACCCACTCACGGTTGTCAAACGCTCTTCTTCCCAAATAAGACCCCGATGCGCCCACCAGGTGATCGGTACCCGTGCTTGCGCTGTAGATCCTTGACCTTCGCGGCATCTACACGCCGCTCGTACCCACACGCCTGGCAGATGTAGCGCGGCGAGCCCTTGACGCCGCTGAGTAACTTGTAACACTCGGGGCATCTCATCTGCGTGAGATAGGTGTCGGTGCGTACGATAGGCACTGGTCGGTACAGGTCGCGGGTTGCTGCGTCTATTCGTTC
>CAZORQ010000089.1:0-4385 GCA_964582285.1 uncultured Thermotogae bacterium
GACTTGACATTCAATACAGCATCTTCCCCCATCATGAAGGGGGAAGATGCTCGATGTGTGATTCTCATACAGGTAACTGGACCGCCAAACCGGGCTACGTTTGGGAAGGGTTTCGAACCGCAAGCAGCAGCCCAAACAGGACGCCAAGAGCAGCTCCTACCCCCACGCCAAACAGCAGATCGCGATAGAGTAAACCAACGATCAAGCCGATCGCTCCACCAAGCGCAGGCATGATCAGTAGATGCCTCCAGCGTGAACTGACCAGCCTACTCAGCATCTTCGGCTCCTACGACCTCGATGAACACATCGACCACGCGCGGATCGAATTCCTTGCCTGCCGCCCTCGTGATCTCCTCAATCGCCGCTTGCGAATCCTGTGCCTCTTTGTACGGTCGCGCAGACGTCATTGCATCGTAGGCATCCACGACCGCAATGACGCGTGCACCTATCGGAATCTCATCCCCTTTGAGGCCCAGAGGATACCCCGAGCCATCGAACCGCTCGTGGTGGGCTCGGACAATCCTCGCAGCGCCGTGAAGGAAGTCCTTCTCACGAAGCATCTCGGCTCCGAGATCCGGATGACGCTTCATCTGCTCCCATTCGCCGTCCGTCAGAGGATCTTCCTTCCCGAGAATCTCACCCGGAAGCTTGATCTTGCCGAGATCGTGGAGATAGGAGGCGTAGGAGATATCGATCAGCGCTTGACCGAGAAGCCCCAGCTTCTCTCCCGTCTTGATTGCCAGCTTCTCAAGGCGAAGACAGTGCCCGTCTGTTGCGTGATCTTTTTTCTCAACCGACCTCGCCATCTCGACCATGTCGCGGACACGATCCTTCATCAAGTCGAAGCTTGGGGCAGAGTTGATCATCAAGAATTCGGCCCTCTCCTCGACACGGAAGTAGACCTTCTTCGGCAAACCGTTGTGATAGAGGTAGTCTCCAGCACTCAGATAGATGGCCTCTTCGCCGTTCCCGACACCTGCTTCCGGCTCAACAGCAAGCCGCCCCTCGAGAACGTAGAGCAGCTCGAACCCGATCCACTCATCCGCTGCGTAGAGAAAGAAGTGGCGGCCAGTCGCGACGCTCTGCCGTGTCACTTCTATCCCATCACAACTGGCCAACAACTCCAGCGTCGTACCGCGTTTCACAGCTCGCTCCACCGTATCCCCACGGTGCACGATCGTCAGCTCTTCGATCACTCCTGCCCCCCATTCCCCTGGCGGCACCCCGCCGGCCCTGGGTCGTTCCCGAGAGGTCTCACTTTAGGCGACGCGCAGAAGCGATACAAGATCCCATCTGAAGTAGTTTGTGCGCATCCTGCGCCGTCTTCCCTCGTTCTGCATCTTTTCTACTGAGCTTCCGTCCCACAAGAAAGGGGAGCATAGCTGATCACGGTGCCCAGCCACGCTCCCCATACTCAGGGTATCGATCTGCGCTTCGTTGTCTACGTCCCTCCTACATCTGTCGGCGACCACATCAAGACCACATCAGCGGTCTGGAATGGAGCACCCTGCGGATTACCCTTCCCCTTGAACACTGCCGGGCCGGTCGTCTTGCTCTGGGAGGAGAACGTTCCGCCTACATCGGTTGGGCCGGCCCAAACCGCCGCAGCTGACATCAGGACAATGGCCAACGCCATGAGTGCAACAAGCCAACGCTTCATAACTACCTCCTCTTCGCTAGCAATCCGTTATGCAGATCGTATGACAGTTCCATTCTTCCTTGTCCGAGGGCATCTCAGACATGGTGTCTCGCCGCACCGTCAATAGCAGTTCCCATGAGGTGGATTCGTTCCCCGATTCTCGTTGTGGGAAGCGGATGTCAGCGATACAATCGCCGCGGCAAAACACAAGAACCAACACTTCTTGCTTCGATATCTTGAGGAGGGAGCAGCATGGCAGGAAACGGAAAACGGATGATGTCGATCGACGGGAACACAGCCGCAGCACATGTCGCCTACGCATTCAGCGACGTGGCCGCGATTTACCCGATCACACCAAGCTCGTCGATGGGCGAGATTGCCGACACCTGGTCGGCGCACAGCCGCAAGAACCTGTTTGGCCAGACACTGCAGGTCACGGAGATGCAGTCGGAGGCCGGCGCCGCCGGTGCGGTTCACGGATCGCTCGTCGCCGGCGCACTGACGACCACGTTCACCGCGTCCCAAGGGCTGCTGTTGATGATCCCGAACATGTACAAGATCGCCGGCGAGCTGCTGCCCGCCGTCTTCCATGTCTCGGCCCGCGCATTGGCCGGTCACGCGCTATCGATCTTCGGAGATCATTCCGATGTCATGGCCACGCGCCAGACCGGTTTCGGACTGCTGGCGTCGGCGTCGGTTCAGGAAGTGATCGATCTCGGCATCGTCGCGCATATCTCGGCACTCAAGTCGAAGGTCCCGTTCATCAGTTTCTTCGATGGCTTCCGAACATCGCATGAAATCTCCAAGGTCGACGTCGTACCGTACGAAGACATGGCGAAGATCATGCCGTGGGATGCCGTCGAGGCATTCCGCAAGCGGGCGATGAACCCCGAGCACCCCCACCTGCGCGGCACCGCTCAGAACCCGGATATCTTCTTCCAGAACAAAGAGGCAGCGAACAAGTACTACCTTGCCGCCGCCGATATCGTCGCCGACGCGATGAAGCAGGTCTCCGAGCTAACCGGCCGAACGTACAATCTGTTCGACTACGTCGGCGCGCCCGACGCCGAGCGCGTCGTCGTTGCGATGGCCTCCTCCTGCGCCGTCATCGAGGAAACTGTCAACCATCTCGCCGCGCAAGGCGAGAAGATCGGCCTCCTCAAGGTACGTCTGTACCGACCGTGGTCGACCGAGCATTTCCTCAACGCCCTCCCGGACAGCGCCAAAAAGATCGCCGTCCTCGATCGGACGAAGGAACCCGGATCGCTTGGCGAGCCGCTGTACCTCGACATCAAGAGCGTCTTCCAGGGCTCGGGGCGAGATATCCTCATCGTCGGCGGCCGGTACGGCCTCGGCTCGAAGGACTTCACCCCAGCAATGGCGAAGGCCGTGTTCGACAACCTCACCCTCGACAATCCGAAGAACGGCTTCACCGTCGGCATCGTCGACGACGTCACCAACACGTCGCTCCCGCTGTCTGACGAGATGGACGCCACCCCCGAAGGCACCATCCAGTGCATGTTCTGGGGACTCGGCGCAGACGGAACCGTCGGCGCAAACAAGAACGCCATCAAGATCATCGGCGACAACACCGATCTGTACGCACAAGGCTACTTCGCCTACGACTCCAAGAAGTCCGGCGGCATCACCGTATCGCACCTGCGGTTCGGTCCGAAACCGATCCAGTCGTCGTACCTGGTGAAGACCGCCGATTACGTCGCCTGTCACAACCCGGCGTACGTCCAGAAGTACGACCTGCTGGCCGGGATCAAGGACGGCGGGACATTCGTGCTCAACTGCCCGTGGGATCTCGACGGCCTCAACGAACATCTCCCCGGATCGTTGAAGCGGACGATCGCCGAGAAGAAGCTCAAGTTCTGCACGATCGACGCGGTGAAGATCGCTGGTAACGTCGGATTGGGCGGCCGGATCAACATGATCATGCAGACCGTGTTCTTCAAGCTGGCCAACGTCCTGCCGGTCGATGAAGCGATCACGCACCTCAAGAAGGCGATTGAGAAGACGTACGGTCGCAAGGGCGAGAAGGTCGTCAACATGAACTACGCCGGCGTCGACGCCGCGCTCGATCCGGCGAATCTGGTCGAGATCGACGTCCCCGCCGACTGGACCAGCGCGACCGGCGGACCGGGCAAGCCGGAGATGCCGAAGTGGGTCCTCGACGTCATGCGGCGGATGACCGATCAAGACGGCGACAAGCTCCCCGTCAGCGCATTCGACGCCGACCTCGACGGGTCGTACGAGTGGACCGGTCCCGACGGATCGTTCCCGGTCGCGACTACCCAGTACGAGAAGCGCGGTGTCGCGATCAACGTCCCGCAGTGGGTCGCCGAGAACTGCATCCAGTGCAACCAGTGCGCGTTCGTCTGCCCGCACGCGACGATCCGCCCGTTCCTCGTCACGACAGACGAGGAATCCGCCGCACCGGAAGGGTTCTCGACCCTCAAGGCGATGGGCCCGGGACTCGAAGAGTACGGCTTCCGAATCCAGATCGACCCGATGGACTGCGTGGGTTGCGGCAACTGCGCCGACGTCTGCCCCGGTAAGAAGGGTGAGAAAGCGCTCGTCATGAAGCCGCTCGACACGCAGCTGGCCCAGCAGCCGCTCTACGACTACGCCCTCACCCTGCCGATCCGCGACGACGTGATGGACTGGAAGACCGTCAAGGGAAGCCAGTTCCGCCAGCCGCTGTTCGAGTACTCCGGCGCCTGCCCCGGCTGCGGCGAGA
>CAZORQ010000090.1:0-4208 GCA_964582285.1 uncultured Thermotogae bacterium
GATCGATGGCCGCTTGGATCGACTCACCCGGCCGGACCCAGATCTCGACCTCCCACTCCTGGAGGATCTCCTGGAAGTCGGCGTACGCGCTGGACAGGAAGACGAGCGTGGTGAGAAACGCATCAGTCTGCTCCGCGTCGGTCAGGCCGCCGTCGAGCACCGCGAGCATCGGCGTTGTGGCCAGCCGGATCATACTGAGGTAGTTGTCCAGCCCCACCCTAGCACTCTCGCCTCGTTCCTCCGGGGTCGAGGCGAGTTGTCCCAAGTGAACACCGAGTCCGATTGGGAGGACGAGCGACTCGCCAGCGGACGAATCGTAGTGCTCACCGTTCACGCCCTCGAGCAGATTGACGAGCGCCTGCGCACTGACCTGTCGGTCCTCGGAGCTGACGCTGTGCAAGCCCATCAAGGCCATGTTCACCCCTTGCCGGAGCGGTACCATCGCCTGCGAGAGGATTTCCCCCCTGTCTCGAGTGTCCGGCTCCGCTCCGGTGGCCACCGCCAGAAGAGCGACAGCGCCGAGGACGAAAAGGACCTCGAGTCTTCGATGCTTACTGTTCATGGGAACCTCCTTCTCCTGCACCGTGCCACCGGTCCGTCTGAATGACCATCAACCGGCACTCAACTTCTTCTCATTCGCCATAGGAACCAATCGGTACCCGAATCCTTTCACGTTTTCGATCAGCGCTTTCGGACAAGGATGTACGGCGATGAACTTGCGTCGCAGTAGGTAGATGTGCTGCTTCACGTCCGACGAGGCAGCGTACGGCGAATCGCTCCAGATCGCGCGCAGCAACTCGTCATCGGAAAAGACGGTCCCCGGGCTTCGCGCAAACACGCTGAGTAGCTCAAACAGCTTCGGCGTCAGGTCGACCGGCCGCCCGTCAAACCGCACGACGCAGCTGCGCCGATCGATCTCGAGTGGCCCGCAGCACAACACCGAATCGTCGCTCCCAACCGCTCGTTCACCTCTCCGTGTGTGCCAGACCCCAAGGGCAATCCCACCGACGCATGTCAGCCAACATCCCAGTGCGACGGAGCCCGCAATCACCGCACGACGCCACACGCGGTCAGCCGCGTACTCATCGGAGAAGCCGATTCGGAAGAACCCGATCGCAGTGTCCGGGTAGCCGGCGAATGCAATCGGCGCGAGTACCTCTACGGCACCGCTACGCTGCTGCGCCCTGACACCCGACGGAGGCTTGGCCGCCGGGTCGATCGCCTCGACGACAATCCCTTCATCCGCACCGCTTGCAATGCTCTCTCCGCGGACCACGACATCGATGTACTTCCCGCTCCCCATCAGCAGAAGCTTCGATGCTGCATCGAGTGACCGAAGGTCGTCGCGCACGATCCACTCCTCGGCCGATGCCTCGAAGGCCGCCGCCCGCCTCAGACAGCTTGTTCGCAGCGTCTGCCAGACGCCCGTGCCGTAACGACTTACGTCGCGAACCGCGAAGAGACAGGCGAACGCCAGGAAAATCACACCGAGAAACACGGGAAGGCCCCACCGCCTGAGCCACGTCATCACGTCCCCGACTGTAGGAGCGACGCCTCGCCAGTGCAAGAGTTGATTGCTGTTTGAGGCGCAATTGAGACTCGTGTACTTGGTGTTACAACTCGGGATGCACGAGATGGAAGCCCGTCGCATCCTGATACCACTTGGCAACGGCAAGGAGCTCAGCTTCCCCGAACAACTTGCCGACAAAAGAGATAGTGACAGGCCTTCCCCAGCTGAGGAACCCGCAGGGGATGACAACGTACGGTTGTCCGGTCAGGTTGGTGTCCCACTGGCTCGTCCACGTGATCTCGATGTATGCATCGATGCCTTCCATCACGTCTTGCATCCGCTCCATCACTAGGGTTCGGCACCGGCTCGCCTGCAGATACTCGACGGCCGGGATGAAATGGCTCTCCTTCCAGTATCTCGGCCAGTTCGTCTCCAACTCGTCCAGCAACGGCATGTCTTCCCCGCGGAAGAGGGCATCGTTGGCGGCCGCGTTTTCGCACATCATCATGATCCCCGCCGCGTGGCTGCATGGATTGTGCACGTTCTGCCCCTCGCCGAAGTCCAACGGCACGAGTTCGAGACCGGCCTCTCGGAAGACATCGAGGACCTTGAAGCTGGCACGACGGACTTCGGCTCTGAATGCAGGATCGCCATCCATCAGCTCGCCTTCGAAGAATCTCGTACGGTAGCCAAGCCGAAGCGTTCGGATGTCGAAGTCCGGATCCCAATTGAACGGAAGGTCAATGATCGTGTTGTCCTTCCCATCCGGGCCGTAGATTGCGTTGAAGGCGATCGCGCAGCCCTCCGCGGAACGGCACATCGGTGTCACTTTGTCAAAGCTCCACGATGTCGACATCATGCCAATCCTGCTGATGCGCCCAAACGTTGGTCGCAACCCGGAAACCCCGTTGGCATCGCACGGAGAGATCATCGATCCGGCGGATTCAGTGCCAATGGAGAAGCCGACGCACCCGGCAGCCGTCGCCGAACCAGGCCCCGCTGACGATCCGCCAGCGCCCCACGTGGGGTTCCACGCGTTTCGCGTCATGCCCTCGTACCATCGATCCCCCGTTGCGAGGGTCCCCGTCGCGAGCTTCGCGACCAGCACGGCACCTGCTTCTCGCAGCATCTCGACAACGGAAGCGTCTTGGTCAAAGATTCGGTCCTTGAAGGGTTCGGCCCCCCACGTGGTTGGGTATCCTGCGACCGAGAAGAGGTCCTTGATTCCGTAGGGGATCCCGTGGAGCGGTCCCCGATACCTGCCGGCCTGGATCTCCGCGTCTGCCTGGGCGGCCTGCTCGAGGGCCAGATTCTCCGTGATGGTGACAGCGAAGAAGTACGTGGGGTTGTACCGCTTGAGCCGATCGAGGTACATGAGCGTCAGCTCCGTGGACGTCGCTTGCCCGGAGCGAATCAGCTTCGACAGCTCGGGAATCGTGAAGAAGGCTGCATCTTCGAGATTCGCCGGCCGCTCGACGTCCACATCGCTGTACCGGAAAGGCTTCCGCTCGGTCGGGAAGGTCATCCCTGCTGGAATGGGGTTGAACACCACGGACGGGACGATCGATTCCTCGAACGGGAAGGCCCGAAGTTCTGCGTAGTCCTCGCGGTACTCGGTCAGCCCGTCGATGATCTCGACTCGGTCTGCGCTGCTCAGTTCGAGCCCAAGGAGGGCTTCGGCCGCGGCGATCATCTCGGGGGTGATCTCTTCTTCGCTCGCGGCGGCCAATCTCACCGTAAGTCCCAGCAGGACCGTGATCGCGACGACCGGGATAAGGATGCGTCCGATCGTTCTTGTTCTGGAACTGTTCATGGTTCGACTCCTCCTCTTGATGCGTTGCTGGAGCGGGGCGACCGGACAGCCTGACGGAAGCATGTCCGGAGCATGGTGACAGGCTCTCACGGGCACCGTCATATGGACATCAATCCGGGCTCAACTTCATCTCGTTTCCGCCGAGTCCAGCGGATGTGTGCGTTGTGCTCCCGGGATGCCTCAGTGCCTTCCAGCCAAGCAGAGAGCATGGTGGGTGGGAATGACAGGTGCCGCTCGGAGTTCCGGGCGGGGCGAGGTTCGGGGGGAGAGTTCCAGAGACGCAATTCCCAACTCCACTTCGGAATTGGGCAGTCGAGCATAGCAATGCTATAAAAAGGAGCCTCTCCTACCGGTAGGTACAGTACGCTGCTGGCACAACGACACGGCGGCGGAAGCCGCAAGAAGGCGCACGATGCAATGGTCCGCGTTCGATTCCCATGAGCAGTCTTCGGGGTCTATCATGTGAGCCACACCCCCCGTCGCAAGCAGTCTAGGACAACGGAGATGCTTCCGTCTCCGTGAGAAATCCAATGGTAGCCCAATACTCCTGCGACGCCATCAGGATCCATCGATCCTTCCCGGAGCGGAGTCAGACACCTAACCCTCGGAACCCGATATCGCTTCTGGCTTGTAGAGCTGATGCTCATTCTCGCACGGACGACCGTGGGCGAGCAGATGCCATTGCTGTGCACAAAGCCGTATTGAGATCCTACGTCACTCCCGCTTGTCTAGCTCTCCGCCTTCTTCAGACGCGAGGAAGCAAAGGTATTGCGGCCTACACGGATCGCAGTTCAGGACTGCCCCATTGCTTGCCACTAGATTGTTCACGCCGGCGATGTAGCCGGTGAAACCTACGATTTCACCGTTTGGCCCAACGACTGACAC
>CAZORQ010000091.1:0-4075 GCA_964582285.1 uncultured Thermotogae bacterium
GCGATCAACCTGAAGATGCTAAAGCTGATCGACTGGGATCACACGTACAAACGCTACGGATGCCCGAATGACTACCTCGTCCGCCTGAACGTCTTCAACGCCCGCGTCGCTGATGTCCCTGTCAAGCCTGTCTACGACGTCGGCCAGAAGAGCGGGATTCGGATCTTCCGCGTGATTCCCAAGCTAAGCTGGCTCCTTCTCCGCCTGTTCGTCTGGCGAATGCTCAACAAGTACATCATCCGGGACTTCCACCCGCTCGTCTTCTTCTACGGAGCGGGTTTCCTGACAGGAACGATCGGATTCGCTCTGTTCATTCGACTGATCGCGCTATGGATCTCGCGCGGGTACATCCCTCAGATTACGGCCCTCGCCGTCGCGTTCTTCGCCATTGTCTCGCTCCAATTCACGATGTTTGCGATGTGGTTTGACATGGAAGCCAACCGAGATCTGAAGGGCTGAGAGGCGGCACCTGCGTATGGAATCCAGACTGGCTGTTTCGGTTGACATCGAGGATTGGTATCACATCCCCTCCGTGACCGGGTCTCCGTTCTCCCGGTTTGAGAGCGTCGATGAGTTCTTTGCCCGCTGGCGCGGACGCTTCGACTACCTGAGCGGGCCAACCGAACGAGTACTTGAGATCCTCGATACCAAGGGCATTCAAGCTACGTTCTTCATCGTAGCCGATGTGCTCGACAAGTATCCGGGACTCATCCATAAGATCGCCGCCGGCGGACACGAAATCGCCTGTCACGGCCTGCATCACGCCTGTGTCATCGACCCAAGCACAAAGCGCCCACTGATGACCCAAGACGAATTCAAGAACCGCACCGCGACAGCACGCGAGAAGCTCCAAGACGCAACGGGGAAGATGATCGCTGGGTACCGCGCCCCCGCGGCCTACGCCGCTGGATGGATGCTAGATTGCCTCGAGGAGCTGGGCTTCTCCTACGATTCGTCCGTTGCGGCCAACTCCCTGTACAACAAGAGCGACTCTACCCTTGAGGGGGTCACGACCGTTCCCTACTGGCCCAAGAGTGGTGAGCTCGTGCCGGGACCGAAAAGAGATATCGTAGAGATCCCCTGGCCGAGCTTTCGCTTCTTGCTTCGCTTTCCCACTGGCGGCGGTCCTTTGCTGCGTCTCCTCGGTAGGCGCTACATCGACCTTGGCCTTCGCGCGAGCCTGAGACGTGGAGACTCCGTGTTCTACTTCCATCCGATCGATATCTCGAACGAATCATTCCCCCATCATTCCAGCCCCAAACGCCCCTTCTATTGGTCGATTAAGGGAACGGCGGTGGAGCGACGCGTCATGCGGCTTCTTCAGGATTACTCGGACCGAGCGATAACATGCAGAGAAGTCGCCAGCAGATTCCTAGGGAGGGCGGATTGACGACTCGAATCAAGAGAATCGGTGTGTTTGACTCGGGCGTCGGGGGGCTGACCGTCCTATCGCATCTGTCCCAGCGCATCCCAACTGCCGACTTCATCTACCTAGGTGACCTCGCTCGGGTTCCGTACGGAACACGTTCGCTTGAGGTCGTCGCACGGTATACGGGCGAGGGACTGAGCTACCTACTACGCCAGGGAGTCGACGCCCTCGTGATCGCTTGTCACACAGCTTCCACATGGTACCACCTGCATCGCAACATCGAGATCGCCGTTCCCGTATTCGACGTCCTTCAGCCAGCGACCGTCGAAGCGGCAACTCGATTCGGAGATGGACGCATCGGTGTAATCGGAACGCGGGCGACGATCGAAGGCGGAGTGTACGAGAAACTGCTGCAACAGCTCTCTGTCACAGGCGAGATTGTCACGGCAGCCTGCCCCCTATTCGTGCCGCTTGTCGAAGAGGGGTGGGTCTCAGGACCCATCGTCGAGTTGGTCGTAGCCCGATACCTGAAGGACATGTGCAGCCGAAGGATCGACGCCCTCATCTTAGGCTGCACGCACTACCCTCTGCTGCGCCCTGTCATCGAGGCGTACGTCGGATCCGATGTCGAGATCATCGAGGCGGGTCCCCCGGTGAGCGCTAGGGTCCGAACGTGGATCACCTCGGATTCTGAAGCGCCGCCAGAGCAGCAGGCAGGAAGTGTTCGGCTCTGCTTCACCGCTCCCCTTGGTTCGGAAAGCCGCGAGACCCTCGCGTCGTTCGGTCTCATCCAGAACTGGACTGTAGAGACCGTGAACCTGTCAGATCAGGAGCGGAAGGATGGCGCGCGTGGCTAGAGTCATCATCACGGACGGTCAGTCTATCGCTGCCTTGGCGGCCGCCCGCTCACTCGGCAGCCAGGGCATTCGCATTGACTGCGGCGAGACGTCGTTTCTCTGCCCCACGTTTATGTCACGACATGTACGACGCCGGTTCCTGTATCCCGCCGCTGAGGATGACCCAAATGCCTTCGTAGAGAGAGTGCGCAAGCAGGTCCAAGCAAGCCACTACGATGCTGTAATCCCAATTCGAGACGCAACATCACTGGCACTCTCCATGAACCGCGACCGCATCGAGCCATTCGCGCGGGTTCTCGCCACGGACCACAGCATCCTGATGCGCGGTCGCGACAAGCAGCTCACGTTGCAGGCAGCTCGGAGAGCCGGCATTCCGCACCCCCGGACCCTCTACCCTGAAACGGACGGACTAGCCAGGGCGCAGCAAGAACTGCAATTCCCAGTCCTCGTCAAACCGGCCATGAGCTCTGGAACGCGAGGGATCACGATCGTGAGGAAACCTGGTCAACTCGGTTCTGCATACACCCAAGTCGTCAAGGAGTACGGTCCCTCAATGATTCAGGAACTCATCCCGGGGACAACGATGTACTGCTATTCTACAATCCGACACGACGGCCAGGACGTGCGAGAGTTCATGCAGATCCAGACAAGAAACTACCCCGTCCATGGAGGCACTGCCGCTTCCGGCCAAAGCATCGTGAAGTCTGAACTGCGGGATTTCTCGAGGCGGCTCCTTGACGAACTCCGATGGGATGGGATTGCCCACGTGGAGTTCAAGCTGGACCCGAGGGATGGCGTCATCAAGCTTATGGAGATCAATCCACGATTCTGGATGTCACTGCAACTCGCGATTGCCTCCGGCGTGGACTTCCCCGGAGACCTGCTACGACTGGCTAAAGAAGGCAAGCTTCCACCCCAAAAGCCCTATCGGATCGGCGTCACTTATCGATGGCTGCTGCCCGCCGATATCCTATGGTTCGCCTCTGCTTCCGATCGCCGTGCGCACGCGAGGAGCTACTTGAGATTCATCGGACGCGACATCACGTACGCGATCTTGTCCTTCCGCGATCCCCTGCCAGCAATCGGCGCTGTACTGCAGTCCTTCCGGTTCCTGAGCTCCAAGGAGAAAAGGCGCTTCACCTTCCGAAGAGGCTGGTGAGCGAGGATGATACGTGTGCCAATGTGCAACCATGGAGGCTATACGATGTGGCAATGGAGGTTGGATTGATCACTCGCGAGCTGAGGCGATGTACGAAGTGCATTCTTCCAGAGACGTTCCCTGGAATCGTGTTTGACGAGGAAGGCGTCTGCAACATCTGCCACGAGCACGTCCCCGTTGTCGTACGAGGGGAGGAGAAACTGGCACAGCTCCTCGACCAGCGACATCCCCCGACATCGGACTTCGACTGTATTGTCACGCTAAGCGGGGGCCGCGACAGCACATATGTACTCCACCGCGCGGTGAAGCGCTACGAGCAGAGGGTCTTGGCCATGACGTATGACAACGGTCAGCTCCACCCCGTTGCATATGAGAACATGCGCCGCGCGACTGCGATGCTGGACGTACCCCACACCATTGTACCTGGGAACAAGACGGCCATCCGGATCGCCAAACCGTTGGAAACCTGCCGAAGAATAGAGCTGTTCGGTCCGTCCGCCACATCGCTGGCCAGCTCCACGCCGCGGTTGATCGGCCCGGGATGCATAATGAGCAGATCCGGCTTCGTCCCGGCCAGCCGCCGCCGCGTCAGGCCGAACAACCGAACGTATTCCTCCGTACTGGGAAACACCTGGCTGGTCATCCGCTCGAACTGGATCCGCAGCATGTTGACCACGTCCGCTTCTTTCA
>CAZORQ010000092.1:0-4048 GCA_964582285.1 uncultured Thermotogae bacterium
CTACGGGACGAAGGGCGAGCTTCTCGTCGGAACGCCCGCCGCCGGATCCATCGGGCCGAGCTCGTTCCTCGGACGATGGGAGATGAACCACGACGGCTGGCAGGGCGTCCTCGAGTTCGACAATGTCCAGCTCCCGCTGATGGTGATCATCCCCTCCCCCGTGATCACGGGGACGTACACGCCGGAGGGCGGGACTCCTGTCCCGGTTTCCGGGCAGCTCTCCAACTCCAATCCGCGGGAGATCTGGTTCGACGTGTCCTTCGTCGGCGGGATGCAGAGCTTCCACGGGTTCCTGCACTCGCACGAAGCAGGGATCCTCGCGGGGACGACGGACTGGCATGGGACACCGTTCGGATTCGTCGCACGACGGGTGGGATCCGTCGAGTAGCCTTGCCCTTCTCGGTGCAGGCTCGGGGTTGGGTCTTCATTCCTGGCGTACCTTGGGAATCTCAGGGCGCGGCGTGGCGTGGGGCCTCGCTGTCGGTCGCCTACTCCCCGAGCAGTATGCGCTCCAGCTCCTCCCAGCGGGCGAACAGCCGATCGAGTTCTTGTTGGGCTTCTCGATGCGCTTCGTATGTGGCGTGTAGCCGTTCGTGATCGCCGGCCACGTCGGGGTCGTTCAGCTGGGCCTGCAGTAGGTCGACCTTCTCCTCGGCGGCAAGGATGTGCTCTTCCATGCCGGCGAATTCCTCCTTCTCGTGATAGGTCAGCCCCTTCCGTGGGAAATCGGGAACCGCTTTGCGGCTGCGGTCCGGCACGCTTGCGGGGGACGGGAACGGCTTCTCTGCAGATGCGGCCACGTCCAACCACTGGGCGACGCTGGCGTAGGCGCCCCAGCGTCCGTCTTCGTGGAGTCCGATCAGGTCGGTGCAGATCCGGTCGAGCAAATGGCGATCGTGGGTGATGACGACGACGGCGCCGGGGAAGTCGTCAAGGGCTTGCTCGAGCACCTCAATCGATGCGATGTCGAGATCGTTGGTCGGCTCGTCGAGCATCAACACGTCGGCCGGCTCGCGCATCATCATCGCCATCAACACACGGGCCTGCTCTCCACCAGAGAGCTTCCCCACCGGCATCTCGAGCTGGTCGGGCGCAAACCCGAACCGCTTCGCCCAGGAAACGACGTGGGACGCCCGCCCGAGATAGGAGACAGTGTCCCCGCTCGGGGCCAGCGCCCGGCGAAGCGTCTCGCCTGCGTCGAGTTGGTTTCGCTGCTGATCGAACAGCGCAATGCGTAGGTCGGTGGCGTGCTTGACGTACCCGTGATCGGGCGGCAGGGCCCCAGCCAGTGTCTTTAACAGCGTGGTCTTGCCACTGGCGTTGTTGCCCGCGATTCCGAGGCGCGTGCCGGGGCGCAGATGCGCATCGAGTTCGCGGAACAACAGGCGACCGCCGAGGCTCTTGGCGATGCCGTGCGCGGTGATCAGATCGTGCGTCCGCCGCCCGCTGGCGCGAAAGTCGATGACAAGATCCATTTCGCTGTCGTGGCGGCGCTTGGCCTCCGACAGCTTGCCGATCTTGCGACGGGCCTCGGCGATCCGGTAGCCGGCCTTGCTCGATCGTGCCTTGGGCCCGCGGTGCAGCCACTCGATCTCTCGCCGAACTTCGTTCGCGAGTGCCTGCCGCTTCGCATCCTGCGTCTGGAGGAACGCTTCGCGTTTCTCGAGGAAATCGCTGTAGTGGCCGTTGACGCTCAAGAAGCCGTCGGGGTAGCGAGGATTGATCTCCACGATGCGATTGGCGACGCGTTCGAGGAAGTACCGGTCGTGGCTGGTCAGGATGAAGGAGAGCTTGGATCGGCCGAGGAAGCGCTCCAGCCACTCGATGCCCGCGAGGTCGAGATGGTTCGTCGGCTCGTCCATCAGTAGCAGGTCGGGCTCCTGAACTAGAGCGCAGCCGATGGCCAGCCGCTTGCGCCAACCGCCGGAAAGGGTGTCGACCGGTTGTCCTCCGGTCGTAAAGCCGAGGCGCCGCAGCATCTTGCGTGCTCGTAGGGTGTATTCGTATTCTTCGAGCTCGGCGGATCGAACGGCGTCGAACAGCGCGCTCTCGACGGTAGCGTCGGCGGGGAAGACGTCGACTTGAGGGAGATACGCCAGACGTGCGTCCTTGGAGCGCTCTACGACCCCGGAATCGGCGCGCTCGGCCCCGGCGAGAATCCTCAGCAGCGTCGTTTTGCCGCCTCCGTTCGGGCCGATCAGCCCGACGCGCTCGCCGGGGTGAAACGTGATCGATAGGCGGTCAAACAGGGTGCTCGAGGCGTGCGTCTTGGACAGATCACGTGCCGCAAGCAGGGCCATCGTCCACGCTCCTTTGGGGCGGCCGAAGCTGCCAACAGGCCTCGACCGGCCGGATGGGTCCAGATGGTACACGATCGACCGCGCCTTCGAGGCGGATCGAGGCCCTGATCTAGTGGGAAAAGGCTGAGCGGTTGCACGGGCTGTTCCGGTGGTTCGAGCGGGGCATCTGGAAGGGGATGCCGATCGATAGGGTCAAGCGCTTGGCACGTTTCGCGCCGGTCGACGTGCCGCTGTCGGAGATCCACGAGTGGGATGTGGCGTTCTGGTCCGATGCCGAAGGTGACGCGCCAGCTTGTCGACGGGATCGACCGGAATTACCCACAACCCCAAGATTCCGGTAGGGCAAACCTTAGGGAGTCACAGAATCGCCTGTCATCCTGGTGGAGCCGACGTGACTGTAGTATAGAACTCTTGTTCTAACATGCTCGAGGAGCTCAAATAATCTGCAAAAGGGCATTTCATCTCTCTTTATGTTGCACGTGGGCTCTTGTTGCAAGAGAGCCGAGGTGGGCGGAACCGTAAACATGAGCACAGCTAGGGGACGTAGAATCGTCAGATATCGGCAAACCGGAATCGCCCGGCATTCGACCGATAGATCACCCGGATCGACCGATTCTGTCACGGTCTGAAAACGAGGATGCGCTGTACACTCGACTCGCAGTCTCCACCGAGGAACTGGCGCCGTTTCCGCCGCATCTTCAAAGAAACGGTACCTGTCCCCTTTTCCCACATAGCGAATGGAACCGCACGCAGGCCGTAGCGAGGAACAACCCGAAAAAGCAGCCTGTCCCCTTTCTTCCTACATAGCCTTTGCGAGACGTCCTTTTGCCAGTTATCCTAACGGTTCGCAATGTGCGTGAGACGACAGACATAAGGAGAGTGAAAGTGCGTAAGAGACTGCTGGTTGTGACCCTGCCCCCGTTTTCGGACCAGTTTTTGGGGTGAAGGTCTGTCGACGTTGAGGGAATGCGTCAGGGTGAACTGACAAGCGATTCTGTCAGTCGCGGTTCTTTGTCCTCCTCAAGTAAGCCCCCGCCGTAGGCGGGTGGTTTGGTGGCCCTCACGTACTTCGCGACCGTGCTTCGGGAGATCCCGAGCTCTCTGGCGATCGTGCGAAGTGAAAGCCCTCGGCTTTTGGCCTCCTGAATGGCCTCCCAGTAGGCCTGCATCCGTGGGGTTGGTCTTCGCGGCTCAACCACTCTCTGCCTGGGAGGTTTCGGAGCGGTGGGCAGACACGCCTCGACGTGCTCCATGAACCTTGCTCGGTCCTTGTACTGGTCATCCCCCTTACTGCCCCGTAGGACGCTTGCCCGTGGCGGTGCCTCCTGGGTCGCAATCTCCTGGTCTTCGAAGAGCACCGACAGCTCGCCATCCAGCCGTTCCCACACCTCAATAGTCTTTCCTGCGTAGCTTCTGCGGTCCGCTCCAGGAAGCAGCTGCAACGTTCTCCACTGGTACTTCACCGTGT
The DNA here is from genome assembly GCA_964582285.1 of uncultured Thermotogae bacterium. GTDB lineage: Bacteria > Bipolaricaulota > Bipolaricaulia > UBA7950 > UBA9294 > JANQEA01. The sequence goes on from CAZORQ010000092.1 coordinate 3,769, forward strand.
TGTCACGGGCGACCTTCCGCCGATGCTTGAAGCACAACACGTCTGCCAGATCCATCTCCGGTGGCAACGATCGATACGCGCTTCCTTCGTTGGCCGCAGGCACACCGAACTTCTCATTGTACCGGGGAATGTACGCTTCCAGGAGGCGATTTGCCTCCTCCAAGCTGCGCACATCCGCAAGACGCAGCTCTGTCACCAGTCGATCTTGGAACGTTCCTGCCACGCGCTCCACCCTTCCCTTGGCTTGTGGGCTCCACGCGAACACCTGCTCAATCCCAAG
>CAZORQ010000093.1:0-3832 GCA_964582285.1 uncultured Thermotogae bacterium
CGGATGTTGCCATGGATATCCGACAGGACGGCGATTGGCTCGCGATTCATGATCCTTCAACCCTAGAGACGGTCTTGATCATCCAGACGATGTCGAACGGTTTGCCCCATTTGCGGCCGATGTTCGGAAAGCGTCCACACACAACAAGACCGTGTTTCGTGTGGAACGCGAAACTGGCGGGATTTCGAGACGAGATATGGGCAAGGATTGCCGTAATGCCCTGATTGCGCGCATCCGCTTCGAGGCGGCGCAGCAGGCGGGTGCCGATACCGACGCGTGTGATCTGTGGGTCTAGGAAGATCGTGATCTGCGCCGTGTGAGCGAAGACGTCCTGCGGCGAATAGGCGCTGAGGAACCCGAATCCAAGCAGAGTGCCGTCCGAGGCCTCGACTGCGATAGCCGGGTAGCCCTCGGCACGACGGAGAAGCGACTCGACGACCTCGCGGTCGACCGGCTTCTCCGGATAGGCGCCGTACCCGGTGGCGATGTGGTGATTGAAGATGCGGCGCATCCCTTCGAGATGCTGCCTGCCGAGTGGGACGAAATCGAAAGCCGTTCGAGACGTCTCATTCATTGTGCGATCACCGGTCGCCCGACTCCTATTCCACGGTTGCCTCTCCTAGAGGAGCGCCTCCAGTGCGCCGATCAGCCGCTTGTTCTGCGCCGACGTGCCGATCGAGATCCGAAGGAACTCGGGCAGCTCGTAGGCGGTCATCGGGCGCACGATGATGCCGCGGCGAAGCAGCCCTTCCATCACATCGAGTGCGGTCGGACCGATCTTCACCAGCACGAAGTTGGTATGGCTCTTGGCGTATTCGAGCCCAAGCCGATCGAATGCCTCACACAGCTGTTGACGGCCTTGGCGGTTCATCTCGACCGATTCGCGAACGAATGCCTCATCGTCGAGCGCCGCGATCCCTGCGGCCTGAGCGAGCCGATTCACGGTGAATGCAGCGCGAGCTTTGGCCAGCGCGCCGACAATGTCGGCGTGACCGAACCCGTAGCCGAGGCGGATCCCGGCCATGCCGTAGACCTTGGAAAACGTCCGTAACACGAGCAGGTTCGGTCGTCCATCGCGAACGATCGCCAATGCGTCGGGATACTCTTCGGACTCGACCATCTCCGCATACGCCTCATCCACCACGCAGAGCACATCGTCGGGGAGACGTTCGAGCAGGCGGTCGAGCTCGGCTGCCGTCGACATCGTTCCGGTCGGGTTGTTCGGATTGCAGACGTAGACGATCTGGGTTCTATCGGTGATTGCATCGGCCGCCGCGTCGAGATCGATTCGGTAGCCGGGCGCGAGCGGTGTCTTGACCAGGACGGCTCGCATCGCATGGACGTAGATGTCGTACATTCCGAACGACGAACGGCTGACAACGACCTCGTCCCCATCCTCGAGAAACGCCATCGAGAGCTGCAAGATCAAGTCGTCGGCGCCGTTGCCGATCGCGACCTGGTCGAGGGCGAAGCCGAACCGGTCTGCCAGAGCCAACCGCAAGTCGTGGCTTGAGCCGTCGGGGTACAGGTTCAGCTGCGGTAAGGCTGCGGCGATCGCTTCCAGCGCCTTCGACGAGCTGCCGAAAGGGTTCTCGTTCGACGCAAGCTTGATGACATCCTCGAGCCCGTACTCCCGCTTCACTTCATCGATCGGCTTCCCGGGGACGTACGGTCGAAGCTTGTCGAGTCCACGCTGGGGTCGGACGGTCTTCTTTGCCATTCGAGGCTCCTCTCTACAGTCTGTCATCGGGATGGGGTGCGACGGCGATCCGGACGTCGCCGATCCGTACGCCGCGTTCGAGGACGAACACAGGATTCAAATCGAGTTCTCGGATCTGAGGGAACTCGATGGCGAGCCGCGACAGCCGAGCGACGAGCGTCGCGAGCGCGCTGACGTCACGAAGGACGCGACCCCGGGTTCCGTGGAGAATCGATGCTCCGCGAAGGCTTTCGATCATCTTGATCGCCTCACTTCGATCGATCGGAGCGATGCGAAGCGAGAGGTCTTTCAGCGTCTCGGTGTAGATCCCCCCAAGACCGCACGCGACGACGGGTCCGAACTGCGCGTCGTACGATAGGCCGACCAGCGCCTCGACCGGTGCCGAGACCATCGGAGAGATCAGCACACCACCGAATGCATGTCCTTCCGCCGTACGGTGCAGCCTGTCGAAGGTTGCTCTTACGTCGTCAGGTCCCACGACGTCGAGGATCACGCCTCCAACGTCGCTCTTGTGGACGATCGCCGGACTGACGACCTTCATGGCAACAGGCCGGTCAAACGCGTTCGCGGCGTCTACGGCTTCGTCCGGCGTCGTCACCAAACGTCGTTCGATCACCGGGAAGCCGAGCGCTTCGAGCCAGTCCATCGCCTCCGACTCGAGCGGATTCCGATCCCACGGCAATCGTCTTTCGTTGATGGATACTGCCGGATCGGACTCAACAGCAGAAGCGCCTGTCGCTCCCGGTGATTTGCTTGCTATCGAAACGGGAGAACGGTTCAGGCGTTCTCCCCCGCGTTCTCTCTCTGCGAGCAGGGAGAGAACGCGAACAGCACGCTCTCCTGTCGCGAAGTTCGGCACACCACCTGCCTCGAGCACGGGGAGCGCTGCCGCCGCTGGCTGACCGGCCATGAACGACGCGGCGATCGGTTTGCCGGTCGCCGCCGCGGCGTCGACGACGCCCTGTGCCAAGGGTGCCGAATCGAGATACGGCACGTTGACGTTGATCGCCAGCGCCCCGTCGTATTCGGTCAGGACGTCACACAACACATCGCGGTATGCCGCAGGGTCTCCCTGCACCGTCAGATCGAACGGATTCTCGAAGCCGCAAAATGCGGGCAGGCGCTGAAGAAGCCGCTCTCGGAGCCTGTCGCTTGGCGGAAGAATCTCCAGTTGCTCGACCTCAGCACGATCGGCGGCAAGGACGCCCGGGCCGCCGGAGTTGGTCACGACGGCGAGCCTGCGCCCCCTCATCGGCGGCAGCGAGACGAATCCGCGGCACAGATCGAACATCTCTTCGATGCCGGTTGCCCGGATTGCCCCGCACTGGCGCAGTGCAGCGTCGTACACCGCATCGGACCCGGCCATCGAACCGGTGTGTGACAGCGTCGCTCGGCTGCCCGATGTGGATCGACCGGACTTGATGACGATCAGCGGCTTGACCGCGGCGAGCTCCGCCGCAACACGCAGAAACGCACTCCCGTTGGAGACTGTTTCAATGTAGAGGCAGACGACCTTCGATTCGTCGTCTTCGCGGAGCGCGTCGAGGAAGTCGATCTCAGTCAGATCAGCCCCGTTGCCGTAGCTGATGAACTTCGAGAAGCCGACGCCCTGTTCCTCGGCCCAACTGAGGACGGCCCCGCCGAGGGCGCCGCTCTGCGACACGAACGCCACATCGCCGGCCGGCGGCCGCGTCTCGAGCGTGGGGAACAGATGGTGCTTCGTGTTGACGATGCCGGCGCAGTTGGGGCCAACCAGGCGAATTCCGGACATTGCTGCGACGCGCAGGATCTCCTCCTCTGCGCTCGAGTCGCCTGTCTCCTTGAAGCCTGCGGTGATGATGACGGCCGCTTGTGCGCCGGCTTCCCCGGCATCTTTCAGGACGTCGGGGACTGTCGCCGCCGGGCTCGCAACGACGACGAGATCGACGGGAGGACTGCCGGTGGGCCGTTCTCCCAGAGATGTCATCGCTGCAACTCCCTGCGTACTCATGCCGCGAGGATTCACAGCGACCACTTCGGGGAAGCCGCCACGAAGAAGCTGATCGATCAGAACGTGGCCGATCTTGCCGGGCGCGACGGAGCCATAGACCGCAACGGCGCGAGGCTCAAACA
>CAZORQ010000094.1:0-3739 GCA_964582285.1 uncultured Thermotogae bacterium
ACTTCGTGAATCTGGTCGATGCCGGTGATCCGGTGGAGAACGCGCGGCGATACGACGAACAGGGCGCGGACGAGCTCGTGTTATTGGACATCACCGCTTCCGCTGAGGAGCGGGAGATTATGCTCGATGTGGTCAAACGGACACAAAACGCCGTGTTTATTCCGTTCACCGTCGGCGGCGGAATTCGTTCGTTGGAGAACATTCGCCGGCTCCTTGAAGCCGGTGCCGACAGGGTCTCCATCAATTCCGCAGCGGTTCGCAATCCGTCCCTCCTAGAGGAGGCCGCACGAACCTTCGGTACCCAGTGTATCGTCGTGGCTATCGATGCCAAGCGATCCGGCGAAGGATTTGAGGTCACCATCGACGGCGGCCGTACCCCGACCGGCCTGGACGTTATTGAGTGGGCAGGGCGGGTCGAAGATCTTGGCGCGGGAGAGATCCTGTTGACGAGCATGGACCGGGATGGTACAAAAGACGGCTACGACCTCCCGCTGACCAAAGCGGTATGTGAAGCGATCACTATTCCGGTGATCGCCTCCGGCGGGGCGGGCTCGCTTTCTCACCTCTACGCAGCGCTGGCGGACGGAGAGGCGGACGCGGTCCTTGCCGCTTCGATCTTCCACTTCGGTGAGGTTAGTATCCAGGAGGTCAAAGCTTTCCTCGCACAGCGGGGGATTCCTGTAAGAACGTAGAAAGGAGCCGTGATGATCGATTTTCACACGCACAGTCTGTTGAGCGATGGACATCTGCTGCCGGCCGAGTTGATCCAGCGGGCCGGCGGGGCCGGCTATCTCGCTATTGGAATCACCGACCATGTCGACTCCGGCAGCCTGGAGCCGACTCTCAGACAGATCACTAAGATCTGTGGTGACGTTCGTCCGCACTCGGCCGTAACGCCGATTGCTGGAGTAGAGATCACGCACGTGCCTACGGAGATGATCGGGGAGCTCGCCTCACAGTCGCGCACACTGGGGGCAGAACTGGTCATCGTCCACGGCGAGACGGTCGTGGAGCCGGTGCCGCCGGGCTCCAATCACGCGGCCCTGTTGAGCGACATCGACATCCTCGCCCATCCCGGCCTGATCACGTCCGAGGACGTCAAGCTCGCCAAGAAGCGGGGGATCTTCCTGGAGATTTCCGCGCGAAAAGGCCACAGCCTGGCCAACGGGCACCTCGTGCGGCTGGCACGGGAGCTCAGGGCCCTGCACATGTTGGTGATCTCAAGCGATGCGCACAGTCCCGGCGACCTCCTTACCCCTGAACGGCAACGGGCCGTCGGCCTTGGGGCGGGGCTCCGGCCCGACGAACTGGAGGGCGTGTTGGAGAACGCGAGCCGGCTGCTGGAGAAGATCGAGTGATGGAATTCCTGAGTTCAGTCGCTTTCGGAACGGACGGATTCCTCCCCGCGATCGTTCAGGACGCCGGAACCGGCGAGGTGTTAATGTTCGCCTACATGAATCGGGAGGCGCTCGAGAAGACGCTTGAGACAGGGAAGTCTCACTTTTGGAGCCGCTCGCGAAACGCTCTGTGGCGGAAGGGCGAAACCTCGGGCAACGCACAAACGGTGAAGCAGATCCGCTTGGATTGCGACGGAGACGCCCTGCTCCTCATGGTGGATCAAAAGGGCGTTGCCTGCCACACCGGCGCGCGCAGCTGCTTCTACCGCAAGCTCCAAGATGACAAGCTTGCCGAAGCGCCTACCGGGAATCCCCTTTGGGAAGAACGTAGGACAACCATTCTGCAAAAGATCCACGACGTGATCATGGATCGGAAGCGCAATCCGCAGGAAGGCTCCTACACCTGCGAACTCTTCTCCGCCGGGCAGGAGAAGATCCTAAAGAAGATCGGCGAGGAAGCGACTGAGGTCATCATTGCCTCGATGGCGGCTGATCGATCTCAAGTGATCTACGAAATCGCCGACCTGTTCTATCATGTGCTCGTGCTCCTCGGTCTCCACGACATTCCCCTCACCGCGATCTGCGACGAGCTTTCAAAACGATACGGGAAGTGAGGCATCGCCAACGCCAGGGTTGGCGCACTCTGGAATTGCTATCTGTTCCTTACCAACGTCCAACGGAGCCAGCTGGTGTGCTCTTCCAACGTGCGCCACATCGCCCAGCCGGCGTCGTCCGAATTCCCGATCACTGTGGCCAGCAGGTCCTTCTCAGGGAATACCGCCGAGATGAACGTGACACCGGGGTCACAGCCGAGCGCACAGAACCGCTCGAGCGTGTTTCCGTGTTTTCTGATCCACGTGCCGTACCCGTAGTACACGTTTTCGCCCTTGTTCTTTACCGAGGCGTGTGCGGCGAGCATCTTCTCGGCGAAGGTGGGTTCGAGCAGGCGGCCTTCAGTGAGTGCGTCCCAGAACCGCGCCATGTCGGGTGCAGTGGTGTAGGCACCGCCGTCCGGCTGGCCGATGATCGGCACGGCATAGATATTGGTTCGCCACGAGTCCTCCTCCACGATGTAGGACAGCGCCGTGCGGCCGGGAAGTCGATCCGCAGCAAAATAGCCGGAATCAGCCATCCCCGCCCTTTCCAGGACGTTTTGGCAAACGTAGTCGGCAAAGCTCGTGCCGCTCCATTGCTCGATGAGCAGACCAAGCACGATGAATCCGGCGTTGCTGTACGAAAAGCGCTCTCCCGGCGGCAACTTCATCGGCTCGGATTGAAACATCGGCAAAAAATCCTTCGGTCCGCGCATCGAGTAGCAGGGGCGCTTGAGCCACAACGCCTCGAAGTCGTCCATCCACTCCTCGTCGAAATAGTCGGGGATCCCCGAGGTGTGGGTGAGCAGGTGATGGATGGTGATGCCGGGATTGAAGTGCGGAAACTCGATGTCCAAGCAGTCGCTGAGCGGCGAATCGAAGTTGAAGCAGCCCCGCTCAACCAGCTGGCACACGGCAACGGCGGTGAACGTCTTGGAGCCGGAGGCCATCTGAAAACGCGTATCGATCGTGTTCGCAATTCGATCAGCACGGTTCGCGTACCCGAACGCCCGGGCACAAAGCATGGCGTTACTCTGTCGGATCCAGACCACTCCTGAGAAGCCGCTCTCTTCTGCCTGAGTTACCATTGCAGCTTCGATGCTCGATCGATCGACGCTCACGGCAGACCTCCTTCTTTGATCGGCATACCCGGGATGTCGCAGCCATTTGCAAGAGCTGCGCTACCTGACACCGATACCAAGTATTCACTATTACGCGTCAAGCAGCCACTGCTTCTTGATTCACAGATGACTGCAGATGTCTCGCGTTTCTTTCGAAGAATCCGTCCTCGTTGTACCGCGGACTTCCGTCCCTCGATGACGGAGGACGTGTGGCGTTTTGTGAATGCGGGTTCCATGGTAGCGTCGATGATGTATTACGAAAGGGGGAAAAATGTTCAACACCCGGGTTGTGATCATCCTCACTGCAGCCGCGTTGGTTTTGGGGATCGCTTTCTGCGCGGTCGGTCAAGAGGCAGAGACGTTCCAGGAAAAGGCGGCGAGTGCGGGAGAGCTGGCGCTCACCTACATCGACAGTACGGCCACGTACATCGGGCAGGGCATCGTCTACATCCTCAACCTGATCACCGGAGATCGGGTGTCACGTGGTCTGGAGAAGCCGGTCGGCTACCTCGGCTTCATCACAGGAATTCTGTTGCTGTTCGCGCTGCTCGATGTCGCACGCAAGATCATCTGGATCGGGATCATCGTCGGCTGGGCGCTGCTCATCGTCCGCATCGTCCTCGACGCG
>CAZORQ010000095.1:0-3575 GCA_964582285.1 uncultured Thermotogae bacterium
GGAAACACCGCTCCAAGCTGAAGGAGGTCAAGTTCACGATCAAGATCGGCGAGCATGACTTCCAGACGAAGCTGAAGCGAGCTCGCAGCTTCCTTGAGAAAGGGGACATCGTGCGGGTCAGCATCTTCTTCCGAGGGCGTGAGATTGTCCACGCGTCACGGGGGCGCGATCTGCTGAAGCGGGTCGAGGAAGAGGTGAAGGACCTTGCGCGGGTAGAAGGACGCCCGACGGCCAGAGGGAAGGTCTTGCAGATGATGTTAGTCCCCACCCAGCAGAACTAGACAACGAGAGTAGGAGGGGATGACGTGCCGAAGCAGAAGACGCATTCAGCGGCGAAGAAGCGCTTCAAGCGTTCGAAAAACGGGAAGCTGTTCCACCACATGTCGAACTACTTCCACAAGAACACCAAGAAGCGAACGAAGTCGATTCGTCAAGCGCGCCGCGGAAAGGAACTGACCGGGGGACAGGAAAAAGCGATCACGCGGATGATCGGGAAGTAACCCGGCTGACACAAGGAGAAGGCCATGCCACGAGCACGTGGAGGGAATAAGCGCAAAGAGAGCCGGAAGAAGATCATGGCTCTCGCAAAAGGCTACAAGGGCAAACGCGGAACATCACATCGAATCGCCAAGCAGGCTGTGATGAAGGCGTTGCGGAACAGCTACATCGATCGCCGTCGGCGCAAGCGTGACTTCCGCCGATTGTGGATTACGCGGATTGGTGCGGCTGCGAAACAGAACGGGATCTCCTACTCCGCGTTTGTCGGGGGGTTGGAGCGAGAAGGCATTGGGCTGAATCGGAAGATGCTTGCGGAGATTGCGGTACAGGATGCCTCTACATTCGCCGCGTTGGCAGATATCGCGAAGAGGAAATCGGTCAAGGAGTAGAGCTTGATCGCACAGGGGATTGGGAGACGGCAACTGCCGGGTTCACCCTGTCGGGTCGAGACGCGGAACCGCACAGGCACTTCCTAGGCGATGACAGCTTGTGCACCGAGCGCTTCTGTTCGATCGACAATCCCCTGAGGCCAGCTCTCTTCGCGGAGCGATAGGGACAAACGCGTGGAACCCCAGAGCAGCGCAAACGGAGGGGTCCAGGAGACACGCAGCACGGGGTGCAGGCTGCGTCTAGGTGCGTTTGGCATGCATCTGAGCGGGCGTCACGGTATTCATCCCGAGGAGCGAGAGCGCGGCAATCGCTTCGAGATTGATGTAGAGATTGAGTGCACCTCCCAAGACGCTGTTGAGACTGACGAGATCCAAGACACAGTTGACTATCGAGAGATCGCAAGGATCGTCCGACACATCAACGATCGGCAGACGTTCAACCTCATCGAGTCATTTGCCGGCGCGATTGCGGAGGAATTGCTCGCGAAGCTCCCGATGATCTCAGTCACCATCGTCCGAGTATCCAAACTTGCGCCGCCTGATCTGGGCGACATCGAGCGAACGATGGCACAAGTCACACGGTGCAGGCGATGAGTGACATCTCTGTCTTCCTCTGCCTTGGATCGAACAAGGGAGATCGAGATCGTCAGCTTGTTGGAGGCGTGGACGCACTCGAGCGGAGTGGCGTATCGGTCGATCGCCGTTCGTCCGTGTATGAGACGGAACCGGTAGGAATGGACGATCAGCCGTGGTTTCTCAATCAGGTGATTGGCGGTACAACACGACTGACTCCGGTTGCGCTTCTGGACACGTGCAAGCGGATCGAGCAGGCATTCGGTCGGGAGTCCACCCCGGTGCGCTTCGGACCGAGAACCCTCGATATCGACATCCTTCTCTATGGGAACGAGGTGTTGTCCACCGATCGACTTACGGTGCCCCATCCGCGAATGCACGAGCGCCGGTTCGTACTGGAGCCGCTGATGGAGATTGCTCCACAGCTCGTCGATCCTCGGGATGGACGGATGTACGCACAGATACTCGAACAACTCGATGAGGGAAAGAAGGTACAACATCGTTGCGAAACGAATTCTGATATCAGTTGACGGCTCTGAGCAGGAGGACAGGCGTACGCGCGTCGGCCTTCTCGAAGGAGATCGCCTTATGGAGATCTACTACGGGCACCCTTCGCAGGAGAAACTCGTCGGTAGCATCTATAGAGGACGCGTGGAAGATGTACTGCCCGGTCTGGGGTCGGCGTTCGTCGACATCGGAGAGCGGCGCAGTCTGTTCCTCTCGCGGAATGAGTTGAGTGACCGCCTGCTTGACAAAGCGGGTGTCAAGCCATGGCAAAGCGATGTTCCGATAACGAAGATTCTTAGCAAGGGACAGATGCTCACGCTACAGGTTCGACGCGAGGGAATCGGCAACAAGAATCCACAAGGCACCATGAAGATCAGTCTACCGGGGCGATTTTGGGTCTATCTTCCAAACGAGGAGCGGCTTGGCGTATCCCGACGGGTGGAGAACGTGCGTGATCAACGGAGAATCCGGAAGATAGCCCGAACGCTCAAACGACCTCATGAGGGAATGATCGCTCGCACCGCGTCCAAATGGGCAAGTGAAGAGGATCTCAAGAGAGATTTCAGACTGCTTGTCGAGACCTGGGATGGTGTGAAGAAGGTCGCCGAAAACGCGAAAAAGCCGCGCTTGCTGTACAAAGGAATGGGCCTCGTTCAGACTGTTCTTCGAGATCGTCTGGATCCGAACACGGAAGAGGTCATTGTCGATTCCCCGTTCTTTCGCGAGAAGATCCTGTCGTTCTTGGACTATATGAAGATGTCGGACTACAAGGATCGGATCCGGACATACGAGGGGAAGGGGACGCTGTTCAAGACGTTTCGCATTGAGGAGCAGATCCAGCAGAGTCTTTCGCGGCGCGTGTCGCTTGCCGGCGGTGGATCGCTTGTGATCGATGAAACGGAGGCATTGATTGCGATAGACGTGAACACTGGCGGGGATGTCCGCCATCGCAACCAGCATGTCGCGATTCTCAACACGAACCTGGAAGCGGCCGAGGAGATTGCCAGACAGCTTCGACTTCGGCAGATCAGTGGGATCATCATTGTGGACTTCGTGGATATGGAGAATCCCAAGGATGTCCATCAGGTCATTGACAAAGTCAAGTCGGAATTGAAGAAGGATCGTGTTTCGGCGGACTTCGTTGACATGACCGCGCTTGGACTGGTAGAAATCACGCGGAAGCGGCAAGGTGAGAGTTTGGCCGACATGCTTGAAGGTGCCAAGTTTGACGCGTGAGTGCCTCAGTGCAAGACGGCGAGGCGCTGGCAAGCAGCTCCCATTCGACTGCGCTGCGTGATACAATGATGTGTCCACTTCGTGCCTTGCACAGAGAGGGCGAGGGCGATTAGCTCAGCTGGGAGAGCGTTCGGGTCACATCCGAAAGGTCGCAGGTTCGAGCCCTGCATCGCCCAAAGGAAAGGGAGCGACAGAAGTCGCTCCCTTTCCTTTGGGGTTGACGACGGGTGAGACCCTGCGTTCCAAGGATAGGAGTTGCCGTTGTATGGGGGCAACTCCAAACTGCTGAGCCGTTGGCTCAGCAGTCGTTTTGCATAAGAAGTCGCTCCCTTTCCTTTGGGGTTGACGACGGGTGAGACCCTGCGTTCCAAG
>CAZORQ010000096.1:0-3549 GCA_964582285.1 uncultured Thermotogae bacterium
GGTTGCTGGAGAGGCAGGCTGAAGATCGAAGAAAGGGTAGTTGTCTGCCATCTCGTGGGGGCGGCCATCCGGCGGCAGGATTCATTGCTGCCCGCCTGGCATCGAGCGAGGAGCGAGGAGGTGGCACCGGGATCCGGATTCGTTTCCGCAATGGTGTCATGCTCGAGATGGATCTATCGTGCGCCGGTGCGGTCGGCACCGAGCTGCTCACCCACCTGGCGACGCTGCCATGATTCGGCCACGGGAAGATCTTCCGCTCGTCTACCTGGGTCGCGCTCCCGTAGACATGAGGAAGTCGATCGATGGGTTATCGGTGTTGGTCGAGGGCGTATTGGGCCTGAACCCGTTTGAGCCTCACCTGTTCGTCTTCTGCAACCGCCGGCGTGACAAGATCAAGATGTTGTATTTCGAAGGCAATGGATTCGTGGTGTGGTACAAGCGGCTCGAGAAGCAGAGATTCCATTGGCCGAAGGATACGGAAGGCGACGTGATGACGCTCAGCGGCCGGGAACTGAACTGGTTGCTGGACGGATATGATCTGTCTCGCCTGAAGCCTCACAGGAAATTGTCCTTTGCGAGCGTATTGTGATGGAAGGTTCGTCGTGATCTGTTAAGGTACGGACCATGACGTTCGCGATGCCCACACTTCCCGATGATCCCGAGCAGCTGAAGACGCTGGTGATGGAGATTGCCGCGAGCCACACGACGCTCGAGGAGACGGTGGAGGAGAAGGAGTCGATCCTCCAGGAGCAAGAGCTTGAGCTCTCCTATCTCCGCGAGCAACTCCGTCTCCTTCGACACCAACGGTATGGACCGAGCAGCGAGAAGCTGTCGGACGAGCAGCTGTTGCTGATGTTGGAAAGCGAGAGTCTCAGGGATCGCGCGGACGAGGCGGAGATTGAAAAGACTGTTGCGGTGAAGGGGCACCAGCGGGTCAAGCGTGGACGGCGGTCGATCCCAGCAGACTTGCCGCGGATCGAGGTGCTTCACGACATTCCGCCAGAGGAGAAGGTCTGTCCTCGTGACGGGCATACCTTGAAGCGGATCGGCGAGGAGACGAGCGAACAGCTGAGCTACACGCCGGCTCAGATGCGCGTGTTACTGCATATCCGGCCGAAGTATGCCTGTCCGATATGCGAGGAGGGCGTGAAGATCGCCGCTCCTCCGCCCCAGGCGATCCCGAAGAGCATGGCCTCGCCGAGCCTGCTGGCGCACGTGGCGGTGTCGAAGTATGCGGATGCGTTGCCGCTGTACCGCCAGGAGAAGATGTTCGAGCGGATCGGAGTGGATCTGCCGCGGTCGACGCTGTCGAGTTGGATGATCCGATCGGGCGAGCTGGTGCAGGTCATGATCAACCTGCTGCGAGATGAGCTGCTTGGAGGCCCGATCGTGCAGTGCGATGAGACGCGCTGCCAGGTGCTGAAGGAGCCGGATCGACGGGCTGAGAGCAAGTCATACCTATGGGCGCAGCGAGGAGGGCGGCCGGGATCACCGGTGATTCTGTTCGACTACGACCCGTCGCGAGGTGGAGAGGTACCGAAGCGTCTGTTGGCCGGCTATGAGGGTTATCTGCAGGTCGATGGGTACAAGGGATATGACGCGTTCTGCGCCGAGAACCCGGGGATCTGTCGCGTAGGCTGTTGGGCGCACGCGAGGCGCAAATTCCATGAAGCCTACAAGGCCCAACAGGGGCTGAAGGGTCGGAAGGGCAAGCCGCGTCGGGAGCAGCTGAAGAAGAGTAAGGCGAATCAGGCATTGGACTGGATTCGGAAGCTGTACGAGATCGAACACGACGCGCGCGACCTGAGTGCGGAAGAACGTCAGCGGATGCGGGAAAGCCGCAGCCAACCGATCTTGGATGCCATCAAGACATGGCTCCCGAAGGCCAAGTCGCAGGTACCACCGAAGGGCCTGACGGGTGTGGCCCTCGGCTACGTCTCGAAGCATTGGAAACACCTGACGCGGTTCGTGGAAGACGGACGCCTGGAGATCGACAACAACCTCATCGAGAACGCGATTCGACCCTTCGCCTTGGGCAGACGCAATTGGCTCTTCAGCGACACGATTCAGGGAGCTGAGGCCGGGGCGAATCTCTACAGCCTGATCGAGACGGCCAAGGCGAACGGCATTGAGCCCTACAAGTACCTATGCCTGATCTTCCGTGATCTTCCGAAGGCGGTTTGCGTCGAGGACTACGAACGGCTGCTACCCAGTCAATGGACGAACGAGTCTATCCAAGCAGCACTGGATGAGGGGCAGGTCCCGATATAGACGGGGTGCGGTTGCCTGATCGCTTACATGACAAACACGTAGGCAATCGCGAAGATGGCGGTGTACTGAGTCAAGAAGTCGCAGGCCCACAGCTCCTTGGCGTGATTACGCACGAAGGTGCGCCATGTCTGGCTACCGCGCGGTGTGCGTGGGACCATGTACCGACGGATCGTGCTGGATGAGTGTTGGATGCCGAACTTGGCAGCCAGTTCCTCTGCGATCTTGTCTTCGCCCCACTCGGGATGGTCACTCGAGATGCGCCTGATGAAGGCGATGTGCCTCAGGGGAATGCGAGGTCGACCGATCCTCCCCGGGCACGACTTGCGACGCCACATGGCCCTGAAGCCCTTGCGGTGCCAGCTGAGGACAGTGGCAGGCTTCACGATGACGAGGGAGCGGGCACAGTCCGACCACAACCGATGCATTGCGATCCAGAAGACGCGGTCCTCGGCACGTAGTCTGGTGCGTTTCTGGGTTCGTAGATAAATGGTGAGTTGCTGGCGCAGGGCGGCGTTCTCCAGCGCCAGGGTTGCCCGCGGCATCAGCGCGGCCCGCGCGAGATCGAGCAGGGCAGATAGTAGTGTACGCATCATGGGTGAGATCATATCATGGTGTCAGAGTAGCCTGAGTGTATGGGAGTTACGGACTTTTCGCGGACCACGACCAGCCGGAATCGGCCATCTCATGTTCCGTCGCTGGTCCCAGGAAACCGCTGTCAGGTCGACGCCACATCCCTTGTGGGAGAGGATCGTGCGGACTTGCCTGCCAGCTGCATCGAAGATCGAAATAGCGCTCCGTTCCTATCTGTAGGTTCCCTTGACTCTTCCCCAAGTGACCGGGGCCACCGGAACCGGTGCCTCGCCTCTCACGTCCAGCACGAAATCACCGCAAGAGGTACCCCAGCCGTCAACGACAATGTAGTAATTCACTCCAGAAGAAAGGTAGAGCGATTCGATCAGGGACTTGTGATCCCCATTAATGCATCCCCAGAAGTCATCATTGCACGCGATCAGGTGTTCTGTGTCATCCGCGTAGACGTAGATCTTTGTATCGTACCACGACTGACATAGATCTAGGTCGACGATCGTATCAACAATTGGCGTGTATACATAGACCACATCCTTTGCCGTCGACCCCGTGTAGGGGCACTCCTCATCATAGTCGTTGATGTTCCCACACGTGTTTCCAGTGTCGGAGTAGGGAAGCTCTGGAATGACCGAGGCCGTTTCGATCGTTTCACCACCTGTAGCCGCCGCGAACCCCGGAAGAAACCACCAG
>CAZORQ010000097.1:0-3482 GCA_964582285.1 uncultured Thermotogae bacterium
GTGAGAAAGCATACGCGAGAGGTAAGAAGCGCCGTGGAAAGATGCAGGCTTTCGACGGGTATATTAGCGGCTCGCCCGCCAGGCGATGTCGTCCTTCTCGAGCCAGAACTCTTCTTGCTTAGGCTCATATACACCCCCGTCGTCTTCACCGTCGGGGCCAACGCTGTAGACGACGAAGCCTTCGTTCTCGCGTCGGTAAAGAAGCGGTTCGTCGCTGTACGGGTCCAACGGGATTTGGTCGATAAAGTCGGGCGCGAGGACGCCCAAAGCGTCCGGATAAGAGCCTGTCTCCTCCCTGCAGGCAGACAGTGCAAAGCCCACGCGCGTCACCATGGCCTTGGCCCGTACCTCCCACATACGTAGGCGGGCGCGTGCAAGCGCGCCGCGCATGAGGAACTCTATCCCGAGGGAATAGAGCAGTGAGCCGTCCTCCGAATCAGCAGGCCGGAGCAGAGCTTCCTCCACGGTGTCCGCATCCACGCCCTCTGCCACGCCGTCTGCATTCACGACCTCGACCACCAGCCCTGAGAGCTCGTCAGGAAAACATTTCACCGACAGCACGTAGCTGGGGTCGCGGTAGGACTCGTCGAGTTGAGCAGAGAGTTCCAGATACCTGATGGCGTTCATCTTGACGACTGGAGGCCCCAGTAACCTGCTCTCGAACAAGAGCCAATACGCGAGCGCCCCAAACAACTGACGGGCAGGGAGAGCCAGGAGCGTCTCGCGGTCGAGTAGTGTGGTCTCACCATTTGCGAGCATTTCCATGGTCCGTAGTGTCATTATTCTCTCGTAGGTCATGTCCAGCCAAGTGTCCCAGTCTTCGTAGCGCGAGAACTCCTTACTCAGGCGAGCGCGCCACTCGGGTGGTATCCCGCACAGGGACGAAACGTCCCGCAGGTAGCCATAGCCTATGTTGAAGACGGCACAGCGGACCAGTTGAGATATGGTATTGCTCTCGTGAGCGAGGTGATTGCCAATCGTGAAGATGGCCGAGGAATACTTGGCCGCAGCGTCCGCATCGCCGTCCGCCGCGGCGACGATAGCCGCGAAGCCGAGCACGCGGGCTGCTCGCCGCGAGTTCGCAAGGTGAGATAGGTCGGTTTTTTCAAGACCTTGGCTGTAGTCCACGTTAAAGTCACACTTGTCGCGCGAGGCGGCTTCGACGAGGAGCTTGAGCCCTTCTTCCTGGCGGGCGAGGAAGGGGCGGAGGACTTCGATGTCGTCGAGAAGGTTATCGTACTCGTCCGCCTTGAGCTTTTCGAATAGGCTGTCGGCTGCGGCGGCTTCGCGTTTGGCTTCCTCCGACTCCTGGCAGTCCGGGTCGCTGGGGACGTCCTCGATGATCTTCCAGGCTTCCCGATACACCGTCGCGGCGTTCTCGGAATCGGCGATTGGTGACGGCGTCACCCGAGGGGGCCAGGAGAGGCCCATGTCGGAGGCCATGCGCGCGAGCTTCGCCGTCAGGAGCGCGTCTAACCCGAAGCGGACGCCGACGACCAGCACGACCAGACTGCCGACGATGATGAGGAATATCCGTATGCGTTTGCTGAGTCGTTTCACTTCGTTGTCTTCTTCCTCTCTCGCCAGTCATACCAGTCTACATACTCCCCACCCTCCGCCATACTCCTCCTCATCTCCCGCTGCCACCCCATATACTCCTGAAACTCTCTCTCGAACATCCAGTGCACGCTCACGTCCACGCGCAGCACATTCCGCCCTGTCCTCACGGCCAGCGGAATTCCCCCCAACCTCGGGCGGTGGTGCTCCCGGCTCTTGTCGAAGGCTACGGCGAAACGAGACGGCGAATCTGGGTCTAGCCCCACCACCCAATCGTAGCTGCACGTCTCCTCCGTGAGCTTCCGAGTTCTTTCCCACGCCTCTACGTCATCATTCGCACTCGGGCAGACATAGACGGGATAGCCGCCATACGTGCCGGTCAGGTAGCCACCCTCGATCAGCTCGGAGAAGACCTCAACCGCCGTCTCGCCTCGAGGCAAGTTCCCATCATGGTCTGATGCGTATTCGTGTATCGCGAACCCGATCTCCTCCAGATGGTTCCTGCACGACATGCTTCTCGCGCTTTCCCTTGCGTCGCTCATTAGCCTTGCAAGAACGTACGCTGCCGCCAGCACAATGATCAGAAGAATCGCCCACTTGACGACGCGCCGCTTCGGTTTCCTGTTGGGCTGGCCTTCAACTGCCATTGGGCTCCTCATTCGTCATTCCGAGCGTCACGCCACTCCTCGAACGGCACGTACTCCGCACCCTCTTTCATCCGCTTCGTCATCTCTCGCTGCCACTTCATCCGCTCTTGAAACCTGTCCTCAGACATCCATCGTGCAAGCCCGGCCACGAGAAGCACGTTCCGCGCCCTCTTCCCAGGCACCGGAATTCCGAAGAATCTGAAAACGTGGTAGTCTGTACTCCTGTCGAAGACTACAACGAAATCGGGCGGCGAATCTGCGGTCAGCCCCGCTACCCACTCGTAACTGCACGTCTCTTCCGTCAGCTTCCGAGTTTTCCTCCACGCCTTGACGTCATCTCTCGCCCCCGGGCAGACATACACGGCGTACGCGTCCAGATAGCCATCGTCGGTCAGCTCCGAAAAGACCTCAACCGCCGTCTCGCCTGGTGGAAAGCGCTCGTCGTGGTCCGCCGCGTATTCGCGCAGCACAAGCCCGATCCGCTTCAGGTTCTCCCTGCACCTTGCCGAGCGCACGCCCCCGATCGATTCCCCTAGCCCCTCGCCCACGATGAAGACAAAGCCAACCGCGCACAATCCAAGCAGGCAAAATATCACCACGCGCCGCTTCGACTTCCTCCTCAAATTGCCCTCACCAGTCATTGTCATTTCTCTGTCCGCGCTTCTCGCCACTCCTCGAACGGCACGTACTCCGCACCCTCTTTCATCCGCTTCGTCATCTGGCGCTGCCAGGACAGGCGTTGCTGGAATTCGTTTATTCCAGGTCGGCTTTGAGTCCTTGGAAAGGAAGCGCGGTTTGTGTCAGGGCAAGATGTTCTCATCGTGAGTCCCCGGTACGCCCTGAATCTATGGCGCTCGCAGTATGCTGTCAATCACAAAGTGGCGGGGTGGATGGAGGTAGGGTGAGAGGCAATAGTCGGCGTCGGAGAAGCCGGCGGAAGGACGGTGATGAGCGGTTGACGTGGCCGCGCTGGAGGCGCTTGAAGTCGCCGGGACGATGGCTTAGGATCTGGCGCTGCGATGCGGGGCGGCGGTTATGAGGTTCGCGATATGGGGGCTGCTCGAAGCCGAGCGATAAGGGGGTACCGGGATCGGCCGTGACGGGCCCGCAAGAGAAGTCTGATTGCCGGTTTCCTGGGCGCACTGCTCGCGAGTATGGTCGCGCATTGTTCCGGAGAAGAGATGAAGTTCGACAATTATGGGGGGATGATGAGCGTCGAGGGAGAGGCAACGGGGGCGTTCCATGTTGAGAAGCTCAAAGGACGGTTCTGGCTGGTGA
>CAZORQ010000098.1:0-3462 GCA_964582285.1 uncultured Thermotogae bacterium
CAGACGATGGGACAGCCGAGATTGGGTATGAGACGCGCCCGGCGTACCGCCGCCGAGGCTACGCCAGTGAAGCCGTCGCTGCGCTCACGTATTGGGCACTCTCGCGGGCAGGCGTGCACCGCGTCTTCGCCGAAACGAAGTTAGACAACATCGGATCGATAGGCGTCCTCAAGGCTACGGGCTTTGTACCGTCGGGGCCTGGCAGCGAACCTGATCTGGTCGGCTTCGAGCGGATCGTTCGGGGCGAATAGACGAATCCCCATTCAGCTCGTAGCCGGACAGTTGCGCATTGCGTCTCCAAGACCAAGAAGCTTCGACCACAAAGCGGCAAGGGGTCGGAGTTCTACGCTTGAATCCTACCCGCCGATCTTACGATCCAACGGCTGATGAGCACCGCCCCACTTGCCACGGGAACGACGATGTTGAGCGCCGTTTGGCCAACCGGGCCGACGCCCCAAAGCAGCGCTCCGATCACGATATAGAGCATCGTCCCGTAGTACTTCCCGATCGGATCATAGCGTGGCGCCCGCGATGAGGTCGCGAGGAAAACGCCCGCGACCACGGCCGGGGCGATCGGTACCCAGACCGGCACGACGCCGTTCCATGAGAGCAGCGCCAGTAGGGATAGAATGACCGCGATGTCCGTGACCGCATCGAAGAATCCGCCGAACCGTGTCACCGCATCAAGCCGCCGTGCCAGCCAGCCGTCCAACGCATCGGAGAGGACGACGAATCCGTAGAGACCGATTGCAGCGGGATGCATCTCGCGCAGCCACAGGATCCAGATCGCCGGAATGGCCACGAGCCGCAGCGCGGTGACAAGCGATGGGATGGCGCGATGCCATCGCTTTGCCCCGGCCGTCGGCGCCGGGTCGGTCATGGAAGCTCGATCGCTGCACCGGCCCTCTCGGCGATTTCCGTCGCGTCCGAGATACCGTGGATCTCCTCGTTCGGCGCGGCCTGCCACAGCTCCAAGACATCGATCGTCGTCCCTTTTACGTCGGTCACGGCGTTGGCGAGGATGGATGCTGCGCGCTCCGTAGTGCCGGCGGCAGTTACGATGAGCACCGTGGGCAATCCGTTGAGGTCGTCGACACGCTCGAGATACTGTGTGATCGGGCGTGCCGGCTTGAGGGCATAGGTTGGCGCCCCAAGCACCAGCAGGTCATAGGCGCTCAGATCTGTCGGGCCCTCGCGGCTTGCCGTTGTGACATCACACCGCCAGTCGCTCGATACGAGGCCGCGCACGAACGCCATAGTGACATCCTCCTGGAAGCTGCTCAGACCGGCGTGATAGGCGACAAAGGCCGCCCCGGTCGTTCCGGCGGGATTGACGGTCACAACCTCACTCGGGACACAGGTTTGCACTTGGACAAAGATCGAGGTCACGAAGAACCCCAGGATGAGAGGCAGCATCAACCAGACCATTGATTTCGGGGAACCCATCCGCGCACCTCCTTGTTGCACACATCTCCAGATTCGACTGTCAGCCTACACAGGCTACTCGTTCCAGGCAAAGAATGGATTCTAAGGGTAGGGGCCACATTGAGTGCGAGATCCCACCCTTGTCAACGTCGAAGGAGCTGCGCAGCACCTCCCTAGCTACTCAACCGAGATCGACAACGCATTGCATGGCGATCTTCAAGCTGCTTGGAACGCGGCAAGCAGCAACGAACCCTTCTGCTGAGTGGAATAGTAGATCCCGCTAGCTGTACCTGGACCACCTACTCGCCAAGTCCCCACACCACAACGTGGCCTCCACGCACGCCACAGGCAAGAAACCGGCCATCCGAGGAGAATGCAACAGGAAGCACCGCCCCGTCGTGAGAGAGCGTTCGAAGTCTCCGCCCGGTCTCGACATTCCACAGGCTCACGCCCCCCTCACGGGAGATGGCCAACATGCGTCCATCCGGGGAGAAGTCGAGGCTCATCGTTCCCTCTCCAAGTGAGAGCGTTCGCTCGACGCTCCCATCCTCCATGCAGAACAGCACGACGCTTCGCCCATGCCCGCCGGCGGCGAGCAGCCGACCGTCTGCCGTGAAGGCAACGTCATGGACATCCGTGCCTGCGCCGCTGACTGACAGCGTCTGGACAAACGTTCCCATCTCCACGTTCCAGACGCGGGCAATCCCCTCGTTCAGCGTTCCATCGACGAGCCAGATCCCATCCGGCGAGAACTCGAACCCAAACGAAGCGTCGGAGCTTGGTGCAATGTGCCTGAGCGACTCAAACGTTCGGATGACCTCCCATGTGGTCGTGTCGAGAAGCTTCACAGGCACAAGCTCAGCGCCTACAGCGAGCATCAATCCATCGGGGGAGAAAGCGAGATGCATCACTTCGGTGGACCATGTCTGAACAGCGACGAGAGATTCGAGGTCCCACACACCGAAAGGAGAGGCCAGCAGCCGCCCATCGGGCGAGAACGAGAGCGCGTTGATGTACGCTGCACTGCCGGGCATACGGAACACGTGAGCCTCATCTCCCGCCGTCAGATCCCAGAGACGCACGGCGCGATCATCACCCACGGATGCCAAGGTTGCCCCATCGGGCGAGAAGACCACATCGCGAATGTAGCCCGTGTGTCCCACGAAATCGAACAGCTGAACAACATCGTAGACAGTTTCCGGTGTGATCGTCGGAGTAGCCGACGCCAGCAGGGCAAGAGCAAGGGTCGATAGGGCGACGCACGTTGCGAGGGTCTGGAAACGACGCATGAGGACCGTCCTTTCACAGGTTCGGGGTGACTTCAGCGGAGACGCATCTCCGGGTCGTGCTCTGGTTTCACTCTCTGGATGATACTGAAAGCAACTCCAACGCGGAACTCCAAGGATATGCATGTCCTTGAATCTGCGCTTGAGGATCAACCACGGGTTGCGCCGGAACTCGCGATTCGATACTCGACTAGCTGCAGTCCTGGAAGAGGAGATTTTCCTCGATGTCGTCGATCGATCACGCGTCCTCAAGATCAGCGCAGAAGCCGTTCCAAAGCACAGGTACAGGCTGAAGGAAGTCGGCGGCAATGTTCGGTGTTGTGATTCAGCGACCTGTGTTGTCGCGAAGCGAGAGAGTGAGCGAGGAGAAGAATCCTAGGGATCGATGTCAGTAGACCGAAAAGTCCTGACTCAGAGTTCCTCGTACAGCGGAGGTTTGAGCGTAGGCTCTTGCTTCCAGTTCTCTACGTCTTCATGTATCGCTTGAGGTCGCGATAGAAGTTCTCATGTCCTCCCAAGGCCAGGAGCGTGACGATCTGCTCAGGTTCATCAATCAGGTACGCGAGCAAGTAGAGTTGACCACCGAGTCTGAACTTGTGGACGAAGACTCCGCCCAAGTCGCTGCGTTTGGACTCTCCTGCGAGTGGATTGCTGCAGATGATGTCAACCTGCCGATCGACCTCAGTGCGCAATGTCGCCGGAAGCTTCTTCTTGGTTCGATTGAATTTCGGGAACGCGCGACACGTGAACG
>CAZORQ010000099.1:0-3354 GCA_964582285.1 uncultured Thermotogae bacterium
AACGAGCTCGGCCCGACCGGTCCTTCGGCGGCCAGTCCGACGAGGAAGTCATCCTTCGTCCCGTAGAAGGCGTAGGTCTGCCCATCGCGGTTGTCGGACATCGTCCCCGCGACGGTCACCGGATCCTGCGTGAACACGTAGCCGGTGAAGTGCAGCCCCTGGCGATCCCCGTAGTCTAGGTTCGGCGTGTCCCAGTCGATCCAGAACTCGATCTCGTGATTTTCGATTCGTCCGTTGACGCGGCGCGCGACGCCGTCGTGTCCCCAGTAGGTTCCCAGTCGCCAATCGTTCTCGCCGTGAAGCGCCATCGACGAGAACAGCCCCGAGAACCGATAGATGTCGAGCGTTCCCTTCCACCCGTCGTGGTCGAGGTTCCATCGACCGAGGAGCATGTGATCCTGATACGGATACGGTGTGTCGGCGGCCGCGGCGGTGAAGTAGCCCGCCTCTCGGACGAACCCGTCCTCGACCCAGTCGTAGCTCATCAGCGTGTATCCAGACTCGCCGAACCTCCTGTCGTAGCCCCACGAGTTCTTGACGATGAACACGCGGTCGGTGTGGCGGTATCCGACCATGAGCATGGCGTGGCCGCCGCAGTCGTCGTCCGTGCCCGGATCCCAGATCCTGTTCAGGGGCGTCGGATCGGCACCGCAGAGCGCGGCACTGAAGGCCACCTCGTATCCGCTGGCCATCACCGTCTCATACCAGGCCGGGTCCCGGAGCGACCCATCCGGGCAGAAGACGGCCAGCTCGGCACGGAACCGCGCGTTCTCCAGTGCGAGTTGCGCCAGATTGACGGCCGACAGGTTGTCGTCGTCCATCGCGTCCTGGTTCGTGCCGGCCGCGCATCGGCTCGCCTCCCAATCGATATCCGGATCGACGATGTCGGCGTACGGCAGATGGGACTCGAACGGAAGCCGGTAGTCGGTGAACAGTTGCATTTGGTAGGTCAGATTCCCGCCGCCCCAGGCGCCGAGCTGGTTCTCCCGGCACGCAACCTGCGGCTGCAGGTCCTCCGTCAAGTGGCTCATCTTCTGAAGGAGCTGGCCGAACCGCTCCGACAGGTCAAGGTGACTGGAGTAGATGCGCCGGAATCGGGCCTCGAGGGCCGCAGTTGTCGCGAACTGCACGCAGGTTCCGCCCCACTGCTCCTTGATCGACGTTTGGTAAGGTCGCAGGTCGACCGCCTCCGGGCGATCCTTCGGGCCGATCGCCATCGGCCCGGTGCCGAGGGCATCCAGACCGAATCGATCCACGTACTCCGCCCAATCGTCGAGTCGATCGAGTGGAAAGGTGCGACCATCCGCCAGTTCGACGACGGGGATTCCGTCAATCTCCGTCACGCCAACGACCGTCTGATCCTCGGTAGCGGGAGGCTCGGGGGACAGCCACTCGCAACCTCCAATCCCTGCAGCCAGACACGTGAAGATGAGGCACGTTGCGATCCAGCGCTTCGGATTCTTTCGTTTCATTCCACTCACCTCTTGTTCGCCGAAGTGACGCTCTTCTATTACCGTATTCCTCGCGGGCAAGATGAGGCAAATCGCCAGCTGAACGTCGTGCGACTCAAGGTCATCGGGTGACGTGAACCGGGAAGCCCTCGGGCTCGGGGATCTAGTTTTGATCTGGGCTTCAAGGTGTCTCTATGTCCGCCCCCCGTACTCAGCCCATAGCCTCCGGTGGTCTTCCACCGAACCGACGCCTACGAGGAATAGGACGCCTGCTTGCTGCATTCGGACTGCGCCAGCATCGATCTTGTCTCTCTCCGCAATGAGGATCGACTTCTGGCCGAGATCAGCTCGTGCGATCATTCGGGAGGCATCGAAGCCACGCCGTCCGTCGGCATCCACAGGCAGCGAATTGAAGCAGTAGACAAGGTCAATGATGGAGCAGGCTGCCACTCCCGGCTCGAAGGCCGCGGTTGTCCTGGACCCAGCAGGCCTCGAGTCAACTTTACGGAGGCGATACGCTTCGAAGAACGCGCTCCAGAGCGACGCCTCCTCATGCTCGAAGAGGATAGCTCGATCGCCATTCACGATCGTGAAGGTGAGAAGCCCTCCGTACTCTGCGTGCCGCATCGCGTACTCGTCGGTCGCACGATCGAATACGCACTCGAAAATTGTCCCTGGGCGAAGCATGTACCAGTACTCATTGAACAGCACATGCCGCAGACCTGAGAACAGATCCTTGACGGAGACTGTCAAGGTTGGTTTGGACCAGTCACTGTCGTGCAGGATCACCCAGTAGGCATTCCCCGGGAATCGTGTGAACCGGACAGCAAACAGCAATGGAAGACCAAACGACGCAGCGAAGCTGCGGCGGCGGAGGAGGTCAGCCTGGCTAATCTTCAGCTTGAGCTTGGAGGTGCTCTTTACCTCGACGAAACAAGGGTATCCCTTGTGATCCTCGGGCTTCTTGTTGTCTATCCACAGGCCAGGCTGGAAGCGCGCCATGAAGTCCGCAGCAGTCGAGTCTCCTTTGATCAAAGGGGATTGTCCAAGGGGGACGATGTGAGTAACCGTCCCCATCATCCTGCATAGCACAGCGAATTCATCCTCTTCAGTCAGGGCGGACACCCTGCTAGCGATTCGCTCTAGGTCTCCTTCGGCAGAGAACTCAGCTTGGATCCTTTCGTACTGCTCATCAGAAGCTACGGCTCGAATGCCCTTCAGTGCCTTCGCCAGCTCGAGATCTGACACTCCGCGCTTCTTATCCTTGTTTGTGCGCATATCAGAGAGATGATAGACTTCTCAACACTCATCTGACAATACGCTGCTCGGTGATGGGACGATGCGCTCGCCAGTCGAAAATAGACTTGAGGTTCTGCGGCACGACTTCGCCTCGGTCGCAGGCAAGCCATTCGGCCACTTCTACTGCCCGATCACGCATCTTGACCGGGCAACTGCGCTTTGCCGAGGCCACATTGTGCCGCAGACCTTCCAAAACTCAGCACGTGATTGGGTTGTGCAGCGCAAGGATGTCGGTGGCTTCTATGGCGCCACCTTCGAAGCAGGCTTCGCAGCCATCCTCTACAAGGAGGGCGGGACTCCAGCAAGGCTCGGGGTCACGCCTTTACTCTTGCATCGCAGGCACTTGTCGCTCCGAGAGCCGCCGGGTTGCGGATGTCTGGTGAGCCCTTCATTGTTTGGGTTTCCGAGGATGACGAATCCCTGCCTTCGGCCTTGATTCGAAGTCGATGTTCCTTCTTCCCTCTCCCACCCTGATTGCGGATACTGGACCCACTTGCGAGATGAAGGAGGTCCTTCATGCGCTTCGGGGTCTGCCATCGGATTTTGTACTTGTTTCCCGAGTTGCTGACACAACTCGTGGCGGGAGCTCCCATGTGCGCCCTTC
>CAZORQ010000100.1:0-3343 GCA_964582285.1 uncultured Thermotogae bacterium
TAGTCTACATCAACGGGGGTGTTCCCGTCTCCGTACAAAATCCAATGGTAGACCCCGCCTTCCCTGACCTCGAAGCCTGAACCTTTCGGCGTTCATTCCAGGAGCGCAAACAGCTCAGCCCAGGGCTTCCGCTCCTGCAGGCCGGGGGACTCAAACAGCTCAGGCCACAGCTCGCGGAGCTGATCAAGGCTGCGGAGCCATCCCATCTCGATTGCACGTAGGAGCTGGTTCCGGCAGTTATGACCGCTCCCGGCAAGCGCCCAAGCGGTCGCTGCCACAATGTGCGGGTATCCGCTGCCTGCGGGCGGCTGCTCTTCGAACAGCCGCTCATACCCCTCGGCGAAAGCACGGAACTCGTCTTGTGTCAAATCACTCGGATTCTCCGCAGGCCAGTGGTTGATGTGGACGTCGTATTCGCAGACATCTGAGAAGCCAGCATTCAGCGAGACAGCGACCGAACCGTGGTTACAGGCCCAGCTCATCCATCCGACGCGGCGGATGCCTCGGGCGAACGCCGCGTTCGCGGTGCGGGTAGCAACCAGTGTGCCGAGTCCCTTCAAGCGGTGCGTCTCATCGACCTCGACCCCGATCTCACAGTGGCGACCGCAAACGTAGTTAGAAATCGAGTGCCCAACGATCTCAGACCCCTTCAGTGCGACGAACCCGAAGCCTTCCGCCTCGAAGTCTTCGAGTGAGTGCCACGAGTTCAGGATGGACTCCTTGAGATCCTCGACACCCTTTGCACTCCCTCCGAGAAGTCCGCCATCGATGGCCTCCACGTGATAGCCCTCCGGACACGGCGCTTGGAGCGGAGCAGCGTCTGTTCGCTCGGCGTAGCGGCTGCGGGCTCGAATGAAGTACAGATCCCTTGCAAGTACGGGGAGCCACTCGTTCGCCTGATCGTCGGGGAGAACAAGAACCGAGTACGTGTTCCGGGGAAGGCGCAGGTTGATCGCTTCGAGGAATTGTGGGGCCGGTCGGCCGACGACGTGCCAGCCGACACCGACATTCAACGCGGCGGCTCGAGGGGCTGTCAGTCGATCGACATAGAGTGTGCCTTGGGTCTTTCCGGCCAGGACGGCCTCAGCTTCGAGAGTCTTCGGGTCGCGTGATGCGAACAGCGGATCGATCTCATGTCGATTCCAGGATTCCAGCCGTACTGCATTGGATGCGGTCATTCGGTGGTGCCTCCTCTTGTCTGGCTGCACATGGCGCGGTCCGTGCCGCGACGAGCCGGTGGCGTTTACTGAGAGGCGTGACGACGAGCGAGCACTGGCAGCTGCTAGTGGGCAGTTGGACCTGTGAAAGGAAGCCTCTCCGTGAGAACGCACAACAGGCCTCTCCGTGAGAGGCGCCGGCGGCTGCCATGCGAACAGCCAGAGGCTGCCCGGAAGCGCGGTCGAAGCTGTTACTACTCGGTCGGTCCTGTAGGGGACACCGCCGGCACCATAGACATGTGCATGCGATCACCCCCTTTGTGATGGTCTCGCCCGAAGGCGGACTCCAACACTAGGGCGCGAGGCGACGATTTTCAAGAGAGCAAACGAACAGGCCGAGGAGACGCTCACGCGGTGGGTAAGTCGCATAGGTATCTCCAAGGAACAGGGCAGCGCGAAGTTCCCGGAGATCAAGTGCTCGAAAATCCCTGAGCTTGCAGACTCGATGCGAGTTTGAGTATTGCGGCTTGATCAGTTGCGGAACGCGAAAGACAAGGCCCTACTCCTGGCTTCCCGACTCACCGGATGTTATTGGCAATACGGACGACTTCGGGGCTTCATTGCTAGCAATGAAGCCCTTGCCGTCCGCTGCCTTTTGCAGCAGCCTGGCCCACTTGGACAGATCTCCGGGGAACGCGATGGCCTTCTGCGAACACGTGGTCACACACACGCCGCAGTGGATGCAGGATGGCCGATCGTTCTGGATCTCAATCTTCGCATCTCGGACCGCCAATCGACCGACCGGGCATGCTTCGGCGCAGAGCCCACAACCAATGCACTTGTCCGAGCGAAGCTCGAACTTCGGGTAGATCCGCTTGTGAAACAGCTTCTCGCGCAGGATGACCCTAGCCTTCATCCGATCGAGCCAGGGAAGGTAGTTGAGGTCGGGCGACAGTGCGAGATTCGAGGGGCGAGGGCCGATCGGGAGTTCCAGGATCCGCTGAGCCAAGTTGCTGGTGTACGGCCTCGCCTCATCGCCTGGCTTTCCCGGGTTGATGTCCGTACCGAGAAGGTCCGAGTAGCAGTGTCGCGAGTCGATCTTCATGGCAAACGCAGGAATCCTGCCACTCCTGTGAAGGGCACGAGCTGCCTCCGACAGCGCAACCCCGGAGGAGACGGTCCCGTATGTCGCAAACGGTACGGCAACCGCTCCCCATCCATCCTGTGGAGGCGGAAGGGCGTCTATGAGATCCAGCACGTGGTACTGCATGTGATGCGCGTAGACGGGACCTCCAATGCAGAGCACGTCGTGCGGCTCGATCTCCTCGAACAGGCGCTCGGTCCATCCTGTACGAGTAAGCAGGTCGCGACGCCGTGTGACATCGAGAAGCTGAGCGCCCGCCCCACCATCCAGGAGCGCGTTCTGCAGCATGTGCCCGACCTTGAGTGTGTTGCCGGTCGGGCTGAATACGATAATTGCTACCTTCATTGGCTGTCCTCCTGATGGGTGCCAATCGCCCGATGGTTCGATGTGTCGAGCAAGTCTAGGATGTCCTCGAAGTCGCGGAGGACCTCGACGTACCGTTTCACCTTCCTGGGCGTGGCGGACCCGCAATACGCCTCGATGGCTAACAGAATCCTGCGGTCGAACGCCTCGTGATGACGGTGCGCGGTCCATCCGCTGTCGGTGAGTGCCACGCGGATCTCACGAGCGTTTCCCGGCGCCAGCCGCTTCGTGACAAGCTTCTTTCGCGTGAGTTTGCCGACCGTCTGAGACAGGGCTCCCTTTGTGACCCCCATGTGCTTCGCCAGTTGCGTCAGACTCATGTTCTCGTTCTCGCCGATTGCCTGGATCGTGTGGATCTCGGTGCTGTGGATCTGCACATCCGTACCGTAGCTTCGCGGCGTCTGCTGAATCGCGGCAAGTCGTGCGATGACGCGATCCAGTCTGTGCAGAAACTCGGTCAGGTTCTCGTTCAGGTCATCGGGCACATTGCGTGACATGAACCGTATAGTACCTAAACGGTTCTCGTCACGCAATCCCGAGACACGGTGTTCTGCTAGCCTCATGGACTAGCCGAGCATTATCATGATCGAGCCGGGTAAACGGAGCGGCAAGCCGTGCATCCGTGGACTGCGGATCACGGTCTCCGATGTTCTTGAGTATCTTGCCTCGGGCATGACGG
>CAZORQ010000101.1:0-3318 GCA_964582285.1 uncultured Thermotogae bacterium
CTCGCGTCTGGGTTGTCATCCAACCTCATCCTTCGGCGAAGGTTCCTTCCCTCCTCCTACGCTCGGCGAGGGCGAGTTTGCTGATCAGCACGTCATGACGATGCCGATCAACGGCAAGTTGCTCGCCAAGCTCGCAACTCGTGATCGGTGAGCCAGCGCGGCACTTGAGTGAGCCTGCGGCGCGGATCGGTGTTTGGCTGCAGAGCAACCTCTGCTGGGGTTTCGACCTCTAGGGAAGCAATTCGATGCGGGCGACGTTCTTGATCCAGTAGCTGCCCGCGGAGTCGGTTTCGTAGTCGGCGTTGCTGACGCCGCCGTCTTCGGGGAGTACGGCGATCCGGTAGCCGTCAGTCCAATCCGGAACGATCACGCCATCGAGAGAGAAGGCAAGGACAACAGGGTACTCCAGATCCTCAATCCGAGTTCGGTCGATCTCAACGTGATACCCATCCTCTGCCACAACGGAAATCGCAGTGTACTCACTTCCCTCGTTCAGCAGCTCCGTAAGAAGGACGCCGCAGTACTCCCCTTCGTCACGCCAGTTACCGAACTGGTTCTCGTACGAGCTGCGGCGGCAGAGCACTGCCAACTGCTGGATGTGCCGCAAGGTCACGTGTTGCTCCTCTCCAATCGCGTCGATGACCGTGATCATCGGTCCACTGGGACCGGCAGCCCACCGGACCGCCATCGGGATGATGATGGCAATCACCAGTGCGACGAAACCTACCAGATACGCCAAACGAACTCCTTGCTTCATACCCATCCTCCTCGACCGGCGATCACGGCCAAAGCGAGTAGCCCCGCGAAGCCTGCTAGCACAAGACCGTCGATTGCTCGAAACGTCTCCAACGCCGGCGTGGTTCGCCGCCGATGCAGACCAAAGCACCGTCCCTTCATCGAGAGGGCAATATGATCCACGCGCATCAGCCCGGAGACGAGGACCGGGATGAACGTGTATCGGATCGTACGGCGGATTCCCTTTGGGCTTCGGACCGAGGCACGCAGTCCGCGAATCCGCTGCGCTTCCCGGACAATCCGAAGCTCCCGCTGGAAGAACGGAACGAACCGCAGCGACAGGATCAGCAGATATCCATACCGATACGGAATTCCCAAGCGAATTAGCATTCCAGCCAATCTATCGGGATCAACAACCGAGACGAACAGGAAGCTCGAGGTCAAGATGACCAGGAACCGCAATGCCATTCCGGCTCCGGATAGAAGACCCACGTCGGTGAGCCAAGGCACGGCTCCGATCCATGGGGCTCCCTCGCGCACCGAGAGAACCTGCGTGATGAACAGCACGGCCGCAAAGACGATGACGAACCGCAGGCTTCGAAGGAATTCTCGAATCTTGATGCCCGACAGTCCGGCAAGTAGCAGAACCAATCCAAGCGTGACCAGGCGGACAAGGATACTCGATGAAACCAGCACGATGCCGATCCATCCAAGCAACAGAATGATGTTCGTTCCCGGGGTCGCGGAACGAAGTCCTTCACAAGGTACGGCTCGTCGACCCATCATCGGTCGCCCTCCCAGAACCCCGGGAGGAACTCGATCCGACCTTCGGCCCGCAACGCGTCAAACACGTCCAAGGACACACCGAAGTGTGTCGGCTTGTCAATGAAAAGGATCCGGTGCGCAAGCGCTTCAACAATCGGGATGTCGTGTGAGACAAGAATCACACTGCCGCCCCGCCCACAGTGATCGAGAATTTGTGAGACGATCCAATCGACGTTCTGCCTATCCTGTCCGATGAACGGCTCATCAAGAAGCAGCAGATTCGGATCTCTCCGAAGCGCGGTGAGCAACGTCAGCCGCCGTTGCTCACCGAGGCTGAGTGAGAGAGGCGGCACGCCACCAAGGCCGTTAAGCCGTCCGGCGGCAAGCCATCGCGTCACATCGGTCGGCTGTTCTGCATCGCAGTCAATCAGCAGTTCGCGTTCCACCGTCCGCTCGAAGATCTGATGGTGCGGGTGTTGAAACACAAACCCCATGCGTACACCCGACGCCATCTGAACTCGGCCAGCATCCGGCGTCTCCAAACCAGCGATCAACCGAAGGAACGTCGTCTTTCCGCCTCCATTCGGTCCGATCACCCCGAGAATCTCTCCGTGCCGAAGATCGAGGGATAGGTTCTCAAGCAGAGGCTCCCGATACGCAAAGTTGAGTTGCTCGATCGAAAGCATGCAATCGCCCACCGGGGTCGGGTATCCAGATCTCTCTTGCTCACCGCGGCGTCCCATGGTCTTCGGATCAATCCGCATCCTCGCGTGGCGATCGACCCGTCGTCCCTTGTCGAGAACCAAGATCCGCGGCTGCATCTCGATCAAGGGTTGGATCCTGTGTTCAACAATCACCAGCGTCATGCCACGTTCGCTGCGCAATCGAGACAGCAGATCGAACAGCATCTTCGCGCCATGTGGGTCGAGGTTCGCTGTCGGCTCGTCGAGAAGCAGTATCCTCGGATGCATCGCAAGGATCGACGCGATCGCCAATCGTTGCTTCTCCCCTCCCGATAGCTCGGTTGTCTCTCGATGCCGCAGGGCCTCGATTCCTACGGCTTCAAGGCACTCATCAACCCGGCAACTCACTTCCTTGGGGGGGAGACAGAGGTTCTCCGGCCCGAATGCCACCTCTCGTTCCACGCGCAACGTGCAGATCTGCGCATCCGGATCCTGCTGGATGTAGCCTATCCGTTGTGCAATGCGAGCGGAGTCTGTTTCGTGGACGCGGTTTCCATCAATGAGTATCTCTCCATCGACTCGCGCAGGGATGATCTCCGGAATGAATCCGGCAATGGCCTGACAGAGCGTCGACTTGCCACACCCCGACGGCCCGGTAATTACGACAATCTCTCCTCGGGCAACCGACTCAGTCAGCCAATCGATCGCGGGGCGATCGCGATCGGGGTACTGGATTCGCAGATCTCGGGTCTCGATCTCCACAGCGCTACTCGAGCACAAGACGCGTCACCCGTTGAACCCAGAACGAACCATCGTAACCTGGTGCAACCAATCGCAGTCGGTGCTCGTCTAGGACCAGCAACAGATCCGGATTCGATCGGATCTCCGCAAGGTCGAATGTAGCTTCGTACCCGTCGTCGGCAATCACGCGCAAGGTCGTCGCTTCGGAGCGCGGTCTCGCCTTGCCGAGGACCTGCATCAACGGAACGCCTGTGTAGTCACGGGGGGGGACATACGACACGCTGCCTTGCATCTCGGCTCGAACGGTTGCCTCTGAAGTTTTCCACTCGTCGTACCGAAAATCCTGTGGCAAATCGACAGCGCCTTCGATGCCCGCCTCGTCGGGGGGGGCAAA
>CAZORQ010000102.1:0-3188 GCA_964582285.1 uncultured Thermotogae bacterium
CATCCCGTGGGATCTCGACAACAGCTTCTGGCCAGCCGACCCGTTCCGGAGTCCGCAACGCTGGGGCGATGCCCATCCTGTCCCCGACTGGAATGTCAAACCCGCGTCCTGCGCTCCCATCCAGCTTTGGGGGTCCGGCAGCCTCCTTGCAGCAACCCCCCCGGGCTGTGACAAGCTTCTCAGCATGCTTGCATCGACGATGTGGGATGACTTCGTTCGCATCGGCAACGAACTCATCGCGTCACAGCTGGGCTACGACCAGCTGAATGCGAAGCTCACAGCCTGGGAAACACAGATACGCCCCCTCGTCGAAGCAGACCCTCAGTTGAGCGTGACCCGATGGCGAGCGGAGGTCGGCGCATTGCGGTCGGTCTTGCAGACGCTTGCCGCGGATTTCGCGCGTCACCTCGCGGAGGGATACATCGTGCAATCCGCGCCCTAGCAGGCAAACGGCTTCGCACGTGCGCAACCAGGTGGACGTCCGAAGCCATCCACCTGGTTTGCTGCTCTATGAGCACACAGATCATCTGCAGTGAGAGTTCCCTACGAGGCAAGCGGACGATGTTCCTGCCACCACTCAGCCTATCCGGGCTCCTAGAACGGGAAGGCCTGCGGCGACTGGTGCCCTGTCGCTTGGTTCCAGACGACCGTCTGTCCGCACGACAGGCGGAACAGCGCGATCGCCTCATGGCCGTGCGCCTCGACAACCGGCTTGAGAAACGGGAAGACGTAATCCACGATGTGCTGCTTGAGATCGAGATCTTCGAGGACCTCCATGTCTCCTCGGATGCGGATGTGACACCCGGCACCGGGATCCCAATACGCCAGCTCCACCGCTGGATCGGCGAGCAGCTGCCGACATACATCCTTGTGACTTCCCGTACAGAACGTTAGTCCAGCGTCGTCGATCACCGCCGTCTGCATGGCCCGAACCCGTGGCTGTCCATCTTCCAGCGTCGCCAGGTGCGATACGGGGACCCGTTTCACGAACTCCAATACGTCTTGTCTCTCCACTCTGACCTCCTCCGATGGATCATACGCTCGTGGCGCGCCCCCAGCCACTGGGCCGCGGGCGTTGAAGGCATGGGGTCATCTGACCACAAAGCGACGGCCGCAACAGCAGTTCGCCAGGGCAGACGGGGGCTTCCCGCGCTTCCTGTCCGTGGGGTCTGTTCCACCCAGAGCGACACGCCACCGAGGGTGTGCTATCGTGGGACGCGACCTGCCGAGAAAGAAACGCGATCAAAGCCAGCAGGCCAGGAACGCGAACCTATGACAAGAAAGCCAAGATCGGCACCACCGAAGCTCGATTCGACACAGCAAACGCTGTTCGATGCGCTGATAGCTCGTGGCGTTGGCAACCGAAGCATTCTCGAAATCGGCTGCGGTGCAGGGCGACTTCACCAGCGGCTGCTCCAAGAAGGAGCGTCGACAGCTGTCGGGATTGAACTGATGGCCGAGCAAGTCGATAGGGCGCGTGCAGCCTCGCGTCGCGACGGTCTCGACCGTCGGACGACGTACGTTCATGATGACTTCATGAACATCGCAGACCAAATCGAGGCTGCCGACATTACCATTCTCGACAAGGTTCTTCACTGCTACCACGATCCCCGCGGTTTGATTCGCCAGTCGGCCGCGCAAGCGAAGTCGGTCTACGCGGTTACGTTTCCTGCCCGCAGACCACTTCTTGCAGCATCCATCAGGCTCCTCGGCCCGATTCTCAGCCTGTTCCTGCCGTTTCGGGTCCGTTTCTCCCCACCGGAACGGATCCGCGAGTGGATTCGTGAACATGGACTCGAGCGGGTGTATCACCAGGAGACAGAGATGTGGCATGTCGAGATCTACGAGAGAGCGGAAGCGCAAGATTGCAGCCGCCCTATTGCCCCCAAGCTGAGCCCTCGCTAGGGTGGAAGATTCGGTTGGGGAGAATCGCACTTTCACCGTGAGGAGTTGCTATGAAACATCATCGAATCGTGGTGTCGAAGCTTGGCGGACCCGAGGTCCTTGAATTCGTCGAAGCCGATTGCCCGGAACCCGGGCCGGGAGAAGTCCGCGTCAAGGTCCAGGCCGCAGGCGTGTCCGCCTACGACCTGATGATCCGAAGCTCAAGACTCATGCCGCCGCGCCCCCCGTACACCCCGGGAGTCGACATGGTCGGCACCGTCGAGACGCTTGGCGAAGGGGTAGCTCAGTTCGATCTAGGACAGAGAGTAGCGGCGCTTCTCAACATGGAGGGAGGCGGCTACGCGGAGCTTCTCTGCTTGCCCGCAAGCGATTGTGTCGCTGTTCCACCGGCCGTGGATCCAGCGCAAGCCGTGTGTCTCGTCGCGAACTACCTCACCGCACATCACGTCATGCACGACGCCGCCAAGGTGCAGCGCGGCGAACGTGTTCTTGTCCAAGGCGCCGCTGGAGGCGTCGGCTCCGCTCTTCTTGAGCTTGGTCGATTGGAGGATCTCGAACTGTACGCAACGGCCTCCCAATACAACCACGAACTCGTCGCATCGCTGGGAGCGACGCCGATCGACTACAAGACGGAGAACGTCGTCAAGCGCATTCGCGAGCTCACCGGCGACGGAGTCGATGTCGTGTTCGATCCGATTGGCGGAGCACGGCAGCTGCTGAAGTCGTATCGAGCGCTACGCAAAGGGGGGCGGTTGTCATGGTTCGGCATGGCGGCCACCAAGAAGAAGGGCATCCGTGTCATCGCGTACACCATGCTCATGATCGGCGTTCTCAAGCTCCTTCCGAGCAGCAAGAGCGTCCCCCTGACTCCGGAGACCGAGAAGGATGCGGAGTATCGCACGAGACTGGCGAACCTCTTCGAGCTGTGTGAGTCTGGGGATCTGAAGCCCATGATTGCAGAACGGATTCCGTTGGCCGAGGCGCGACGCGCACACGAGTTGATCGAGCACGGCGGATATGCTGGGAAGTTCGTGTTGGTCACGAAGGCGTACCCGGCAAACGGCTGAACCGCGCCGCTACGACGAGCGACACACAACTGGCAAACCATAGGGAGGTTGGCATGACTACAGAAGGAAAGCAAATCAACCGGGAGCCTGGGCGATCGGTGGAATGACGATGATTGGACTCGGCGTTGGCTTCATTTTCATCCAGACGAGCGTGTTCTACTTTCTCGCTGCGCTGCTGAGCGGCAACGGGGCCGGTCTCGTGCTGGCCGCGATGCT
>CAZORQ010000103.1:0-3175 GCA_964582285.1 uncultured Thermotogae bacterium
TGTTGTCGTTCATGTTCTCCTCCCACGGTTTCAAGACTTCCGGGTCCTCCGTTACGTGCGTGACGTACGGCTTCCCGTCGCAAGTGACGAACGTGCATCTACAGGGTCGCACCATGTGCTCCGAGTGTGCTGTGATGCTGTTATGATCCATGCTCTGCTTCCCTCGGCCCGCAGATCCACTCGCCTTCGTTGTCCGGGTCGGGCTTGCGCACTCCGGGTTCGCACCACAGACACCCGCCTTCATTACACGGCGCAAGGTCGTCAAGAAAGCATCCGCATTCGTCGTCGGCGGGGCACCACAGACCGTCGTGGCCGTGCTTGCGCAACCACTCGGCGACTATCTCACGTACGTTCACGGTATCCTCCTACCTTTCGATTCTCACAAAGAGCTGGTCGAATGCCCCTTCCTGGTACGCTGGCCTCTGGTAGTACTCGCGTGGCAGCACAAAGGGATGCATGCACCAGTGCCGGTAGCCCACAGTTACCGGGCCGATCCGGTACCCCACTCCAACTTCGTACAGCGCACGCTCGGGCCAGAACAGCAAGTTGTTGCCCATCTTCCACACGGTCGTGCGCAGAATCCCGTCTGCGTAGAACCCGTATGCCTCGGCCCTGACCGTGAACTCCGAGTAGAACGTGCCGGAGAACACCGCTCGCTGCTGTCCTGCGTCGTAGACCTGGTACTCGCCGAGCGGTAGGAATCCGAGCTCGAGCGCGAAGAACAGGTGCAGCCACGTCATGACGTGCCCCCCAGCATCCCGGCGATCAGTTCATCGCGCTGCGCTACGTCGTCGGATAGGTCCAGCACGATATTCGTCAGATCCTCGATCAGCTCCCGGGCCTCATCGAGACCGGACAATCTGGGTACGAAAGCCTCCACGCGAGCCATCAACTCGCCGGTCGTCACGCCAATGCGGGCACGGCGCTCGTATGCGCTCTTGATCTTGCCGGCCACCGCAGGGCAGCGCTCGGCAAGCGCCTTGTTGCCGCCGTTGATGCCGTGTGCACCGCCCCGGCCGTAGTTGCAGTCGAAGCACAGCGAGAGTAGATTCCAGGGCTCGTCGATGGTGCCGTGCGCTGACCTTCCAAGGATATGATGTGGGGGACCGGATTCCTTCTGCCCACACGCCTCGCATATCTGGTGTGTCGCCCAGTAGACGGCGTACATCGGACTCCAGCCCCGGTCCCTGCACGTAGATAGGATCTGCTCGGCTATGATGTTCACGACTTCGGCTCCTTGACCTCGCGCGGCTTTGTGCTGCCGAAGCCAATCTCGCGCAGCACCCGCGATGCCTTCTCCAGCGCCTCGGCCTTCGTGGGGCCGTCTACTTCGACTACGTTACCGTCAACTCGGAACTTGAACGTCATACCGGTCCTCCTAGCCGACTTCCGAGAGAGCCGTGGCGCCCATGTCGATCTTTTGGGCGATCATCTCCTGGATGCTCTGGGAGTGAGTGATGATGATGGTATGGTGCCGTCCGGCCTCTTTGTGCGAGGCTTCGAGCATCGTCAAGTAGCGCTGCCGTGCCTCGGGATCCAGAGCTCCGTCACACTCGTCCTGCACGACCGTAAGGAACTTCGTGCCAGTCGCTTGCTCGCGGATGATGCCGAAGGCGTCGTGGACTGCTTTCTTGATCCACACTAACTCACCCCCGGAGAGCAGGTCGAGCGTCTGCTCGGTACCGTCCCTGCTGTCGTGCACGACGATGGAGAAGTCCTCGTTCTGGTGTCTGTCCTTCCCGCGACCCACCGTCCTGGTGGTTCGGACCTCGATCTGAAAACGCGTTCCGAAAGCCGACGAGAGAATGCGGTTTGCTACCGCCGACACGTCGGGTCCCATGGCGTCGAGCTCCAGGGCCTGTATTCCCTTCTCGCCGCACGCCTCCTGGAGGAACATCCACTCGCGCTGTTCGGACTCGCCCTTGCGGATTCTGGTGCGGATCTCGTCAAGCTCTTCCGACTTCGCCTCAAGCTCGCGGATCTCCTCCCCCATCCGCTTTGCGGTAGCGGCTGTCGAGGCACACACGCCCTTCGCCTCGACGTACTGCTGTCTCACGTCCTCGTAGCGCTGCACCGCAGCGGCAAGGCGGGACTGCACAGTGGCGTCGAGAGTCGCGGAGAGATCATCGATTCTGCTGACGATCTTCTCGGACTCGTGCTCGATCTCCGCGATTCTGAGCTTCGCTTCGCCGGTCTTCGCGGTGGCTTCGTGGGCTTTGCGCAGCGTCTCGCGGGCCTCGTCGACCTTCATCCATCGCATCTGCTCGCGAAGCTTCGCCAGCCCCTTGTCGTTGAACTCCGGGAGCGCTGGCGTTTCGGGATACGGCAGTCGATCGATCTCCTGCTGAAAGACATTGATCTCGCCGCCGAGTACCGCAATCTCATCCTCGACTTGGCGGTGCTCGATGCGCTTTGCAGCGAGTCTGGCCTTGTCGTCCTCGCGTCTCTCTTCCAGCGCAATCCGGCGGTCTTCCGGCAAGAGCTGTCCACACGTCGGGCAGTTCTCATCCAGCGGCTCTGCGAGAGTCTGAATCAGAGCGTCTATGTCCTTACCCAGACCGACACGGCGTTCACGCAGCGCCGCGAGCTTCTGGGCGCTCTCGTCCTTCTGGCGACGTATCGAGCGCTCAATAGCGTCCACACGATCCTTCTCCACCCTGTGGGCTTCCTGCAGCCTCTCGCGTTCTTTGAGCACCTCAGCGCGCTTCTCATTCAGCTCGGCCTCCTCAGCCCGCATGTTCTCGTAGGATTCCAGTACGGTCTCCGCGCCCTGCTGCCCCTTGACGGCTTCCTCGTAGGAAGTGATGAGTCCATCAAGGAGCTTTCTGTCCGCTCTGAGTTTCTGGAGTTGGTCCTTCAGGGCATCGATCGACGACTGGACCCGGCTGTTCTCAGCGGCCTCGGCCCGCAGGTCTTCGACCTCGTGCGAGGCGAGCTTTCCGGCTTCCTCGATCGCGGCGAGCTGAGTCTCTGCGGTCTGCAACCTGACGGCGAGACTCTCGGCTTCGGCTCTCTTCGACGGCAACTGCTCGACAAGCCCAGCGAGCACGGTCACCTGGCCGTTCAGCCCCACAACCTCGGCTCGGAGAGCGTCGGCGTATTCCTTGGCCTTTCGTGCGTAGACCTCGTAGTAATCCAGGCCGCCGAGCTCGCGGAACATCGCGCGCTTTGCCTT
>CAZORQ010000104.1:0-3164 GCA_964582285.1 uncultured Thermotogae bacterium
AACAGCCGTCTTGCGTTGTCGGATGTGGTCTGCTGCACCTGTTCTATGGACACACCCTTGATCTTGGCCACCGTCTCTGCGACAAAATGGACGTAGGCGGGTTCATTGCGTTTCCCGCGATGGGGAACCGGTGTCAGGTACGGACAGTCGGTCTCCAGCAGGATTCGTTGTAAAGGAATGTGTCGCACCGCTTCTTTGAGCTTTTCATTCTTGGCAAAAGTGATCGGGCCGCCGATACCCAGATGAAATCCAAGGGAGAGGAACGCTTCGGCCAGGGTTGCGCTGCCGAGAAACGAGTGAATCACCCCGCGGTGGGATGAGGAAAGCTCCATCAAGATTGCAAGAAGATCGTCGGTGGAATCTCTGTTGTGAACGATGATTGGCAGATCGTATCTTTGCGCAAGCGCGATCTGCTCTCTGAACGCACGGCGCTGCACGTCTCGTGGGGAGAGATCGCGGTAGTAGTCGAGTCCGATTTCGCCGATTGCCACTACCTGCTCATTCTGTGCGAGCTTGTTCAGGATAGACAACAGCATCTGATCCAGCGTCTTGGCGTCATGAGGGTGGACACCTATTGCGGCCCACACCAGGTGATGACGACGTGCGAGGTGGCAGGCCGTTTCGCTCGAGCGACGGTCGACTCCGACGGTGATTACGCCGATTGAGCTGGAAAACGCTCGGGCGATGACCGCGGCCCGATCGTCGCGGTAATCCGAGGCGTCCAGATGGGCGTGCGTGTCGATGAGTCGGAAGGAAGTGGTCACCTAGTTCACTTTCTTCAGGTCAACATTGGCAAGGGATGTCTTTTCGTCCTCGTCACTGGCTTCGACCTCAGCGATCACTGCAGGAAGAGCGTCGATCAGGTCGCTTGGAAGAATGGACCGTTCGGCGGTGTTGCGGGCAAGGGAGTCTGCGGAAGCCCCGTGTACGTAGGCCCCGAGGACCGCCGCGTCAGCCGGCCGCGCTCCGCCGGCGAGGAACCCGGCGACCAAGCCGGTTAACACATCTCCGCTTCCGCCAGTGGCTAGACCGGTATTGCCCGTGGAATTCAGATAGACCTCTCCATCCGGAGTCCCGATTGCGGTCGGTCGGCCCTTGAGCAGGAGGACCACGCCGTGTTTGGCTGCAAACGCCCGTGTTACCTCAATCCGTTTTGCATCAATCTGGTCAGCCGGTCGGTCGATCAAGTGGGACAGCTCTCCCGGATGTGGGGTAAGAACGATGCGGCCGGACAACTCCCTCAAACCATCCAAGTGAGGCGCAAGGAGGAAGAGCCCATCCGCATCAAGCACAATCGGTACCTCGATCCGATCGAGAAGCGCCAGTACAAGCTCACCGACCGACGACTGACGGGACAATCCGGGACCGATTGCCACGACATCGGCGCGGTCAAGGGCCGAACTGAGGGTTTCAATTGCATCGGGTGTCAGGTGCCCTTCTTCGTCAGGCAGTGGGAGGGTAATCGCTTCGGTCAGTGCGGTCTCGACCACGGCGTTAATAGCGGCTGGGCAGGCGACGGTGACAAGCCCTGCGCCCGCCCGCAGCGCACCCTTTGCGCACAGGATCGCGGCTCCGCTCATTCCGATAGACCCTGCGACGACGAGAACCCGTCCAAACGTTCCTTTGTGGCCGTTCGGCGGCCTGGCTGGAAGAAGGGCGCGTGCGCCGGTTCTAGTGGGCACCCGTGCCAGCGGGACCAGGTCAACAAGTACCTTCTCGGGATAGGCGACTCGGGCGAGGAGGATGTTCCCGCAGTACGACCGAGCCGGGTAAAGGAGGTGGGCTGGCTTCAGGAATTCCATAGCGATGGTGAAGTCAGCTCTCACGGCCCCATCGAACGGGCACCCGCGATCTGATGGCAGACCGGAGGGAAGGTCGAGCGAGACTGTTTGCGCGCGCGCTGCGTTGACGATCTCAACGACTTCCAAGAATCGATCGGATAGCGGTCGATCGAATCCGCTTCCGAACAGGCCGTCGATTACCCCGTCCGCCTCCTCGAGAGCCTCTTTGAGTGGATCAAGATTTTCGGTTAGGGACTGGAGTCTGCCTCGAGCGGTCTGTTCGAGACGCTGTGCCATCGTGGCCGTGGTTTCAGAGAATTGCTCCGGAGCACACACTGCGAATGCCGAAACGGTCATCCCGGCTTGGTGAAGGTATCTCGCTACTACCAGCGCATCGCCCCCGTTTCCGCCGCGACCGGCCACGACTACGGCCCGCTTCCAATGTCGTGACTGGCAAATGAGTTCCGCTGCGCTGCGTCCGGCACTCTCCATCAACGCTGCTGAGGAGACGCCCCCAGCAACAGCACGCTGGTCGATTGCGCGTTGGCCTTCACTTGTCAATACCAGCTCTTCTCTACGCATTTCACTCCTTAGCATCGTCCGCATGTTAACCCTGTCTTAGGCCTTGCAGCAATTGGGCAACGATCTCTTCGGCGAGTACATCCGGAGTTCGACCCGTGACGTCGATCCAGAGAACGTCTTTCTCATTGCGGAACCACGCCATCTGCCGGCGTACCAGGGCCCAGGTATTGGTGATGAGGGCGTCTCGTAGCTGTGTGTGCGTGATCTTGCCGTCGAGATAGTCGAAGACTTCGCGAACGCCGATCGTTCGAAAGGCTTGCTGCTCTTGATGCAGGCCCTTCTGTCTTAATCGCGTAACTTCGGCCACGAGGCCCCGTTCCATCATTCTGTCCACCCGCGCTGCGATTGCAGCTCGATGGTCCGATTTGGCTCGACACAATCCAAAACGGGCGAATCGATGGGGAAGGGGTTGTGCTTTTTGTTGCAGTGTACTGATCGGTTGCCCGGTGAGCTTGTACACCTCCAGTGCCCGCACGATTCGCAGCCGGTCGTGGGGATGGATCTTCACTGCACCTTTTGGGTCGATGGCGCAAAGTTGCTCGTATAGTTCACTTAACGGGCGTTCTGCCAGCTCTTTGCGCAGCGCGGTATCGGCAGACGGCCCAGGGAAGATTCCCCGCAGGAGAGCTCCGAGATAGAGGGTTCCCCCTCCGACAAGAATTGACACGTGCTTTCGCTTCCCGATCTCCCGAATGACGCGGTCTGCGTCTTGACGGAAGGTCATTGCATCGTAGTTGCCGTCAATACCGACGACATCGAGGAGATGGTGAGGTACGCCGCAACGAGCAGAATAAGGTGGCT
>CAZORQ010000105.1:0-2948 GCA_964582285.1 uncultured Thermotogae bacterium
CCAGGATCGTCTCTCGGTACGCCACCTCGGGCCGCCCTGTGTGCACCGCCACGTTGAATTCTCGCTTGAGGCGGTCGAGGATGATCTCCAGATGCAACTCTCCCATCCCCGAGATGATCATCTCGCTGGTCTCCGCGTCCGTTCGCACGGTGAAGGTAGGATCTTCCTCCGCCAATCGTTGCAGGCCGGCAGCCAACTTGTCGCGGTCGTCGTTCGACGACGGCGCGACGGCGATCCCGATGACCGGTGCCGGAAACTCGATCGATTCAAGCACGATCGGATGCTCCTCGCTGCAGATCGTCTCACCTGTATACGTATCTGCCAGGCCGACGACCGCTCCCACCTCGCCGGCATGCAGAGCCTCCACGACTTGACGGTCGTTGGCGTGCATCTCAAACAGGCGGCCGACACGTTGACGCACGTTGCGACTCGAATTGACCACATACTCACCCGTCTTCAAAATCCCGGAGTAAACACGGACGTAGGTCAGCTTGCCCATGTGCCTGTCCGCCTGAACCTTGAACGCCAGCGCCGCCAGTGGAGCATCGTCACTGGGGCAGCGGACGATTTCCCGGTGCTCCTTGCGGTGCGCACCGATCACCGGGGGCAGGTCGACCGGAGAAGGGAGGTAATCGACGATCGCGTCGAGCAACCGCCGCACGCCCTTGTTCTTGAACGCCGCCCCACACAAAACGGGGATGAACCGCCCGTCGATTGTCGCCGAGCGGATCGCGCGAACGACCTCGTCGCGCTGCGGGGTCTCTCCCTCGAGGAATTTCTCCATCAGGCGATCGTCCTGCTCACTAATCCGTTCGATCATCAGCGCCGCCGCTGCACGCGCCTGCTCCACGAGATCATCGGGGATCGGCTCTTCACGGATCGACGCGCCCTGCGGCGCGTCGTCGTACAAGATCGCCTTCATCTCGACGAGGTCGATCACACCCGCAAAGTCGGCCTCCGCCCCGATCGGGATCACCACCGGCACCGCGTTTGCTCCCAGTTCCTTGCGGATCTCCTCGACGACCCCGTCGAAGTCGGCGCCGGTACGATCCATCTTGTTGACGAACGCGATCCGCGGGACGTGGTACTTCTCCGCCTGCCGCCACACCGTCTCCGCCTGCGGCTGCACCCCACCCACGGCGCAGAACAGCGCCACCGTACCATCGAGCACACGCAGGGACCGCTCGACCTCGGCTGTGAAGTCGACGTGCCCCGGCGTGTCGATGATGTTGACACGATGGTCCCTCCAGTAAGTCGTCGTCGCCGCCGAGGTGATGGTGATCCCCCGTTCCTGCTCCTGGACCATCCAGTCCATCGCCGCCTCGCCGTCGTGTACCTCACCGATCTTGTGACTCTTGCCGGTGAAGAAAAGAATCCGCTCGGTCACTGTGGTCTTACCCGCATCGATGTGGGCCATGACGCCCACGTTGCGCACCCTGCTGATATCCGTTCTGATAGCTGTTTTCACCGTCATCGTCGCCTCCGTATCGCTCCCCTGCGATTGAAAAAGAGAAAGGGACCCCGCCAACACCCTAGGCGCGATCCGTTGAACCGTCAAACCCAACCCTGCTTAAGAAAACTTGTGACCGAAGGATACGACCCAACATCCGAGAAGTCAACCCCTCGGCAACCGATGTCGTCTCAACTGTAGTTATCCTCTCAGGGAAAAGCGCACCTGCTTGCCCGCTTGGAGCAGTTTCATCACTCGAAAGAGTGGACATTTGAAGACAAGGGCATGACGAACAACAACTTCGGCCGAAGGGTTTCGTTTGCATCCGTGGAATCGCTGGCCGCTTCTGCATAGTGGCATCATCGTGACTACTCCACAGGAACCAGCTCAATCTCAAACAGCCGCGGCCAGAGCTTTCCGGTGACAAACAGCCGGTCATTGCCTGCGTCATAGGCGATGCCGTTTGGCACATCGACTGACTCAATTCGGTCCTCAGGCTTGAGAATCCCAGTCAGATCGATCCATCCGACCACGGCACCGGTATTCGGTGCAATCCGCGCGATCCGGTCCGTCTGCCACACGTTGGCGTAGATTTCGCCCTTCACGTATTCCAATTCGTTGAGCCTGGGCACTGGGCCATCCCTGTCGCGTACTTCAATCGAACCGATCCCTTCAAAGGTTGC
The DNA here is from genome assembly GCA_964582285.1 of uncultured Thermotogae bacterium. GTDB lineage: Bacteria > Bipolaricaulota > Bipolaricaulia > UBA7950 > UBA9294 > JANQEA01. The sequence goes on from CAZORQ010000105.1 coordinate 2,134, forward strand.
AGGGTCCAGGAAGCGAAGCGTTGACGTGCCGTCGCTCACGATCAGGCACTCACCGTCGTGCGTGATGCCCCAGCCTTGCGTCGGATACCGAAACTCGCCAAGCAGCTCGAAGGTGGCCCTGTCGTAGACGAAACCGATGCCAGCCTGCCAGGTCAACTGGATGATCCTCTCCCCAAAGACGGTGATCCCCTCGCCAAAGAGATGATCCGGCAGCTTGCGGATCTGCAGGATCTCGCCGGTCTCCAGATTCGCTCGACGCAACGTAGAGCGCCCGCGCAGGCCCGTTCCTTCGTACAGAACGCCGTTTTCGAAGACCAATCCCTGCGTAAAGGCATTGCGATCGTGGGGATACACGTTGATGATGCTGACCGTAAAAACAGGAACAGCGGACGTAGCGGTCGGAACACGCCCACCCTCGGCCAACAGCAGGATCCCGACACACAGGATCGGGCCAAAGGTCTTCGCGGTTCTCCTTTTCGTCTGTGGGCTTCCTGACGTCACGGCCCCAAGCATCTCGGGTTTTCGCGACAATGTCCAATCCGCAACGTCGTAGGAACGAACCCCGCCCTGCGAGTGACGATTCCGCTGGTTGAACGTTCTGACGTTGCCGAGCACATCGTTGCAGCAGGCTTCCGCCGGCAGGGAGTTCTGGAAGGCAATGGGCTTGGGGCTAAAAAGCGGCCTTCCAACTACACGGTTACGTTGTCGTCTACACGATTTCCAGATAGGATAAACAGCGTTTCGACGGGAGGGCAATACGAAAGCGACCATTCTGAACGGAGCAACCGGGGACGATGCCCTGACCCGTCACGCTG
>CAZORQ010000106.1:0-2944 GCA_964582285.1 uncultured Thermotogae bacterium
GACGTGACGGTCCCTCGCGACAGCGGATGCACAGCGACGGTGGACTGGATCGAGCCGGCGGCGAGTGACAACTGTGATGGGGAAGTTCCCTATTCGAGCCGGAGTCATGCCCCTGGCTCGGCATTTGACGGGGGAACAACATCCGTCGTCTACCAGTACACCGATTCGGCCAACAACACCGCAACGTGCTCGTTCGATATCACAGTCGAAGACACGACTGCGCCGACGGTGACCTGTCCCGGAGATATCAACGGTAGCACAACCAATCCAGGGGGGGCTATCGTGACCTTCTCCCCCTCGGCGTCTGACAACTGCGATCCGTCGCCGACGATCATCTGCACGCCGAGCTCCGGGAGCACCTTCCCCATTGGAACCACAACCGTGGAGTGCCAAGCTACGGATGCGGCGGGGAACACGTCCTCTCCCTGCACCTTCGATGTGACGATCAGTCTAAGCAATCGCGATCCTCACGCCGGGGACGATTGGGCGTCGATGGATCATGGCGAGGACTCGATTGAGATCGAAGCTCTGTTGAACGACTCAGATCCGGACAACGATCCGCTGACGATCACGCAACTCGGCTGGATCTCTTGCGGAGACGCCCTCATCACGAGCGGGGGAACCAGGATCGAATACGAGGTTGATGGGTGCGCCCAGTCGATGGTTTCGTTCACCTACAAGATCAGCGATGGCCGGGGAGGCACGGATTGGGGCACGGTTCGGGTGTCACTTCCGCCGAACAGCAGCCCTCATGCGAATGACGATCAAGTGACGATGCAGACGGGACAGGGAACCATCGCAATCTACGTGTTGGGCAATGATTGGGATCCTGACGGAGACAGTCTCGAGATTGAATCGGTCGGCACGCCGCCCTGCGGGCAGACTTCGACGAATGGTTCATACATCACCTATGACACGATGAACTGCGGGCTACCTCCAGGGTCCGTAGTATCATTCGACTACAGTATCAACGATGGATACGGTGGTACGGATACGGCCACTGTCGAGGTGGCTTTGCCCACCGGTCCGCGTTGTCCTCCACCTTCCCCATGAAGCATCTCTGGATCACACTCCTCGTTGTCGGCCTGGTTGCCGTTGCTGCAACGGCTGACACGGTGTTCTCCGCCGAAGGCGAGATCTGTGTGGAGTACCCCACGCTGGTCGTCTCCTCCGATGCAAGCTTCGTCTCAGGGTATTCAGGCGATGTAGGCGACGTCTCGGTTGAGCTTTCTCTCGATTCGGCTACGCTAGATGAGTTTCTCGTATACGCCCGCGCCGTCATAGCGAACGTGGAGCTCGCGGCAGAACTCACGCTGCCGGTACAGACTTCATCGGACACATGCCTGCAAGTTAATCTGGGGACGACTGCGGGGGGGATAGATGTCGAGACCGTGTTGGTCGCCGAAGATGGAGTCGCAGGTCTTGAGTTCTCGCTGAGCGTGGAGGAACCAAACCCGGTTGAGCAGCTAACGTTCGGTTTCAACCTAGACGAAGCGTTGGCCCCGATCCAGCCCACGTGTGCATTCCAGTTCTCGCGCGCCTCGGCGGCGATGAGATTCCCTCTTCCATGCGATCTTGGATCGCTCCGAGTTGAGCCATCATGGACCTGTTCCGGTTTCGATCAGCTTGCGGTGACACTGGGACCGATTCCCGAGGTCCTTCCCGGACTGCGCTTCTCGATCGAGATGACATACACAACGGAAGAGAAGACGGTTGAGCTTATCCCATCGCTATCGGTTGCGTCCTCCTTTTGTGTGACGCCGTTCCTTTCGCTCGATTGGGACAAGAGCGCTGTCAGCCTTAACGGACTGAAGGTTCTTGCTTTGGACATGCGCTGCGAGATCGGGGCGGTTCGGGCACGCGGCATTCTGGAACTCTCCCCGGGAGATGTTGCACTGGTCGCAGATCCCTATTGCGGACTGTTCGGGCTCATCTGGTCGGTCACGGGGTGCTGTGGAGAAGAAGGCGAAGCGAGCATCGCTTTCTTCTTCGGAAGCGGACCGTTGCTTGGTATTGCAGCGATCGCGCTCGAAGCGGAGATTCCCGTGCTCCCTGGACTGGTCCTCAATCCCCAGGCGATGATGAAGCTCGATGGGACGGGGAGATTTAGCTTGGACTGGTCATACGACCTTGCCGACGCTGTTGGCTCAGCTGGCACCGATTCATGAGGCGACCCGCTTGGAGAAGCCTTACACACGACCCGTTCGCAACCACTTGGCCCAGTCGCTGAATCCGTTGCGTTCGGCTTCAGCGGCGGCAGCGGTCCAGTTGTAGGAGACCGAGACGAGTTCGACGTGCAGCTCGGCAGGGTTGTCCCAATGGACGATGGCGTACCGCGCGTGCGGGCTGCTGTTTTCGACCTGGTGAGGGATCGGCGTGTCGTCGGTGTAGGCGGGGCAGCCGACGCTCCCGGGATTGATCACGGTTTGTCCATCCTCGAGCCGCACGATGCGCGGCATGTGGTCATGGCCGCAGAGGAGGAGCGGCGCATCGGTTGGGCCGAGGCGTTCAACGATCTCGACATCCGTGGCTGGGTGCATCGTGCCTTCTTCGGTCGGGCGATGAAGCAGGTACTGCGTGTCGTCGGTCGGCGTGCCGTGGCAGGCAAGGATGCCATTGTCGAGCACGAGCGTCTTCGGGAGCTGAGCAAGCCACTCGATCCGCTTGTCGGTCAGCTGCTCGATGGTGAACTGCGCGGTCCGGGAGACTTGCTGCCAGTTGGCAGCTACGAGCATCCGATCCTCGTTGCCGGAGACGGCCGGCCAATCGGCTGCCCGCAGGCGATCCGCGACCGGGATTGGATCGAACGGTCCGTAGAGGCAGTCGCCGAGGTTGACGATCTGTTCGATGCCGCGCACCCGGATGTCGCCGAGCACCGCGTCGAGCGCACGGATGTTGCCATGGATATCCGACAGGACGGCGATTGGCTCGCGATTCATGATCC
>CAZORQ010000107.1:0-2731 GCA_964582285.1 uncultured Thermotogae bacterium
CCTAGAAACCATTCACAGATCTTGCCACAACGAAGACCGGCTGGTGGAAATGATCATGGCTAGCAACCCGCGATTAGCCAACCTCGCCCCGGAGAACAGAGACCAAGTCCGGAGAATCCTCCGCGATCAGCTCGACGACCTCGCCCGCGACCCGCAGGAAGTCTACCTGAAGCACCTCCAGAGTGACGAAACTGACATAGCTATACCGTGGATGACCACCATGACATGGCAGTTTCTCACCTTCGACGACGAGCCGGCGTTCCTCACATGCGACAATCCTTTCTATCTCACCCCCATAGGACTTCTCAAACCCCAGTCAGAGATCAGCTTCCCCATATCGAGCAACATCACTCTCTCAGCTACGCGCAGAACCCGGCTAGGTGAGGGATACATCTCAATATCTGAGCGAGTCGTCAGACAAATGAACCGCCGCATCGCGGCCAATGCGACCCGGTTCGTGTACCACAGCCGATACGAGGACTGGATCCTCCCTTTCATCACCAAACCCAAGTGGCGGCGTGCCCCCGTCCCGTAAATCCCTCTTGCGTCACGCTCCGATAAGCGATATCATTATGATATGACGAGTGCGTGTAAGCGCAGGAGATCTCTCCATGGGCGACATTCTGATTCGAAATCTCGACGAGCAGACATTGAAGCGCCTCAAGGCCCAGGCCAAGCGGCATGGTCGCTCGCTCCAGAGTGAAGTCCGGTTGCTTGTGAAGCGCGCGGCGGGGGCCGACGTTGACCAGATCGCCGCCATGTTCGACGGCTGGCGAAAACGATTCCGAGGACGTCGCTTCTCCGACAGCGTCCGCCTTATCCGCGAGGACCGCAAGCGATGAAGGCTCAGGTCATCGACGCCGGCGTCGTGGCCGCCGCCTTCTTCCAGGAGAAGCACGCCGCCCCAGCGCAGGCTCTCCTCACCTCCGGCCAGGAGCTGTGCGCACCCGATCTCATCATAGCGGAGGTGGGTAACGTAGTTTGGAAGCGCTGCGCTCGTGGCGAGATCGACAAGGCCGAGGCCGCCGATCTCCTTCGCGACATCCTCCAGCTCCCGTTCAACCTGACACCATCGCGGGAATTGGCTCCCGAAGCCCTGGAACTCGCGATCAGGACGCGGTGCACCGTGTACGATTGCCTCTACCTGGCGCTGGCCGTAAAGACACAAAGCGTCATGCTCACAACTGACAGGCGACTCCTTCGTTTACTCGCCGAAACGCCTCTCGCCGAAAGCATCGTCTGCCTCGGCGGGCAGACCTGACGCACGCTCTCACTTCTGCCGCGCTACGTCGCCCGGCAGTGCTTCTTCGGTCCGTTCGCTCGAATTCCCCTGGCGCGACACAAACGACGCCGGTGCTTTTTCGGGATAGCCCCTCTTGCAACCCCCGGAAACGCCGTGTATACTTCGTGTATACGCATAGGAGGAGAGTCCAATGACGAAAACGCTGATCAAGCACGGCAACAGCCTCGCCCTCGTGATCGACAAGCCAATCCTCGAACTGCTCCAAATCACCCCCGATACGCCGCTGGAACTCACGACCGACGGCGACCGCCTTCTCGTCAGTCCGGTCCGCGACAAGAGGCGTCAGGAGAAGCTCCGCGCTTCCTTGGCCACGATCAACCGCAAGTACGGAAACGATCTCAGGCGCTTGGCGGACTGATCTCCAATGCCCGATTTCCTGACGACTGAGGATGTCCTGCTCCTGCACCGCGACCAGGTTGATCGCTACGGCGGGCAGCACGGTGTGCGTGACCTCGGCCTTCTCGATTCTGCTATTGCCATGCCGCGCGCATCGTTTGGCGGCGACCAGCTCCACAAGGCCCCCTTTGAAATGTCGGCGGCGTACCTTTTCCATGTTGTGGGGATGCTGGCAAAACAGAAACCGTCGAGTTCTTCCCTGAGCGGGCGAATTAGGCTGTCGTGTCCCGCCACGAGTTCCGCCTACGTGCACCCCGTTCACGCAAAACCCCAAAAACCCCGCTGGAGATTCGCCTCAAACCTCTGCATAATACACCTCTAAGCAGTCACACCGCACCGAGGCGCACATGAATACCTTCACCATGGTCGTACCAACCTACTGGGGCCGACCCGAATCCGCCCCGGAAACCGATCCCCAATCCGACACCGAAATCGTCTTCGACCATCCCACTCCGCTGGACACCGACGGCACGCTCCCTCGTCTCCTCGACAGCCTCGACGTCCTCGATCAGACCCCCGACCAGATCGTCATCATCCCCGTTCCCAATCGCGCCGGTCTCGCCGCCGAAGTCGAAGCAAAGGTGAACCAACTCGTCACCCCATGTCGCTCTCGCCGCTCAATTGAATTATTCGGCCACGCCGCACTCAGTAAAGTGAAGCGGAAACTCGCCTCCGCCGGCGTCGCCTCTCGCTCTCTCGAAATACTCAACCTCCAAAACTACGCCGGCGTCCGAAACATCTGCGCCCTCGCTGGCATCCTCAACTCCGCACAATTCGTCACCTTCATCGACGACGACGAACTCTTCACCGACCCCGCATTCTTCAACACACTCAGTGCCACCATGAACGCTACATCCGACGGCCACAAAATCACCGCCCTCGCCGGCTACTACCTCCAGCCTGACGCGTACCGCCTCGACGAATCCACCGTCCCCGCCTGGCGCGCCCAGCACTGGAACACCGCCGCCGCCATGAACCGCGCCTTCGACCTCACAATCGCCCGCGACCCCCTCATCAAGCCCACTCCCTTCG
>CAZORQ010000108.1:0-2715 GCA_964582285.1 uncultured Thermotogae bacterium
CCGATCTTGCCGGGCGCGACGGAGCCATAGACCGCAACGGCGCGAGGCTCAAACAGTGCCTTGACCCATGGCATCGTCAGAAATCACCATCCCGCATGCCGCCCGACGAGCCATGGGCGGCCAGGCCCCAGCGGAACGCCTCAAGATTCGGTCCAGCTGATTTCGGCCACCGTGTGGCGATCACGGATTCGACCTCAGCTGCACCGAGAAACTTCGACAGGCTCGGGAGCCCGAGCAACGCGCCGAGAAGCACAACATTCGGTGCCACTGGTTTCCCATCGATGACGGGGAGATCGTCTGGCCGCAGGACGGTCAGCCGAGCCCCAGCGGCAGTAATCGCATCGGACACATCATCGAACGCCGGATACTCATCGATGCCAAGCTGAACCCTGGCCGGTTCCCATACATGGTCGTACAGGAGAAAATCTCCTCCCTGCTTGATGAACGGGATCGCCTGGAGCGCTTCCGATCGCTCCATCGCAGCCGCAATGTCGGCGCCGTTCATCCCGATCCGCGGGCCCACGCCGTCGGCGCCGAGCCGAAGCTCCGCCTTGACGAAGCCGCCCCGTTGTGCCATCCCCTTGGTGGGGCAGAACGAGGCGGGACGATCGGCGGCGAACGCTGCACGGAGAAGCAAATCTCCAATGGTCAATACGCCCTGACCGCCGACGCCGACGAGAAGGATGTCGCATGTCGTCATGATGTTCGCCTTTCTACCTTCAATGCGGAGGTTGGACAGACCGTTGCGCAGATCCCACATCCGTTACAGAGCGCTTCATCGACTTGGATTGATGAAGGGGGGGAAGCATTGTCCTTGGATGATTCTTCCCGCTCCGTCGGTTCAGCGGCAATGGATAGCCCACCAGGAGAATCGCTCTTGAGAGATTCCCCTTGCCCTTTCGATTCGCCTGCGATGGATCCTTTGCCAGGAGAATCGTCCTTGGATGATTTCTCCCGCTCTGTCGGTTCAGCCCCGATAGCGAACCCGCCAGGAGAATCGTCCTCGGACGATTCTCCTCGCTCTTTCGGTGTCGCAGACACCGAAAGAGCAGGACACCCAGTGACCCGGAGACATTGCTTGCACAGGATGCACTTCTCCGGATCGACGGTCATCACGCCCTCGACCACACCTCGCCGCCGCGCCTGAATGGCGCATTCTCGCTGCGCGATCACGACATGAACGCCAGAGGTAGTCAGCGACGCTGTGATAGCGGCAGTGACCGCTTCTACATCGTACGGATCGACCACCGCGATGCTGTCCGGTCCCAAGCCTTCGACGACGCGGACAAGATCCAGCCGACGCCCTCCAGGCGCTTGGAATGCGTCGTTTGTCCCCGCATTCACTTGCATGCCGGTCATTGCGGTCCAGCCGTTGTCCATGATGACCAGCGTCAGCGGCGTGTTGTGCTGGATGGCGTTGATCAGCCCGGGGATCCCGCCGTGGAAGAAGGTCGAGTCGCCAATCGTGGCGATCACGGGCGTTTCGATCCCGGCATGCACGTAGCCTTGGGCCAGGCTGACGCTCGATCCCATCGAGACTTCGGTCCACAGAAGGTCAAACGGTGGGTTCATGCCGAGGATGGTGCATCCGATATCGCCGGTGACCATCACCTCTTCCTTCTCGAATCCCGCCTGTTTGATCGCAGCTTCGATGGCGAGGTACGTCCCGCGATGGGGGCATCCGGCACAGACGGTGATAGGTCGGGGTGCTGGGTGGATCCCAGCACTCCGACCTTCAGCATCACCGTCTGTGCTTGCGAGAATCGCATGCTGCGATTCTCGTGTTTGCGGCGCGACGCCTTCGGCATCGCGGGCGAGAACCGTCTTCGGCTGTTCTCGTGTGTGAGACGTTCCGAGAGCGGCTTCCAGGCCGCGCAGGACCTCAGACAATCGATACTCGCCGATGCGTGAAAGAGTTCCGTTCAGCTTGCCGATGATCGGGCCATCGAAGCCCATCTGTCGTGCGGCCACCGCGACGCCGCGCTCCATATGCGGCTCGAGTTCTTCCAGTACGACGACCCGCTCGCAGTGGGCCAACAGCGCGCGCACTTCTTGCTGTGGGAACGGCACCGTGGTCACAGCGCGGAGCAGAGACACATTCTTCAGCATCAAAGCGCTGCTCTGATCCGCCTCTTTGCTCTGCACAGAGGCAAGTGCTTCATTGACATAGGCGTTCACGGCGCCGCATGCGATGATTCCGAGTCCGCCGCGTTTCTCCGACAGCTCGAGGCGGTGGAGATCCATCTCGTGGATCAGCTTGCCGGCGGCCTCCAATCGCTCGATCAGTGCGCGATGTTGATCGAGGCAGATCTTCGAGCCGGCCTTTGTGTAGCGGGTGATGTCCTTGTCGAGGACGACCGGAGCCGGCTTTGGCGCAACAGATTCGTCGACCTCGATGACCGAATGTGCCAGCGCAACGGCCGTGGTCAGCCGAAGGAAGACGGGGGCCCCCGTCTTCTCGGAAAGCTCGAACGCCTTCTGTGTCAGATCGTACGCCTCGGCCGGGGACGCTGGCTCAAGCATCGGAAGGTCGGACATCAGGGCGAAGCCGCGCGTGTCCTGTTCCGGCATTCCGGCGCTGACGCCCGGATCGTCGGCGACATAGAGAACCAGACCGCCGTTCGTCCCGGAGTAGGCGATCGAGATCAACGCATCGTAGGCGACGTTGACGCCCGACATCTTCATCGTGCACAACGCACGCCGGCCGGCCCACGC
>CAZORQ010000109.1:0-2675 GCA_964582285.1 uncultured Thermotogae bacterium
AGCGCCAGCAGGAGCTCGGCGTTCGGATCAAACGCGTACGAAGCGAGCAGGTCGTAGGTCATCTGCACATCGACCGGCCACACGTGTCCGAGTTCGGGGTCGTCAGCGTACGGCTCGTGATAGGACCTCGACATGCACCCATGGACGCCCGTGTTTCCGAGCTTCCACAGCGTGCCGTTGCCGAAGGCGTTCATCGACTGCCCGGAGGGCGTTCCGATCAGCGTCGCGCCGTTGATGTCCAGTGCCCGCATCGTGGTGGACCCGGCGCTGAACGTCTTCGGTGTCACCAGCACGACGACCCGCTCCGGAACGTAGTAGCCTGCGTACGTTCCGGCCATGAACTCCTCGTAGAACGTGGCCGCGTTCCGATAGCCCTCCTCCAAATACGAGATGGGATCAATACTCTCCAGCAGTGCCTGTACCTCGTTTTCCCGACCTCGCGTGTCCTCGGAGAAGTCGTAGTCTCCGACCTGCATCGATACGCCTCCGACTCTCGCATTGACGTCCTCGATGGATTGATCCGGGCAGTTCTCGAAGTGAAGGGCGGAGTACCGCATGACGGAGCCTCCGCTGTGTCTGAGCATGTCGGTTCGGTACGAGATCAACCCGTCATGGCCGTAGAGGAAGTACACGAGGATGTCGGCCATCGTGTCGGTGCCGCCGGAGTTGTATCGGAGATCGATGATCAGTGTGTCGGTTCGTGCTTCGGCCATCGCGACGACCATGTCCCGAAACTCCCCCGTTGCAGATGGGATCGACGCCAGCTGTGCTGGCGTCATCGGCTCGGCGCCGACGGCACGGTTCTCTTCACGGAACTCCCGGAGCATCCCTTGATGATCAATCCGCAGGTAGCAGATGGGATCCTCGAGTTCGGCCACATCCATGAAGCCCCAGCCGAACCCCGCGCTGTTCGCTTCAGGAATCCCGACCGAGCTCGACTGCCCGAGAAGGAGGCTCGACTTCACTGGAAGCTCGAACGTGACCGTCTCGATCTCGCCAGTGGCAAGGTGCAGCTTGACGGTGATTCGGCTGTGATCCGTCCAGTCGGGAAGTAGTTCCGCGAGGTAGGGCGCGTACCAGAGCGACTGATCGGAAAGGCGGAGGAGAACCTCGTAGTCGTTCTCGAGCCCGACAAGCGTCCGTTGCAGGGCCATAAGCTCGGGAAGCGTGCACCCTTGGACCGAGATTAACCGTGCGCCGTGCAGTCGCTCGTCCTTTCGCTTCATGTGCGTCACATAGAGAGAGGTTCCGACGACGCTGAATCTCAGAGGTATCCCTCCTGGGTAGAAGTCGCTCGTGCGATAGGTGCTCCAGATTTGCGTGTGCGCGTCGCCGATCGTCGCAATGAGGGGGCGGAGCAAGCGGACGAACTCTTCTTTCGTCATCCCCTCCTTGGGAATCGCATTCAAGGTAGCATCGACGATCCGATAGAACGCGATCCGTCCGCCGCACCGCAGGAACGGATCCGGATGTGACGCTTCGATGATCGTCGTCAGTTGTCTGACATCCTCGATCAGCTGATCCTGCGAATACGTTGCAGAGAGGACGGGCGTCACGACGGCGACGAGACCGATCGCCAGCAGAACCCCTGCTTGGAAACGTCGATTTCCCATGGGTTCCTCCTTGCCCGACAACCTGCCTCCTGGATTCTCAAACGTCCATCAACCATCGCTCAACCGCGCATCATCGACAGCGGATCTACGGAGGCTATGAACGGTATGGGCGGTTGAAGTAGGACCCGGGATGTGCGTCGCATCCCGGGCCTCTGGCAGAGAGGAGGACGTCTCGCTCTTCGCCCGTCCTTGGGTGGGCGAAGAGCGTGTTTCTCGAGGGCGGCTCTATAACTTGGCGGATTCCAGGTCGACCGGGCAGGTCGGGCCGAGGCCGTTTTCGGTGCCGGCGGCAGGCTCGCCGAAAGAGCAGCGGCTGCAGGCGATCGCGCCGGTGAAGGGTGGCATCGGTGTGATCACCTGATGCGGACACTCCTCAGTGATCGCGCGGAGCCCGTAGCCGTTGTTGCCGTGGCAACCGACATCGTCAAGGTTAATCGTGGCATCTTCCGCGACGAGGATGCCATCGCCCTGGTTGAATCGGATGAGCGAGCTCCGAATGGACACGGTCGCGTTGTCGAGCGCGAACAGGCCGTTCCCCAGACCGCCGGCGATGCCGGTCCAGTCGATCGACAAGCTCGCATGCTCCTGAACGATGACGGCCGCGACGTTTCCCTGTGAGTCTTCGATCGTGCAACGAGTGATCGCCGTCTGGCTCCGTCCGAGAGCACGGAGCGCTGTCTCGTTTCGACGCAGCGTACACATATCGAGAGAGAGCTGAGCCTTCTCGAGAGCCTGGATTCCCGTCTCGCAGTCGGAGATCTCGATGTCCTCAAGCTTACAGACCGTGTTCGCCGACAGTTGGATCCCGATCATTGCCCGGCGCACCGCAAGGTTCTCGAGGCGGACGGCCGCATCCTCGTCAACGCGGATGAATAGGCCGATCTGCTCGCCGACCGGTTCGATGATAACGTCGCCGCCGATTCCACGCAGTGTCAGGCCGATCGAGATGTCGAGTGTCTCCCGGTACACGCCTGGCTCGACTGTGATGACAGCACCCAGCCACGCGCGATCGATGGCCGCTTGGATCGACTCACCCGGCCGGACCCAGATCTCGACCTCCCA
>CAZORQ010000110.1:0-2551 GCA_964582285.1 uncultured Thermotogae bacterium
ATCATCCCGGAGGACGAGGGCACCATCGACGCCCCGATCGGGCGAGATCCGGCGTATCCAAGGCGGATGAGCATCCACGCACAAGGCCGTCCGGCGCAGACGGAATTCCGCGTGCTCAGTCGACTTGCCGACGCAACGCTGGTCCTCGCTCGGCTGCATACGGGGAGAACGCATCAGCTCCGCGTTCACTTCCGCTATATCGGCCACGATGTGATTGGGGATTCAGTGTATGGTCGTGTGCCCGAACAGCGTCGCCTGATGCTCCACGCTTGGCGGCTCACAGTGCAACACCCGGCGACGGGTGATTTGATGACGTTTGAAGCGCCCGTCCCGCATGAGTTTCCTGACTATGACTACGACGAACTGCGCCAGAGCCTGATCGCGGACGCCGCATAGTCGATCGATGCAACATAGGTCAACGCGATCGCCGCATAGAGGATCTCTCTCCCGCATGGCCACGCAACCAGCAAAAATGCGATCGCCACAAACGAAAGACCTGCTGCCGCCTTCCCGAGAATCCTGGCTCCCTGTACGGCGTATCTCTCAACTCGCAGGACAAGCGCTCCCAGCGCGAGGCCGACCTGCGGAAGGAGGAATAGCACGAGCGCCCATGTTGGAATCTCTCCAAGCGAGAACAGCGTGAACAACACCGACAGGTACAGTGCCTTGTCCACCAGTGGATCGAGCGCCTTGCCCAGCTGGGTGACCTCATCGCGTGCACGTGCGACCCATCCGTCGATCAGGTCCGTTGCACACGCAAATCCAAACAACCACCACGCGGCCCAGCGATGACCGGAGGCCAGGAGGATCACAACCGGCACGATGGCCACTCCTCTGGATAGCGTGATGACGTTGGCGAGGGACATGCAAAGATCATAAGAGTCGCATGGCAGATCGACAACAAATCGTGGACGGCGCCACAGACCGCCGCTATAATCCCGCCACGCACGAGCAAAGGGGGAAGAGAACATGAGAAAGCGCGTCATCATCATGGGAGCTGCTGGGCGCGACTTCCACAATTTCAACACGTATTTCCGCGACAACGAGGACTACGAAATCGTTGCGTTCACGGCAACGCAGATCCCTGACATCGAAGGCCGCGTCTATCCCCCCGAGCTGTCCGGCAAGTTGTACCCAGAGGGGATTCCCATCCAGTCTGAAGATGCGTTGGCCTCGCTGATCGCCGAGCTGAATATCGATATCGTCGTATTTGGGTACAGCGATGTCTCGAACCAGTATGTGATGGAGCGCTCCGCGCTTGTCAATGCAGCGGGGGCCGACTTCATGCTCCTCGGTCCGGCATCGACAGCCGTCGAATCGAAGAAGCCTCTCATCTCGATCACCGCAGTCCGCACCGGCGCAGGCAAGAGCCAGACGACGCGTCGTGTCAGCGACATCCTCAAGACCAAGGGCAAGAAGCTTGCAGTCATCCGGCATCCGATGCCATACGGAAACTTGGTCGAGCAAGAGGTTCAACGATTCGAGACGTATGAGGATCTGGATCGCCACGAGTGCACGATCGAGGAACGCGAAGAATACGAACCGCACATCGACAATGGAACCATCGTCTACGCCGGCGTGGATTATGAGAAGATTCTGAGGGCCGCCGAGGAAGAGGCCGATGTCGTCATCTGGGACGGCGGTAACAACGACTTCTCCTTCTACAAGGCCGACCTGTCGATCGTCGTCGTCGATCCGCACCGCGCCGGACATGAGCTGCTCTACTATCCAAGCGGCGTCAATCTCCGAATGGCAGACGTCGTAGTGATTAACAAGGTCGATACCGCATCGCTCGACGATGTGCAATTCGTGCGGGACAACATCGTCGACCACAATCCGAATGCGACGATCATCGAAGCCGCTTCGCCCATTCAGGTCGACGATCCTTCCGTCATCCGCGACAAGCGCGTCTTGGTCATCGAGGACGGCCCGACACTCACTCACGGCGGCATGAAGTACGGCGCCGGCGTTATTGCGGCACAGCGATTCAACGCCAGCGAGCTGGTCGATCCACGACCGTACATCGTCGATTCGATTTCGGACACATACCGCAAGTACCCGAAGATCGGCCAGCTGTTGCCAGCCATGGGGTACGGCGAAGGTCAGATCAAGGATCTCCAAGAGACGGTCAACCGCGTTGAGTGCGATGGGATTGTCATCGGAACGCCGATCGATCTCGGCCGACTGCTCACGTTCAACGTGCCGACCACTCGCGTGAAGTACGAGTTGCAGGAGATTGGGCTGCCTAGCCTCGAATCGGTTCTTGAGCGGAAGCTGGATCTCTAGGATCGTACACAGTACAGAAGAATGCTTGAAACGAAGCGCTTGCCCTTGCGGCGAGCGCTTCTTCCTTGTCAGCTAACAACCTGTCTGAGTCATCGCAGTGTTCGAACAGCGAAGTCCGCAGAGACCGAGGCTGATCTCATAACTGCGGGTGTTGCCTCGAGGAGAGCCGTATGAGTGAGGCTTTCTCTATCACGGTCCCGCCCACACCCCTCTTGATCTCGTACCTTGGCGAGTGTGTTTACGTCCTTCTGCGCCCTAGACTGGT
>CAZORQ010000111.1:0-2512 GCA_964582285.1 uncultured Thermotogae bacterium
TGGCAAGTTGGCGCTGCAGATGTTGCCGAACGGATCAACACGAGCGAATGGGTCGAGGCTGGAGACGTCGTGGAGATCGATCCGGATCATGTCGGTTTCTTCCGCAAGGCAAGAGGCCTCTATAGCCGACGCGTTGCGGGAATCATCTCGACGTCTCCGGGAGTGATCCTCGGGAACGACGTCGATGATGCGACCGACGAATGGGATGATGGTCGTCCGGTGCTCGCGATTGCCGGACGCGTTCCGGTCAAGGCGTCTGTGGAGAATGGACCGATCGCTGTCGGCGATCTGCTTGTAAGCTCCTCCATTTCGGGTGTCGCGATGAAAGGGGATCCTGCGGCGGCGATTGGCGCGGTCGTCGGGAAGGCAATGGAGCCTCTCGACAAGGAAGAGGGGGTCATCATGGCCCAGGTGACCCTTCGCTAGACGGAGGACACTTGGCCGGATCTGCGCCAGGAGCCGATTTGGACTCGCGTGACGTGATGATGACGGCAGCGGCGGGCCAAGGTATCGATGGTGGATCGCATGGGAAACCTATGATGAGAGTTCTCGGTGATACGATGTGCGGCGGTGCGATACTCGTGACATTGACTGCGATGTCGAATTGTGAAGCGCCGGCAAGATCGGGACGACAATGCTCGAATGATGCCTGAGCATCTCGTGTATAATGAAGAAAATAACGGACCGGGAAGCAGAGAGGTAGATAGGATATATTCGAAACAACGAGAAGCGGATCCGAAGGTTCCGGCACTTATGCCACTCCGTCACGGTAGCCTCAACCTTGGTGGTGTGGAGACATGACCAGCAAGAGACACTCAGTGTGTCTCTTGCAGCCTCGCCTGCAAGCGCACGTGATTGTGGTCATGGAGAGCTGAACAAGGCATGGGAGGATGGCGCTAACGTGAATCTGTATGACAACAAGGTCATTCTGGTGACTGGTGGCACGGGCTCGTTCGGGAGAAAATTCACGGAGATGGTGCTGCGGGATCACCATCCCAAGAAGCTAATCGTGTTCAGCCGCGACGAGTTGAAACAGCACGAAATGCTCCAGGAATTCAATGATCCATGTGTCAGGTACTTCATCGGAAACATTCGAGACAAAGACCGCCTACGCCGCGCGCTTCAAGGGGTGGACCTTGTAATCCATGCAGCGGCTCTGAAACAGGTGCCTGCCTGCGAATACAACCCGCTCGAAGCGGTCAGGACGAACGTTCTCGGTGCTGCCAACCTGATAGACGCCGCCATTGATACGGGCGTCAAGAAAGTCCTGGCGCTTAGCACCGACAAGGCGGTGAATCCCAGCAACCTGTATGGCGCGACCAAGCAATGCGCAGAAAAGATGATCGTGCAAAGCAATGCCTACTCTGGATTGCATGGACCTCGTTTCTCCTGCTGCCGCTATGGCAATGTGGTCGGGAGCCGAGGCAGCGTGGTGCCGCTGTTCCTGCAACAACGGGAAGAAGGGACGATCACGATCACCGATCCGAGGATGACCCGGTTCTGGATCACGCTGGAGCAAGGCGTGGAATTCGTGAACCGGTGCGTCGAGCTGATGCACGGAGGCGAGGTGTTCGTCCCCAAGATCCCGAGCATGAACATCATGGAGTTCGCAGGCGCCATCGCGCCCGATTGCGATGTACGTTACATCGGCATTCGTCCTGGGGAGAAGCTCCATGAGGTGTTGATATCCGAGGACGAGGCAAGGCACACGCTCGAATCCGACGACATGTATGTCGTGCAACCTGCGCATCCCTGGTGGAATGTCGGGAGTTGGTCCGATGCGAAGCCGGTTCCGGAGGGATTCCAACTTGCGAGCGACACAAACCCCCAATGGCTTTCGGTCGACGAACTGCGAGTACTGATCGAATGTGTGTAGGAAGCGATGATCTGCCACGGCTGGCCATCGAAGGTGGCCAGCCTGTTCGCCCGACGCTATTGCCGTATGGACATCAGCTGGTGGACGAATCGGACATACGTGCCGTCGTTGACGTACTGCGCTCTGATTGGCTCACGACCGGACCGACGATTGCCGCGTTCGAAGAGGCCGTAGCCGACTATGTCGGTGCGCGGTACGCTGTTGCCTTCAGCTCGGGAACGGCGGCATTGCACGCATCTGCTTTCGCCGCGGGGCTGGGCCCCGAAGATGAGGCGATTACGACCCCGCTAACGTTCTGTGCAACAGCTAACTGTGTTCTCTATCAAGGAGCCACGCCTGTCTTTGCAGATATCACAGAGGACACGCTTGTTGTCGATCCATCCGAAGTTTCCGAACGAATCACGCCGCAGACCAGAGCACTCATCCCTGTTGACTACGGTGGCCAGCCGGCCGATCTGAAAGCTCTGATCGCCCTGGCAGAGGACCATGGGCTGACGGTGATTGAAGATGCCTGTCACGCTCTTGGAGCCGAAATCGAAGGGCGACGCGTGGGAAGCCTGTGTCACATGACCGTGTTTAGCTTCCATCCTGTGAAGCATATCACGACTGGCGAGGGGGGGATGGTCGTCACCGAAG
>CAZORQ010000112.1:0-2432 GCA_964582285.1 uncultured Thermotogae bacterium
GGAGGTGTCTGGCATGGCGAGAAGCGTTATGTTGGTCGGAGCCGCTCTCCTGGTGTTGCTTTCCCTCACAGCAGTGGCGAAGCATCAGGAAATCAATGTGCTGTTCGGCTGGCCGGTTCAAATCGACGGGTCGAACCCCAGTTTCATCGAGCATGGGTTCTGGGAGTACTGCGACAATGCTCTGAGCCCGAGTCCGCAGTCGGTCAAGAAGGATCCACCGTTTCCCCCAATGGGGCTTGTACTATGGATTGATGGAGAGCTTGTCGAGTCAGGCCCCTTCTTGATCTACAAACGGCCGGAGCAAACGACGCCACCTGCAGTCGATGGGGATGCGTGGTACTTCCGGTGGAAGTTCCAGTTCAAGGCGAATTACTTCTCGAATGGTCTGCATCTCTTCCACATGGAATGGATGATTGGCGACGAGGTAGTGCACATGGCCGATCATGCAGTCCTAGTCGCGGGCAGTCGTAAGTAGGGACCGCAACCCCGGGGTCTATGGGCTGGCGTTTGGGGAGGAGGAGCAGGCGAACGTTGGACCTCCCGGGATTGAGGGAGACACTGCGCGTCAGAGTCCGGGGGCTGAATGCAGGAGGCGTTTGTAGCTACGAGGTGTTGTGTATATCGCTTCGGCTGATCTCGAGACATGAACATCTTCTTCGGGTCTTGCAGCAGGCTGCATTGGAGCGCTCTGAAAGCACCCCAGGACCGGAAGTCCTGACATGACGCTTGGACCGGATTCGGGCGTGAAGGACATCGCAGTTCGCGATTGCCCTACGCTTGATCTTGCCTGTAACGTCTGGTTGTGGAGGACGCAGCCGTGAAAAGCCGATCACGATTGGCGAGTTTCATCGGGTGTTTGGCTCTGCTTCTGATCAGCGGGTGCGATCTTCTTCTGCGTTCGCCGGAAGTACGCTGGGTGGATGCTGTCAACGAAGCATTCTCTACACTCCCGGACTGGGCTACGTCACACAAGATAGAAGACGGGCGTCTAATCGTTGAAGGCGATCGGGCATATCTTCAGCTGCCAGGCGAGTATGAGGATTTCGTTCTCAGCTTCACGTTCGAGGTGATTGAGCCCGAGAGCGATGACGATTTCGATATTGGCATACACGCCAGAGACAATGGTTTGATGTACTATACGACCTGTACGTGACGAAGGCTGACACTGGTGCCACCATGGGGTACGTCACTTGTTACGAGGGCACTACGTCCCTGGCCAGCTACCACGGCCCCGCATCAATCGACTTCGATGGCGAGAATAGCATCAGCTTGAAGATGAAGGGTTCGGCAATCGAGTTGGTGGTGAATGGTGAAATCGCAGTCAGTACAACCGACGCGAATCTCCTTCAGGGAGGACGTCTCTACGTCTTCTCGAATGGGGCAGGACAGGGCGTTGTGCTTGCAGTAGATGATCTCGTGATTCAGATACCCGAGCACTGAGGTCACGTCCTGTCAAGTGGTGTAACGGCATCGCACCATCCTCTTGCCGATCAAGCAGCGAGCTGCTCAACCAGCATGGGTTCCTCCTCTGACTCGAGCCTCGGCGTTGGGCCATCACCTTCTGCTGCAGCTTGAGCTTTCTCCAACGCACCGATTGACATGTAGCGACGGGTGACCATCCACTCGTCGTTGTACTCCCCAAGCAGAGCACCGATCAGGCGGATGATCGCGTCGCGGTTGGGGAAGATCCCGACCACGTCGCTGCGTCGCCGGATCTCTCGATTCAATCGCTCCTGTGGGTTGTTCGACCAGATCTGGCGCCACACCGACTCCGGGAATGTCGTGAACGCCAGGACCTCTTCAGCGGCCTCCCGTAGCATCTCCGCTGCTTGGGGAAACCGCTGTTCCAGCTCATGAGCCACACGCTCGTGCTGTGCCCACACTTCCTTGCTCGTCGGCTGGGCGAAGATCGATCGAACCAGCGTAGCCACCAACCCTTGGGCTCTCTTGGGCACCTTGCTCAACAGATTGCTCATGAAGTGGGTTCGACAACGCTGCCAGGATGAACCTGAGAGCTCTGCAGCAATCGCTGACTTCAGCCCAGTGTGGGCATCCGAGGTAACGAGCTTCACCCCGCTCAGTCCTCGGGCAACCAATCCACGGAGAAACGTTGTCCACCCTACCTCGTCCTCGCTGGTGAACACGTCGAGACCCAGGATCTCACGATGGCCGTCGCCGTTCACACCGGTAGCAATTGCCGTGACCACGTTCACGACGCGTCCGCCTTCTCGACAGCGCTGGGTCATCGCATCGAGCCAAACGAACGTGTACGGTCCGTCATCTAGCGGCCGGTTGCGGAAGCTCTTCACCACCGGGTCCAGCTCTTTGGCCAGTTCCGACACCTGGCTCTTGCTCATCCCTTCCAGGCCCAGCGTACGGACCAGTCCGTCGACGCGCCGTGTGGAGACCCCACGGACGTAGCACTCGGTGAC
>CAZORQ010000113.1:0-2358 GCA_964582285.1 uncultured Thermotogae bacterium
GGGCGCAGAAGGACGTAAACACACTCGCCAAGGTACGAGATCAAGATGGGGGTGTTACCGGAAGCATGTCCGGGAGAGTCTTGCCCATTCTGACTCTTCTAAAGGCAACGCAAACAGCGACGAAACCGGCCCCGATTGCTTGCGGGCTTGGTTCTTCGAGTGCTACGGAAACGCGTGGGAATCATTCACACGGTCTGCTAGCGACTGCAAGTGAGGGGTGGCTACAACCAGGGCTCGATCGCTTCGGCGGTGAGCTTCGTCGGGTGACCGGAGTAGCGGATGTACCCCTCGCGATCGATCACGATGGTGTGGACAATGCCGCAAACGTCGAACAGATCCTTGACTGCGTGGGCCTCCTTGAGCGACCCCCAAAGGACGTTGTCCGTCGGGAGGTCGTTCTCAACCAGGTACTCACGTGAGTCTTCGGCGCTCTTGTCGAAGCTAATGACGAGAAGGACCACGTCGCGATCCTCGTAGGTCTGCTGCAGCGCGTGGATTTCGGGGAAGATCTTCATGCACGGCATGCACCACGTGGCCCAGAAATCGAGGATGATTACGCTGCCTCGATACGCCTCGAGCGAAACCTCTTCGTCGTCGAGGTTGCGCAGGGTAAATGGCGGGGCAAGCTCGGGAGCAGCCTCGCTATCCCCAAGCAATGCAAACGACGCGGCGGTCAGTCCAATCAGTACAAGAAGCAGCACAATGCCGACTCGTCTGCTCATCCATCCAGATAGCGTCGCCCGATTCGGCTGGTACGTGCGCATTTCACCCCTCCTGGCCAGCCTCCCACAGCTGGCCTCCGGACAGGCGTAGTGTACCCGACAGCTCCCCATCTAGGCTAGAGGCTGGTCATGGCCACAGGCCAACAGAGGATCGACATTCAGCAAACGTCGGTACGCTTCGTGGAAGACCATCCCGATTCGGGATAAGCTCGATCGCAGTCAAGGGAGTGATGTGGCGATGCAGTCCGAAGGTGCGCCTCGAGGTCGGTCGAGGAGAACGCCTGAGCTGAAGCTCTTGACGGTCCTTGTCCTATGCTGCGTGGCATTGCTGCAGATTACCGTCCGAGCAGATGACGCGGGCGAGCTGATTCCGTTCGGGTTGCTGGAGACGCTGGACGGAAGCATCGGCTCGGAGTGGGAGCCAGCCCATGTGCGAGAGGCAACGATCAGTTACCAGAGAAACAGCTGCCGCTGTAGCATCACGCAGCTTCCGGTGACGGTCTACGCGCTCCACGACGAGGAGAACCTGTATTTCGGGTTTCGCATGTGGCCGGGAAGCACGCAGATCACATGGGGGACGTTCCGTGTGTTCGTCATCCTGGACAATGGGGACGACATGCTCGGAAGCACCGGAGACAATCTGCTTGTCCTCCCTTGCGGCTCGGGGGAAGAGGCAAGGATCGACGATCTCGACTACCACTACGGCGGAATCTCCGGGGGAGCGATTGGCGGGATGACGGTTGACGAACAACAGGACGCCGCGGGGATCGGACGATGGCATTCGTCGACGGGCACGTATGAGTTCGAGATCCGTGTCTCCATGCAATCCGGTGACCCGTTTGACATGAGCGTGATTCCAGGAGAACCGTTTGGGCTGGTGATCGGTTTCGATGCGTACGATCGGCAAGGCAACTATCTGTACTCCGGACAGGCGCCCGTGCTGTCGTTGGTTGTGGGGTTGTGAGACTCCCCTTTGGGGAGGACGAGTTTTGAACTCCCCTGGCCCGGAGTTCGAGTCCCCTAGGCTCCACCACTTCTGCTCTTTCTCTGTTCCAGACAGGGTTTCATCGTCCAGCCCGCAAACGCACATTCGGCCCATTCGCGATAGCCCTATTCCTAACTACAGTTTTGAGTTCGAGTCCCCTCGGGTTGCGTGATACACATCACACTCGATGGAGCTCGGAACGAGACACGTGGTCATGACGAACTAGAGACGCACGCCTGTGCCGCAAGCCGGTTGATCGGCCCGCACGGATGCAGCGGCTTCGCCCTCAGGATGACGGTGAGAAATGGCTCCATGCCCGCTCTAGTCAACGCTTTCACTCTCTGCTAGGCTCGTCGCCTTCAGCTCGATCATGCGCTGAAATGTGGCGCGCGTCCCGGGCTGTTTGGGGAGGGCTGGAAGATGGAGTTCATGTGTCCGCTGTGCTTCAGATGGACCGAGATCCGGGAGCACCAAGTCTTTGTTGGGAATAGGTTCAGATGCGGTCGATGTGGAAGCGTGCTCCTGATCGCCAGCGTCCGTCCCTTTCAGGTCGTACCCGAGCAGGAGCCAGAGAAGTCACCAACCACAGTCGGAATTGGGATAGGTCAGAAGGAGGAGCAGCATGGTTAGGATCACGTGTCCTGATTGCGG
>CAZORQ010000114.1:0-2355 GCA_964582285.1 uncultured Thermotogae bacterium
TGCGACCCGGCGTTGTTGCGGCTGGCGGAATAAGCAGGTTGCCAATAGCTAGCCCAAAGTTCCCTTCCGGAATCGGGGTGTTGTCGGAGTTAAGTGGTTTGTTGGTGGTGAGTTGGCGGCTTTTCCACATTTCACAATGTAGCCACTAATTAGTTGTGTCGAGTTTTCCCTTGACATTCACTGCTTCGCGCCATAATATGGCGATATGCCAACTAGATCTGGTGCAGTTCATGTAGCCACAACAAGGCGCCGCTACAAGGACACCGTCTACACTTCCCATCTGCTGCGCCGCACCTATCGTGAGGGTGGCAAGGTGCGGCATGAGACGCTAGGCAACATCTCGCACCTTCCCCTGGAATTGGTCGAGCTCATCCGCAATGCTCTCAGAGGTGAAGCGTATGTACCGGCATCTCAGGCATTCGAGATAACCCGCAGCCTGCCTCACGGACACGTTGCCGCAGTGCTGGGTACGCTTCGCAAGATTGGACTTGATGCGATGCTGGCCACGCGGCGATGTATAGAGCGCGATCTCGTAGTGGCGATGATCGTGGAGCGGGTGATCGATGCGGCGTCCAAACTTGCCACGGCACGGGGCTTGAGCGCTGCGACGGCGTCCTCGTCGCTCGGTTCAGAGTTGGGGATCGATACGGTGGATGAGGAGCAGCTTTACGCGGCGATGGATTGGGTGGTGAAGCGTCAGCCACGAATTGAGACGAAGTTGGCTGCTAAGCACCTAGAAGATGGTTGTCTGGTTCTCTACGACGTGAGTTCGAGCTACTACACGGGTCGGCACTGTTCGCTGGCGAGGTTTGGTCACAATCGGGACCGTAAGAAGGGGTTTCCGCAGATTGTCTATGGTCTGTTGTGCAATCGTGGAGGGTGTCCCGTAGCTGTGGAAGTGTTTGAGGGGAATACGGGGGATCCGACCACGCTGGAGACACAGATTGAGAAGATTCGTCAGCGATTCGGCATCAGTCGGGTAGTGTTGGTAGGCGATCGTGGAATGATTACCGAGGCCAGGATCAGGGAGGAGTTGAGGCCGGTCGAGGGCCTGGATTGGATTAGCGCATTACGTGGACCGGCGATCCGCAAGTTGGCAGAGGATGGGCTCGTACAGCCGTCGTTGTTTGACGAGCAGGACCTCGCGGAGATCCGATCACCGGATTATCCGGGAGAACGCTTGATAGCGTGTCGCAATCCGCTTTTGGCCGAAGAGCGAGCACGCAAGCGTGAGGATTTGTTGCACGAGACGGAGAAGGAGCTGGATCGGATTGTGGCGGCCACTTTGCGAGAGAAGCGTCATCTTCGTGGCAAGGACAAGATTGCCCTTCGTGTGGGCAAGGTGATAGACCGCAGGAAGATGGCGAAGCATTTCAGACTGACGATAACGGACACGAGTTTTTCGTATGAGCGTGACAGAGGGGGGATTGGAGCAGAGGCTGCGTTGGACGGGATCTACATCATCCGTACGTCTGTGGTTGAGGAGGAGTTCACCGCGGATGAGATCGTCCGGGCGTACAAGGACCTGTCGCATGTCGAGAGCGCATTTCGGAGTTTGAAGACAGTGGATCTCAAGGTCCGGCCGATTTACCACCGACTACCGAACCGTGTGCGGGCGCATGTATTCCTGTGTGTCCTGGCCTACTATGTCGAGTGGCACATGCGTCGTGCTCTCGCACCGATTTTATTTGACGACGATGACAAGGAGTCTGCCGAGTCGTTGCGCACATCGATCGTGGCTCCCGCACAGCGTTCACCGAAGGCAGAGAGCAAGGCGCAGGCGAAGTGCACCGTGGACAATGAGCCGGTACACAGTTTCCGCTCATTGTTGAAGGATCTGGCAACGCTGACAAAGAACCAGGTACGCTCGCCGGCCAAGTCGAAGACCAAAACAGCCGCGGAATTCGAGATGCTCACAACGCCCACGCCATTACAGCGCCGCGCATTCGAACTCCTCGATATCCGGATAGGTACGTAGCCAGAAACGAAACACCGCAAAACGCCCCAACCAGCTGCGTATCAACAATTTACCTCACATCGTGGTTGGGAACTTCAGATTAGAGGCGGCTACTTCTGTTGTGACTCGGGGTCATCGACGCACAAACCGGGCAACCGCAGCTGGGTAGTCGACAGTGACCGTGAAAAACCGGAGCGCGTTGCCACCGACGGCGCCATCAATCGGGTGATCCATCCACTGCGACATGTATTCGTGAAAGCTTTCGTTGGGCCTTTCGGTGAACCACACCGGTCCCACAACGTATCCTGCGATCGATACTTCCGGTACCAGAACCATCCTCATGTCTCGTACACGCTCATCCGAGTCGAGAATAACGGGCCACTTAGGATGCAATGCGC
>CAZORQ010000115.1:0-2341 GCA_964582285.1 uncultured Thermotogae bacterium
GGAGCGAGCCCTATTCCGCCTACGGATCGAGCACCGTATCGAGGTTCGGAGTCCAATCATCGGCTTGGACGCGATCGGCCATCTCGGCGACGCCGGCGAGCGGAATCGTGCGTGCGGTCATCTGTCCGGCGAGACGGTCGGCGAACCCCCAAGATTCGGCCTGCGTGAGCCAATCTGCTGGCTCACTATTGGCATTGTTGTCCGGAAATCCACCGGCGAGCGAAGCGGTGGCGTGGATCTCGGATTGCACGTACACGAGATCGCAGTTCAATCGGGTCCACAGACCCGCGGTCTTGTGGAACCCATCGTACGCTTGCCGGATGTGCGGCTTGTCCGGGGCGGCCTGCACGTGATCGTGGGTTGCGAACGGGAGGAGGACGCGAAGCTCCGGCAGCTTCGTTCCGATTGCGGCGTAGTGCCCGACCGGAACGCGGTATGGCCAAAAGGCGGCCGTCTGCTGTGGGGTCGCTACGTCGCTCGGCCAAGTTGCCGGCGTGAAGACGCCGTTGTCGAGCAGCGCCTGCGTGAGCGCGGAAGAGAACCATCGCACGCCGTCGATCGTCGGTCCCTTGTCATCGAGCACGTAGTCCGTCCCGGCTGGTACGCGAAAGATCGGACGGCCCTCGGGGAACCCGGCGTTCTGAATCCAATCGAGCGTCGTGTAGTCCACGGCAATCGATGTCGGTGTGTAGCCGGTTGGATCGTAGAACGGATTTTGGATCGGATGTCGCGCGTCGTCGAAGTGCCCAATCTCCAGCGGATACATCTCGGCCATCGTCGGGTTCTCGCGCCCGACGAAGTACTTCAGTCCGGGGAACGTTTCGCCGTGGTACGCCATGACGTTGGTCGCAACGACCCCGGCATGGGACGATGCGAACATCCCGACGTTGTCGTACAACGGCGTGACGCTGATCAGATCGGCGAGATACGTACCGCAATCATCAGGGATCAGGCCCAGCGCGAAGCGGATCGTATCACGCAACGCGGCCAGACACAGCGGTCCGCCGGTGTCGTACGTTCCGTCGCTGGCAAGGCCAGTGTCTGGATCGGTCTTTCTCGGCCACAGGTGGCAGATCGAGATCGCCCCGACATCGATCGGGTTATAGACGAGGTGAAACGGCGTCTGGTCGAGGCTGTACTTGTCGACGAACCAGGTCGAGGCGACCACGACCACCGGCGCAGCATCTCCATACCGGGGAGAAACCGGCAGATCGATCCGTACCGCCACGCGTCCCACTTCGGAGCAGTCGATGTGGGTGTAGAGGACACGCGTTGTGCCGCAGTCCTCCGGGCATTGTCCCGACAGCCGCTCAGCCTCATCGCAGACGCCGTCGCCGCATCGGCTGCCGTTCACCAACGAGCAGGCCGAGAGAAGCATCGCCAGACAGAGCAGGCCGACCATCGACAGGGAACGCGTCATCTTTCGTCACCTCACGGCACATCATAGCCATCCCCTACGTCGGATGTCACGAGTCAGCTTGCATGTCACGCTCGCGGCGCTCGGCAAGACTCGGGCAGCTCGCTAGACTGCAGATGTCGGATAGGGGAATTCGAGGCTCGTCCGGCCGGCAACCTGGAGGAGGGAGCGATGAGAACGCTACATGGACGAACGTTCGTCGTGGTGACAGGACTGATAGCCAGCCTGTTGGGCTTCGCGCTGTGGGCCTGTGCATCTCCTGGAGAGGGCGCTGCGCCCCCGATGGCGCCGCTAAAGCTGGTGTTCATTCACCACTCGTGTGGCGAGAACTGGCTCAGCGATGAGGATGGCGGGCTAGGGATCGCGCTACGAGACAACAGCTATTTCGTCAGCGACACGAACTACGGATGGGGTCCGGTCTGCGAGACGTGTGAGGACTGCTGGGGCGCGATCGGCGACTGTACCGACACTGTTCACTGGGTCAACTGGTTTGGCAGCGAGGCGGTTCTCGATGCGCTGTACACCGAGGTTGAACAGGCCTCGTGGTACTCGCGAGGCGAGGATCCGGATCCGGCGCGCGAGAACCAGATCGTCCTGTTCAAGTCATGCTATCCAAACTCGAATCTTGCTGGGAGCCCGGACGATCCTCCGGCGGCGGACGATCAAGGACTGACCGTCGGCCGTGCCAAGGCGATCTACAATGAGCTGCTCACCTACTTCGCGACGCAAACGGACAAGCTGTTCGTTGCGATCACCGCGCCGCCGGTGATGCGTGATGACAGCTGGGAGGACCCGGCAAACACTCGGGCGTTCAACAACTGGCTCGTCCACGAGTGGCTGGCCGACTACCCATACCTCAATGTCGCGGTGTTTGACTTCTACCATGTCCTGACCTCGAACGGTGGCGACCCGCACACGAACGAC
>CAZORQ010000116.1:0-2339 GCA_964582285.1 uncultured Thermotogae bacterium
TATTCAGTATTTGCGCTGGCAGCCCTGACATCAACGACTAGGCAGCGGTAGTCTAGGAAAGTCTACGACGGGGCTCTATAAAGAGCCCCGTCGTGCCATTACAGATCACAACAACACGGTGTTCAAATCCACTACCCCTAAGAGAACTCGAACTTGAATAACTGAGCGTCCTCCTGGCTGTGATGCTGCCCGTCAATCGCCGGATTTACCGAATCGGGGTGCATCGGAGAATGCTTGGGCACTGCCTCACGGAAACAACGTGACCAGAGATTGCGAGGCAACATCCACCAAGCCGAGATCGGTCAATCGCAGCTCGGGAATCACGGGTAGGGCGAGAAACGAGAAGGGCATGAACGCGTTGTTGAGGCTGCAACCGCAACTTCGCAGCGCGTCGTGCAGTGCCTCGGCTTGTGCCGCGACCGCCTCCACCGGTTGGTCGGACATCAGACCAGCGATCGGAAGCGGAATCGAAGCCAAGATCCGATCGTCTTTCACCAAACACGCGCCGCCTCCCATCTCCGCGACGTGGTTGCCTGCCTTGGCCATTTCCGCCGTATCGGTTCCGATGATGAGAAGGTTGTGAGCATCGTGCGCCACGGTGCTTGCCAGGGCGCAGCAACCGGCAAGACCGAATCCCTTGACCAAACCAAGGCCGATCCGCCCGCTTGCGTTGTGACGCTCCACCACGGCAAGGAGGGCGATGTTTTGATTCGGATCGGAAAGCACCCTCCCGCTCGCGATCGGTAGCTCGGCGCGGGCTGCGCGGGTGAGGACTTGGTTCTCAATCGCCTCGATCACCCGACAGGCAATCGTCCCCTCCTCAACCGGAGCTGGGATGTCAAAATCGCTCGCAGCGAGTGGCCGAGCAAGGTGCACACTGTTCAATGCCTCCTGAGGGTACGAGTAGAAAGGGACTTCAAATTCCAGCTTTCCGCGCTCGGCGACAATCTGCCCGGCGGCAATGACAAGATCGATTTCCAACTGTTCGAGATCCCTGACGATCAGAATGTCGGCAAAACGGGCAGGAGCGATGCAGCCGACGTCTCGCGATACCCCGAAGTGCTCGGCCGTGTTGAGCGTCGCCATCCGGATAGCAGTCATTGGCGGGAGTCCTTCGGAAATGGTCAAGCGGACGACATCGTCCATGTGGCCGTCCTCGAGAAGCGTCCCCGGATGGCGATCGTCGGTGCACAGCACAACGTGTCGCGGCTCGATGCCGTGCTTGGTGATCGCGGGAAGCTGGGCAGCCAAATCGTGCCACGCCGAGCCCTGGCGCAACATCGCTACCATCCCTTGTTGCACGCGGGCGATCGCATCTTCGACGCGAGTGCCCTCGTGGCAGTCGCTCGGGCCGGCAGCAGCGTAGGCGTGCAAGGGCGTGCCAAGGTCGGGGGAGGCGTAGTGTCCACCGATGATACCGCCGGCCTTCATCGCCTCCGCAATCTCCGCGTGAAGCCGCTCGTCTCCGGCGGCAACGCCGGGGTAGTTCATCACCTCGCCCAGTCCGACGACACCCGGCCAGGCCATCGCCACGGCGACCTCCTGCGGTCCGATGCTTGCCCCGGTTGTCTCCAGGCCCGGCGCAGCAGGGACACAGGAGGGGACCTGGACGTAGATCTGCATCGGGGAGGTGCGCGCCTCGTCGGCCATCAGCTTGACGCCAGCAAGGCCGAGGACGTTGGCGATCTCGTGCGGATCGATGAACGCGCCGGTCGTCCCGTGGGGGAGAACGGCGCGGGCAAACTGGGTCACGGTGAGCATCGAGCTTTCCACGTGCACGTGCGCATCGAGCAGCCCCGGCATCAGGTAACGTCCCTTTGCCTCGATAATGCACGTCTTTGCCCCAATCATCGACTGGGCGTCTGGACCGCAGTAGGCAATCCGGCTTCCCAGGATGGCAATGTCTGTGCGGTCGATGATCTCGCCAGAGCAGACGTTGACCCACCGGCCGTTGCGGATGACGAGGTCCGCCGGATGTCTTCCCATCACCACACCAACAAGATCACGCGTCACTGCGTGTAGTGGCCTTCGATCATTCATGTACACGAAAAGGCGGCTGCTCCCCATCGGAAGCAGCCGCTGATCAACTGCATCGTGATTCTACGGCTCGCCGGGATACGGTCCGACGATTCCGTCAACCGCCCATTCCATCGTCGTCAGCTCGAGGACCGACATGCGGGAACCCGCGGGAACCCGCAGCTCGCCATTCCGATCGTAGATCGGGCCGGAGAACGGGTCGAAGATCATCGACGGGTCCGACATCTGCTCCATCCGCTTGAGGACAAGATCGTACACGCTGATCGTTCCGAGAAGCGGATCGTTGTGCATGACCGCTTGTA
>CAZORQ010000117.1:0-2253 GCA_964582285.1 uncultured Thermotogae bacterium
GTGGGCGTCTGGTTCTCATCGACTGCGCCTTCGCGTGGCCGCAATACGAGCTGCAGGACCGGGCGACCATGCAGGTCGGCGGGCTCGGTGGGGTCCGGCCCGAGACGTTCCTCGATCGATGGCCGCTCGACCTGCCGGTGCAGACGAGAAGGGAGTCCGAGTGGGGCTGCCCGGAGGAGTTCGCCTCGTCGGTGGCGGCGCTCGCCGCCGATCGCGGTCTCGAGATCATCCAGATCTCCTTCGAGCACCCGTGGAACTACAGTCTGCTCGCCCATGACGCATACCTGACGTGCGACGGCGTCCGCAGCCGGTCGCTGTTGATCGACTGCTTCAATCATCAGAACCCTCGAACGAGCGTCGAGAGCGGGATCCCCGCCCTCTGGCTCCCGTTCAACACGGCGGAGGGATTGGCCTTCGTCGAGGATGCCCTGAGCGGCAGGGCGTTCGATCGAATCCACCTTTCCTTGCTGCCGTCGTTCGCAGACAGCCCGGACACCGCGCCGCTTGCAGCGTGGATCAATCTTCTGTCTCGATACGGTGAAGTCGAGCTCGTTGGGATCGACCCGGATCGGTTCCCCGCCGATCCGTCCGCGCCGTTCCGGTTCGTCGATCGGATGAGGGAGCTTCGCGACAACCTTGAGCTCGACCGGCCTCTTCGACTCGAAGTCGAGACCCTCGTGGACCTCGTGAACCTCTACATCAATCGACAAACCGGACCGTGACGATCTGAGGCGCGGAGATCTGCCGGAAGCGCTTCCGCTGCAAGCGGCGATGCAGTGCATTCCGACCCCGCCCGCGGTTCGAGGCTCCGGCGTCAATTCGGACCAAGGCCCGGGATGGGCTAGCAGTCCGTGTTAGAAGTGGTTCTCGCCAGCGCCATCGTCGCCAAGGCGTAGCGAACTGAGCGCATTCTACCGGGGCAAGGTCCTACCGAGAAAGGTTTGGTGCCCATGGAACAGGCAGCTTCCTCCCTGCGGCATGCTCCTCAGCCTGTTGGCTCAAGTGCCCGCTTGTTAGCGCGGTACAGCTTCAGCAGATTATGCACTGCACATTCCAGTTGCCACAGTGCGGACACCTTCTCCAGTCCCCGGAGCAGGAACTGTCGCAGCCCTCTGGCTTCTTTGATCTGTCCGAACACCGGCTCCACGGACTGTTCTCTCTTGCGGTACCGTTCGCGGTTCTTCGGTAGCTTCAGCCGATAGCTCATCCACTCGGACACCGATGCGTCCTTGGGTGGTGGTGAAGGTGGCAAGCAGCGTTCCCGCCACTGGCGATGTCGTACCCGCTCGGGTGGAATCAGGACCGACATCCCTTGCTCCTCCAATGTCGTCACGTTGTCCTCGCCGAAGTAGCCCGCATCGGCCAGTACCTCTTGTGGACACGTGCCGGTCGCCTGTTTCACCCGCTCTACCATCTCCACCAGATGAGGCCCATCGGCCGCCTGGTTGCTCAGCTGCGCTGCCACGATGATCTGAGAGTCCACATCCACTGCTGCCTGGCCGTTGTACCCTTGGATGAATGCCTTGTCCGCGTTCTTCATGATCCGTGAGTCGGGGTCAGTGAAGTTGCGTTGCGCCTTCGGTGATGGCGCCGCATCGTCTGGATCCTTCCGCGGATGGTACGTACGGCCTTCTTTGGCTGCCTTCTCTCGGCGCTTCTGTTGCTCGGCTCTTGCTTTGCGTCGTGCTTCCTCTTCCAGTTGCGCCATCGCTTGGCGAATGACCTCGAGGCGCTGTTTCTCCGTCTTGAGGTGATCGGGCAGCTCATCCCCGCGCTTCATGCCGTAGCGCTCTTGTTCCGCCTGATCGGTCGCCTCTACCTCTTCGAAATACTGCCGGATCTCCTCGCGAAGCCGCTTCTCCTCTTTCTCCATCCGGGCGTAGCTCATCGCCTTGTGCTTCGATGCGTTCGCCTTCAGTTTCGTTCCGTCGATCGCAACTTGTCCCAGCTTCACCATCCCCGCTTGCTGCGCCAGTCTCACCGTCTGCAGGAACAGGCCGCTCAACGCCAAAAGATGACGACGGCGAAACTCCGACAACGTCCAGTGATCCGGCTGTTGGTTGCCCGACAACATCCGGAATCCCACGTCCTCATGCAGTGCTCGTTCTAGCCTGCGTGATGAGCGGATCCCAACGCAGTATCCATACAACCATACCTTGACCATCATCTGTGGGTGGTAGGGCGGTTGCCCCTTGGTCCCTTCGTAACTGGCGAACACCTCGGACAGATCCAGTTGGTCCACCACGTTGTCGA
>CAZORQ010000118.1:0-2115 GCA_964582285.1 uncultured Thermotogae bacterium
AGGAAAACGACTACTACAAGGTCCCCAAATCCGACTCGTACGCCTTCACCCGTCGGGGCGCCAGTAAGCTCGGTGATCGGTACGACGTGAAGCAGTTGGATGAGCACACCGACGACCACATCTACACGCCTGAGCACGTGATGTATCGGATCAGGGTCACTGTCGGCCGCGATACTCGAGTGCTAGGTGTGGCCGCGGGGAGCTGCTCGACATCCGAGAGTCGGTTCACGTCGCAGGGCACGAAGAAGCTCTACGGAGCGACCTACCAGGACGGCCAGGAAGTCGAGCCGCCGGACTACCGCGCGGCCGATCACGACGTGCTCGCCATGGCAAAGAAACGCGGGTACGTGAGTGCCATCGTCGATGCGCTTTGCGCCCACGATGTACTACGCTCCGCGGTCCACGGCCCCACCGTGGACCAGCTGAAGCGGGCGATCCTCCTCCTCAGTCACGAATCGGTGAGCGACGAAAAGCGGATGAAGTGGGCGGAATGGACCAGAAAACCGTCCTGCACGGCAGAGAAGATGGAGGAGCAGCTCGCAAGCCTCGAGGACCACATTCACGAGACGGTTAAAACCGAGGAACGTCAGGCATGAAAACAGGCAATCACTGCGCGTGCGTCTTTGACGGGGATAGGCTCGTCAGGTTGTGCTGGGCGCACACGCTACAAGAGAGAAGAATGGCGGTGCTAGGAGAGCGACCTGCGACGGCGCATCCGCAGCCCTACAGCCGGTCGAGGCAGGGAGGAGTCCGGCCACCGTCTTTGGAGGGGGGAGTTGGTCGAGTCTCCCTTTCGGGGCCCCATCGGTCAACGGACCAAAAACACTCGACCCATGCAGCACCTCTGAGAACGGCCCGTGGCTGAGCGCAGCTGCGGGCCACCTCGAGGGGCCACCACACAGGAGAATCAATGTCTGAGAAGTTCGACACCTGGGCAATCGTGGAGTTGATGGGCCATCAGCAAATCGCCGGCCGAGCATCAGAAGAGACAATTGCCGGCGGGACTTTCCTCCGAGTCGACGTGCCGGAAACCGAGGATGCGGAAGCCTTCACCCGGTTCTACGGCGCAAGCGCGATCTACAGCATCACGCCGGTCGCCGAAGAAATCGCCCGGTCTGCAACTCGACGCATCCGCCGTGAACCGATCACGGTGTGGATGCCAGACCTCGATCGACGAGCGCTTCCCGTCGGCGCTGATTACGAAGACGACGAGTTTGAGGACTGAAGACATTGACCATGATCTACAGCCTTGAGACGTCCGGCCAGGCTTCGGAACGGGCCGTTGTTCGGTGGGGTCTTTCTCGCTTCGGCGACAGCGAGGATCCGGAGATGTATGAGGCTATCAAAGGAGACCGCACGCCCGGTGACGGGCTCGCCGTGTACACCAGCTGGACACCGAAACCAATCAAGACGCGGTCGGCCGAACAGATCCTCGCCCAACGAATCAGCAACGCCAGGAAACGTGCCGAGCGATTTCCGCTCTTCGCTGACCAATTTCTGGAGGACGAACTAGCGAAAGAGAAAAACACGCTCGAGGCGTGCGAGGCAGACCGCATAAAGCGCATCGAGATCTGGGAAGAATTCGAGCGGAAGTACTGGGAGTATTACAGCCCCGACAAGCAGGTCGTTTTGGAGGCAGTCCGTGTCTGACTACCCCTACATCTGGTACTGGAAGGCTCGCCTGCCCGAGCGCAAAGGCCAGCGGTGTGTCATTATCGCCCGCGGCCGTCTCAACTCGGTCATGGTGGAATTCGAGGACGGGTACCGCGTGGTGACATCTCGTTTTGCTGTGAGGAGAACATGAACGAGCCCCACAAGTACACGTGCGCCGTGTGCGGTGGTGATTTCGTAACTAGCCGGCCTCAGAAGGAGGCAGAGGCCGAGCTCGCTGAGAAGTTCCCTGGGTTCGCGAAGGACCAGTGTGATGAGGTGTGTGATGAGTGCTGGAAATCCTTGCCGTGTTCGGTGGATGGATGGAAGGCGTGAACCCTCGTCTCCGTGAAGCTGAAGAGGCGCTGAGGCGCGCGAAGGAGTTACACGACAACTACCCAGGCCCGCAGGCGGACCTGGCAATACGACGGGCCGAGAAGGAACTGGCTGAACTCGAGAAGCATG
>CAZORQ010000119.1:0-2084 GCA_964582285.1 uncultured Thermotogae bacterium
ATCAACTGCATGGATGGGCAGGTTCAGCGTCCGGCGCATCCCACTCCGACTTGAGGATTGCGTAGATGAACTCGTCGTCCCACTCGCCGGCGAGATTCGTGTGGACTAGTCGGAAGTGGGCCTCCCGTCGCATGCCCAATCGTTCCATCAACCTCCAAGAACCTTCGTTCGCCCGGCCTGTTCTCGCGACGTAGCGGCGGACAGTCGGAAGGTGCAGAGCTGTGACCATGCACGCGGTCTCGCGGGACTGCGGATGAAGCCCCTACAGGGATCGCTGGTGTAGCTCGAACCGCAACCCGTCGTTCGCGTGCAGCGAGAACGACTCGAAGTGATAGCTGTCGCTCGGAGATGGAATGCAATCCCATTGATAGACGATGTGAGCGACGTGTGTCGCGATCTGCTGCCCCTCGAGATTGCAGCGGGGTACGGTAACGCCGGCCTGGTCCAGCGGGAGATCGACCAGAGTGACCTCCTCGGTGCTTACGGAGTAGAGAACGTTGTCCTCGTATTCCCTCCGTTCCTTCGTGAACGTCGCTGTCAGCAGGGTTCGGCAGTCGGGAGATACGGTGCCTGAAACCGACACGGTGGTGACGGTTTCGCTTGTCCAGTCGGTGTGTTCGACGCTGTAGCGCTCCTCGAAGGAGACCGAGAACGTGTTCCCGCTCCATCGGAGTGGATGCTCCGTGTCGTTGGAGATCGCGAAGTCGTAGTAGCCATCGTCCGTCTGGTTGCTGTTGAAGTGGAAGTGACCGGAGACGGACGCGCGGTCATAGCGTGATAGATCGCAATCCAGATCCCCCGCGGGAGGAGCCTCCGGCTCTGCGTAGGCAACGCCCGAGATCTCGAGTTCGTACGGCTGCCTGCTGCTGAAGTCCGCGTCGTAGTCCTGGACCACGATGAAGTAGTAGCCGGGATCGAGGATGATCCCTTCGACCTCCAGGTCGATCAGGCTGAACCGATCTGCCCCCGAGTCATCGTCGCTGGCGAGTAGTTGCCCGTTCACGTTGTAGAGCCCGATGATCGTGTCCCCGTCGTACCAGTTCGCGACCGTTTCGATGCGTACCAGCGATGCCACGCTGACTTCGAACGCCCAGACGTCGAAGTCCCCGGCGGGCTCGATGGTCCCGATGCCGCAGGCACGTCCGGGGACGGTGCCGACGATGTCGGCATCTGGCATGCTGTTGTTCGACTCGACCTCCTCGACGCAGGCACGAACAGCCATTGGGAAGAGCATGAGCAAGAGGAGGAGAACCAGAGCACCGCTGAACCGTCTCACCTTGAACCATCTCCCTTCGGGTGCTCAGCGCAAGCCGGGGCACCTGCTTCCGATCTGCGCAGCAAGTTGGGAGTATAGCGGGTGAATCGAGGGACACATACCTCATTTCCGCTTGGTGACGCCCAGAGGTCTGCATGCGCTGCTACACCGTCATCAACTGCATGGATGGGCAGGTTCAGCGTCCGGCGCATCCCACTCCGACTTGAGAATCGCGTAGACGAACTCGTCATCCCACTCACCCGCCAAGTTCGTGTGGCTCAGACGGAAGTGCGCTTCGCGCCGCATGCTTAGTCTCTCCATGAGTTTCCAGGACCTCTCGTTGGCTCGCCCTGTTCTCGCGTGCACGCGGTGAATGCCGAGATGGTCGAACTGGAATCCGAGGACGGCTCGCGCAGCTTCTGTCGCGTACCCCTGCCCGCGATAGGCTGGCGAGATGGACCATCCGATGCTGCCAAGCTTGTGCGTCGGATTGATCACGGCAATCCCGAAGCCGACGTTTCCGATCGCCTTGCCTTCTGGTTTGACGTGGATCATCAAGGAGAGCCACTCCGGATCGCCAAAAGGATCGACCCTCCGCATCGGTCCCCAGTAGCCCTCGACTGCCTCAGGTGTCGGCGCGATCCTCATCACGCGCTCCACCATCGGATCGCCTGAGGATAGGTACTCGATGAGGGCTGGAATGTCCGCAGGCTCGAAGGGGCGGACGACCAGCCGATGGGTGATGAGTCGAATGCCGCATGTGGTCTTCTCAAGCTTGTAGTCCGCTGCCATGGCAGATGATGACGGGCAAACGGCTCTTCGCTCTTCT
>CAZORQ010000120.1:0-2053 GCA_964582285.1 uncultured Thermotogae bacterium
TCCACGTCATCAACGTGACAGAGCGTGATCGCCTCAACCGGCACCTTCCAGAGTGCATCGAGGGAGTTCGGGCCTTCGAAGTAGTGGAACGTGTCCAGAACGATGGCCGCATTCCCGCAATCGGACCTGCGAACCAGCTCCCAGGCCGCTGTAACAGTATCAAGCGGTGACCACGGCAGGAACTCAACTCCGACTGTGAGTTCGTACGCCGCCGCGACCCGGGCCATCAACCGGAGGTTGCCGGCGGCTGTCTGCCAATCCAGCTCGCCAGTTCCGTCATCGGTGCTCGTGGGAGCAACCACGATCGCGCATCCCGTGTCGGCCGCGACCTCACAGAAACGATCGAAGCGCCTCCGGAGCGACTCGCGCTCGCCGCTGCCCGAACGGACCCAGTTTGGGAAGAAATCGTACTCCACCGCCACAAGTCCGTGGGCGTCGAGCATCTTCCGCACACCAAGTGGACTGCCGCCGGACATGAGGTAGCTCGCGACGTGTTTCTCCCGCAAACCCACCGCGTGAAACCCTGCGTCCCGCGCGACACGCAGTTGTGTCTCGAGGTCAGCCGAATCGAGCGTTGAGAGATTGAGACAGAAACGCCTCCTTCCGTCCTCGTCGCTCACCTCGCCCCCGTTCACAGGTCTATCCTTCGTCCTTCTTCTGCCGACTGGTACGCCGCGTAGATCACCTTTGTGGTGAGATGGGCCAGCTCAAAGTCCGAGTGAGTCTCGTTCCCGGAGACGATGGCCTCGCAGAACTGCTGTAGTTCGTCCACGTAGCCGCGAACGATATCGTCCGAAACAAAGGCCCGGTTCCAACCGATTTTCGTTGGCAGCATCTCCGCAAGTTCCAGATCTTCGATGCCCTCCTCGTCCAGAAAGTAGGTGCCGAGCGTGTCCGTGGGTGTCAGATTACACTCGAACGCGCTGTCGTTGGAGTAGACCCGGAGCTGGTTGCGCGAGCCCCCGAGGGCTGTGTCCGAGGCCACGACCGACGCTTTTGTGCCATCTGAGAACGTCAAGACAACAACTGCGTTGTCCTCGACGTCAACGGGGTATGCAGCAATATGGCGATGCTGGTGCTCGTTGAGCCCTGCCGTCGTTGTCCCCGTGTCCGCCAGTACGCTCGCAACCGATACCTTCTCGCCGCGGGTCTCCGCCTCGATACGCTTGAGCCAGAGAAGCGCCGCCAGAGGGTGGACGCCATTCCTCGCAAGTGCACCACCTCCGGCGGCTCGCCATTCGCCTGCAACTGGCGAACTCGAACCCTTGACGGCGATTATGGCGTGCATGAACAGAATGCGGCTCCGCTTCCTTCTGACAAGCTCGGCGATCCTTCGCAGTGCGGGGGCGTAGAGGAAGTTCTCAGCGTAGAAGAAACGAGCAGGACCCTGGTCGATTTCGCGAGCCAAACCGTCCAGTGAAGACAGGACGCGCTCGTACATCCTCTTCTTGGGAACGTGTGTCCCAATAGGTGACTCATCGGCATCTTCTCCGAAGTAACCGGAGAGCGGTTTCTCGCAGATGACGTGCTTGTTGGCTCGCAAGGCTCGCGTGATCATCTCCACGTGGAGGAAGGGCGGAGTGCAGATATCCACGACGTCGATCTCAGGATCGTCGAGCAGTTCCTGGAAGTCCGCAACGGCCTTCTGGAACCCGAATCGCTCCTTGACGTCTTGAGCCTTCTTCAAGTCTACGTCCGCGACGGCACGCAGAGTGACGGAAACTCCCGCGACCCTCCGATAGCCCATGCAGTGAAGTTGTCCTGCATACCCGCCGCCCACAAGGCCGATGCACACACTGTTGTCGTTGCTCATCATCGTGACAGCATACCGAAGAATCGGTCCGGGCGCTATCTGCAGCAGGAGGAATGGCCCGCAACACAGAATGAGCTGATCGAAGGAAGGAAGTGCTTCGAGGCAGCTTTGTCATCCTTCATCAAGGACCTCAATGTCGGCTAGTCTTGCTGATGCGCACCTCAAGCCGACGAATCGATGGGGATTCAAACGCCTGGTCGGAACATGAGGCCACCACACCTGACTCAGTCTCACGTTCAG
>CAZORQ010000121.1:0-1890 GCA_964582285.1 uncultured Thermotogae bacterium
GCTTCACCTTTCGACTCGGCCGCCGTCGCTGGGACTCCACGACGAACGTACCCGCAGGCGGCTTGGGAAGCCGCTCGATCCACCACATGCACGGGCTCTACAGCCTACGGAGGCGAGAGAGGATAGCTCTTCTCGTCGGAGCCTGCTATGCAAGCTCTGGGATTGCTGCACGCATCGCCTTCCCTTGCTTCCTTTGCCTGTTCATCTGTAGACCCAGCCGCACGATACGGCGCTCTTGTACTCCTCCCGAAGCCTTACGGCGAGCTTGGCCGCGGCCGCGACGTCGGGCGCGTATCCGTTCGCACCGATTCCGTTAGCGAAGTTCTGGCCTACGGGAGCTCCGCCGATCATGATTCTTGCTTCGTTTCGAAGCTCGGCTTGACGCAGCGCTTCGATCACCTCGGGCATCCGCATCATAGCTGTCGCAAGCAGTGCTGACATCTCTGGGATGTGCGGCTTTCGGGTCTTGACTGCTTCGACGAATGCTTCTGCGCATACCTCCACACCGAGATCGATCACCTCGAATCCTGCCCTTTCGAGCATCATCGCCACTGGATCCTTGCAAACGTCATGAGGTTACCCTTGACGGTTCCGAGAACGACCCGCCCCCGGGGCTCCACGCCGGCACCAGCCTACAAGGGCTTGAGCTTCAAAAGGGATGCCTTCATTGCTTCTGCAGAGATCAACATCTCGGGCACGTAGCGTTGTCCCTCTTCATGCTCCTGCCCTACCACGTCTAGTGCGGTCAGGCTGCTGTCTAGGCTGAAGTTCCAGAGCCAGAACGATCGCCACGCCGTATGGGGTCTAGTCATTAGGGAGATGCGTTCCTTGATTTGTAGGCATGTATGTACTGCGAATGATCTTGACAAAGGCGAGTATGTATGCATAATGCTAGGCATGCACATCCACATCATCCCCAACCGTAAGTCCAAACCCACCATCCTCCTGCGTGAGTCCTACCGGGAAGGACAAAAGGTCAAGAAGCGTACCCTGGCCAACCTGTCACACGTCCCCATCGACCAGGTAGAGGCACTCCGCCGCGCACTGAAGGGAGAGCAGCTCGTGCCGGTCGACTCGCTGTTCGAAGTGATCGGCTCGAAGCATCACGGCCACGTGGAGGCCGTACGACTGGCGATGAAGCGATTGGGCTTTGAGCCGTTGATTGCGTCCAAGCGATCGCGGTAGCGGGATCTGGTGGTCGCGATGGTCGCTGCTCGGATCTTGCGACCCGACAGCAAGTTGGCAACCACGCGCTGGTGGCATACGACCACCCTCCCCGAGGATCTGGGCGTTGCCGACGCCAATGAAGACGACCTGTACGAAGCCATGGACTGGCTGCTGGATCGTCAGGCGAGGATCGAGAAGAAACTGGCGGCGCGTCACCTAAGAGAGGGAGGCCTTGTACTCTACGATCTCACGTCAAGCTACCTTGAGGGGGAAAGCTGTCCTCTGGCGGCGCTGGGGAACAACCGAGACGGGAAGCAGGGGAAACTCCAGGTGAACTACGGTCTACTCACCGATGAGCGAGGCCGTCCGGTATCGACCACCGTGTTCCTAGGCAACACGGCCGACTCGACGACCGTTGTTGCTCAGGCGCAGAAGGCGAGGGAGCAGTTTGGGATCGATCGTCTGGTGCTGGTCGGAGACCGGGGGATGATCTCACAGCCGCAGATCGATCGATTCAAGGAGATGGGGGGTGTCGACTGGATCAGTGCGTTGAGGAGCGGACAGATTCGTAAGCTGCTAAACGATGAGACGATCGAGCTTGGCCTGTTTGACGAACGCGACCTGTTCGAGTTCACCCATCCTGAGTTCCCTGATGAGCGACTGGTGGTCTGTCGCAACCCGTTGGTGGCCGAACGACGAGCACACAAGCGAGAGGCGTTGCTT
>CAZORQ010000122.1:0-1877 GCA_964582285.1 uncultured Thermotogae bacterium
TCCTGAGCGCGATGAGATAGAGAGACAGTTGCTTCGAGGAGAGCCGGAGCGGGACATAGCGGACCGGTTCGGCCTCTCGAAGTCGTCCGTTCACCGGCACAAGCAAGCGCACTTGGCCAAGCGAATGGCACAGGCGTCCGAGGCAAGTCTGGCTCGCGATACCCGGAGCGCCGATGAGCTACTCGAGGGCATGCGAGAGCTGCAGGAGAGTCTCGCCAGCCGCGCTGGCTTGATTGAAGAAATCATCGATGGGCTCTCCTCCATCGCAAAGGATCCGAACTGCCTGTTCGCGCACGACGCCAAGGGCAAGCCGGTGTTCGTAGGCGGGCCACTCCTGAAGTCCTTGGCCGAATTCCGGAAGTACCTCGACACGCACAGCCGATTCATTGAGATCGAGGGACGCCTCAGGAAGCTGATCGACGAGAAGGGTGTCACGGTCAACCTGCTGATGCATCCGGAGTGGATCGAGCTGCGACAGACGATCGTTACTGCACTGCGCCCTTACCCCGAAGCGAAGCGCGCGCTATCAAACGTCCTGAAGGAGAGGGACGCCTCTGCCGGCGACTAGCTTTGCCCGGAGCCTGACATCCGCTTGTGCCCCATCGCCACGCACCGCCTTGGCTGCTTAGACACGCCAAGACCCATCTGATCCTCCCCTTTCAGCCCTTGCCAGATCCAGCCGGACGATATCGATGGGGCACTGCCGGCTGCCCATACCCCGAGCGGCCGATGGACACACCGCAAGCGCCTGCTCAGTAAGGCCTTGACCTTGCTCCTCTCGCTTGGTCCCAAGGTGGAGACGCACTCGCACGTCGTCGCGCGAAGCCGGTTCCTCTATTCCCAACTCGTCTCAGTGGTGTGACTATCACCTAGTTCCTGCGCGCCAATGACACCCTCGTGTATACTGAGCGCGCTGGCGTGGAGGCCATCTGATGCAGGGACTCGATCAGCAACCTCAGTCGGACGATCATGAGAAGAAGGCGCGCGCTTGGCCGTGGGCATTGGGCGCCTTGGTAGTACTTGTCATCGCCCTGTCAGGGACGTTCACACCTGGCCCGGAGGATCCGCAGGGATCGGCTCCCGCGAGTTCGTCGAATCCCACGTCCTCAGCCAACGCCACGCGTCGCCCGGGATCATCCTTCTACACGGACGACTTCGCCGTTCGAGTTCCCTCTTCGGCCATCGCGGAATTCACGACATCTGTCGGCAGCGGCTACTCAGTGAGGCACGTCAAGGATGCGGGCACCTATTACTGCCTCGTCCCTGTCTGCGTGTCCAACGTCTCGGCGTCCACGAACTCCTTCCTGCCTCTTGGCTGGTACCTGCACGCGGATGGATACCGCTTCGAGACGGCAAGCGGAGTCGACTACTACCTTGCTGATGAGGATCGGCTTGATGCGATAGATGTCCCGCCAGGCATCACTCGTTGCGGCAAGATCGTGTTTCTTGTCACGTCGGTCGCTCGACGTGCTTCAGTCCTGGAGCTCGAACTGAACGACTGGGGATCTAGCGCCAGGTTTGAAGTCCCCGAATAGCCTCGCCTAGGTGGATGTCCCGACACAGCAGCGGAGAAGCCGGCAAACGCATGACCCGCGACTACCCGATGCTGACGCCTGTTTTCTTCACCGAGGCATTGGACGCGGGCGACGAGTTCTTCAAGGCTCTGGACTACGCTGAAGACAAGGCGGAGGCCCATGAGAAGGCGCCAGACACGGAGCCGAAGCTCACCCAACGCGAGTTCCGCTCGGTGATCTATGAGAAACCCCCCGCTGCTAGCAGAACCCCGGATGACCGTCGACGGTCATCGATGTCAGGCAGTCAGACAGGTTCGGGCGAGGACCCGTCGCCCGCCGGAGAACCCAATCCACAACCGCCTT
>CAZORQ010000123.1:0-1867 GCA_964582285.1 uncultured Thermotogae bacterium
GCTTGGTGCGGTACTCGCCGTATTCGGCCTCATCCTTCCGCTTCACGATCGGGAAGGTCTCCATGATGTGCTCGACGGCATCTCTCCGGGTGGGAAGGAGTCTCAGAAGATCCTTCGAACTGCTCTCCCTCCAATGCTGCGGTGTTCCAAGATAGAGATGGAAGAACGCGGCATCGAGCTCGCAGCGGATCACGAATCGCCGATTTGGATTCCAGCGGTACGGCCCTAGAAACAGAGGAATCTCTTCTCCAACAGCTTCCGAGACCTCATAGTCCGTGATGCATAGCTCTGCTGAGCGGCAATCAATGAATCCGCGTCGCAGTAACCCTTCGGTTCCCGAAGGCGCTGCGATCGGGATCTGGCGGACAATCCAATGCGTGAGGGATGCCCCAGACATCCTCGCCCTGGCGAGAAAATCGAATGCAAAGGAATTCATGCACGCTGTCACGAATAAGGCCCACTCTCCAGCAGTCGCTCGAAACTGGATGAGCGTGTGCCCCGCTCCTACCGGAGGTGCGAGTGCGGCGATTGCTGTTCGATGGTCCGTGGCCCGGGCAATCGTGCGGAGCACAACGCGGAAACGCGCAGGGTATCGATCGCTGACTAACTGTCGATTGATTCGGTATCGGGTAGAGCCAACCCACGTCGGATCCGCAAGTTGCTCAGCTTCCGCTGCAGCTACGGAGGGCTGCCCTGCCGAGATCTCTCTGGCTGCTCTCCAGTTAAATGCGCCGATGTACTTCCCTTCAAGCAGCGGAAGCAGGGCCGGAGAAGGCGGAGCCGAGAAGTCCTCGAAGAAGCATGAGTCGTTGGCCATATTGAATGGCGTCTGCGGAGCGCCGAATTCAGCCTCCCAC
The DNA here is from genome assembly GCA_964582285.1 of uncultured Thermotogae bacterium. Lineage (GTDB taxonomy): Bacteria > Bipolaricaulota > Bipolaricaulia > UBA7950 > UBA9294 > JANQEA01. The sequence goes on from CAZORQ010000123.1 coordinate 858, forward strand.
TTGCTCAGGACAGCGTGCCTCCTGTACGCGTACATTGCGATGCTTGCTTCGCGGGAGTCACGAAAGATCGGCGCCGTTCCTGACTCCGGGCTCACAAGCCTGAGATCGGCTGCCGTTAGCTCGAAGACTCTGTGCGGATTTCGAACATCATCTGCGGAATCGAGGAAGAAACCGAACTTCGCTTCCGCAGCGGTCCAACGACCTGCAGCAACGAAAACACAGAATCTGTAACTTGCATGGATATCAGGGAAGAAGACCTTTCTGTTCTCAAAATCGAACACCCCAATCAAACGTCCTGCTTCAGCAAGTCCAAGAAAGAGATTCTTGTTGTTGCGATCTGTCGCTATTCCTGTGGGGAAGAGCATCCCCAATCGGCCAGAGCGTGCCAGAAGTTGAACTCCAAGCTCCGCGAAGATGCTGTATACGTTGATTCGGCTAAGCCCGGTTCGCGGATACGAGAGCGAGTCTCTGAGGAAGTGGCTCAATCCATCGTGGAAGCGCACAACTTGCTTGAAAGCGAGGAACTCCTGAGGGGCGTCTTGGGCGAGGTTCTCCAACATCTGGAGGCGAATTGCCTTAGTTTGAGCATTTGCGATTTCTGGTCGGCGTTCCTGAAAATATTCCTCCAGTTTCAGGTTGATCTTCTCCCACGGCGGATTCCCCAGCACACAATCGAATCCTCCTGACCACCCGCACTGCTCATTCTCTGGGTTCTCGTCAGCACTCGGAGTCCGAAACACCTCTGGAAACGCGAGATGCCAGTGGAAGAACTGGTACTCTGTCGCGATGGCGCGAACTGCTTCACGATCATCAAATTTGGCACTACTTGGGTTGGCCTCCCAGTTGCGGAAACGCCGATGAGTCACGGCCAGATCACCTAGACTCGTCTTCGGCAGAACGAACGCTGCACACCACGCGTCGGCTAAGAACCATGCGTTCTCGTAGTCGGCCGAATGCACGAGGGATCGGTAGTGCTCCGCCTTCTTCCTCCTCGCCGAAGGAGAGGCATC
>CAZORQ010000124.1:0-1726 GCA_964582285.1 uncultured Thermotogae bacterium
GCTAATGTGCTGTCAGCAAGACGAGGATTACACCTGTCTCATCCGTCATTGGTTCGAGGGCCTTGCCGACCAGGGCGCAGGGGCATGGCCCTTCACCGGTCCACCGCATCGCGTGGCCACACGTGGACGAACTGACGAGCAGATCGCCGGGCTGGATTGGGCCCCCTTCATCGGTGACCTTGACCGGGACGATGCCTGAACCGCCCCGGGATTGCCGGAGACTGCTTTTGTAGGGAGGATGGAGTCATGACAAGAACAGGAAGGTACTCCCCCGAAGTGCGAGAGCGGGCGGTTCACTTGGTGTTGGAGCACAAGCAAGAGTACCACTCCGAGTGGGCAGCCATCGTGTCGATCGCAGAGAAGATCGGCTGTTCCACTGAAGCGTTGCGGAGATGGGTGAGACGCACGGAGATCGATTCGGGTCAGCGGGAAGGACTGACGACTGAAGAGAGGACACGGATCAAGGAGCTGGAGCGGGAGAACCGGGAGCTACGGCGAGCGAACGAGATTCTGCGCAAAGCGTCAGCGTTTTTCGCACAGGCGGAGCTCGACCGCCGACCATGACCATGGTATCGTTCATCGACGAGCATCGAGAGGCCTACGGGGTCGAGCCGATCTGCGCTGTGATGCCGATTGCCCCGTCGACGTACTACGAGCAGAAGGCCCGTCAGGCAGATCCCTCGAGACTTCCCAAGCGAGCTCAGCGCGACGCCGTCCTGTGTGAGGAGATCGACCGGGTCTGGCACGAGAATCGCAGGGTCTACGGAGCTTACAAGGTCTGGAAGCAGCTGCACCGAGAGGACTTCGAGGTGGCACGCTGCACGGTTGAACGGTTGATGGGCAAGCTGGGGCTTCAAGGTGTCGTTCGTGGCCGCAGGCCGAAGACGACAGTTCCCAAGCAAGATGGAGTACATCCAGCGGACCTGGTAGAGCGTGACTTCACTGCGACGGCTCCCAATCGGCTTTGGGTCGCGGATCTGACCTACGTCTCGACCCGGGCTGGCTTCGTCTACGTCGCGTTTGTTATCGATGTGTTTTCGCGAAGGATCGTTGGGTGGCGTGTATCGCGATCGCTGAGAAGCGATCTGGCTCTTGATGCGCTGGATCAAGCGCTCTACGCCCGTGGGGACACCGGAAACCTGATCCACCACAGCGATCGGGGTGTGCAGTATCTATCGATTCGGTACACAGAGCGGCTGGCGGAGGCAGACATCGAAGCTTCGGTAGGCAGCGTGGGCGATTCGTACGACAACGCGCTGGCCGAAAGCATTATCGGCCTGTACAAGACGGAGGTGATTCATCGCATTGGACCGTGGCGTAACATGGAACATGTGGAGTTCGAGACACTCAAGTGGGTGGATTGGTTCAACAACCGGCGACTGCTTGGGCCGATTGGTGACATCCCCCCGGCTGAGTATGAGGCGCTACACTATCAGAATCAGGAGGCTCCGGCGATGCTCGCCGGACTCACACAATGAAGCCTCCGGGAAAACCGGGGCGGTTCACACATACTGAGATTCTCTCGCGAGTTGTGCTGGGTTTCGATGCGGGAGTAGGTGAGTTTGGGATGCAATGAGCGAGATGGAGTACGCTGGTGCATGCATCGGGTGGTCTGTGTGTGGTGCCTGGCCAGGTTCGCGAGACCGGAAGGCCCATGAGGCTGATCTGCGATGTAGCATGAGGAGGAGGAGTGAACACGAGTCGAGCGGAGCGGATGCACGTCGTG
>CAZORQ010000125.1:0-1725 GCA_964582285.1 uncultured Thermotogae bacterium
AAGCCGAACTCGATCGCCTGTTCGCCCGCTGGGAGGAACTCGAACGCAAGTCGCTTGGGGAGTAGGAGTTACGATGCAACGCGAGTCCTGAGAGATTCCCTGCGGCAGGGGGCACGCATCCGCGAGATCGTGCAGGCGTTTCGGGTAGGATAGGCGTGTCGCAGGCTTGAGGTTGCGGAATCAGCACAGGGAAGCGCAATCCAAGGATCGAAATGGGGTATGTGATGTTATGAAAGCGCGCCTCCTTTGCCGGTAGTGATGTACGCTGCCGGTGAAGAAAGAGCGGTCAACGCCGCAAGGAGGCGCACGATGCAGTGTATCGCGTTCGATTCCCACAAGCACTACACGTGGGCGTTGGTGCAGAACGAGAAGGGGAAGGTACTGCGAGAGCAGCGGATCAACCACACGCGGGGAGCGCTGCGAGGCTTCCTGGAGGAGTTCGAAGCGGGATCGCCGGTTGCCGTGGAGACGATCGGGAACTGGTACTGGATCACCGACGAGATCGAGGCAGCGGGGATGGTGCCGCAGCTGGTCAATGCCCGCAGGGCGAAGCTCATGAGTGGATCGATCGACAAGACCGACAAGCTGGATGCTCGAGGGATCAATCGGCTTCAGCGATCAGGGACGCTGCCGACGGTGTAGATTCCACCACGAGAGCTGCGGGATGCTCGCGAGCTACCGCGGACACGGATGGTGCTCGTCAGACAGCGTACAAAACTGAAGAATCGCATCCACGCCAACCTGGCGAAGTACGGGCTGAAGACAGATGGAGTGACTGATCTGTTCGGCGCACGAGGGCGGAGGATTCTCGGTCAGTGCTTGGAGGCGCTTCCTTCGCAGACACGGTATGCAACGCAGTCTCTGCTCGATGAACTCGATCACCTCCAGACGAGGATCGAGGAGTTCGAAGGGCGAATGGTTAATGTGTTCGGCGAGATCACGGCACTCGGAATCATCAAGACGCTCCCCGGGGTTGCATTCATCCTTGGGGTAGTCGTCCTCACCGAAGTTGGTGATGTCGGGCGATTTCCGAGCTCCAGTCACCTGGCTTCGTATGCCGGGATGACGCCGAGGGTGCATTCCAGTGGAGGACATACTCGCCACGGGCGAACACGCCCTGACGTCAATCACTACTTGAAGTGGGCATACGCGGAAGCCGCCAACGTGACAATGATGCATCGACGACGGCATCCACAGCAGCATGTCAGTCGGTTGTACGAGAGGGTGAAGCGTCGACGAGGTCATCCGAAAGCGATCGGAGCGGTTGGGCGACATCTGGCTGAAGCGACGTACTGGATGCTGACGAAGCAAGAACCGTATCGCGATCCCTCAACGGATCGCGTAGAGGTAGAGTCGACGAGGGAGGCGTGAGCGCGACGGGGGACATGAACCAGCAGAGGTTCGATTTGTGATTGCGACACGTCACCCGAACAACCTATTGCTGCCTAGACAGCGAAGAGATGACTCCGACTCACCGGACACCATGGTGCAGCAGTCGTTTTCAAAGGAGGTGCACTGAGAACTTCACCTTGACAAACAGCGCGCTTTCAGAGATGTCCCCGGAACTCACCGTCGTCACGAAGTCTTGCCGGAATGCACCTGCATCGCGAGAATGCTGTAACGCACATTCAAGGAGGAAATGCGAAATGGAGGAGACGCGCAGGCCAGACGAAGTGAAGCCGGAGGCCGAGGAGATCGAGCTTGACAGCGCATCCGATGCAGTGA
>CAZORQ010000126.1:0-1702 GCA_964582285.1 uncultured Thermotogae bacterium
ACAGCCCGATCTGGGTCGTGCTCAGCTTCGTCCCGTTCACCGCACCCGTCCTGGTGATGCTCCGGCTCGGCATCACCGGTGTCCCAGTCTGGCAACTGGTCGCGAGCATGGCCGTCCTCGTCGCCTCCGTCCTCGGCGGCCTGTGGATCGCCGCGAAGCTGCTCCGCATCTACCTCCTCATGTACGGCAAACGCCCGCGCCTCCGCGAGATCGTGCGAGCGCTCCGGGCGGGGTAGGGGCGCAAGAAGAAGCCGGCCTCTCCTGTCATCGATTCATCTCCCTCGCTAGCGGTTGAAAATCGTCCACGGCGTGGTTGAAAATCATCCACTGAATGGCTAGAATGCAACATGGCTCTTCTCCAGAGACATCTCACAGACCGAGTGCTGGAAGCGCTGTTCGATACGCCGGTCGTTCTCCTGCATGGCGCGAGACAGACCGGCAAGAGCACATTGGTGCAGCAGATATCGCAGAGCGCTCACCCAGCGACCTATTTCACGTTCGATGATGCAACCACGATGGCTGCGGCCGCGCGAGATCCGCTGGGATTCCTCGATGCACAAGACGGTCCAGTCGTGCTGGACGAGGTCCAGCGAGTGCCGGATGTGTTGCTAGCGATCAAGACGCTCGTGGATCGCCAGCGAATCCCCGGTCGATTTCTGTTGACGGGTTCGGCCAACGTGCTCCTGCTTCCCAAGATCAGCGAGTCGCTCGCCGGGCGGATGGAGGTTCTCACGCTCTGGCCTTTCTCGCAGGGCGAGATCGGGTCCCGCTGCGAAGCGTTCGTCGATTCCGTGTTTGCATCCCGCATGCACGTCACGCCGTCCGACAAGTCCGTGACTCGGCAAGACTTGCCCCAACGCGTCCTACTCGGTGGCTACCCGGAAGCCCTCCAGCGCAAGACTCGGTCGCGACGCTCGGCCTGGTTTGAGGCATACATCACCACAGTGATCCACCGCGAGCTGCGGGACCTGGCGAATCTGGAGTATCTGACCGAGCTTCCGCGGCTGCTCCGTCTTCTTGCGTCGCGGGTGGGGACGCAGCTCAACTACGCAGAACTCGCCGGCGCCGTTGGGATCCCACAGACAACGTTGAAGCGATACCTCACGCTGCTGCAGGCAATCCATCTATTCATCCCACTTCCTGCCTGGGCGTCGAATCGCGCCAAGCGGCTGGTGAAGAGACCGAAGATCCTGCTCGCCGATTCGGGGCTCATTGCACACCTGATCGATCTGGACGAGGCACAGATCAAGAAGGATGCGACAGCGTACGGGCATCTGCTGGAGTGCTTCGTTGCGATGGAGTTGCGGAAGCAGATCACATGGAGCCGGCTGCGGCCATCGATGTTCCACTTCCGAACACATAGCCATGCTGAGGTCGATCTCGTCTTGGAGAGCCCCTCAGGCGACATTGTCGGAATCGAGGTGAAGGCGGCCTCGCGTGTTCGAGGCGAGGATCTCCGCGGGCTTGAACTCCTCAAGGACATCGCAGGAGATCGATTCCGGCGAGGTGTTGTCCTCTACACCGGAAGCGACTCGGTTCCGCTGGGTGACGACTTGCACGCCATGCCGATAAGTGTACTTTGGCAGACCGTCCGAGAGTAAAACCATAGAAGTCGCCGCTGTCGCGCCGTTCTAGTTTATCTCGCTCCTGATGTTCTTCCCGAACAGCCCGATCTGGGTCGTGCTCAGCTTCGTCCCGTTCA
>CAZORQ010000127.1:0-1570 GCA_964582285.1 uncultured Thermotogae bacterium
AGCCAGAGGCTTCGCAACTTGCTTGGTAGTCCGCGAGTTGCGTGGCAGTCTGCTGAGGCAAACTGCGTATGGAAATGGCTGCCTAGAGCAGCCATAAGCTAAGGGCCATGACGGCCATGCCGAGGACGCCGCCGGCGATGGAGAGGTGTTCGTGGCCGAATGATCGAGAGACGGGGACCAACTCGTCGAGCGTGATGAACACCATGATCCCCGCGACGGCGGCGAGGATGTAGCCGAGGATTGCATTGGACAGGAACGGGAACAGGATCAGCGCTGCGGCGACGGCGCCGAGCGGTTCGGCGAGGCCGGAAAGGGCCGCCCAGCCAAATGCCTTCTTCCGACTTCCGGTTGCGGCAACGATCGGAGCGGCGACGGCGAGACCTTCCGGGATGTTGTGGATCGCGATCGCGACGGCGATGGCGATTCCGAGCGACGGGTCTTGCAGTGCGCCGACGAACGAAGCCATCCCTTCGGGGAAGTTGTGGATGCCGATGCCGAGGGCGACGAACAGGCCGGTCTGGAGGAGTCTGCGCTTCTCGACGGACTGTCGCGGATGGTGGTGCTCGGCCATGTAGTCGTGCGGGATCAGGACGTCGACGAGGAACATCGCCAGCATGCCGGCAAAGAACGCAACATGTGCCGGCGCGAACCCGGCTGACTCGACGCCCGCTTGCAGCAACTCGACGAACGAGACATGGAGCATCACACCGCCGGAGAAGCCCAACGTCAGCGCCATAAACTTCGGCCCTGGCTCCTTGGTCAGCGTGCCGAGCGCTCCCCCGATTAGCGTCGAAAGCCCGGCCAGCGTCGAGAGTACCAAGCCGAGCGCGAACCCTTCAGGCATCGTTTCTCCCTCCCCGATGGCGTGAGCATAGCGGATCTCGCCCCGGCTGCGAAAGCGAACCCGAGATGGACTCGAAACGGCGCGATCGAGTATTCTCGCTTGCATGACCAAGAGGGGAATCATCACGCTGTTGTTGGTGGCCGCCGCCATTGCCGCGGCGGTTGTTGTCGTGGTGTTGACGGGTCCATCCGGGCCGGATCCGGAACCGGAGCCGGTCTACATCATCGCGCTAGATCCGGGGCATGGGGGGCGCGATCCGGGCGCGGTGGCTGACGATGTGTTGGAGAAGGATCTGAACCTCCAGATCGTCGAGCGGCTACGGCCGCTGATCGAAGCCGAGCCGAATCTAGCAGTGAAGGTGACGCGAACGCTTGACATCAAGGTTCCCAACGAGGATCGGATCCAAATCGCCGAAGATGCCGGAGCGGAGATGTACATTTCGGTTCACATCAACTCGTTTACATCGCCGGATGCTAACGGAATCGAGACGATCGTCTCCGATACGCGCCCGCAGGATGACGACAGCTGGGTGCTCGGTGAGCTGCTTCAAGACGCTCTGGTGGAGGCGACGGGTGCGAGGGATCGGGGAACGCGGGCGCAGGCGTCGTACATGCATCGCACCGAGATGCCGGCCGTTTCGACGGAGGTGGGCTACATCACAAACCCTGAGGAGCGGTCCAAGCTCGTCGATCCCGCGTACCAGCAGAGGATCGCCGAAGGGATCCT
>CAZORQ010000128.1:0-1561 GCA_964582285.1 uncultured Thermotogae bacterium
CCCGACTGACGAAACGCTTCGACAACGCGCAACCGCTTGGCCGCCTTCTTGCGACGTTGCTTGGAGCGAGACATTCGGATCTCACGTCGTAGTGCCTCCGCCATCGAGTCGAGATCCATCTTCTTGACCAGGTCGTAGACGGCTTCCGCGCCCATACCTGCGCTGAAGACCTTCCCCCACCTCGACTCGAGTTCTCGATAGGTCGCCTCGTTCAGCAGTTGCCGCTCTTGAAGCTGCAGAAGCTCGTCGCGCGACTCGTTGGCTCTTTCTTCGATCTGCTGCCGCTCCTGAGCCAGTTGGGTCTGGCACTCTTCGCGCAACTGGTTTGATTTGAGTTTCGCCAGTTCTTCCTGTGACTTGACTGCAGCGATCTGATCCTCTTGCTCTGCTTTGATGCCGGCTTCGATCTCGTTGAGGCGATCCTGCACCACGCTGTTGAGCAGAGTGTAGTGTTTGCGCCGAACCTTGTCGCCCTTCTCGGCAATGATCGCATCGGTTGGGCTGAAGACCAGGGTGTCGGGAAGCTGCTCTCCCTTGAAGGCATCCAGCCTCTCGCGGAGCGCGGCGGCCTCCTGCATGATTGGCTGCGTTGACTGCTCCAGCTTCTCGTCCATCGCTTGCTGGAGGGCCTCGGTCTGTTCCTCAACTTGAGCGAGTTCCTCGGCAAGGGCGGAGTTCATCTGCTCCAATTCCTCCTGAGCAGCCTTGGAGATCCGCCCAATCTCCCGATCCTTCTCCTCGTCGATGCGGCGGAGAGCCTTCTGGCGGGCATCTTCGTCTATGTTGGTAATGGCGTACTGGGCGAAATACAGCACACGATCCAGGTTCCGCTGGGAGACATTGAGCAACAGTCCCAGGTAACTGGGCGATCGCCGCGTGTACCAGATGTGCGCCACAGGGGCTGCCAGGCTGATGTGGCCCATCCTCTCGCGTCGAACGCGCGAATGAGTTACTTCCACGCCGCACTTCTCGCAGACAATGCCCTTGTAGCGGATCTTCTTGTACTTCCCGCAGTAGCACTGCCAGTCTCTGGTCGGGCCGAAGATTGCCTCGCAGAAGAGGCCGTCCTTCTCGGGTCTCAGACGGCGATAGTTGATGGTCTCCGGCTTCGTGACTTCTCCGTACGACCACTCGCGGATCTGTTCCGGGGAGGCCAACCCAATTCGGATCGCCTTGATATCGTTGATTTCCAAGTCTATCCCTCCTTCACCCGCCGCTGACGTGCCTTCGTTCGCCGAGCGTCATCGATTCCAGCTCAGTGTGTCCGCGACCAGAATGCACGCGAAGCGGCCCCGCATTCTGTCCTTCCGTGCTGGACAGGGGAGACATACGCTGTTCATCCGAGTAGCAGATGGTCCAATGGAACCGAGTCGTCGTGCGATTGCCTTTGAGTTCCTCATCGGACTCGAGGGTAAGCGGCTGTGAGGCTTATAATCGGTGAGGTCGAATGCTCGCTTTGAGCAAGGTGCCTGCTTTTTCACAATCTGGTATTGTACATCTTTTCCATGCATTTGTCAAACTGTCACTTTGCTGTTAGACTTACAGATTGGTCAGATCTGAC
>CAZORQ010000129.1:0-1515 GCA_964582285.1 uncultured Thermotogae bacterium
GGGAGAGTAAAACGGCAGCCGGATCTCTCCTCTTTGATTCAGTGGATGGAAAGCCGTGCCTGCTCTATCGTCTGTTAGAGATTGACCACTTCAGGACAGGGTTCAGGTGCAAGTTTGTCCGAGGCGTGGCCGCACGCTTCCACCTGGGGAGTCGTCTTCTCTCATCGGTCGCGCCTCCTTCGCGTACTGCCTCAAACTCACCTTCCAACCCGAACCGACGGGCTGGCCCTACTTGTGAAAAGCTGTGAACTGACATTATACGGATCCGTCACCAGAGTGCAAGTGTCATCAAACCACGTCTAACCCGTTGACTGAAGCTCTCAGCCAATGAGGAATGCAAACATCAGTGAAACGCCGTTCTCAGGCGAACAACTGACATTCCACCAGTGCGCCTACGTCCACCGATTGGCGTGCACGCGGGAAGCGTCGAAGCGCTCGCCGGGCGGCTTCTCCTCGTCCGGGTGTCCGAGGGCGATCAGGGCGAACGGGAAGACGCCGTCGGGGATGCCCAGAAGTTCCCGGAACGGGTGCACCCGATCTTCGTTGGGGTACACGCCGCACCACACTGCACCGAGGTTGTTTGCGTGCGCGGCGAGGAGGAGATTCTCGCTGGCCGCGGCGCAGTCCTGCGGCCAGTAGTCCTTGTACTTCACCGACCGTGCGTCCCCGCACACGACAATCGCCACCGGCGCATCCTTCACCATCTGAGCGTAGGGATGCCGCTTGGGGATCTCATCGAGGATCGCGCGGTCGCGGATCACGACGAAGTGCCACGGCTGCTGGTTTCCCGCCGACGGAGCGGCCATCGCCGCTTTAAGCAGCGACTTGATCGCCTCGTCCGAAACCGGCTCTGTTGTATACTTGCGGATGCTGCGTCTCGACAGTAGCGTCTCGGTTGCGTCCATTTGTCCTCCTTCGCGTTCGCAGGCTACCCTCATTGTGCCATCGCTTCGGTTCCGGCACAAGCGATGTGTCTGGGCTTATGAGTTGCGGTTGGATGGAGGTGAACGATGAGACGTACACGGATGATCGCGATTGTCGGCGTCGTGGGGGGACTTCTGGTTCTGTGTTCGTGCCAGATGGGAACGCTTGTCTCGGCGGGCAAGCAGCGGGTGACGTTCGCCCTGGTGATCGACACGCGTGTCTACAACGGCAAGACTGTCTATGCCGACGTGCTCGACGACGTCGGCGGAGCGCTGATCGAGACCGTCTCCGCAGCCCTCGAGAGCTATCCCAATACGGCCAACCAGGCGTGGGCCAGGCTGACCACACTTGAGCAAATCGACACCAACCGCCGCTACTTCCTCGATTTTTTCATTGACACGGACGACAGCGGCGGCGAATCGAGCGGCGATCTGGCAGGGGTTCAGCCCTTCGATGTCATGCCAAACGCCGTGTGGAGCGAGACCAAGTACTTCGATAGCGAGCTTACCCCCGTCCCCTAAACAGGTCTAGGGGAGCGTCTCCTCGTCGATCGTCCCCTTGAAAACCGTCCCGACGACGGTTCCGGTGTGG